>CAMCMP010000004.1 GCA_945876095.1 Chitinophaga pinensis
CTGACTTAAAATCGGCTGACCGACTAATTTTATCTCCGTATTTTTGCTCATGTTGGGATTGGTTCTTTGTAAAACAAATCTACAACATTGGTGGGCTACCGAAAGGTGCCCATTTTTAATTAATTTAGTCGTTCACTAGTGATTTTTTATATACAAAAGGCCTGATAATTATCAGGCCTTTAAAGTGGTGCGAGCCGCCGGCGAACCCACTTTAAATAGACTATAATCAATCAATTGTGATCGTCAGCTGAAACCATTGTGAATAAAGGGTTTCAGCTATTTTTTTTGTAACAAAAAAAACGATTTTACTGCTCCAAAAAGAACTCATCACTTTGTTGTGTTCTCCGCAAATAATTTCTCCCCACAATACCATTTTGAGCTAACCCCTCTTCGCCATATTAAATTGATCCCCCATTTGCATTGTATTTCAGATAGTTGTTATGTTGCAACCAATTTGTAGTTGTAATATTTTTTAGGGAGGCTAGGTCAAAACATCATTGTATGGAGTAATTATTTGGATTTTCTATGTTGTTAGTCTAAATGCAAATAGCTGCTTATTAGGGTAGATTGTCAAGATTATAAAACCATTTTGAATTGATAAGTTTGAATCTTGCTTTTTTTTACTATTATGTTATACTGCGGTAATAATTTTTATACAATATTGTAACTTGTTCTACATTTGAACAAAATATTCTTTAGTATGGTAAGGAAAAATGCGATAAATATTGAAATTGAAAAGGTCAATTTTAAAACAATGGTAGAGGTAGTAGAGATCAATTTGCTCGAATTTCTAAAAAATAATTCATTTAGGCCAGGTGATATTCTGCCAAGCGAAGTAGAATTGGCCACGTCATTAGGTGTAAGCAGGAACGTATTAAGGGAGGCCTTAAGCCGATTACGAATGATGGGAATGGTTGAAAGTAAAAAAAGGCGAGGAATGGTACTTTCAAGCCCAGATATATTGGGGGCAATGGAAAGAGTAATGAATCCACTTATCATTGGTGCGAATACCTTAAAAGATATTTTTGAAATGAGATTAACTTTGGAGATGGGAATGACGGATATTTTATATATACGAAAAACGAAAAAAGATATCGATGAACTGGAGATAATAGCACAAAATGAAAAGGCTAAACGGGTAGACGAGGTCTTTCGGATAAAGAACGAAATTGATTTTCATGGAAAATTATATCAAATGACAGGTAATGTAACCATGCAGCGTTTTTCTAATTTATTAATGCCTGTTTTTGGTTACATTGCTAATCTAGAAAAAATTCCGAAGATTAGTGCTGTTAGTCATTTGGACTTAGTTCATCTGCTAAGATCCGGATCTAGAGAAGATTTCCGTAAAGGTATGCGGACGCACCTAGAAAGCCATTTTGCAAAATTGCAAAAGAAATGATTTGTATCGTCGATTTAATCTAAATAAAGGAATTTTCGAAACCTTAAATTAATAAAAGTAGTATTCATGCGAATTATATTAAGAATTTATCCTTAAGGAGGTTAAATGCTAAATTTTATATTATTAATCCCAATGTCATTTATTGTAAATATTTTTCCTATAGTGAAAAGGTATTCTGATTTATGACTAATCTTTTTTGTCTTGGCTACGCTGGAGGGCTTTATTAAAGAAAAAATTTTGCAATAATTTAATATTTGTAAGTCAGTTCTTGTGATTTTTATAGTAAAAAGTAAAATGTAATTATTATCGCGGCGCTATAACTTGCATATTATCTTAATGAACAAATTTTTGAATTTTAATAAGGAGTAATTACTTCTTATTAAAATTCAAATTAACGTTATGGTCTAATTTTACCAACTTCTTCTTTCCGTTATAGTATCGCGCTGCATCAAGCTATCGATTCCTCTAAAAATTAAAAAATATTTGGTAAAGTTAATTTTCGGTCTAACTTTGATATGTAGTACATAATTACTATTATACAATTAGTAAAAATTATTTAACCTCTAAAAATTGATTGCTCATGAAAAGGAAGTTTTTTTTGTTTACGCTAAGATTATTACTTTTTTATTCTTTAGTCATTTTTTCAAATGCTGATTTGTATGCTCAGTCTTTTACAGTTACTGGGAAAGTTACCGACGACACAGGTGTAGGGTTGGAAGGTGCATCTGTGCAAGTAAAAGGTGCATCAAAAGGTGCAATAAGCAATGTTGACGGTTTGTTTTCTTTAAGCGGGATAACTAAAAATGACAAATTGGTTTTTTCTAGAGTTGGGTTTGACAAAATTGAAATATCTGTGGGGGTAAATAAAGTAATCAATATTTCACTTGTTCGAACTGGTGAATCTCTAACACAAGTTATTGTGTTGGGCTATACCCAACAGACCCGAACAAGAACCACAGCAGCTATTTCTAAGTTGAATCCTGATGAGCTTAAAAATGCAATCAATCCTAATCCGGTTCAGGCACTTCAGGGTAAGATAGCAGGTGTATCCATTCCAATTCAGAATGGACAGCCAGGAGCAGGTGCTAATAATATTATTATTCGTGGAAGTACCAAACTAAATCCATACGGATCAGGTCAGGGAAATAGTGGAGGTAATCCTTTAGGCAGCGTTTCAGGTAATAGTGGTCCCCTTGTGATTGTTGATGGTGTAATCAGGTCTATGGATGATATTAATCCGGAAAATATAGAATCGCTTACAGTAATGAAAGATGCTGCTTCCACCTCCATTTATGGAGCCCGTGGAGCCAATGGCGTTATTGTTATTAAAACCAAAGGTGGTAAATTCAACAGTAAAATGAATGTTATTATCAATCACCGTACTACCTGGGAAACGCAAGCAAGAGAATATGATTATATGACAGCTCAACAGTATCTAGGATTGGCACGCACCACAGTAAAAAATACGAATGATCCCCTAGATAAAAATAATCTTTTGAATAACGGCGGCTTCTCTGCCGGCACGAGATTGTTTACAGCTAAAGGGCAGTATAGTAATAGTGCATATACTACGGCCCTTTATGACAATATTTTGGCTATTGAAGGTCAGCCGTATTTAGACAACCTGCTGGCAAAAGGGTGGAAGGTGATGGATGATCCAATCAATCCAGGTACGAAATTACTTTTTGCAGATAATCATTACCAAGATCAAATCTGGAAAACTGGCATTAGTCAAAATGAAAATATTGCTATAAGTGGGGGAAGTGAAAAGGCAACCTATAATGTTGGTTTTGGGCTAAATGATCAAAAAGGAGTTTTTGTTGGAACAAAATACAAACGATTTGATATGCTTGGAAATTTCAGTTTCAAAGCCAATGAGAATTTTATAATCGATGTAATGCTTAATTACCAGAATGTGAAACCTAATTATGTAGATGCATACCAGAATGACTTAATTAGGGGTGTCCATCTAACTCCATTGATTCGCATTTTTAAAGATAATGGAGCTCCAGCTACCGGTGAAAATTATTCAACTCGAAACAGGCTTCACACCTTAAAATATGATGAAAATAGGATTGTAAGTGAAAGGTTAGTTTCAAGAGTAGGGGGTGACTTGACAATTTTAAAAGGATTACATTTTAAACCTTCTTTTTCTTATCTCATTGATGATTATTCATACATGTTCAGAAGGTTGCAGACTCCCCAAAGTGAGGCCCAGCAACCTAGTACCCAAAGACAAAAAAATGAACAGACAAATGCTTCTAGGCAATTCATGACTGATCAGATATTGCAATATGATTTTAATATTGGAACTGATCATCACTTTACGACACTTGCAGGATTTAATTATCAGCAAAATAATAATAATGTAATTAATATAGGATCGCAAAGAGCCACCAATGATTATATTTTCACCATCAATGAACCATCTATCACTGTTATTAATGGAACGGTATTGAGTAATGTTACAAATTTTGGAACTTCTTTACTGGAAACAAAATCGGCAAGTTATTTCGGGCAGTTCAATTATGATTATAATGCAAAATATCTATTGAGCGGCTCCATCCGTTATGATGGGTTCTCCAATTTTACAGATGCCAATAAATATGCTTTGTTTCCTTCAATTGCTGCAGGATGGAATATTCATAAAGAAAAATTCTGGAATGTAAGCTTTGTCAATGCTTTAAAGTTTAGGGCAAGTTGGGGTAAGTCTGGGCTTAGTGATCTTAGCATTACTGATACTTATGGTGGTTATGGAGCTTCCGTATATGCAAATGGATCAGGAATATTAAGGTCAAACCTTCAAAATCCCGACCTGAAATGGGAGTCTACTGAAACGGCAGACCTGGCATTTGATGCATCGTTCTTTAAGGGTAAAATTAATTTAACAGTTGATTATTATAATAAATTAACCAAAGATAGAATTGCCAGTAAACCATTACCATCTGAATCACCATTCTCTTCTATTGCTTTTAATAACGGGACATTGCAAAATAAAGGTATTGAGATAGAATTAGGGGCTACTTTAATTAATGTAAAATCATTTATTTGGAAAGCCAATTTTTCTTTTGCCTTTAATAAAACGACCATTATTAAACTTCCAACAAATGGACGTCTAAATAATAGACAAGGGGGAGACATTGTGTATAATCTAGGTAGTAAACAACTGAATGATGCAGGTGGTTTTGCAGAAGGTGAAAGACCCTATGGTTTATGGGCTTACAAGGTACTGGGTGTTTTTTCTACAGATGCAGAAGCCGCTACTTGGAATTTAACGCATAAGGATATTCTTGCTTCTCCAGTTGGAATAACACTGGGTAAACGTGCTGGAGATTTCATTTTTGATGATATCAATGGGGATGGGGTAATTAATACCAGGGATCAGGTATTTATGGGGTATAAATCACCAGATAAGATTGGAGGTATGCAAAATACCTTCACCTATAAAGGAATATCGGTAAGATTTACAATGGATTATGCTTTGGGGCATATTATAAGCGATGGCGCCCTGGCAAGATCACTTGGACAAGCCCGGGCATTTAACGAGGGTGCTGTTATTGAGGCTATTGGTTCAAATATCTGGCAAAAATCAGGTGATGTCAATAAACAATATGCAAGATTTTCTATGGCCGATTTTGACTTTGGCCAACGTAATTATGTTCGCTCGGCTACACTTGGCAATAACAACTCCTATGGACCTGATGTTTCAGCTATGATTACAAAAGGCGATTTTTTAGCTTTTAGGGAAATTTCAATTTCCTATGACCTGCCATCGTATTTAGTCCGTAAAATTCATTGTACTGGTCTTAATGTCTTTGCTGGAGTCTATAATTTGGGTTACCTGACAGAATATAAAGGTGTGAATCCAGAGACATATACTGGATTCGATCAAGGAGCATATCCACGCCCAAGACAGTTTTCTCTTGGAGGAACATTGAAATTTTAAAACCAATCACTACAATAAACGATAAAATATTTCAGCTATGAAAAGGATATTATTATTTATAAGTATCACGATTTTACTTTTTTTTGTCAATACCAGTTGTAAAAAAATATTGGATATAAGGACCGATTCAAGTATTACCGAATCCAATTATTTTAAAAGTGAAGGCGATTTTGAGCCATACCTTACAGGTACCTATACATTTATGCGGCTATTTGCTAATAATGTAACCTATGGCACAGAACGTGGTGAAGAATTGATAGCAGCTTCTAACGCACGGTTTACAGAAGCTTGGACACAAATTATCACGCCTTCATCAGGTGCAATCAATTATAACCAATGGTACCAGGCTATTGGCCACTGTAATTTATTATTGGAAAAAATAAAAGACTTTCCATTTTCTGTGGCAGATAATAAGAAAAGGATCATTGCTGAAACCCATGCATTACGAGCCTATTTTTATTTTAGTTTGGTAAGGATCATTGGAGATGCGCCATTAATGCTTCAAGCAATTACAAATGATAATGTCCCTTTATTACCCAGATCCTCCTCAGTGGATGTGATGAAACTAATACAGTCAGATATCGACACTTCAATCACTGTATTGAAGTCATTAAGTAATTATACAGCTACGAGTTTCCCCTCAAAATATCGCTTTGCTTATGGTTCTGTACAGGCCCTAAAAGCGGATACAAAACTTTGGAGTGCCAAGGTACTTGCAGGTGGAAATACTGATTTGAATGATGCCATCTTGGCAATCTCTGAAGTGGAGTCTTCAGGTGTTTCATTGAATGCAAACTTTAAAAATGTTACAGGTGTCAAAGCTTCTGCTAATAGTGAAGTTTTATTGGCGGCATATTACACTAGGGATGAAACAGGAGCGAATTATGCTTATAATGCACTTCCGTTTCTTGCTATTATTACGGGTGCACTTAATCTTGATAGCCTTCCTTGGGCAAATAGTGCTGCGGGTGGTCAGGGAGCCTATCAGATCAGTGCAAAATCCAAATCATTGTTTAATGCATATCCAAATGATAAAAGGATTCCATTTACTTGGATTACTGAAAGACAAAGCTCAGGGCTTAAAATTTCTTGGATTACAAAATACCCTGGTACAAAATATTCAGATGAAAGGATTTCCGATAATGATATTATTATGTATCGCCTAGCTGATGTGCAGTTGATGAAAGCAGAAGCTTATGCGGGCATTAATAATACCGTATCTGCTATTACAGAATTGAATAAAGTTCGGAATAGGGCAGGTAATGGAGTTTATGCAGGACCAAATGATAAGGTTTCGATTGAAAAGGAAATATTGGATGAAAGAGGGAGAGAATTATTTTTTGAAAATAAACGCTGGTTTGACCTAGTGCGGTTTCACAAAGGCGGTACGATTAATGTCTACACTTACATACCTAATTTGGTTGGGAAAACAACGCCCCTTTATTGGCCATTAAACACAACTATTTTAGCCAATAATAGTAAGCTAGTACAGACAGAGGGATATTAAAATATAAATAAACTTAATTTACAAATATAATTGGCATGATTAGAATTGAAGGTCTGATAGCAGCGGTATTTACTCCTTTTAATGAAGATGGTTCTATAAATTTTGATTTGATACCAAACTTGGTCGATAGGTTAGTTCTTGATGGATTGCGTGGGATCTTTGTTTGCGGTAGCAATGGTGAAGGGCCAAATATGACTACACAAGAAAGAATGAAAGTGACTGAAGTTTTTATTAAGGCTGGCAATGGCAGATTGTTAGTTATTGTTCATGTTGGTCATAGTAGTATAGCCGAAGCTAAAATACTTGCTGCCCATGCAGCTGAATCAGGTGCAGATGCTTTTTCATCAGTAGCCGCCTTTTATTTCAAACCAACATCGGTTATAAATCTAGTCAATTGCATGGCAGAAATAGCCTCTGCAGCACCAACTATTCCTTTCTACTACTATCATATTCCTCATCTTACCGGTGTAAGTATGGATATGATTGAATTTTTGCGATATGCAGGCCCCTTGATTTCTAACCTCGCGGGAATTAAATATTCAGCGTCTTCTATTCAGGAATATCAATCCTGCCTGAATTTTGAAAACGGCAGGTTTGATATATTATATGGATTTGATGAATTACTGCTTTCCGCACTTGCTGTGGGGGCAAAGGGAGCCATTGGCAGTACCTATACATTTGCAGCTCCACAGTATCTTAAAACTATTGCAGATTTTAATAGCGGGGATATTGTATCTGCACAAAAAAATCATTTATTCATGGTGGAAGCAATCAGGGTATTGCTACAATATCCCCCTATCCCGGGTCAAAAAGCAATCATGAAAATGCTTGGTTGGAATCTTGGGCCTTCTAGGCTCCCATTGGCCACCTTAAGTAATGATAGTTACGACAAATTTAAAAAGGAATTGGATTCGCTTTCTTTTTTTGATAAAATTAATAGTAGGGCGGGTGGATAATTTATTATTCTAAAACATTAGTTATGTCAATCAGTACAAGGTTAATTCTATTCACTTTTTTTTTAATTAATATGAGCAGTAAGGCACAGCATTTAATACATAATAACTTATTTAGTTGGCAACAATTTGATTCGATACCAGATTCTGATGGGTTTGCAGGATCCTATGCAGGTGTAAGTAATAATTCCCTGATTGTAGCTGGCGGTACAAACTTTCCAGGTAATAAGAGACCCTGGACAAATGGAGTAAAAACCTGGTATGATTATATTTTTGTATTGGAAAGCGCTGGTTCAAAGTGGAAAAGAATTGGAAAGTTGCCGAGGCCAATGGGGTATGGTGTTTCTGTAACCTATAATGATGGAATTGTATGTTTAGGTGGTGGGGATGCGCTACATAACTATTCAGATGTTTTTTCTCTAAAGTATATAAATGGAACTATTGAAACGCAGATTTTACCATCAATGCCTGCGCCTATTATCAATGCATGTGGTATGATTATAAATAATATAATTTACATAACTGGAGGAATTAGTACACCAACAGGCATGACGGAAAATGAGTTTTGGTGCCTAGATATGACAGCAGCTGAAAAAAAGTGGAAAATACTTGAACCATTCCCGGGAAATTCACGAATGTTGGCGACAGCGGGTTCCCATAGTGGTAGTTTTTTTGTATTTGGTGGTGTACACCTAGTTAATAAAGATTCCATTATACACAGGGTATATTTAGAAGATTGTTGGAAATACAATATTGGAATTGGATGGATTCGTATTGCAGATCTACCTCATGCAATTGCGGCAGCGCCTTCTCCTGCATACAATGAAGGGCAGTCCAATTTGCTTGTATTTGGTGGAGACGAGGGTAAAGACGCTTCGAGAGTTGCAGAATTAAAAGATCAGCATCCTGGGTTTGGGGATCAAATACTAGCGTATAATATTATTGCCGATAGCTGGTCTGTAATTGGTAATATGCCTGTTAATAAGAAACCTGATGCTGTTACAAATCCTCATGGTAGTGTATACGCACCCGTTACCACACCGCTTGTGGAATGGAATGGCAAAGTTATTATAGCTGGGGGAGAAGCAAGACCTGCAGTCCGAACCAATAAAGTATTAGTTGCAATACCAAATTAGCCTACTGTAAAATATAACGGCTTTGCAGCTTCATTTAAAGTAAATAACGATCTTAAACCAAGGTTACCAAAATTGGAAAAGTTGAATACCTTATTTGATGAAGTAAAAAAAATCAAATCAGCACACTGGGTAGAATATAACAAAAACTAAAATAATTCAAAATATGCGTTTAAAATTATTTTTCAGAAAAAGTATCAAAGGCTTTTCCGTATTCATTTTTTTGATTTCAGTATTTTCAGCTATGGGCCAGGATTTGAATCCTCTTTTTAAAAGTGGCGAGAATGGTTACAAATGTTTTAGAATCCCTGCAATAGTCACCACTAATAAGGGTACAGTACTAGCTTTTGCGGAAGCACGGAAGAATAATTGTAGTGATGCCGGAGATATTGACCTAGTCATTAAACGTTCATTTGATGGAGGTAAAACTTGGTCGAAAATTAGTATAGTTTGGGATGATGCTGAAAATACCTGCGGTAATCCTGCGCCTGTAGTTGATCGAAAAACTGGAAATATTATTTTGTTATCAACCTGGAACTTAGGTACTGACCGTGAAGAACAAATCATCAATGGTACCAGTAAAGAAAGCCGAAGGGTATATGTACTTTCTTCCAGCGATGAAGGAAATAGCTGGTCAACTGCTAGAGATATTACTTCGGATGTTAAAATGCCAGACTGGACTTGGTATGCAACGGGCCCAGGTAATGGGATTCAGATGCGCTCAAAAAAATATAAGAATAGACTGGTAATTCCTTGTGATCATATCGTATCAAAAAAATATTATTCTCACAGTATTTATTCTGATGATGGTGGGCTCATTTGGAAACTGGGAGGGACTACACCAACCGATATGGTGAATGAGTGTACGGTAGCCGAACTACCCAAAGGAAAGCTCTTACTGAACATGAGAAATTATAATTCTCTGCGGGTTCGGCAAACTTCCACAAGCATGGATGGCGGTGAAACCTGGTCAGATCTGCAACAAGACACTGCATTAATTGAACCTGTTTGCCAAGCAAGTATGTTGTGGTATGATCATAAAGGACGAAGGCCATTTCTCGCATTTTCCAATCCAGCTAGCCAAAAATCAAGAACAAATATGACGGTAAAGATATCTTTTAATCAAGGGAAATCATGGAAGGAGAAGCTTGTATTGTATGAAGGCCCTGCCGCTTATTCTAACCTAGTTATTTTACCCAATGGTAACCTAGCTTGTTTTTATGAAGCAGGTATTAAAAGTGCTTATGAAGGGATTGTATTTAAGGAGTTAATATTTGATGATTTCAAATAGGGCATTCATTTTTATTCAACACATTTTCTTCAAACCAGGTTAAGATTGTATACAAGGTTATGAATACTTTAAAAATAAATCAAGAAGGCAAAACACCCCTTTCTGCCGAGCAAGTCCTGAGTTTTCAACAAAAAGGAGCGATACATATACCCGGCGTTGCCTCTCGCGAGGAGGTGATTTTTTTTAGGCCGGCGATTAATGAGGCCGTTAAAAAAAATAATAGGGAAACACGAAAGATGGAGGAAAGGGATACTTACGGAAAAGCTTTTTTACAAGTGATGAATTTGTGGCAAGTAGATGAAACTGTTCGGAAATTTACCTTACATAATAAATTCGCAAATATTGCAGCACAACTATTGGGGGTAGACCGGGTGCGTATTTATCATGACCAAGCATTGTATAAAGAAGCCGGTGGGGGAGCTACTCCTTGGCATCAGGATCAATATTACTGGCCCTTGGATACTCAAAAAACAGTTACCATGTGGATGCCGCTAATCGACATTGGTGTATCGATGGGGATGCTCACTTTTGCAGAGGGGTCTCATAAAGATGGGCTCGTAAAAACTCTGCCCATTTCAGATGAATCTCAAAGCTTATTGGAGGCCTATGTAGTAGAAAAAGACTACTCTATTTTTAGGCCAGATTTTATGGAGGCTGGGGATGCCACTTTTCATTATGGGTATACCTTGCACAAGGCGCCTGGAAATAGTTCTAGCCAATTAAGGGAAGTAATGACTATCATTTATTATGCAGATGGCTCAGTGATTACCACACCCGAAAATGATGCCCAAGAAGCTGACCGGATAAGCTGGTTCAATGGAATGAACCCTGGTGAACTCGCTGCCTCTTACTTAAATCCTGTGGTGGGATAAATTTTAGCCATCACATATGAATCACTTTCGCTTACACATCGAAATATCTTCGGTCTATAAACTTCAAATTAGATTTTCATTAATATACAATAATTAAATATGAAAAATAAGCGAATAATATTAATTCTGGTGTTAAGTTTGACCATCTTAAGCTGCTTTTCACAGCAAGTTGGAAAATTCAAAACGCAAAGTCTTTTTGAGGCTGGTACCAATGGGTATTATACTTATCGTATCGCATCGATGGTAACCACAAAATATGGAACTATACTGGCTTTTGCAGCTGCCCGCAAAGGTAAAGGCGGCGACTGGGACCCGATTGATATCGTGATGCGCCGGAGTACCGATCTCGGAAGAACATGGGAACCGCTTCAGGTAATTGTTAAAGGTGGCGACAAACCCAGTGACAATGCCATGCCTATAACTGATTACCAAAGCGGGGAAGTCCATTTTTTATATCAGAATGATTATTCGAAATGTTACTACAAAAAATCGACTGATGATGGGGAAAACTGGAGTGATCCTGTAGACATTACCAGTACCATCGTCGAATTTAAAAAAGGATATCCTTGGGTTGTTCTGGCTCCGGGACCAGGTCACGGCATACAGATGACCAACGGAAGGTTGGTTGTACCTATATGGCTTTCAAATGGAGGAGGAAAAGAGTTTGGTGCAGGATTTCGCGGTCATCGACCATCATTGGTTGTGTCTGTTTATAGCGACGACCATGGTAAAACATGGAAAGCTGGTGAAATTGCAGTTCCAGATAATGATGTAACTGTTATTCCAAACGAAACATCTGTCGTTCAGCTCGCCGATGGGCGGGTAATGTTCAATTCACGAAATGAATCCATCAACTATAGAAGACTGGTAACTTACAGTAAGGATGGCGCTACAAATTGGTCGACTGCTGAGTTTCACGATGCCTTTTTCGAACCAATTTGTTTTGGAAGTATGTGCCGTTATTCTATCATGCCTGAACAGTCGAAAAACCGGATTCTTTTTTGCAATCCCGATAGCCGTCAGGATCCTTATGTAGCAGCCAAGCCTGCTACACCGCGCTCTGCGCCTAACAGACACCGCACAAACCTTACTATTCGAATGAGTTACGATGAGGGGATTACCTGGCCGGTGAAAAAAGTGATCGATCCGGAAATTGCGGGTTATTCTGATATTGCGGTAACTCCTGACGGGATGATACATGTATTTTACGAGGGAGGAACGATTGCAGGAACAGGAAACAATCACTTTAAAAATTCACAGATGTCTGTAGCGTCTTTTGATTTGGAATGGCTAACCGATGGAAAAGATAAGCTTTCTAAAAAGGACAAACCATTGAATACTTTAAGCAAATAAAACTTTGGTAATGATTTTTTTAATGACGGTACTTCAGGCTAAAATAAGCGCTGGAAAATTAATTACTAAAAATACACTTTCAAAGTCAGCAATATGAAATCGATAAAATCCTGTTATCCCTGGCTTGTTGTGGCTTTATTATGGATTGTGGCTTTACTGAATTATTTAGATCGTATCCTACTTACCTCCATGAGAGACCCCATAATCAAAGATTTTTCTATAACTGATACGCAATTCGGATTACTGACCTCTGTGTTTCTCTGGTCATATGGAATATTAAGTCCATTTGGGGGATTTTTCGCCGATAAGTATGGTCGAAAAAAAATTATTGTGTTTAGTGCATTCGTCTGGTCAGTTGCAACACTTTGGACAGGAATGGTTAGCTCTTTTGGTGAGTTGTTGGTTGCCCGCACGTTCATGGGGATTAGCGAAGCCAGTTACATTCCCGCTGCATTGGCAATGATTACCGATTATCATCGCAACCGCACTCGTTCCCTTGCCACAGGAATACATATGAGTGGTTTATATGCAGGACTTGCATTAGGAGGAATTGGCGGATTTATTGCTGAATGGTGGGGCTGGCGATTCGGATTTCAGTTTTTTGGAGCGTTTGGTATTTTATATTCAATCGGTTTAATGCTTTTTCTGAAGGATTCAAAAATGGATCAGACAGTCGAATTATCTGAAACTGGCAATGAAGTAAAGGAGAAAATAAACTTTTTGGGTTCTTTCAAAGTTATTTTTGGAAAAAAATCATTTAATATCCTGTTGCTATTTTTCTGTATTTATGGAATGGTCACCTGGCTCATTTATGGCTGGTTACCTACTTTCTTGAAAGACCATTTTCATTTAAATCTTGGTGAAGCCGGATTGTCAGCTACAGGGTATATTCAAATAGGAGCCTTTGCTGGTGTAATCTTAGGCGGTATTCTGGCCGATCGATGGTCAGCAATTAATATGCGTGGGCGAATATATGTAGTGGTGATCGGTTTTACGTTAGGTGCTCCATTTCTGTTTTTAATGGCTTCGACTCAAATTTTTATAATTGCCATTTTCGCAATGCTCGTTTTTGGTGTTGCAAAAGGGGTTAACGATGCGAACCTGATGCCCATCTTATGCCAGATTGTGGATGGTAGATATCTCGCAACCTCTTACGGCTTTCTTAACTTCCTGAGCACTATTGTTGGAGGCATGATGGTTTATTTTGCCGGTGCACTTCAAGATGCAAATATCGAACTTTCAATTGCTTACCAGGTCATTGCTATTGTTTTGATGCTTGCAAGCTGGTCGTTGTTACTACTAAAACTTAAAAAGAAAGTTGATTAATATTTAAATGGATTAATCCCAAAAAAATGAGATGATTTATTCAAATTGTAAATGAGGAATATAGAAAATGAAAATTTAGCAATCAACATTAAATTAAATAAAATTATAAAAGTTTTTTTAATAGAAATTGAAAGAAAGTAAAAAAACAAAATATTAAATTGATAAAAATGAAAATCTTTTGTGCCATCAAATTGATTAGCAATGAAAAGGAATTTCTACTTAAAAATATTGGAAATTACGAGGTTATTTTTCAGGATGAATTAACAAATAATCCCCAGAAATATTTCTCCGACTGCGATGTTTGCTTTGGAAATATACCACGTACATGGGTTGAAGAGTCAACCAAGCTAAAGTGGATTCAGCTCGAATCTGTAGGGTACGATCCTTATATGTCCCTGACAAACCAAAAGGTGAAAATTTCTAATCTCAAAGGGTTCTTTTCCATTCCAGTTGCAGAATCTGCCGTTTCAGGAATCCTTTCTCTGATGCGAGGAATGAATGAGCTTTCTCTGCTAAAGGACAAAAAAGAATGGGTAGGCGCAGCATTGCGTCCTTCTTTACGTATGCTCGAAGGAAGCAATGTGCTTATTCTTGGTGCCGGGGCCATCGGTTACCAAATGGAAAAACTCCTTTGCGCATTTAACTGTGTAGTCTCATTCTATGATAAATTTAATCCGGAAGCCCAATATTCAAGGCCTGAAGAGCTGACCAAAGCGATCCCTGAAGCGGATGTGATTATTGGTTGTTTACCTGAATCTCCTGAAACAATTCATTTGATAAATGGGGAAAGATTGAGCTTGATGAAACCAACTACTATTTTAGTTAATGCCGGCCGGGGTTCACTCATCGACGACCTTGCCTTGGCTCAAAAGCTGATAGATGGCTCTATCGCCGGAGCAGTGCTCGATGTAACGCCAAAAGAACCTCTTCCGGAAGATCACCCGTTATGGAATTGCCCCAATACCATACTAAGCCAGCATACCGGAGGTGGGTACGAAGAAGAAGTATTGGATAAAGTCAAGGTTTTCCTGAAAAATCTTCAACCATACATCAATAACGAACCGCTTAATAATCTGATTCCATGAAGATAAAAAATATCAGACCGGTTCTTTTAAGTGCACCGTATGCCAAACCTGTTGAAAACCTTGAAGTTGAGTTGCATTTAAAATCAGGCTACCGGACAACCGGACTGATTGAGATAACCTTGGAGGATGGCACTACAGGGCTCGGTGAAGCCTACCTCGCTGTATTTGCCCCAAAAGTGTTTACTGAAATCGTGAACCTTATTACGCCTTATGTGATAGGATTGGACGTATTGGATATACCATCGGTCATGCAACGGGTATCGCTTGTTACAGGCTACTGGAGTTTTCAGGGAGCGGCCCAGCATGTGGTCAGTGCTTTCGATATTGCATTGCATGACTGCAAAGGCAAATTACTCAATCTTCCAGTCTATAAATTATACAATCCTGAAGCAGAAAATACGATAGAACTTTATGGCAGTGGTGGCGATTCGTCAATGCCGGTTTACCTCGATCAGGAATTTGAATACCTGAAATCATTGGGTGTTAAGTATTTTAAGATTCGTGCGCGAAAAAACCAACCCAATAAAGCACGCTATGCTTTGAAGAAAGGAGCTGAATACGGAATTCAAATAGCTGTTGATATGACCCAAAACCTGGCTAATCCCGGTAATTCGGTTGACGATGTACTCTTGTTTCATCAACAGATTATGGAAGGAAGCAATTCGAAAATTTTCTTTCTAGAAGAAGTACTAGGCATTTATGATGGTTACCACTATCCTGAATTGAAAGAAAAGTCGCCTATAAAAATAGCAGGCGGCGAAATTGTGACCACTTCGCAGGAGCTGAATTACAGAATTGGCCAATCATGGTACGATATTGCCCAACCCGATGCAACCGTAATTGGAGGAATCACTGCTGTTTTGGAGGTATTCGAAAAAGCGAAAGCCTGCAATACAGACGTTTTTGTTCACTGCTGGGGTGGGCCAGTATGCATGGCAGCTAATTACCATGCAGCATTGGCGTCAGGTGGTAAAGTTGCTGAATGGCCTATGCCGGCATATCCACTTCGTAACGAGATGATGACCGAAGCCTATCAAATTAAAAATGGCATATTAACTGTATCAGAACAACCAGGTTTGGGTGTTCAACTCACTCCAGATCTAGAAGAAAAATACCGGTTTCGGGGAGAAGCTGTTTATTCTTGTCTGGCTGACTTGTCGAAGATGACAGGCGATGATGTTTGGGTTTAAAAAACTCTGTAAATCTCAATTTTTTGCAGAAGAATGTAAACTGCATAATTTGTTTGAATCCAGATCATTGTTTTTTTGAATATTAGATTAATTGTAGGTTTTAATGTTGTTGTTTAAGTTAAAATATTTACTATGGAAATCAGTAACTCGTTTATTTATCAATCGCTTTCCAAAGAACAGTTGGAATTTTATGAAGAATATGGCTATCTCAACTTGGGCAAGACCCTTACCGATGAAGGTGTCATACAAATGAGGGATCAGGCAATGTCTGCTTGGAATAAAGAGAAAGAAGAATTTCGCGAAGATAATACTTGGTTGCAAAATTCACTTCTGGTTAATATCCATCATAAAGCTCCGTTTATAAAGGATTTCTATTTCAAAGGGCCATTACTTCCGATTGCCAATCAAATTATCGGTCCAAATATCAAAGGAGTTACTTCTCAGCTAACGTTTAAGATGCGGGGTAATGTCAAACCATTTGGGTGGCACCAAGACAACGGATATGGCGAATTGGATCCGTACAATGCTCTTACAACTCTCACTGCATTAGAAGATGTGGATGAGGACAACGGTTGTTTACGTTTAATCCCCAAAAGTCACAAACTGGGACAAATTACACTCAAAAAAGAAAGGGACAGAAACAAATCGGAATCAATTGAATTGGAAGTGGATGAATCAACAGCCATACCTATGCCAATGAAACCGGGAGAAACACTTATTTTGAATTGTTGGACATTGCATTATTCAAGTGGAAATGAATCAAAAACCCGCGACCGACGAATTCTCTTCCTTCGTTATGCCGACGCTGATGCGGTTGAAGTGTACAACAACCGAAAACCTCGCATAGGGCGATTACTTTCGGGCATTACCATGTTTGATGAAGTTAGCAATTACGAGTCTGACTTGTAAATATTTAAATAATAAAAGAAATGAGAAAACTCATTTTTATATATGTACGGATTCTTTCACTGACCACTTGTTTATGTGTACAAACGGAAGTTAACAAACAACACCAAGCTGACGATTCTTATTCAATAGATGACTAAACAACAACTATTTTAAAAATGCACCCATTAAAAAGCAATCAAATCAGAGGCAACTGGGCAACTTTGCTTTTGCCAATTAATCAGGATGAGTCGATTGATTTTTCCCGTTTGAGTGAAGAATTGGATATGCTGGTTTCGGTAAAGCCTGATGGGATATATAGCAACGGTACTGCTGGCGAATTTTATAACATTACCGAAGCAGAGTTTGATCAGGTTAATGAAATGCTGGCTACCAAATGCGAGCAGGGCGAAGTTCCTTTTCAGATTGGGGTAAGTCACATGAGTCCCATTATTTCGCTGGAAAGGCTCAAACGCAGTATCCAATATAAACCTTCAGCAGTGCAGGTTGTGCTTCCCGATTGGTTTAAACCTACCGATGAGGAAGCTATCGCATTCCTGAATAAAATGGCTGAGACCGCTGGTGATATTGGACTGGTACTGTACAATCCACCCCATGCCAAACGAAATCTAAGTCCCGCAGAAATATTAAAACTTCAGCAGGCTGTTCCGGCTATTGTTGGCATAAAAGTTCCTTCAGGTGACGAAAGATGGTTTGAAGAAATGAAACCTGTTGCCGAAAATATTTCAGTTTTTATTCCCGGACATTTACAAGCAACTGCTTATCAAAAAGGAGTTGGTCATGGCGCCTATTCCAACGTCGCCTGCCTGAATCCGAAAGCCTCGCAAATTTGGTCCGATAGTATGAAAACTAATTTGGATGCAGCCCTCGAATTGGAAAGCCGGATTCTACAATTTTTTGCTGCCTACATCACATCATTCATCACCGAACAAAAATACGCGAATCAGGCAGTAGATAAACTATTAGCCGCTATTGGCGGATGGGTGCCAGTTGGAACACGGCTTCGCTGGCCGTATCGTTGGGTGCCTGAGTCGGAAGCAGAACGATTAAGGCCAATAGCAAAGAAATATCTGCCAGAGTTTTTTATAGAAATTCAATAACCGGATTGTTTCCGGAAAAAATTCAAATAGTATAAATCAAACGGCAGTGGGAAAATATAAGTTAGCTGCCAAGTATTTGTTTGTATCGGTTTTAGCGAATTTGTTTGCAGCCAAACAATAAAAGTCAAATTTATTTAACTGATTCCAAGTTAATCGGATCAAAATTATTTAAGCATTGTAACTTAATTAACCATAAAATAAAAATGAAATGAAATCAACATGTTTAACCATTATTTTGGCAATTCAAATTTTACCAATTTTTGCTCAAAATGCCAAATATGAACAGATTGCCGACACGATTGAAATTGCTTGTACGCCATATATTTCAGCCAAGCTACCACCAAAAATTAAAGTCGATAAAACACTTGGAATTGCAACTTTACCTTGGGTGCAGGGGCAAGTAATCCATAAATCCATGCCCGACAGCAACCAGTATTTGTATGAAACTCGTGCAACTATTACTCCAAAAGGGGACTATTTATTGATGTTCCCTTTGGGTTTGCATTATGGGTCTTCGGCTGAGAAAGTGAACGACTTAATTGCTTATCGTTCAAAAGATAAGGGGAAAACCTGGGAGGGCCCAAAAGTTGCTTTTGATATCGATTATTCACAACATGGATTTATTCCGCTTATCCCAAAAGAAAGCAGTAGAATTTATGCCTTTGGAACTCAGCCGATCAAAGAGTTTCGCTCAATGGATCACGGGCATAAGGAAAATACAGCTATTGGTTACCGCTATTCAGACGATGACGGATATACCTGGAATGAAGTAAGAATAATAAGGCCAAAAAACGATCCTGAATTTCGGGGCATGAGCGTAATGCGTATGTGCGAAACCGACAAAGGAACCTGGATATTGGGAAGTCATGAAGGTGATTGGAGTTACAATCCGCTGATCACCCGACAATATTATTTGCGTAGTGAGGATCAGGGTAAAACCTGGGAAGTAGGCCCCGGCGCAAGTCACAAAGGATGGTTTGCTCCATGCTATGGCAGGATGGATGAAGGCCGCCCAATCACCACATCCGATGGTGGTGTTATGTTTATGTTTCGCACCCCCGAAGGACATTACTGGGCATCGTGGAGTAAGGACGATGGTAAAACATGGACCGAACCTAAAGCTACTTCGCTGGTGCAACCTGATGCGCCACCCATGTTATTTAAATTAACTGATGGCAAAACCATGATTGCCATACATCACAATCGAAGTACGGTTCAAACTGCTGATTTGGCTGGTAATATGAAACAGCATATGGACCGATCGGAAGTATGGTTTTCGCTCTCGACCGACGATGGAAGAACTTGGAGCAAACCACGTTTTATTTTTGCCAATGCCTTAGCTCCAACGATGAAAAATATCTGGTTAAGTGCAAATTGTTCATACATCGATGGATTTGCTGACAATGGAATGCTTCACCTTTTTGTACCACACCGTTGGAGCCGCGTTTTGCACTTAGCGCTTTCAGAAAGTGATCTCGGGAAATTTCCTACAAAAGAAGAATTATTTAAATAAACCATATTTATGAAAGTGGTTATATCTATCAATGATTTCAATGAGACTCACAAACAACAGATTATTGAAAGGATTGGTCATCTGGCCGATCTGAAATTTGTAGATCAGTTTATTCCTGAAACTGATTTTGTGGAACAGATTCAGGATGCGGAAATTGTGGTTGGATGGCCCAAAGCAGCATTGATTAATAAAACGTAAGTAAAATTAGTTCAGATTGGGAGTTCTGGCTGGGATGCCTATGAGAATAAGGGATTGGAGCAGAAAGGCATTCGCCTGTGTAATGCAAAAGGAGTTTATTCTATAGGTGTTGCCGAGCTGGCAATCGGGATGATGTTCGCCCTGGTACGCAATTTCAATCAGCACTGGCAGGATAAGGCTGAACGAAAATTTCAGCGACATGAACCTTACGGGGAAATCTCCGGATCGACAGCCTGTATTTTAGGCATTGGTGAAATTGGCTCTACTTTAGCACAGAAATGTTACGGTTTAGGAATGAAAGTTTTAGCTGTCGATCATTTTCACCGGGATCACCGGGAATTAAATTCAGTGGTGAAATGGTATGCACTGAATGAAATTAGTGAGGCAATTGCTCAGGCTGATCATGTGTTTATTACCATGTCGGGTCAATCTTCGAATAAAAATTTGATAAACAAAGAAGTTCTGTCACAATTTAAGGAGGGAGCATGTGTGTATAACATGTCCCGTGGCAGCATCATTGATCAGACTGCTCTAATCGAATCTCTGAAAAATGGCAAATTGAAAGGTGCTGGCCTTGATGTTACTGATTCCGAACCTCCAGAATTAAATGATGAAATCTATAACTTGGACAATGTTTTTCTTTCCGGACATAGTGGAGGTCTGTCAGGTGGCTGGAAACTGCGGTTGATCGATTTGATATGCAATAATATTACAAATTACATTGAAGGTAATAAACTGATCAACGAATTGGATTGGGTTAATAAAAAAATCAGCTGATGCGTATAACAGAAATTGAAACGAGATTAATCAGGTTAAGTGCAGAAGCATGGTTTCCTGATGGGATTGTACCTCAAAATAGCATACCTTATTGGGACTTTCCATTGGTAACTGTCCACACTGATGAGGGTATTGAGGGTTATACCATGGGGTACGCTCCTTTAGGACAAGGGAAAGCCAATTTTCACAGCATTCATGATGTTTTTTATTATGACTTGGTTGGAAAAAATCCGCTTGATACGCAGGCAATCTGGCAGACGATCCGCTTTAAAAATAGGCATTTATATATTTTGTCAGAGGCATTTTATGCAGAATTGGATATTGCTTTGTGGGACATTAAGGGTAAAAAAGCCAACATGCCTATAGCTGAACTTTTGGGGAAAATGCGCGATAAAGTACCATTGTACATGACCAGTCCACCGGTGCAACTGCAAGACTTAGAGGCCGTAAAGAATCAGGGTAAATTATGCCTTTCCAGAAAATATGCTGGTTGGAAATTACAGCTTACAGGTAGCCCAGATATAGAAATACCCAAGCTTCAACTGGCCCGTCATGTAGTAGGAAAAGGATTTCCTTTGATGCTGGACTGTTCGGGCGTTTATTCCTACCTCAACGCATTAAAAATTGGTCGGGCCCTCGATGAGTTGGAATACGAATGGTTCGAAGAGCCGATACCAGACAAGGATATCGAGCACCTGAAAAAACTGACCGCCAACCTGAAAACTCCTGTTCTTGCTGCTGAAACTGCCAGTTTATTCGATTTGCCCCAATATGTGAATAATGGTGCAGTTGATATCCTACGGGGCGACACACATTTGAAGGGCGGAATCACTGGGATGATCAAAACACTTGGATTTTGTGAAATTCACGGATATGAACTGGAGATACACACAGCAGCCAGCCCAATCCTTGACCTTGCCAACCTTCAAATAGGTTGTACTACCCATTTGTCGAAATTTCTCGAAGCGCATCATCCGATGTTCAGGTTCGGATTAATTGGCGATCCATTAGATGTAAAGGAAGATGGATGTCAGCATTTACCTTCAGGGCCGGGACTAGGCGCTAATATCGATTGGGATTGGATGGATAATCACACCATAGATAAGCTTAAAGGCTGCACCTATTAAAAACCAAATTTGAGAACTTGTAAATATTTAAATAATAAAAGAAATGAGAAAAATCGTATTGATACATGTATGGATGCTTTCACTGACCACTTGTTTATGTGCACAGACGGCAGTTAACAAACAGCTACAAGCTGACGCTCCTAATTCAAAAAATAGCAACCATTCTCTATTTTTGAATCAAAAGCAAAATGGAGGTTTCCGCAAATCTGAATTTGTTGTTGAACCCGAGCTGTTTATTCATCATACAGCCGAACGTGCTTTTATTGGTCCCGGAAGTTTTTTACTTGACAATGGGGATATACTTATGGCAGCTCCATGGGGCAGACCTCCAACTAATTTCGAACAGCTTGCTGCTAAATTCCCGGTACCCATGTTCTACCGTAGCAAAGATGGCGGACGAACTTGGAATGAACAAGGACGGATGAAGATGACATGGAATCTGCCGGGAATGATTAGTGATGGCGGGATATCGTTTTTACGTTTAAAAGATGGCCGGTTGGCTTTTTTGGCACACCGCCATTCGAGAGAATTAAAGGGGGGTGGATTACCAGTTATTTCATTTTCGGAAGATGATGGAAAAAACTGGACACCTGCAAAATTGGTTGGCGAGCCCGAAGGAATTTGGTATGTAATGAACGACCGTCTAATTCAGTTGAGCAATGGCCGCCTTGTTGTACCGGTCAGCCACATGCCTCAGGGTATGGGTAAATCCGAAGGCGACCGCAACCTCGGACTTTGTTTTTTTAGCGATAATGGTGGTGAAACATGGAAAAAATCGCAAAAGCCAGCCGATTTAAACGATGGAAGAGGTATGGCTGAACCAACAGTTGCAGAAATTGGAAATAATCAATTAATCATGCTGGCTCGCACCGGAAGCGGTAGTGTATTTTGTTCACGTTCGAATGACGGAGGTGATACCTGGTCAATTCCAACGTCTACCACTTTAATTTCTGCGTGTTCATCATTAACCCTTAAAACATTACCCGATGGTCGTTTAATTGTTTTTTATAACCATGCTAAACCAATCAAGCAGGGAGCATTCTTCCCACGCACACCACTCGTATATGCTGTATCAGAGGATAAAGGAATGACATGGGGAGAACCGGTAATTATTGATGATTCAGGAGTGGAAAAGAAAGACCGGCAGAATATTTATCCTACAGTTTGCTTCACGAAGGAAGGAATGTTGGTGATGTGGTCGAACCATGGTGCCGATCCAGGAGGAAGCTTTGCCGGCCAATATGATGCTAATATAGGTGGTGGAAAACGAGCCATTTTAGCCTATCCTAAAGTCAAAACAAGCAGGCAAAAACGTAAAAATAAAAACATAACCAAAGTTCTTCGAATCATGCCGTTGGGTGACAGTTATACACGCGGCTCCTACCTGATAAAAAAAGAGGAACAAGTTATCGGCCTGGCAAACCCCGATGGTGGCGGGTATCGTAAACCTTTACAGGATAAACTTCGTGCAGCCGGTATCGCCTTTGATTTTGTAGGCGACCTTGACTATAATGCTTTTGGAAAGGATGGCGATGTTGACCCTGAATTTGATCCCGATCACCAGGGTCTGGCTGGTTTTGGCAATTACGGGATCTTACATGGCGGCTTGGTTCCAACCCCAAAAGATGTTCTTGCCGAAAAAAAGCTGGAGCAGATTATCGTTCCGGGGATTGTGGAAGTGCTGAAAAAGCATAATCCTGATATTATCCTGTTGATGTCGGGAGCCAATGGGTTTGACGCCAAAGCTCGTGATGAACTGATCCGAACCATCGGGGAGAATAGCAAAGCGCATCTTATTGTTGCTACAATATTGCCGCAAAAAGCACCACGAAACGGTTGGGAAAAGGTTGACAATTATAATGCATCGCTGCAGTCTATTGTAGATGCCCTGCAGAAAGTTGGTAAACAGATATCACTTGTCGATATGAATGCAGTCATAAGTGCTGACAATCTGATGCCCGATGGTGTCCACCCCGACAAGTTCGCAATGGGCAAGATGGCAGATGTCTGGTTTACAGGGGTTCTTCAACAATTGAATTCTTCCCGATCATTAAGGTCAAAAAGTTATAAAATAAAAAAACAGGCTTAGAATAAATTGAGTATTGATAGTATAATTGGGAAGAGCTTTAAATAGGATAACACATATTCTAAAAGAATTATATTATGTCTTCAAATAAATATAAGAAAAATGAAGTCTGAAAACAAAGAACTATTAAGATTAAAATTCAGGGAAGATGGATTCATATTTTTTCCAAATTTTATTGGTCAGGACGAACTAAAAGAAATACATATACATTTAGATATGTTGATTCTCGAAAAAGTCCAGTCTATGCCGCCAGAACATGTCTTTTACGAAGACAGGAATGATTTGTCTACCTTAAAACAACTTCAAATCTTACATAAATATGATCCATTTTTTTATGGAATGATGTTTAATAGTCGGTTTGAAGAACTTGCGAAAATGCTTTTGGGTGACGAAATTATTGGTAAAAACATGCAATTTTTTAATAAGCCTCCCCGAATAGGACAACCAACACCCCCTCATCAGGATGGATATTATTTTATGCTTAATCCAAATGAAGCTGTTACGATGTGGCTTGGCCTTGATAATGTGGATGAAGAAAACGGATGCGTAAGATATTTGAAAGGATCACATCTTAAAGGTATGCGTCCGCATGTAAAATCCAATACACTTGGTTTTTCACAAGGGATAAGTGATTATGGACTGGATGATATGAATAATGAAACATGGTTTACTACAAAGCCAGGAGATCTATTAGTTCATCACGCGCTTACTGTTCACCGCGCGGATAACAACAAAAGCAACAGCAGAACAAGAAAAGCTTTGGGGTTTATTTATTATGCTAAAAAAGCAAAAGAAGATACAGAGGCAAAAGAGGCGTATCAAGCAAAATTAGCAGAGGAACGCATTGCCCAAAAATGAACTTGCTGTGATTTCATCGGATGAACTTCAGCGGCAATTGAGAGGAGCCTCTCTTTCAATTTTGTTTGCTACAAAACGAGTAAGTGGAATTGATTATTTAAAAAAGTTTATAAAGTAACCGCTCGCTAATATTTTTAAAACCGGCCTTTATCATTTTTTCTATTTTTGAAATGATTGTGTAATACTATTCCCTCACCTAATAGTAACAAAATTGCAAGAAATTTTTTAATAATTTATCCTGGTTTTTAAGTTTTGATTCATCTTGAGGGCCATCATTTTCTCCATTAGGCTCATGATTGGTATTGGCTGAAGTCGAAGACTGTTTTACAGGGCTTGCAGATTTCATGGCTTCTTCAAATCCTTTTTCAATAAATAATTGCCTGCTCATAATTTATATAATTTTATATAGTTGTTTTCTAGTCTTGAGTATCCATAAGAACCAACGAATCAAACGTTCTGTCCTTCAATTTCTTTGAGGGAGGGCATTAGTGTCCAATTTATTTCTTCGGCTTTAAGAATATTAGTATTTATTGGGTCAGAACGGTACTGTTTATTTAGATTTCGAAAAATTGATTCTGTAAATTTAATTTCTTTCAGTAATTGCTTGATAGCTTGATAGTTTTCTTTGGATCTTTCTCTTTTTCTGATTCAAAGCACTCTTGATCACAATAGCGACGGTTGCCATTTTTATATGTAGATATTATTTGTTTACAAAATCGATAATTACATACCATTGGTTCTTATTTTTAAATTTTCAAAAATGGGGATAACTGGATAACGTTTCACATAAGCTAGTACGTCACAGAGTAGGTAGTATATTTGTGCCCTTCGTATCCCTTTGTGTGATGTTGTTTTTACTTCCTTAAGTTTTGTTTTCTTTACTTTGGGGGCATCGTCGGAAGTAAAGTATTTGATTTTTCTATCTGATCTAAGTTGAGCAAGTTTTCTTTTAGAAATATTAAGGATTCGCATTACTTCTAAATCGTCAAGTATCACGTTCTCTGGTGGTAATGATATTCTTTCGATGCGTTCTTCGAAATCTTTCAATAAACATTTAAGTTCTGGGAATCTTTCCGTATAATCAATCTTCATTTTTAATATGATTTTATTATACAAAGGTTTAACTCCTTCATTAGATCACAAAACATTTTGGCAAAAAAATTCCCGGCATTCAATGCGGGGAATTTAAAATTTAATTAATTTTTTAGTTACATTTTTTTGGTATTTGTCTCTTAATTTTTCTGAAAGATGTGTCAAAAAATCACCTAATGTTTTTTTATTTCTTATTTGTTCATGTCGATCATTAAAATTTCGATCTTTCAAATCAAAAATCTCAAAGAATAACTTTCTTTTTTCACTATCTCACTAGGTGTATAAGAATTATCTATATAGCCTTCATGCTCCAATGCTAGCCACACTTCTAGTAATTTCATTTCATTACTATTTTCATTCCTTGCTGGATTAATAGAATTCTTAATTTCTTCAATATTAATTTTTTCACTTATTAAATTTAAAAGATTGTCGATAAGAGTTAAATATTTTCTTCTTATCAGTTGAACTCAGCTTTATTAAACACTTTCTATTTTTCAAAAAACTTAACTATTAAAATTAAACCTTACTATTTATTTATTCAGCTTTTTTTGGCCAAAAATTGAATTGCGATAAAAGACAAAGAAACAAATAAAAAGATGCTGGAAATTATTAAGTAAGTTCTAGATCATTAAAATTATGTTATACTAATTTACCAACTCCAACTTGATGTATTGATAGTAGATTCCAGTTTATTCTCGATATCATCTGAAAGACCACTAAAAAAATCTATTCCCGTTAAAGACTCTATATTGTCTATACTTGTTGCAAAGGACTTTAAACTTGAACTACTGCCCTTATTATTCAAAATCAAAGCAATGGCTATCTTCT
Source organism: Chitinophaga pinensis (assembly GCA_945876095.1). Taxonomy (GTDB): domain Bacteria; phylum Bacteroidota; class Bacteroidia; order Chitinophagales; family Chitinophagaceae; genus Ferruginibacter; species Ferruginibacter pinensis_E. Next base: position 26,544 of record CAMCMP010000004.1, read on the forward strand.
CAGATCCATTGTCCTTAAAAAAGGTATTGGAAATATAATTAATAGTTTTAAATTAGTATATAATTGTGGAGTCCAGAAACCACTTAAAATAACGGGGCGATACCGAAAAGCCATAAGAGTAGGCGAAAATTAAAATTTAATTATTATGAAATTTTATTTAAAAGTTTTACAGAACTATGCTACATTTAAAGGAAGAGCCAGTAGAAGTGAGCATTGGTATTTTGTATTATTCAATATTATATTTTCAATAGCATTGAGCTATGTAAGTGGTGTAGTAAACTTACCTATTTTATATACCATATATTCTTTAGCGCTTTTAATTCCAAGTATAGCTGTTGCAGTTAGAAGAATGCATGATGTTGGAAAAAGTGGTTGGTTTATTTTAATCCCAATTTACGGTTTGATATTAGCTTGTACTCAAGGAGTAAAAGGTGAAAATGAATATGGCACTGAACCTAATGACAATGTATAATTGAAAAAACATAACTAATTCGAGTATAAGCTATTTAGCTGGATCAGCTTAATCTATTTTTTATCCCCGAATTGCTTGTCAATGCTTTGAAAATTGACAACGTTTTTAATATTTATTGAGTTACGTTTAAAAATCCAAGAATGGAAAAATTTCATGGCCAAAATGTTAAAAACGCAGCTAATATTGATGAGTTTGAGCTTTTCCGGCTTGAACAATTAGCCGAAAAAAAAAGAAAATCAAATAGGGCAGCATTAATTATTTTTCCGATAAACATTATTTTATCGGGTTTATTGGTGCTTTTAGACTTTTATACGGTAGCATTTTTTGTTCTTCCAGCAGTAGGAGTTTTTATATTTTTTGTTTATCGAGATATGTTGAATATAAAATATTCCGAAAAATTTAAAGAAAGTTTACTTAAAAAACTTTTCGAATTATCTGCTCCCGAATTTCAATATTTCCCCAATAGTTTTGTTACAGATACTTTATTTATAGAAAGTGGATTTGTTAAAAGGTATTCGAAATATTCTGGCGAAGACTTGTTTAAAGGAATTGTCAATGAAATCCCTGTAGAATTTTCCGAAATTAAGGTTTCGATAAAGGCTACCAGATACCAACGTAAGTTGGGCAGCGGCTATAATAAAATACTATTTAAAGGTGTTTTTTATGCATTTTCATGGAATAAAACCTTTTCTGGTGTTACTCAAATTTTACCTGATAAAATGGAGAAACTTTTTGGTGGTTTGGGTTCGTTGGTTCAAAAAATGAATTCCAGTGCAAACAAATTTGGGATAAGTTGGGATGGGCGAGACCCGCTTGTCAAATTCGATAATAAAGATTTCGAAAAAGAATATGTGGTGTATTCGGATAATGAAATGGAAGCCAGAAGTATAATTAGCGAACCCCTTATGATATTTTTACTTGAACTTAAAAAAAATACAAATGCAAAAATTTATATTAGTTTCGTTGGCAATAAAATATTTTTAGGTATTAGTGACAATAAGGATATTTTGAAAGTTGGAAATATAAATGAAAGTGTTACGGACAACGGTTTTTTACAAAAATATCTCATCGAAATCGAAGCTTGTATTGTAATTGCAAGAAAAATTGTTAATATTCTAAAGATAAGATAGGGTTCGGTATTTCCCAGTAGAGTATAAGTTGGCGTATTGCGCCTTATTTCCTTCACATGAGACTTGGCGAAAGGGGGTAATTATGCGTGGATTTTCCACTTTGTCTTAGAAAACTAATGCTAAATAAGGAAATTTCTTGGTAAACTCTTTTTGAAGGGTTTCGATTTTTTTCTTCCGTTCATGGATAATTCAGATGCCATAATAAACATTTTAAAAACTAATTTATGATATTTATGGGGAATACTCTAGTCAGAATCCCCCATTAAAAAAATCTTTCAACCCCTTCATTTCTTGCTTCACTTTGGCTGCTACAATCTTTGAATAAATTTGAGTATGCTTGAGCGAACTGTGCCCTAACATTTTACTGACTGATACCGTAGAAATTCCATTACACATAGTGACCGTTGTTGCAAAAGTGTGTCTGGCAAGGTGAACAAATTGGGGCTCCGCAAATCGGTTTTTAGCTGCACCTATTTACATTTTTTTACATACAAAAAGGCCTGATAATTATCAGGCCTTTAAAGTGGTGCGAGCCGGGGTTGAACCGGCGACACATGGATTTTCAGTCCATTGCTCTACCAACTGAGCTATCACACCTTCCCGTTTGGGGTGGCAAAAATAGGAGTTTCTATTCAAATAATTCGTTCCTTTCCTATCAATTTCAAAAAAAGAGGTAAAAAAATTCGAGGAATTCAAATTCACCTCTTATCTCAGCCTTCCCCTTATTACAACAAGGAAGCTACCTCAATTACAAAGCGATACCGTACATCAGATTTAATTACTCTTTCATACGCCTCATTAATTTGTGACATCTTGATTACTTCTACATCTGATACAATCTGATGCTCAGCACAATAGTCTAGCATTTCTTGGGTTTCCTTGATTCCGCCAATCATCGATCCTGCTAAAGTGCGTCTTTTTCCAATGATGCTAAATGCATTCACAACAGAAGGAACAGGAGGAACTCCTACCACTACCATTGTGCCGTTTACCTTTAACAAATCTAAATATTGATTGTAATCATGTTGAGCAGAAATAGTGCTTAATATAAAATCAAACTTACCTTTTAGTTTTTTAAGCGTTTCAGGCTCAGTAGTCACCTCAAAATGATGAGCTCCTAAATTCAAAGCATCTTGCTTTTTAGAAGCTGAAGTGCTTAAAACGGTAACATCGGCGCCGAATGATGCACCAAATTTTACTCCCATATGACCTAAACCGCCTAAACCAACGATGGCTATCTTATGACCTTTGCCGATTTTCCAATATTTCAATGGTGAATAGGTGGTAATACCTGCACACAATAAGGGTGCTACTCCTTCCAAGGGTAATTTGTCTGAAACATGAAGCACATAGTTTTCGTCTACAGCAATATGAGTGGCATAGCCACCATAAGTAGGATTCCCTTGTTTATCAATACTATTATAAGTGCCTACTGTTCCATTATCACAATATTGTTCTTCTGAAACTAAGCAACTTGGACAGGTGCGACAAGAATCTATAAAACATCCAACGCCTGCAAGCTCACCTACCTTAAATTTTGTTACCTTATCTCCTACTTTTGAAATTCTACCCAAAATTTCATGTCCTGGTACCATTGGATAACTAGATCCACCCCACTCATTGCGAGCCTGGTGTATATCTGAGTGGCATACTCCAGAATAAATAATATCTATCAGAACATCATTGGGTCCAACTTCTTTCGTATTATAATCGAAGGGAGCTAATGGTGTGGTAGCACTTTGTGCGGCATAACTTTTTGTTGGTGTCATAATTTTAAGTTGTTTTAAAAGCCGTTTAAATAATTAGGATATAGAATGTATTTTTTAAAAACAAGTGTTGTAAAAAACACTTATTGTTTAGTTTTATCAATAGACTTCTGGGATATTGTAAATGAATACAGTCTAATTAGGTTTAAAAAATTGGATTTTTAAATTTGTAATTTATTAAAATGTAGTGCAATTTAAACAGAAATAACCTGATTTTTAGAAATCGACAGATTTGATTGTAATAATTTAATATTAGTAAAAAACCGTAACTAAAATTTGGATAATAGTTTAGTTTCCAAATACACTCAAAAACTTAATTCTCATGATTTTTAGTTGTTCCCAGTTAAATCCACTTTCTGCAAGTTCCTCTTGTGCTATCTGAAGGCTACTAGTTTCGCAGGATTTAAAATAATCAATAATCTCTTCTTGTTCATATTGGTCTACTAGTTCATCAATTGCATAATCTAAATTCAATTTGGTACCACTTGCAACGATCGTTTCCATCTCTTCTAGTAGTTCATCTATTTTGAGGTCCTTAGTTTTTGCGATGGTTTCTAGAGGAATTTTTTTGTCTACATTTTGGATGATGAAAATCTTATTATTATTTCTGTTCACCACTCCCTTCATTACAAACTCATCTAGCTTTTCTATTTCATTTTCTTCAACGTAAGTTGCGATCAAATCCACAAATTTTTTACCATACCTAACCGCCTTACCTTTGCTTACACCCTGACATTTTTCCAACTCTTCTATGGTGGTGGGATATAGAGTAGCCATATCTTCTAAGCTTCTTTCTAAGAAAATAACAAATGGTGGAAGATTTTTTTCTTTGGAAACTTTTTTGCGAAGGTCCTTCAGCATCGATACCAATTTTTCATCCAAAGAATTGGAAGCTACTGGTGCTGCCATTCCTTCCTCATCATCCCCATCTGCACCTTGAAACAAATTATTGAGTACAATTTTAAAAGAGACGGGTTTTTTTAAAAAGGCAGTTCCTTTTTGTGTAAACTTAAGGACGCCATATTCTTCAATATCCTTTTTAATAAATCCTTCTAATATCATTTGCCTCATCAGAGAATTCCAGAAATGCTCATCCTTGTCTTTTCCAATTCCAAAAAAATCTCTTTCATCGTGACGGAACATTTTTACCTGAGGGTTAGGTTTTCCAAGTAAAATATGCATCAGATAAACCATGGTAAACTGCTCATCTAATCCGTTGATTATTTTAAGTACCTGTTGAGTTTCTGTTTTCGCTTCTATTAATTCTTTAGGACTATTGCAATTGTCACACATTTTGGTACATTGGCCAGTGTCGTACTCTTCACCAAAATAATTCAATAAAATTTTTCGCCTGCATACCGCACTTTCAGCATAAGAAACTGTTTCGTTGATCAGCTGAGCCCCTACCTCACGTTCACTTAGCGGCTTATCACGCATCAAGTGTTCAAGTTTAGCAACATCCTTATGTGAATAGTAAAGAATACATCTACCCTCCATGCCATCTCTGCCGGCACGTCCTGTTTCTTGATAATAATTTTCTATCGATTTTGGAATATTATAATGTATTACAAAGCGAACATCGGGCTTGTCAATACCCATTCCAAAAGCGATGGTAGCGACTATTACTTGTACATCTTCATTTAGAAAAAGGTCTTGACGTTCCGCTCTCAACTTGCTATCCAAACCAGCATGGTAAGCAACCGCCTTAATGCCATTGGCCATCAACATATCTGCTAACTCTTCAGTAGTTTTTCGGTTGAGCGTATAGATAATTCCACTTTTTCCTTTGTTTTGAGATATGTAACGTACAATGCTAGTAACCGTTTGGTCTTTCTGTATTTTTGGTAGAATCTCATAATACAAATTAGACCTGTTAAAAGAAGAAATATATACCTGTGGATCTCTAAGACCAAGATTTCTTAAAATATCACTTTGAACTTTTGGGGTAGCCGTAGCAGTGAGTGCAATCATGGGGGCTAATGGATTAATCATCTCCATCATTTCTCTTAATCGTCGATATTCAGGTCTAAAATCGTGACCCCATTCCGAAATACAATGAGCCTCATCCACTGCAAAAAATGAAATATCTAATTCTTTAAAAAATTCAATATTTTCTAATTTGGTGAGGGTTTCTGGAGCCACATACAACATCTTAGTTTTGCCTGAAACTAGATCGTCTTTTACTATTTTTTGTTGGCCTTTATTGAGTGTGCTATTTAAAAAATGGGCTACATCATCTTTACTACTGTAGCTTCTTACCAGGTCTACCTGATTTTTCATTAATGCTATTAAGGGAGAAACGATGATGGCGCACCCTTCGCTGATAATGGCAGGTAATTGGTAACACAAACTTTTTCCACCTCCGGTGGGCATTATTACTAGTGCATCATTTCCAGCCAATAAATTTTGAATAATTTTTTCCTGAGGCTCTTTGAAAGAGTCAAAACCGAAGTAGCTCTGAAGTTGCGCAGTTAAATTTAAATTTTTCTCTTGACTGATTGCCTTCACAGCTATTTTATCAACGGATAATGATGGAGTTTCTTTCGCCGACTTTTGTTTCGATTTTGCTTTTACTGTAGCCATAACTTTCTTTATCGTCTGCCTAGTTTAAAATAGTTGGCAGCTTGGGATACCTCGGATTTTTAGTAAGTAGGGTTTTCCTGTCCTAAAATTTTTTAAAGTAGACGAAGTTAATTCAATCAACTTGCAAATTCAAATTAACATCAGTTACTTGTAGGTTAAGTTAAGCAATTTTGGTTAAAGTGCAATTTCTAATTTAACGTTGCTACCATTGATCCGAATAACAGATTATAGAAGAAGGCGTATTTGCAAAAAAATCACCTATCTAACCCTTAAAATTAGGGCAATAAGTATATATTATCCCTTTGTGTTATGGATGATTTAAAGTAGGTTTGCTCCTTAAAATGACAAAGCGTTCAGTAGCCATCACTTTACCCTAAACTATTTAAAAGCACAGAGATTCAATTAGGAAGTAAAAATCGGGTTCAATTATAATTTTAAAGAAAGAATTGGAGTGAATATAGCCTCCAAAGAAGCTTGATAGTAAAACTATTTTTTATAAAAAAGCTGTAAATTTATTAAACAGATAAATAAATTATGACGAATAATAATTATGTAGCGATTATGGCTGGTGGAATTGGTAGCAGGTTTTGGCCAATGAGTCGTACCGATTTTCCTAAACAATTTCTTGATATTTTAAATACAGGCAGAACTCTTATTCAGGGTACTTTTGACAGGTTTGCTTTATTTATTCCTATTGAAAATATTTATATAGTAACGACTGAAAAATACAAACAAATCGTAATCGATCAACTTCCTGATCTGCCGATTGAAAATATTTTGTGTGAGCCTTCAAGAAAAAATACAGCACCCTGCATTGCTTATATATCATATAAATTACAGCAAATCAATCCAGCCGCTAATTTGATTTGTGCACCAGCAGATCATATTATTTTAGAAACAGAAAATTTTAAAATTAAATGCATAGAGGCGCTTTACTTTACCGCTAATAACCAGGCCTTGGTTACATTGGGTATTAAGCCCACCCATCCCAATACGGGATATGGCTATATTCAATACGAGCCACAGTCCATAAGCGATAATGTATTTAAGGTGAAAACTTTTACCGAAAAACCAGATAAAGAGTTAGCGAAAACCTTCATTTCCAGTGGCGATTTTTTATGGAATGCCGGGATTTTTGTTTGGCAGATAAAAAATATTATTCAGGCATTTGAAACATTTTTACCTGAGATGCATGAGGTATTCGATGCTGAAAAAGATAATTTTAATACGCCTGCTGAGAAAGAAGCGATAGAAAGAATCTATCCTCAGTGTGTAAATATTTCCATCGATTATGGGGTAATGGAAAAAGCGAACAATGTATACATTATTCCTTCTTCTTTTGGCTGGAGCGATTTGGGAACATGGGCTAGTGCTTATGATAATCTTGAAAAGGATTATTTTGAAAATGCGGTGGCTGGAAGCAATGTAATGATTATAGATGCTACTAAAAATATCATTCACGCCAATAATAAAAAATTAGTACTGGTTCAAGGCCTGGATGATTTTATTGTAGTGGATACGGAAGATGTATTACTAATATGTAAAAAGGATAAAGAACAAGCAATCAAAGAATACGTCGCAGAGGTAAAAAGAAACAAGGGAGAAAAATATCTTTAGTAAATTTTATAAAAAAATTGCTAGTATTCAATAGGGGCTGTTGAGACCATTTAAATTCAATAAAATTGACTCCTTCAATTCAAAGTAAACTTCCCCAAGTAGGCACTACTATTTTTACTCAGATGAGTTCGCTTGCTGCTCAATACAATGCTATTAATTTGGGTCAAGGATTTCCTGATTTTATGATGAGTGAGGAGTTGATAGGTTTAGTAAATTCAGCCATGCTAAAAGGACATAATCAATACGTTCACATGAATGGCTTGCCTATATTACGGGAACGAATAGCCGAAAAATCTGAAAAACTTTACCGCTCTAAGCTAAATCCTGAAACAGACATTACCGTTACTCCTGGCGGAACCTATGCGATTTTTACTGCACTAACAACCGTATTGCGACCTGGTGACGAAGTGATTGTGTTTGAGCCTTCTTACGATAGTTATGTTCCGAACATAGAAACCAACGGAGCAATACCTATTTTAATTCCGCTCGTTTATCCTGACTATTCAATAGACTGGGATTTGGTAAAGCAAAAGCTTTCGCCGAAAACAAAAATGATCATGCTCAATTCGCCGCACAATCCGACGGGTAGTATTTTGAGTAAAAAGGACATTGAACAATTGCGCGCGCTAGTAAAAAATACCAATATTTTTATTTTAAGTGATGAAGTTTATGAGCATTTAATATTTGATGATAAGCAGCACGAAAGCATGTTGCGTTATCCTGATTTATTAGAAAGAAGTTTCGTATGTTTTTCATTTGGCAAAACGTATCACTGCACTGGGTGGAAAATGGGATACTGTATAGCACCCGCTCCAATGATGAAGGAGTTTAGAAAAATCCATCAATACAATTGTTTTTCATGCCACAGTCCAGTGCAATTTGCTATAGCAGAATATTTGTTACAGGAAGAACCGTATCTACATTTAGGAAAACAGCTACAAAAAAAACGCGATTACTTTCAACAGATGATGCAACAAACTAAATTCAAAGCCTTGCCTTCTTACGGAAGTTATTTTCAATTGTATAGTTATGATCAAATAACGGAGGAGAGTGAAATTGACTTTGCAATAAGGCTAACAAAAGTTGCAGGTGTAGCCTCTATTCCCGCATCAGCATTTTATGTTAATAAAGTTGAAAATAAAGTATTGCGCTTTTGCTTTGCAAAAAATGAATCAACGCTGGAGGCTGCAGTAAATCGCTTGGTCTCGGCTTTGTAACTATTCTTTTCAAAATAATTTTTTTCGGCTATTCGTTACTGTTTGATTAGTTGAATAGTAAATAGCCTAAATAATATTGATGTCAATGAAATCATACACCTGACTGATTTAGCTCATAGAATCTAATCGCTTTTCAAAATAATTTTAGCGCTTAAACAACGTAAAATGAAAAGAATTGTAGTGTCAGTGGATTTTTCCGCTACTTCAGCCAATGCTGCCGAATTTGCTGCTAATCTAGCCGCTTTTTATGGAGCTGATATTTGGTTCTACCATGCATTTGAAATTCCTGTAGCATTGAGCGAATTTGCTTATCCTGTAGTTGATGTCGAAGAAATGCAAAAAGCTGCAGATCATGAAATGGAGATATTAAAAAATACCATTTTAGAAAAGCTGAAAAGACAAATTAACATCAATACAAAAGCCGAAATGAATGACCTTCAGTTGGGTCTTCAACAAATCTGCAATGAGTTAAATCCAGACTTGTTGGTGATGGGTATTTCAGGTAAAAATGCGCTGACACGCTTGATAGTTGGGAGAAATACCATTAAAGCAGTATATAAATTAACCTATCCAGTATTGGTGGTTCCTCCAAAAGCTGAATTTATCCCCATTAGAAAAATTGGCTTTGCTTGTGATTATCGTCAGGTAGAAAAAACTACTCCAGTTTCCATAATTAAAAAATTTGTAAGTGATTTCAATGCAGAGCTGCATATAATGAATGTAGATTATCATAACAGCATAACCGATGCTGCAAAAGCAAATGAAAGCTATATAATTAATGAGCTGTTTCGTGATGTGAATGCAGAGTTTCATTCAATTGAAGCCAATGAAATTACAGAGGGCATTAATTGGTTTGTTGATAAATCAAAGCTAGATTGGTTAGTAGTAATTCCTAAAAAACATCGATTGGTAGAAAAGCTTTTTAAAAGAAGCCAAACCAAAGAGCTGGTTTATCATACCCATGTACCTATTTTATGTATTCATGAATAGCGCTAACTTGTATTAGTTAATGAGCTAATTTTTATGAAAGTTTGAGCAATTAGTTGGTTAATTTAAAAAGGATTATTGGTCCTAAGGGATGCAAAAAAATAGGATTTATATCCACCTGCGCCGGACCGTGTTCAAGTACCATTCTCGATAAGGATAAATAAAGGACCTATGTTAAATCGTGGGTCATTTGTTGTGTTAGGAAATCATAGATCCAAATCTATTTACATACATATTTACACCTAAAAATCACCTTCTCCTCAAGTTTTTTTCATTTTCCTGAAAAATTATTTGTCTAACTAAAAATATAGTTATAATATTGACTAAGAATTTAGTTAGAAAGTAAAAAATTAAACAATGAAAAAACTGACACAAGCCGAAGAACAAATTATGCAAGCCTTATGGGCATTGGATAAGGGAGGATTTATTAAAGATATTTTAGAGGCAATTGATGAGCCAAAGCCGCATCATAATACAGTGGCAACTCTTTTAAAGATTTTAGTGGAGAAGGAATTTGTGGGTATTCAAAACCCCAATAGAAACAATTTTTATCATCCTTTGGTAAGTAAGGAAGCCTATTCGGCTAAAAGAATTGAGGGCTTGACCGAAAGCTACTTTGATGGATCTTATTCCAATGTTGTTTCTTTTTTAGTAAATAAGAAACAAATGTCTATACAGGATTTGGAATTGCTTTTACAACAATTAAAAAACAAAAATCATGACTAGTCAAATTGTGATTACATATATTCTTAAAACAATATTAATATCAAGTATATTCTTAGCTTATTATTGGATTGCATTAAGAGATAAGAAATTTCATTACTACAACAGGTTTTATTTATTATCAGCATCTATAATAAGTTTAGTAGCTCCCTTGTTAACCTTTGATTGGTTTACTGTGGAAGAACCAGTTTTAATACATCGCTCTAGTGAATTAATAAAGTTTGTTTTACCAACAACTACTGGCAATAGTGGTATTCATTTAGATTGGGTAGACTATGTATTAGTTACTGCTGGCATAATAACCATCGCCTTATTAGGTTTGCTGTTGCTGCACATCTTAAAAATTCAATTGCTTAAAAGAAAGTATGATATAACACGAATGGATGGTTTTGATTTTATTAATACGAATGAAGACAATGCACCTTTCACTTTTTTGAATAATTTATTTTGGAAAAAATCTATTTCATTACAAGAAGAAGGCGGTCAACAAATATTTAAACACGAGATTACCCATATACAACAAAAGCACACCTGGGACAGAATATATTGTCAAATTATTTCTTCAATATTTTGGATGAATCCATTTAATTGGATTATCCAAAAGGAATTAGTTGCCATACATGAATTTATTGCAGACGAAGCAGCAGTAGGTAATAGCAATACAGAAGCTTTTGCTAAAATGTTATTACAGACCCATTACGGCAATCATTTTTTAAATCCAACACATCAATTTTTTTATTCATCAATTAAACGACGATTATTTATGTTAACAAAATCAACCAACACAAAATACTCTTACCTAAGAAGGGTAATGGTATTACCTATTTTAGTTGCAACTGTTTGTTTAGTATCTATTAAGGTAAATGCAACTGAAAGAATTGAAAATAAAGTAAAAGAAATTCAAAATACTATTGATTTAATAGTGAGTGATACTACAAAGCCAAAAAAGCTAACGCCTCCAACGCCGCCAACTCCTCCAGCTCCACCAAATCCTTCATTAGCGAAACCAGATTATTACATAAATGGGGTTAAAATTACAGAAGGAGCTCCGCCTCCACCACCATTGAAAAATCCTTCTTATTATTTAGATGGTGTAAAAATTACTGAAAAGGAAATGAATGCAATTTCTATAAATGATATTGCAACTATAGATGTCAAAGGGGGGCAGACAATTGAAAAAAATAATATGATTTTAATTAAATCAAGAAATGGTAATAAAGTGGCAGTGACTTCTAAGACATCAGTTGATACTTTATATGTAGTTAGCGATGCTAATTATGATGGCATTAAAGACAAAAATGCTTTTTCAAATGTAATTTTTACTACTAAAGACAAACAGGTAGCATTGGCTGAATTAGAAAAAAATGCTAATGTAGTTATTGAAAAGAAAACGGAAAATGGTACAGAAAAATATATTATTGTTGATAATCAAGCTGGAAAGGCTGCAATCAAACCTACTTTTTATTTAGATGGAGTTAAGATTACAGAAAAGGAAATGAAGGCTATTTCTCCAAATGATATTGAATCAATTAATGTATTGAAAGGAGAACAAGCAATAAAAAAATATTCTGAAGATGGGAAAAATGGGGTAGTGGAAATTAAATTAAAGCACAAGAATTAATAGCTAGTATAATTCATGATAGACAACCTCTACTATAAATGTAGGGGTTGTTTTATTCCTCTAATAAACCTTTTACTTCAATTTGTAGTATTGGAATGTGGTTGATAACAATCCCCCAAATAATCTCATCAGATACTGAATCGTATCCATGTATAATTCTATTTCTCGTATCTACTATTTTTCTAGCGTTTGAAATTTTAATAGTCTCATGTTTTGTAATAATTCTACTCAATGCTTCTCCTATAATTTCAATATTTCTTTCAATGGCTCTTCTTGTTCGAAGATCATTTTTATACGTTGAAAATTCTTTGGGGATTCCAATGAAGAAACTATCAATTTCCATGACAGCATTTAAAATATCATAAAGCCACGCCTTTACTTCATTATCCATAAACAAGTTCTTTAGTTTGATTTACCACTTGTTTAAAATAAGGATTCTTAATGGCCTGTTCTTCCAATAAGTCTACTGGACGATTCAATATATCTTGTAAGGAGAACTTAAAATCAAAGTAGTTATCTGCATAGTCCTTTAAATCTATATCCTTAAAATCAACGATTAGGTCTATGTCGCTATTGGTATTAAAATTTGGAGTTAAGACCGACCCAAAGGCATACAAGCTTCTAACCTTGTGAATAGCACAAAGCGCATTGATTTCTTTTTTGTATGCAGATAGCGTATTCATATTTTTTAATCGTATTACAAACTTACTACTTATTCAATTAAGTCAATAATTAGCTAAAAGCTAGGCAATAAGTGAAATACCCTCTGCATGAGGAAAACATCCCCTGAAATCGGTCGATTTCGGATTTGTGAAAATGTAACCTATTACAAATCAAACCCTTAATTTTCCAAAAAAACCAGAATATAATTATCCTGGTTTTTTAATGAAATGCATTTAAAAAGTAAGCTATTAAAACTCTGCGCTTTTAGGATATCTAGGAAAAGGAATAACATCTCTTATATTTCCCATGCCAGTTACAAATTGAACCAATCTCTCAAATCCTAATCCAAAGCCTGCATGCGGACAAGAACCAAATCGTCTAGTGTCAAGATACCAGTTTAGTTCCTCAGCCGGAATTTTCATTTCATTCATTCTTTCTGTCAACCTATCCAATCTTTCTTCTCTTTGAGATCCGCCAACGATTTCGCCAATGCCAGGAGCTAAAATGTCCATCGCTGCTACCGTCTTGCCATCCTCATTCATACGCATGTAGAAAGACTTAATATCTTTTGGATAATTGGTTAATATGACCGGCTTTTTAAAATGTTTTTCAACCAAATATCTTTCGTGTTCACTTTGCAAGTCTGCACCCCATCCTTCTATTAAGTATTGAAATTTCTTTTTCTTATTGTGATTGCTTTCTTTTAAAATTTCAATCGCTTCTGTGTAAGTCAATCGCTCAAAGTTGTTGTTTACTACAAAATCTAACTTTTCCATCAGCGTCATTTCGTTTCTTTCATTCTGTGGTTTTTGCTTTTCTTCTTCTTCCAATCGCTGAGCTAAAAACTCAATATCCTCTTTGTTATGATCGATGGCATATTTTATTACATACTTTATAAACTCCTCTGCAAGATTCATGTTGTCTTCCAAATCATTGAAAGCCACTTCAGGTTCAATCATCCAAAACTCAGCCAAATGTCTAGTTGTATTACTATTTTCAGCTCGAAAAGTAGGTCCAAAAGTATAAATATCACTAAATGCCATTGCGGCCAATTCGCCTTCTAATTGTCCACTTACCGTTAAATTGGTACTGCGTCCAAAAAAATCTTCTTTGAAATTGATTGAACCATCTTCGTTTTTAGGAGCTGTTCCATCGAGTGGAAAAGTCGTTACTTTAAACATTTCTCCCGCACCTTCTGCATCACTTGCAGTAATAATTGGTGTGTGTAAGTATACAAACCCTTTGTCATTAAAAAATTTGTGTACAGCAAAAGCAAGGGAATGTCTAACTCTAAAAACTGATCCGAAAGTATTGGTCTTAAATCTCAGGTGAGCAATTTCTCTTAAAAACTCAAGACTATGTTTTTTAGGTTGAAGAGGGAATTTTTCTGCATCACTATCTCCCAGTATTTCAATTGAACTTGCTTTTAATTCAACTTTTTGTCCTTTACCCAAGGAAGTAATTACCTCACCGGTTACTTTTATGCAGGCGCCGGTAGTTAGTCGCTTTAAAGTTGGTTCATCAAATTCACCCAGACTTGCCACAACCTGTAAATTATTATTTGTACTACCATCATTCAAGGCGATAAACTGGCTGTTACGGAAGGTACGAACCCAGCCCATTACCGTAGCTTGGTAGTTGGCTGATTCATTGGAAAGTAGTTCTTTAATCCTCACTCTTTTATTAAACATATGCCTGAATTTTAGGACTGCAAAGATAGCTAGCATTTTTATATTCAATAGCGGATGTAGGATTTTATAAATTGTAAAGGGGAAATTAATGGAGGGCTGAAGGATGATGAATGCCTTCAAAGTCAAAATTTATATTCAATTCAATGGGAAGTATCAGTAATTAGGAAGAAATGTATACTATCTAGTAAACCGAATATATACTAATTGCCCTGTTGATTTGGTGGCTTTAAAAGTAATTTTTAGCTGTAAATCACATAGTTTTAATTAATTAGTAATGAAGGGATTTCTGAAAAATAGCTGTTGGGTAATAGTTTTTAAAGAGGAAATTAAATTTTAAAACAAAAAAATGCATTTTTTAAGAAAAACTGCGTAATATTGTTGAGGAATATTGCTGATAAGGTCTTTCCTTTCGATCACTTCGTCAGACGGTCCCATTCCATTAACTATAATTCTCAATTACATTTTCAGATTTTAAGACTAGATTTTTTGAAAAAAATCATTTTCACTTTTTTATGTACGACATTTCACAACTGAACGACATGGTTGTTCCGGAGTTGCAGGATATTGCAGAGCAACTAGCCATTCCCAATTATAAAAAAATAGACAAACAGGAACTTATTAATAAAATCCTGGATAACCAATCCATTATGAGTGCAGAAAAAAAAGGAAATCAAGACGAAAAACCAAAGCGTAAGAGAACTATAAAAGTTACTCCTGCTATTGCTAAAGAAGATTTGGGTGAAATTGAGAGAGTTGAACCTAAACCAGTCAAAAAATTTGATACTCCCGTCGAAAAGAAAAAGGCAATCAAAAAAGTAGAAGAAGAAACCGATGAGGAAGATTTGCAGCCTATAACCGATGAACAAACAACTGTTCCTGCTGCAATTGCCTCTTTATTGCAGGAAGAAGACATTCAACAGCAGCAACCAGAGTTGCAGCAAACTGATAATGCTCAACAGTCAACCAATCAAAATAAGCAATACCAACAACGCAGAGATGCTCAGGTATTTAACATAGAATTTGATGGTATTATATTAGGTGAGGGCGTATTAGAAATGATGCCTGATGGATACGGCTTTTTAAGAAGCAGTGACTATAATTATTTATCATCTCCAGATGATGTGTATGTTTCACCTTCTCAAATAAAATTATTTGGGCTAAAAACTGGAGATACAGTTTATGGTTCAGTCCGTCCTCCAAAAGATGGTGAAAAATATTTCGCTTTACTGAAAGTAGAAACGATTAATGGTAAAAGTCCAGATGAAGTAAGAGATCGGGTTCCATTTGATTATCTCACGCCATTGTTTCCGTTTGAAAAATTAAATCTTACTACTTCTTCTAGTAATTACAGCACTAGAATAATGGATTTATTTACTCCGATTGGTAAAGGTCAACGTGGATTAATTGTTGCCCAACCAAAAACGGGTAAAACAATGTTGTTGAAAGAATTGGCGAATGCAATTGCTGAAAATCACCCAGAGTGCTATCTAATTATTGTATTGGTAGATGAGAGACCGGAAGAGGTTACGGATATGGAACGTAGTGTGAAAGCGGAGGTGATTGCTTCTACATTCGATGAGCCTGCAGAAAAACATGTAAAAGTTTCTACTATTGCATTACAAAAAGCAAAGCGTTTAGTAGAATGCGGTCATGATGTGGTGATATTACTCGATAGCATTACTCGTTTGGCAAGAGCTCACAATACCGTTGCTCCATCAAGTGGAAAAGTATTGAGTGGTGGTGTGGAAGCAAATGCAATGCAAAAACCTAAACAGTTTTTTGGAGCTGCTCGTAAAATAGAATTCGGCGGATCATTAACTATCATTGCTACTGCACTAGTAGATACTGGAAGTAAAATGGACGAGGTAATCTTTGAAGAATTTAAGGGTACAGGTAATATGGAATTACAGCTCGACAGAAGACTTTCTAACCGTCGTATTTATCCAGCCATCGATATTGTTGCATCATCTACTCGTAGGGATGATTTGTTGCTGGACAAGGAGACATTCCAACGTATGTGGGTATTGCGTAAGCATATGGCAGATATGAATCCAGAAGAGGCATTGAATACTTTATTGAAGAACATGAAGGGAACAAAAGACAATGCAGAGTTCCTTACTTCAATGAATGGATAATAAAATAAACGTATTAAAATAACAACTGTGAAAGCTGCTGAATTTTTCAGCAGCTTTTTTTGTTAGTATATTTACTTTTAATTAAAAAACAGCAACCTATTTTAAATTAATGGCAGTTCAAAAAATTAATATAGAGCAATTTCTTCAGCTGTCAGCCGAATATCCGATACTGGATGTGCGAAGTCCGGGCGAATACACGCACGCACATATTCCTTGCGCATGGAGTCTTCCTTTATTTACTGATGAAGAAAGGAAAGTAGTAGGCACTGCTTACAAACAGCAAAGTAGGGAAATAGCGATTAAAATTGGCTTGGATTATTTTGGTATTAAAATGCGGGGGATGGTGGAGCAGGTTGAAAATATATTGAAGCAAGAAAAAAATAAAGTTTCTGGTTCTCACAAGACAGTTCTTGTTCATTGTTGGAGGGGAGGAATGCGAAGTGCAGGGGTAGCTTGGTTATTGGATCTTTATGGATTTAAAGTATACACTTTGGGTGGAGGATATAAAATGTATCGTCAATGGGCTAGAGCTCAGTTTGAAAAAAAATATGATTTTAATATAATTGGTGGGTATACTGGCACCGGCAAAACATTGCTTTTACATGAATTAAAGCGTCTTGGAAATTCAGTAATCGATTTGGAAGCACTCGCATGTCATAAAGGATCTGCATTTGGGGCATTGGGTGAAAATCTACCACCGTCTCAGGAAATGTTTGAAAATTTGCTTGCTGTTGAACTTTCTTCATTAACTCATCCAAAAAATAATCAAGATCTTAATTCTTTGACTGAGCCTAATGTAATTTATATCGAAGACGAAAGTCAACGAATAGGTCTTTTAAATATACCAAGTACTCTTTGGGTGAGTATGCGTAAAACTAAGGTCACCTTTATCAATATTCCTTTTGAGGAAAGGTTAAATTATCTAACAACAGAGTATGGGATATTTGAAAATGAAAAATTGGTGAACGCGGTTATGCGGATACAAAAAAGACTAGGCGGCTTAGAAACAAAATTGGCTATTAATTTTTTATTAGAAAAAAATCACAAGGAATGTTTTAGAATACTTTTAAAATATTATGATAAGTATTATGAAAGAGGGCTTCATAACAGAGAGTCATTATCTGAGTTATTGACCACTATCTCATTTGATAAAATAGATATTCCGACTATAGCGAAATCGGTGATGCTGATGAAGCAATCACCGGATAAAAAGAATGAAGTCTCACTTTAAAAAAATACCATTACAAAAGATTCTTATGGAAAATATTCAACTGGATTCAATAAAACTTACTCAATATTCTCATGGTGCAGGATGTGGTTGCAAAATAGCACCTAAAATTTTGGATGAAATTTTATCAAGCAATATTGCTACTCCAGACAATGATAAATTAATAGTTGGCAATCATAGCAAAGATGACGCGGCTGTTTATGATCTTGGGAACGGAACGGCGTTGATATCCACAACAGATTTTTTTATGCCGATAGTTGACGACCCTTATGAATTTGGCAGAATTGCTTCAGCCAATGCCATCAGTGATGTATACGCCATGGGTGGAAAGCCTATTTTAGCCATCGCTATTTTAGGATGGCCCATTAATATTTTGCCTCCTGCTATTGCTCAAAAAGTGATTGAAGGAAGCAGGAGTATTTGTAAAGAAGCTGGAATTCCGCTCGCGGGCGGGCATAGTATTGACTCTCCCGAACCTATTTTTGGATTAGCGGTTAATGGCTTAGTAGGCATTAAAAATATTAAGCAAAATAATCTTGCAAAGGAGGGGGATATATTATTTTTAACTAAGCCATTAGGGGTGGGCATTTTGACTACAGCAGAAAAAAAAGGAATCTTATTGGAGCACCATAAAGGGGTAGCAGCGAAACAAATGATGCAGTTAAATGCAGTTGGAGAAGCGCTCGGAAAAACTGAAGGAGTATCTGCAATGACGGATGTAACAGGGTTTGGATTTTTAGGTCATCTGGTAGAAATGGCTGAGGGGAGTGGACTAAGTGCTGAAATTGATTTTAAAAATATTCCGGTTATTATAAGTAACCTTTCAAATTACCTAGATCAAAAGTCGGTGCCAGGAGGCACAATAAGAAATTGGGATAGTTATGGTAAAAAAATCGGATCGCTTACAGCCTACCAACAGTCAATATTAGCAGATCCGCAAACTAGTGGCGGATTATTGATAGCGGTAAATCCAAATGCAGTGGAGGAGGTAAAAAATATTTTACAACTTCATTCATTGGAATCATTCGCCCGTCCAGTAGGTGTTTTAGTTAAGCAAAGTCAAACCATAGTGACCATAAAAAGTGAATAAAAATGGATTTACTTTGGTAAAAATGTTTTTAATGAGTTAAGGGTACTGCAACAATTGATCAATTTTTGCCGAAAGTTTATGATCCTTTTCTGTTACTACATTTCCGGCATCATGCGTACTTAACCATATTTCTACTTGGTTGTATACGTTGGTCCAAAGAGGGTGATGATTCATTTTCTCTGCTTCTATCGCCACTCGGGTCATGAATCCAAACGCCTCTGAAAAATTATGAAACGTAAATTTTTTGTAGAGCGTGTTGTTTTTTTCTTCCCACATAATGATTGAAAATTAAAGTAAAAAAATAATTCTTAAAAAACCTATTTTGACTATTAGAAAATAAGGTGCTGCTTATTTTTGATTTTTTCATTCGTCATTTCGTTCACTAGCTGAACTCCTGGAATAGATTTGATAGACTTCATTAAAGTTTTTAATTCTTCTGCTGAAATAAATTCACCCTTAATTAGCCAAACAAAATCAAGATGTTTAAATTCAGGTAGAAGATACTCTCCATCAAACTGATTATTGTATAGATAATGCGTAATAGAAGTGGAAGGAACAGCGTATTCATAAATAGAAAAAAAATACTTCCGCTGCTGTTTGCTTAATTCTATTTCAATGCCGGTGTTCACTCTAAAATTAAAACCAAAAATTTGGTTCAAATGCCAACTAAAAAGATAGTCTTTGATAGGCGCTACAATTCCTAAAAGGACAGCATTTTCAAAAAATTCTTGAGCAATACTTTCGTTGTCAATTTTAAGTTTCATAAGTATGATCCATACAAGTTATTGATATTTTCCTAATAACCAAAGACGTTTAAATTAAAAAACAACGTCAAAGAATATTTCTTTATTGGATCTTTTTACTTTTATTCTTGCAGCGTCTCCTTTAGAAAATTTATTTAGGGTCCCCATATAGGACTGCATGTCTGAAAAAGAGTAATTGCCAATTTGCAAAATAATATCTCCTGCTTTTATGCCTACCCTTTGAGCTAATTTGCCATCCGTAACACCATCTGCTCTCACTCCTTCACCACTATAAGTGTAATCTGGCATTATGCCGAGGGAAACTTTAAAACTACTCTTAGAGCTCATCGGTATTTCCCTAGTTTTGGTAAAGGTCAATTGCTCTTTGTTATTTGCTTTTTCGATTATACTAGCAATAAATTTTATTATTTGTAGCTCGCCGCCGAAATTAATTTTATTCGCATCATCTGAGGGCTTGTGATAATCACTGTGAGTGCCGGTGAAGAAAAATAATACAGGAATTCCTTTTCTATAAAAAGAACTATGATCACTTGGGCCAGTTCCGCTACTGTCTTTGGTGATGTTAAAAAATTTATCTTTTTGCGTCAAAAGACTTTCCCATTCAGGTGAGGTTCCATATCCTCCAACATTTAATCCTTTTGTACTGTCTTTAAGTCTTCCAATCATATCCATATTAATCATGTAATTGATTTTGGAAAAATCGATGGTAGGATGTTCAGTAAAATATTTTGAACCAAATAGGCCTAATTCTTCACCAGAAAAAGCAATAAAAAGGTAGTTGTTATTTTTAATTTTTTTATTCCCTCTCAATAATTTACTTACTTCAATGAGAGCCCCAGTTCCACTCGCATTGTCATCCGCTCCATTGTGAATTTCAGAAACGGTTCCTGTGAAAAGGGAATTATGGTCTTCGCCATAACCTAAGTGGTCGTAATGGGCCCCAATAACAATGGTAGTAGGGGCATTATTATTGATATATCCAATAACATTATGGCCAATCCTTTTTTTATTTTCAATAGTAATTTTCAATTTTATATCGAGTGAAGCAGTCTGGTCAGCTAGATATTTTTTAGCGGCAGCCTTGGTTAAATATATGATAGGAATTTTAGCAGTGCCTGATTTTACTTTAGTTTCAAATTTTAATTCATCATTGGTTGAAGTGCTGTTAAAGATAAAAAATGCATTGGCTCCTTTGTTTGCTGCTTCAGTTACTTTTGATTGAATACTTTCCAATAAATCTGTATGCGGATTTTTCTTAATTACTTCAATTAATTCTTTGATATCATAAAACCAAGGACTTGCATTTTCTTGAAGTGCAACGGAGGCTATCGCTTCTAAGGATACATTTGGGCTTATGGAAAAAGGAAAATAGTCTTGATTGATTATTAAATCATTCCCATTTATTATTAAATGCGAAGAAGGATTTAATTCATTCCCATCATTTACTTCAAAGTCCTGAAGCCAGGTTTCGTTTTCTCCCTTTGCTGCTAAACCAGCTTTTTCAAATTCTTTACTGATATATTCATACGCTAACTTTTCACCAGGAGTACCCGTTCTTCTACCCTCTAATTTGTCATCAGCTAAATAAGTAATGTGTTTTTCAAGATTTGACAAGGTCAACTTATCTGCCTTTTTTAGTTTTTGTGCACTAGCAAAATAAAAGGAGAATAATAATAGCCAAAAGAGATTCTTCATGTGTTAGTTTTATTAAGAGTGTAAAGTTAGTTCAGACGGGGACTAGAATTGTAACTAACTTGTAAATTATTTTTATGAAGGCTAAAAGGGAATAAAAATTTTAAATCATGTTTCGGATATACTTTTTTTGAAATCCTTAATAATGAGTGATGAACTGTTCTATTTTTTTGAGATGAATTTGCTATTTTCTCAAAAGCATGATTTAGCTCATATTTGGGGTTTAACTTTTATACTACATTTAGCTAGTTTCTTATTTCGTAACTATATAACATTCTTAGGGGGTATTTTTGTATTTCTTTAATCTACCAATTGACTGTTTAATTTCCATTTTGAACAAAAATATTAACATAGCATTAGTCGGGAATCCCAATAGTGGCAAAAGCTCGCTATTTAATGCTTTGACAGGTTTAAATCAGCAGGTGGGTAATTTTCCTGGGGTAACCGTAGATAAAAAAACAGGGCAATGTCAGATAAGTGAAAATCTTACCGCAACTTTAATCGATCTGCCTGGAACCTACAGCCTCTATCCAAAGAGGTCAGATGAGTGGGTGGCTTATAAGGTTTTGCTTCAGCAAGATGAAGATATCAAGCCCGATATGGTAGTGTTGGTAGCAGATGCCAGTAACTTGAAAAGGAATCTATTATTTTGTTCCCAGATTATTGATTTAAAAATTCCGGTGGTGATGGCTTTGTCCATGACTGACCTAGCTAAGAATAAGGGAACAGAAATTGATATTAATGGATTGGAAAGAGAATTAGGGGTGCAAGTAGTTAATATCAATCCCAGAAAAAACAAGGGAATTCCTGCACTGAAAAAAGTAATTGAGCAGACTTTTATCTCCAACTTTATTTCTCCTCGCGAGTTTATCGATAATGCATCTTTGGCTGAAAAGCCAATTGAAGAATTGAAGTCTTTAATGCCAGGAATAAGTGATTACACAGCTCTGCATTATCTTATTAACCATAGTCATTTTAGGTTAGAAGAACATTTGCAAAAGAAAATATTGGCAATAGAAGAGGGCAGTGGCTTTAATCCAACTAAATCGCAGGCTGAGGAAATTATGCAACGTTATGGCCGAATAAAATATATCATGGGTCAAACCGTGGTTGAAGCTGATCCATTGCAGCGGACCATTTTTACAGAAAAACTCGACAATATTTTATTGCATAGAAAATGGGGTTACTTGATACTGCTGGCGGTTTTATTTTTATTATTTCAAAGTGTATATTGGATCGCTCAATTTCCGATGGATGCCATCGAGTGGAGCTTTAGTAAATTGAGCGGAATGCTAGGCAATCTTTTGCCAACTACGTGGTGGAGTGATTTGTTTATCAATGGAGTAGTGGCGGGTTTAAGCGGTATCATTATTTTTATTCCACAGATAATGATTTTGTTTGGTCTAATTACATTGTTAGAAGATACAGGGTATATGGCACGCATCAGTTTTCTTACTGATAAATTAATGCGCAGCGTAGGACTGAATGGAAAAAGTGTGATGCCGATGATTAGCGGATTGGCTTGTGCTGTACCTGCTATCATGAGTGCCAGAAATATTGAAAATAGAAAGGAACGCTTACTAACGATAATGGTTACCCCATTAATGAGCTGTAGTGCTCGACTTCCAGTGTATACCATATTAATTGCATTAGTGGTACCCTCTAAATTGTATTTTGGTTTTTTAAGTGTGCAGGGCTTGGTAATGATGGCATTGTATTTATTAGGGACAATAATGGCGCTACTTGTATCTTTTGTAATGAGGTGGTTTATTGATATTAAAGAAAGAAGTTTCTTTATACTGGAACTACCGGTGTACCGTAGCCCAAGATGGAAAAATGCATTGACTACGATGGTAGAGAAGGCAAAAATATTTGTATTTCAGGCGGGCAAAATTATTATGGTAATAAGTTTGTTGTTGTGGGTATTAAGTTCTTATGGACCACCTTCTAAAATGGCTGAAGTATCTACTCGTTATGAAAAACTAATTCAAACCAATCCTAACCAACAAAAAGAATTAAATAAGAAGCGTCAGATGGAGCTATTGGAAAATTCATTTGCTGGAATTTTAGGAAAGGCGATTGAGCCAGCCATTCGTCCTTTGGGATATGATTGGAAAATAGGCATTGCATTAATTACTTCTTTTGCAGCAAGAGAAGTTTTTGTGGGTACCATGGCCACTCTTTATAGTGTGGGTGATGATGCCGATGATAACAACAATACCCTTCGCCAGAAAATGTCGGCTGCTGTAAGGGCAGATGGAACTAAGGTATATAATCTAGCGTCGGGACTATCCTTATTGGTATTTTATGTGTTGGCTATGCAGTGTATGAGTACCCTTGCAATAGTGAAAAGAGAGACTCGCAGCTGGAAATGGCCAGCGATACAGTTGGTTTATATGACTGCATTGGCTTATTTCTTAAGCTGGATTACTTATGTGATTTTCCAATAATTAACTAATTTCTTCAATACCTGACTTACCCTATCCGGGGACTGTTTTTAAGTAAAAATTCTAATAAAGACAATTTCAATGGTGTCAAAATGTAGACTCTTTAGGTAATTGTTTGACCCTTAAAAAGTAGGGTAAGTACCCATTTGGCAAGGCTTTTGATCAATATGAATTGATAAAGAACTTCCAGTAATCGGTTAAATATCTCATTAGGATTTCTTTTTAGTAAAATAAAAGTTAGGTATATAGGTCTGAAATTTCCTTTGGAATAGAATGCTTTTACTTTTTTGCCTTGATGCAAAAAAGTAACAAAAAAAATCAATCCGCCGCGGCGGACTAAAATCAAGGAACTCGCCGGCGGATTGATATTTTAACGTCTGATATTTAAAATTTCTAGCACTTTTTATACGAGGGCTACGCTGAATGCGCGCTTACTTTTTTTGAGGTTCGACCAATTATTTTCCATCTATCCAATTCCATATTACCACCCAAATCCTCTAACCCATTGGGTAACTGAACATCAACTGCAGGTATATATTATATTTTAATAGTACTGTAAAATAAATAGTATTATGTTTTGCATAGTACTAAATAATCTATATCTTTGTAATCTGAAAGTATCAAAAAACCTTATAAAAGCGATTGCCAAGATTGCTTTTCAGTTGATTAAGGTGCATTTTAAAAATTAAAATTGACAGTATGAACATAGAGAACACGGCTAGTCAGATGCGGAAAGGAGTGTTGGAATTCTGCATCCTTTCCATCATCAAGCAAGGGGAGGCTTACCCCTCCGATATTATTGAGAGAATGAAATCAGCCAATTTAAACATATTAGAAGGCACTTTATATCCATTGCTTACTCGGTTGAAAAATGCGGAATTTCTTACTTACCGTTGGATAGAAAGTAATAGCGGCCCCCCACGTAAATATTTTTCTTTGACAGAAAAGGGCGCTGCTTTTTATAAAGAATTAGAGACCACCTGGAATGAATTGGCCAATGCAGTTAAAGAGCTTTCCAATGCTGAACAAGCCCATTCTGATGAACAGATTTCAAAAGAGGGTCAAAATTTTCCAGAGAATCCAACTGATTAAACTTTTTGTATTCAATTATAAAAGTAACCCCTATTGTAAATTGAAGTGGCCAATCCACTAACCAATCATAAAAAAACAGCTATGAAGCAAGTCATCAATATTAACTTCCACGGACAAGTTGTACCAATAGAAGTAACCGCTTTTGAATTACTTAAAAATTATACTGAAAGTCTTTCTCGTTATTTTGCCAACGAAGAAGGGAAGGAAGAAATTATTAATGATATTGAAAGTCGAATTGGAGAACTATTTCAAGAAAGATTAAAAAAAGGATCTACCTGTATCACCGATGAGGATGTAAATGCCATCATTAAAAGTATGGGAAGGCCAGAGGAGTTGGACGAGCTTGAAGAAGCTGGATCCAGTAAATCTTCTTCTAGTGAAAATTCAAAATCTTCCGATCCTATACCTCCCTCTTCTGGCAATACAAAGCGTTTGTTCAGAAATGAGAACGATAAATTAATTGGAGGTGTTTGTGGTGGAATTGCCAATTATTTTGGAATAGATACTATTTTGGTAAGAATCATTTTTGTATTGGTTGCTTTTACTGGTGCTGGATTATTAGCCTATCTGATTTTGTGGATAGCCTTACCTAGCAGTGCTTCAGAAGTAATTGGAGCTCCACGTAAAAAGTTGTTTAGAAATCCAGATGAAAAAATAATTGCAGGTGTATGCAGTGGAATAGGAAATTACTTCGGCATAAGCGCTTGGATTCCTAGAGTATTATTTTTATTTCCCTTCTTAAGTTTTATGTCTCGTTGGAATCACTGGGGATTTATAGATTTCCCTAATTTTATAAGTTTCTCCTTTAGTCCAGGCTCTTTATTTCTTTATATTATTTTATGGTTGGTCATACCTCAAGCCAACAATACTTCAGAAAAATTAGAAATGAAAGGCGAAAAAGTAGACTTGCATTCTATTAAGAATTCGGTAGTGGGCGAAATGAAAGAAGTACACCAAAGAGCTGAAAAATTTAGTAAAGAAGTACAGTCTTTGGTTGAAGAAAAAGGAAAAATGGCAGGTGCAGAAGCAACTACCTTATTGAAAAAATCTATCAAATCATTGGGAGATATTATCGTATTGCTTGTTAAAGCTTTTGCGTATTTTATTATAGGCTGTTTTGCTTTTGCTTTAGTAATAGCCTTATTTAGTTTTGCCATTTTCTCTATAGGAGTTTTTCCATTGAAAGATTTTTTATTGACAGATGGTTGGCAAAATATTTTTGCTTGGGGAACGCTAGTGCTTTTTATTGCAGTACCAGTAATAGGAGTGATTACGTGGATAATTCGTCGCTTGGCAAAGATGAAGTCTAATCGCAGAGTATTGAGATTTACTTTTATCGGCCTTTGGCTGATTGGATGGGTTTGTTTTATTAGTCTATTATCTGGAGTAGTAAGAGATTTTAGGAGTACTAATAATTTGTATGAACAAGAAATTTATTTATCTAACCCTTTGGTAAATAAACTTGAAATAACTTCTCAAACATTACAGAATAAATACAATCGAAATAGAATCTTTCATCTATTACCACCAAACATTGGCTTGGAAGACGATACCATATTTATAAAAAATGTAGAAATAAAAATATTAAAATCTTCTAATGATAGTTTTAGGGTTACTATGGTAAAATTGGCAAATGGCAGAAACAGAAGAGTAGCAGATACAATAGCGAACCTAATCAATTTTAGTATAACACAAAAAGATTCTCTATTGCAATTAGATAAAGGTATTGGCATTACACAAAAAAACAAATTTCGGAATCAGGGTGTAATTATAAACGTATACGTACCAGTAGGAAAAAGAATAAGGGTTGACCGGAGTTTGAATTGGAATAATGCCTTCCATTTTGATAATTCTACCAATGACGAGTGGGATAATGACAATTTAACTAATGATCAAGAAGAAAAAGGATGGCGGCAAAACATAGATTATATCATGAACTCAGATGGTTTGTATACTTTGGATGGAGAGCCAGCAGATGACAGAAAAACA
Source organism: Chitinophaga pinensis (assembly GCA_945876095.1). GTDB lineage: Bacteria > Bacteroidota > Bacteroidia > Chitinophagales > Chitinophagaceae > Ferruginibacter > Ferruginibacter pinensis_E. The sequence continues at coordinate 53,451 of CAMCMP010000004.1, forward strand.
GGTGGAAAAAAGAAGATCAAAATCGATGGCAAAGGAGTCTATCTAGATGAAAATGGAAATAAAGTTTCAATCGATATAAATGGCATTCAAATAATAGAAGGGGATGATATAAAAAAAGAAATAGATAGGCGTATGGATTCAATTCGAATGAAAATAGAGATGGATATAATGCGGAAGAGAGATTCATTACAAAAAGCAAAAAAAGAAATTCAAAAGCAGCTAGAAAAGATAGCTTCCAATAAAACTTTCCCAGAAATTTTGGGTGGCTATTTATTGAAACCGTATTATTTATTGATTAATATTGATTAATGGTTTTGCCCCTACTTTAAAGGGTCAATTATCTCAAAGAGGCGGAGTTTACCCTTCGCATCTTTTTATTTATGTATATTCTGACTTAAAACTGGTAGAGTTGATTATTGATTTAGAGCATATTGCTATTGGTAGGCTATCTTTAAATAGCGCTGCCAATTTTTTTTATTTTACATTTGTCTTCGAAATTTAAAATGCTATTATATAATTAAGCTTTCATGAAAAATACTCCCTTTACCGAAAAACACCAAGCCCTTGGCGCAAAGATGGCAGCATTTGCAGGATTTAATATGCCCATTAGTTATACAGGCATCAACGATGAGCATGCTGCTGTTAGAAACAATGCGGGCATATTTGATGTAAGTCATATGGGGGAATTTATTCTAAAAGGGGAAAACGCGTTGGATTTGATTCAAAGGGTTACGACCAATGATGCCTCAAAATTAATTGCTGGTCAAGCTCAATATAGTTGTCTGCCCAACAAACAAGGTGGTATCGTGGATGACTTATTAGTATATTGTTTGGAACCCAACAAGGCTTATATGTTGGTTGTAAATGCAGGTAACATAGATAAAGATTGGAATTGGATTAGCAGTTTCAATGACAAAAATGTAGAGATGCATAATATATCTGATAGAACTTGCTTGCTTGCGGTTCAAGGACCTAACGCAACCAAAATACTTCAGACATTGACAGCAACGGATATTTTAAATTTAAAGTATTACACTTTCGTTAGAGCAAATTTTGCTGGTATTGATAATGTAATCATAAGTGCCACTGGATATACTGGTGCTGGAGGAGTTGAAATTTATTTTGATGATAAGGACAATGCAGCTGATACTATTTGGAATGCAATATTTGCTGCGGGGGCTTCGCAAGGAATTAAACCAATTGGACTAGGCGCAAGGGACACCTTGAGACTTGAAATGGGTTTTTGTTTATACGGAAATGATATTGACGATACTACCTCTCCGCTAGAAGCTGGATTGGGCTGGATTACTAAATTCACCAAAAATTTCACCAACCAATCTTTTTTTGAAAATCAAAAGGCAGCAGGGGTAACAAAAAAATTAGTAGGTTTCGAAATGATAGATAGAGGCATCGCTCGTCATGATCATGAAATAGTGGATTCAAATGGTAATACGATTGGAAAAGTTACTTCTGGAACACAGTCTCCTTCATTAGGTAAAGCGATTGGAATGGGTTACGTGGCTAGTGATTTTGCATCCATTGGGAGTGAAATATATATCAGTATTCGCAACGCTTCATTGAAAGCAAAAGTGGTTAAAACGCCTTTTGCATAAATAATAATTTATTAGCTAAAGAATGGAAAGAATAGTAAAGGCTTATTTTTTTGTTAATATAGATGGTCGAAATGACTTTAAAAATATCGGTTAATATTATAAATGGCAAAGATTCACGTCACTACTTTTGTTAAAGCGCCGGCTAAGCGAGTATATGATTTAAGTCGGAGTGTTAATTTGTTTCAAATATCTTCCTCTACTACCTTCATAAATTTCCTTGAAGGTCCAATCTCAGGTTTAATCAATGAAAATGACAAGGTGGTTTATCAAGCTAAGCATTTCAAAAGGAGTAGAGACTTGACGCTTAAAATTATTAGCGTAAATATTCCCGATCAAATTACCATTCAACTATTAATGAAAGGATTTATAAATTTTCAACACAATCTTTATTTTAAGGCTATTAAAAATGGCAGTTTTATAATTGATGTAATTGAATATGAAACATCTTTTGGTTTGATTGGAAAATTATTAGATAAAATATTTATAAAGAATTATATAAGTAAACTGCTATTGCATCGCAATGAAATAATTAAGCAATATGCTGAAACAGCTAAATGGAAGGAAATTTTGACCCAAATAAAATAAATGAAAGAAGAAAAACCCTCCTTATTTACCGCTTTATCTCCTGCCTTACTAAATCTATATGATGTTAGTAGTAGTATTGTAGTAATTATAGATGTATTAAGAGCTACTTCTACTATTGCAACCGCACTTTATAATGGGGCGAAGGATATTATACCTGTAGACAGTGTTGCCGAATGTATTCGGTTAGGTAAGCAAATTAAAGGAATTACTGCAGGTGAAAGAGATGGGTTAATTGCAGAGGGATTGTCACACGGAAATTCTCCTTTTGAATACCCAACAGAATTTGTGGACGGTAAAACTTTAGTACTGACTACTACCAACGGTACAAAATTATTACACATGGCATTAGATAGTCGAGCAAAGGGAATTATCACAGGTTCATTTCCTAATATTTCAGCTGTTTGTGATTATCTGGTGGCAATGAAATTGCCAGTAATATTAGGATGTGCTGCTTGGAAAGACAGAATCAATATTGAAGACACCTTATTTGCTGGCGCAGTAATCAGTCGCATTAAAGATCATTTTTATATCAATTGCGATTCTTCACAACTTGCAGAAACTATGTACCAGGATGCCAAAGAAGATTTATATGAATTCATGAAGGTAAGAAACGCTTCTCATTACCATCGACTTTCCCGATTAGGACTCGAAAAAGATATCCGATACTGCCTAACAGACGATGTGGCCAACATATTGTGCTTATATAAAGAGGGGAAATTAATAAAAGAGGTTATTTAGCCGAAAACTTCAAAAGATATCACCTCTTTCAAGCAGTTTCCTTTAATTTTGCAAATTGCACTTTTCTGAATGGATCATTCCAAGGAAAGGAGAAATTCTTTTCTATTTGTACAGTTAAACCGGACTTTATTTTGGCGCTATCTCATTTAATAAAACATATTTATAATACAGGTTCTGATGACGTAATCCGAAGAGGTAAAAAAATATACGGAGTTGGAAACGTTGAATTATTAGAGCATGACGAGCTACTAAATGGCGTAATATTTAGAGTAAAAGATGATGTCTACAGTACTTACTATAAAGTTAATCTTCAAAAATATACAGATCCTCAAACTTTATCACTTCGCTGCAGTTGCCCTTATAATGTGGGTGATATATGTCGTCACGAAGTAGCCGCACTTTTTCAGCTGCAAGAGTTGATAGATAAAAATATGCTAGGCAATAACAGTAGTGTTTATAATCAAAGGCATACTGTAGCGAAGATGAAATCCGTTGAGTTGAAAACAATCAGGATGCTTTGTTCGCCTGAAATTTACGAAGCTGCCGAAGATGTTTTAGAAACAACCAAAGCTAATATTTTAGTCTCTGCCAATGAAAGAGTAGAAGCAGAATTGAAAATTGAAGGCCAAGTTTTTCCAATTGTAATCCAAAAAAATGATGAAAGGAATTTTGATACATCCTGTAAATGCAACGAAAAAAACTATCCTTTATGTATTCATAAGACAATTTTATTTCTTCAAATATTTAGACAATACGGCCAATATTATTTTGATACGATTCGTAATTGGGATAAGGAAAAAAATAAGCTCTTACAGATTTATGGTTATAGTTTAACTGATGACTTATCAGGAAAGTTTGAATTTGTATACAAAGAGGGAAAACCGTTTCTTATTTTACTAGACACGACTATTAAAAGAGTAGCCCAGTCAGCAAGTCCTTCTCCAAGGCCTGCTTATTTTCAGGATATTAGGCCACAAGAATTGGAGGAGCAAGAAGCAATTGCCCCTGCCACAAAAAAATTGGGCGTAGTCTTTAATTTTAATGCCACTGTCTATCCCTATTTCATAGTCGATGCCATACAGGGTGATGTGAATGAAAAAGGAAATACATTGCTTGGAAAAGCTGAGAAGTTAGACCTCACTAAATATGTAAATACTGACTTATACAGCGAAGATGACAAAATGCTTTTACAGCAAATCCGAAAATTGCAGGCATCAGAGGTAAATAAATATCTTAATAGAAACTCTCCTTTTAGTGGAATATGGGAAAATATTATTCAAACCGATGGGGAAGAGTTGCCTGAAGAAACAAGGTTATTGATTACAGAATACTTTCAACCTAAACTTAAAAAAATATTCGAGGAGCAAAGCAATAATTTATTCATTTATTATTTGCCTGAAAAAAAGGTTTTCAAAACCGACAATTTGGTAGAAGTATCTTTAAGTGCAAATTCTATAGCACCTCAGTTTAAGATTGCATTAAAGGGAGCTCAGTTTGAACTGCAGTGTCTATTAAATATTAACGGAGCTACACAGCCTGTAACGGATAATGAATGTAGTAATAGTATTCTTTATTTATACAATCATACTTTTTACCTCTGGCAAAAACCTGAAGATGCATTACAGGCTGAAAGTTTTATAAAAAGCGGCAACCTATCACTTACCAAAGAAAACTGGTCAAGTCAAATGCAGAAGCTCATCATGCCGTTGACTCAGCAATATCTTGTGGAGTTTGACAAATCTCTTATTAAGGAAATAAAGAGTGGTGAGCCGGAAGTAAAATTAATGTTGCAGGAAAAAGGAGATTACTTAGTGTTTCAACCAATTTTCACTTACAAGGGTTTTGAAACAAAGGCTACTGATAAAGATACTATTACTATACCTGATGGAGATAAAATTTTAATAGTCCATCGAAACAAAGAATCGGAACAGCGGTTTATAGACCAGCTCAATTCTTTGCACTCGCAGTTTATAAGACCTTCGGAAGGAAATAGTTTAATATTAAAAGGGCCGGAGGTTTTAAAAAACAATTGGTTTTTCTTATTTGTAGATTCTATGAAGGAATCAAAAGTGCCAGTATTTGGTTTTGAGGCCCTCAGAAATTTTCGTTTTAATACAGCAAGGCCCTCTACTCATATTCATGTAAGTAGTGGACTCGATTGGTTTGATGCAAAGGTGGAATTGGATTTCGAAGGGCAGCGAGTAGGCATCATCGATATCAAAAGGGCATTAGCCTCTAAGCAATCCTTTGTTCAATTAGCTGATGGCACCTTGGGGATATTGCCTGACGAATGGCTAAAAAAATATTCCTTATTATTTAAAGTAGGGGACGGAAAAAATGACAAGCTTCGCTTATCAAAATATCACATGAGTGTGATTGATGAGTTGTATCAAAATAGAGATGCAACAGAATTAAGTTTTGCATTAGATGAAAAATTTCAACGAATTAGAGAGTTTAAAAATATTCCAGCCATTGATGTACCTATTAATTTACAAGCAGTTCTTAGGCCCTATCAAACGGCAGGTTATCAATGGTTAAACTATTTAAATGAAGTAGGTTGGGGAGGTATACTTGCAGATGATATGGGTTTGGGTAAAACTGTACAGGCGCTTACTATGTTGCAGCATTATAAGACACAGGAGGGAAAATTAACTGCAATTGTAGTGTGCCCAACCACCTTGATTTATAATTGGGAAAACGAGATAAAGAAATTTACTCCAGAACTTAGTTGGAGGATACACCATGGAAGTATACGTGCCAAAGAAATGAAAGTATTGCAAGATGCAAATATTATTATTACTACTTATGGTACTTTAAGAAGTGATATTCAGTTGCTGATGAAAATGGAGTTTGATTATGTTGTGTTGGACGAAAGTCAGGCAATTAAAAATCCTGCTTCAAAAGTAACAAAGGCTGCTTGTCTTCTTACTGCAAAAAACAGGGTATGCATGAGTGGTACTCCTCTTCAGAATAATACCTTTGATATTTTTGCACAAATGAATTTTCTTAATCCTGGTTTACTAGGAAGTATGGATTTTTTTAGAAATGAATTTGCTAACCCCATTGATAAATTTGGTGAGCAGGATCAAAAAGAGCATCTCCGAAAATTATTGTATCCTTTTATTTTGCGTAGGACTAAGGAGCAAGTGGCAAAGGATTTGCCTGAAAAAACGGAGACTATTTTATTTTGCGAAATGGACAAGGAGCAGCGAAAAATTTACGATGCCTATCGAAATAGCTATCGAGATAAAATTATGGGGGTTATTGACCAGCAGGGAATTGATAAATCGCAGCTTACCATTTTGCAAGGCTTGATGAAACTAAGACAAATTTGTGATAGCCCAGCAATCTTAAACGAAGAAGAAAAATATCCTAACCATTCCATCAAGCTTGATGAGTTAACTCGAGAAATAGGCGAAAATATTGGTCAGCATAAGGCATTGATATTCTCTCAATTTTTGGGAATGCTTTCGTTAATCAAAGATAAATTGATAGAGACAGGAGTGCCGTTTGAGTATTTTGATGGAAGTACAAGTATTAATGATCGACAAACAGCGATAGATAATTTTCAAAATAAAGATGAAAGTCGGGTATTCCTAATTTCATTAAAGGCAGGAGGAGTAGGTTTAAATCTTACGGCAGCAGATTACGTATACATTGTAGATCCATGGTGGAATCCAGCAGTTGAACAGCAGGCTATTGACCGCACCCATCGTATTGGACAAACGAAAAATATTTTCGCCTACCGGATGATTTGTATTGACACCATAGAGGATAAGATTTTACAGCTTCAGGAGCGCAAGCGTAAACTGGCAAGTGAACTGATATCTGACGATATCAATTTTGTAAAAGCATTGAGCAAGGCAGATGTTGAGTACCTTTTTAGTTAGTTGATCCTCAAAAATCGCAAGCGATTATTTGGTAAAGCTTTTGATCAAAATTGATTGATTAATAATTTCTCCTTTTTTTGTAAAATAAAGTTAACTATATAGATCTGAAATTTCCTTTGGAATAGAGGCCTTTTACTTTTTTGCCTTGATGCAAAAAAGTAACAAAAAAAATCAATCCTGCGAATAAAAAGGCTGAAATTTTAAATATCAGCCTAAAATCAAGGAACTCGCGGGTAGAGTAAGTTGCTTTAAAGGACCTGCTCGCTCAAACAGCCTTGATTTTTTAACGTCTGATATTTAAAATTTCTAGCACTTTTTATTCGAGGGCGTAAAAACTTTACAATCTTAAACTCCCTAACCCAACTTTTTTGGATCGGCTACTTACGAATTAATATAATCTTTCAATCGCTTCATGTCTCTTTTATCACTGGATTTAAAAACAGCTTTATAAACGTTGTAAAAAAACTTTGCAACCTACAAAAAAAATAACGGAAGGTAGGTTTTAGTATTGATAGAATTAGGATTTACTTTAAAGTTATTCAACTTACTTACCCTATTCAATAGCAATCCTTCTAATATACGGTAGAGATTGTTCCAGTATTTTAACCAATTTTATATTTTTAAAAACACCGTTTTCTTTCTCAAAAATCATATTCAATTCTTAACATTTATTTGTAAAATGCTGAGAAAAGGCTTGCTACATTAATCTTAAAATAATCTTAATAGAAATGAAGGGTATTTAATTAGTCGACACTTAAAAGTCGGGTTTGGCAATTTGATATAATATTAATTTAAACGCCCTCGAATAAAAAGTGCTAGAAATTTTAAATGTCAGCCGTTAAAAAATCAAGGCTGTCTGAGCCGGCACTTCCTTTAAAGAAACATACTCTACTGGCGAGTTCCTTGATTTTAGGATGACATTTAAAATTTCAGCCTTTTTATTCGCAGGCTTGATTTTTTTTGTTACTTTTTTGCATCAAGGCAAAAAAGTAAAAGCACTCTATTCCAAAGAAAATTTCAGACTTATATACCTAACTTTTATTTTACTAAAAAGCAATACGAATGAGATATTAGTCCCTCGATTTTAGCAATGGAGTAACTAGTTTTCTTTTTTCAAGACTAATATTATAGCCTGCTGCAGAAAAAGAACGAAATAGTGAATCTTCAAATGGAATCAGTATTTCGTCTGATTGGTAAAAGGCTTGTTGATGACTTTCCCCGATTTCATTACATATCCTACCCATTTCTAACATTGATTTTGGTCGCAATACAATTGTATTACAATCTTTAAGCTCTATTGCAATAACCTTGAAGTCGTCTTCGTAAATAATATCGCCTTCAGAAAGGGCTGGATTTTCTTTTACAAATTCCATGACAACATCAAGCCCAGCAATAGTTTTTTTGTGTAAGATTCTTATATTAGTTTCATGCCATTCCAATATTACGTAATCAATTTTTCGGTTATTGATATTAAAAAAATTGATATTACCTATTTTTTCAGTGATTAGCATGGGGAAATATAAAATTTTAAAATTGGCATTAAATCAATTATAAATTAATCGCTGCTCCAATGAATTGACAGAATAAGCCTACTACCAGCCCCGCATAAATTTCCTTTGGCTGGTGGTCGCTCACAATCATACGAGAAGTACAAACAATACCCGTTGTTAATAGAGCAATAGTTAATGGGCCTGTCATTAACATAGTGTTTTGTTGCATGACAACTAAAAATAGCCCAAGCATTCCTCCCATCCCTATGGCGTGCATACTTATTTTATGATAAATGTTTGCAATTAATGCAGCAGAGGAGGATATAAATACTCCAAACATAAATGCGACTAATATTCTCGGCACAAAGCTTTGCTCTCTCAATACATATTGTGTCCAAAAGAAAAATGTCATCGATGCGATATAAGGAATGATCCTATCTTTTTGAGTTTTTAGGAAGATAGAATTGATAAATCCTAAACCCTTAAGAAGTAAAACGGTGATCAAAGGAAATGCAAAAGCATTAATAGCCACTAAAAACAAAATTTTATATTTTCCCATTGTGCTAAAGCCTACAAAATAATTAGGATGAATGAAAGCCAGCATCCAGGTAACATACAGCGGGATAAAAATTGGGTGGAATAGGTATGAAAAAAAATTAGCCAATAGTCGTATAATCAGAGAGTGTTTTTCGGATGGGCTTGATAGTATTTCTTTGTTTTCAAGGGCCTGGGGTTGCATGGGTAATTTTTTATTGAGCTGGGTATTAATTACAATTCTTTTCTTAATCTTGCTACTGGCACATTGAGCTGCTCTCTGTATTTTGCCACAGTTCTTCTTGCAATATTATATCCTTTTTCTTGTAAAAGCTCAGTTAATCTTTCATCACTTAATGGATGTTTTTTACTTTCTTCTCCAATTAAGTCACTTAAAATTTTCTTTACTTCTCTTGTACTAACTTCTTCTCCACTGTCTGTTTGTAAACTTTCACTGAAAAAAAACTTTAAACGGTAGGTTCCAAATTCTGTTTGTACAAACTTGCTATTGGCAACTCTGCTGATTGTACTGATGTCAAGGTTTGTTTTTTCAGCAATGTCTTTTAAAATCATTGGCCTCATTTCTGTCTCGTCTCCAGTAACAAAAAAATCATATTGATAATTCATGATGGCTTCCATTGTGCTCAGCAGTGTATGTTGCCGTTGCTTAATTGCATCGATGAACCATTTTGCAGAATCAATTTTTTGTTTGATAAACAATACGGCTTCTTTTTGTCTTTTATCTTTTTTTGTTCCCCGATCATAATCTTTCAACATATCTCGGTAGCCCTCACTTATTCTAAGATCTGGGGCATTTCTGCTGTTAAGGGTAAGCTCTAATTTACCCATATTATTTACTATAAAAAAATCTGCAATTACATAACCTTCTCCTTTTCCGCTTCCACCAATATTTCCACCAGGCTTTGGATTTAGCTTGACAATCTGATGAATAATTTCTCTAAGTTGGTCATCAGAAATATTTAGTCCTCGTTGAATTTTTTCGTAATGTTTTTTAGTGAATTCCTCAAAATATTTTGTTAATACTTTGATTGCCATTTCCACTGCGCCGCCTTCACCAATTCTTCTTTGTAATTGAATAAGTAAACATTCTTGTAAATTTCTGGCACCTACACCTGGCGGATCAAACTGTTGAATTTGGATTACCAATTCCAAAATCTCTCCTTCTGTCGTATGTATATTTTGTCTGAAGGCAAGATCATCGACAATTGCACTGATTTCTCTTCTTAAATATCCGTCATCATCCAAATTTCCAATAATCTGTTCCGCTACCATTTGTTTATGTTCATCTAAATTCAATTGCCCCAACTGCTCAAGCATGATTTCATTGAAGCCGGTTTCAACTTTATGTGGAATTACTTTATTGTCATCGGCTTCAGGATAATTTTCATCTCTCATTTTATAATCCGCAATATCATCATCTCCGTCTTGAACATAATCACTGATATCTATATTTTCATACTCATCTTTACTTCCATCTAAATCAAATTCATCTTCTTTCGTTTCAAACTCTTCTGTAGGATCATTTTCAAATTCTTCAGCAACTTCTTCTTCCCCGGTTTCTAAAGCAGGATTTTCTTCCAGCTCTTCCTTGATTCGTTCTTCCAATAAGGCAGTAGGCACCTGCAGTAATTTCATTAATTGAATTTGCTGAGGTGATAATTTTTGTAATTGCTTTTGATATAAACCTTGACTTAAAGCCATAATTTTAAAAGAAGACTCTTTAAAGGAATAGTTTTGATTTTATTAATTGTTTAAATCATTGTGATGCAATAATCTAATATGCCGTAAATTTACAAACATTCAACTATGAAAGGTGAATAAAAAAGCTAAAATTATATTTTTTTGTGTGGCATTTGTAGGGTCAAATGTTTTTTCACAAAAATTAGAAAATGCCGAAATTAAAATTCAACAATTAAGTTTGAGTAAAAGGCTTAATGTGCAAATTAATAATGACCTATCAATTTTTCAACTATCCCCTTCTGTAATGCAGGTGATTACGCCCAATTATTATACCGACAGATTAGGGTATTTTTGTAAGCAAGAAATAAAATTCGAAAAAAGCACTAGGCTCCCCCTTCGTTTTCGTTTAGGCAGTATAGCCGATTGTGATCGTTTAGAAGGAAAGTTTCAAAAAAATTAGCAAAGCCTTATTGTTTTAGATAAAAAATATTGGCTACCGATAATACTAGGAGTTTTGCCTAAACAATGTTTAACAACATTTGATGGTTAGGATTAGAATATGTTTTCGAAACTTGATAGTTATGACTTCCGATAATCGCGAAACCAGTCTTTAGATAAAAATTGATAGCTCTACTGTTGCCTGTCCAGGTAAACAACCAAATGGCAGATTGATTATTTTTCTTTGATAAATCAATATTGAATTTTAGTAGTTCAAATCCTAATTTAAGATCAAAAAATTTACTTAATAAATATATTCGATCTAATTTAGTGACATTTTTTTGCTGAATGTTGGAGTGTTCTGAATTAAAAATAATCTTAGAAAAGCCAGCCGATTTACCATCTACTTTAATGATAGTGTAAATATTTCTTTCATCGCTTAGCTCACTTTTTATCGCTTCGTCATTATAATTCTTTTTTATAAATTCATTCAAGTCTTTCGCTGGACTACTGGATCGGTGAGCTTCTTCAACTGATACGTTTCCAATTTCCACAATTATTTTATAGTCATCTATTGTTGCTCTATTAATCGAAATCATTTATTTATTTTTTCACTTAACTTAGTATAGCTCCTTAAAAAGGTTAATTAATAAGTTACTGCAAAGTCATTCAATACCTTTTTTATTACGGATGTCATTTGTCTGCCTTTTTCTTGTATTTGCTCTGGAGTCCATAATAAACTAATGAGAGTAGAAACACATCGACTCATTACCGCATCGCTGGCTGAAAAATCTTTATTTGCATGATGAATTACTGCTGCTTTAAGATCTGGATGTAATTTGTTTAGCGTGATGGATTTTTTTAAATGCTCCCATTTACTAATATAATGCCAGTTATTATCAAACCAATGAAAATGACCACCCATAATCCCCTGCGATCTCATTTCGTTTACCACAGCCTTTGTAATTTCAGGTGATGGTAAAAACCAGCTCAAAAAAGTACAGCTATCACCTGCTTCATCGGGCACACGACGAAAAGAAATTTCTGGTATCGATGATAAAATATCCCTCAATGCTTTATTATTAGCACGCTGTATAGATAAAAACTGAGGCAGTTTTTTTATTTGTGCAACTCCTACGGCAGCATTTAATTCACTAATGCGAGAATTGTACCCTATAAAAGGATGAAGGTCGGCACCCCTATCTACTCCCTTATGGTCATGACCATGATCACTAAAACCATCACAAGCTAAATAAATATCTTCTCGGTTAGTCATTACTACGCCTCCTTCTGCACAAGTAATGGTTTTTACAAAATCAAAACTAAAGGTACCTGCATCTCCAATCGTTCCTAATTTTTTTCCTTTGTAAGTACCACCAATACTCTGGCAAGCATCTTCAAGTAATACTAGATCGTTAGCTTTACAGATAGCCATTAATTCATCCATGTCGGCCATGCTTCCGCACATATGAACAGGCATGATGCATTTGGTTTGAGGGGTTAGGGCATTTTTAACAGCTAGTGGACTTAATGTAAGCGTGTCATCTACATCTACCAATACAGGAATAGCTCCTACACTGATAACTGCCTCAAAGCTAGCAACAAAAGTAAAAGAAGGGATAATCACTTCATCTCCATAGCCTACACCAAGTGCAGTTAATGCAGCAGTTAATGCAGCAGTTCCACTGCTAACTAGTTGCGCATGTTTACAGTCAAAAGTTGAACAAATAGCCTGTTCCATTTCCTTTGCTTTCCAAATACCTTTTCTTGCGCCATCAAAACCATATCTCATGAGGATACCTGTTTCTAATACATCATTTACTTCTTTTCGCTCTTCGTCACTAAAAAATTCAAAACCGGGCATAGCTGTTACGTTTTTTTGTAAAAAGGATATTTACAAAGGTAGATAAATCATAAGTTAAAAATATCATTTATGCCTTAAAGAAGAGCTTGTCTATATTTTTTTGATTACTGATTATAACAAGAGAGCTATATTTTTAAATTAAAATTTCCTACTAAGTTGAAATTTTTATCAAAAGGGTTTAACTTTGTGCTTCAATGAAAAAGACCCTACTTATTTTTTTATTCATCCTACCAATCTTGCTGATTTCGCAGATTACTGTTGAAGCTCAATGCTCGTTGTGTACAAAAACTGCTCAACAGTTGGGAGAAAAACCTGCTCAGGGTTTAAATAGCGGTATCTTATACTTAATGATGATGCCTTTTGCTATTGTAGGTTTTATAGGGTTTCGCTGGTGGAAACAAAACAAAGCGATTGAAGAGCAATCATAGTGGAAGGATTGCGAACAAATTTTCAATAGCCTTTAATGAATTCATATAAATTAAACTTTTTCCCTTCTTTAGTTATTTCTTTTTTTAGTTCATTCTTATCTATCCCTTTCATTCTTTTTTGGCTGATTAAGTAGAAGGCTTTTTCAGCAAGTAGCCATGAACGTTTTTCATTCAATGTTGAATGAGCGATTTGATTTAAAATAGCATCATACAATTCGTTGATACCTTGTTTGGTTGTAGCCACCGTTTTAATAATGGGAATAGTTATATTTTTTGAATAAAAAGCAGGTGCAAGCATGAGTGATAGATTACTAACGAATAAATCAGCGTCTGGCCGATCCGCTTTGTTAACAACGAATATATCTGCGATTTCCATTAACCCCGCTTTCATAGTTTGAATTTCATCTCCTGCTTCAGGAACCACTACTACAACGGTGATATCAGCTAAGCCGACAATATCAATTTCACTTTGTCCTATTCCTACTGTTTCAATAATAATATAGTCAACGGGTGCTGCTTTTATTAGATCAGTAATTTCAATAATTTTTGGATGCAGCCCTCCTAAAGCCCCTCTAGTAGCGAGTGACCGAATAAATACATTCGGATTATTATACCAGTCACTCATCCGAATCCGGTCGCCCAAAACTGCGCCTAGATTAAAAGGAGAGGATGGATCAATACAAAGAACGCCTACTTTTTTCCCTTCTTTCGTAATAGCACCTATTAGTGAGTCTGTCAATGTGCTTTTACCTGCTCCAGGCGGGCCAGTTATTCCAATAACAGGTATTGAATTGGAGGGGAGTAATTCTAACAGTAATTCATATCCGGGTACTTCATTTTCTACCAATGAAATACACCTTGCTAAGGCTTTGACATCGCCTTGTTGAATTTGATGGAGGTATTGCTGCCACATAAAACAAAATTCATTGTTATTAATTCAAATTCCAAAAAGATATTTCTAGTTTTGAAAAAATTTTTTAAGTCAATCCTCAAAAAGGGATAAGCTCCTAATCGGTAATGCTTTTGATCAAAATTAGTCGATAAAGAACTTTTAGATAATTTGTTTACTATCTCATTCGTGTTGATTTTTAGTACAATAAAAGTTAGGTATATAGGCTTGAAATTTCCTTTGGAATAGAGTGCTTTTACTTTTTTGCCTTGATGCAAAAAAGTAACAAAAAAAATCAATCCGCCGCGGCGGATTGATTTTTAACGGCTGATAGTTACAATTTCTAGCACTTTTTATTCGAGGGCGTCAAAGAATGGACTATAATTACTTAGGCTAAATTAGATTACAGCTTTACTTTAAAGGACGTGATTTTTAACGGTCGTTATTTATTATTTCTAGCACTTTTTATTAAAGGGCGTCACTGAATGGGCGTTTACTACTTTTTGCGGGACAACTATTTATTTCAATAAAATGTTTATTAGCAGATATTAGTATGAACTCTTTAGCCAACTCTATTTCATTCAAAATTGTTTGAAATTTGAGTATTATCTTCGATAAAATTTTTAGCTTAAGTAAATGACCAATTTTATACCGATATTTCCACTGGAAGTAGTTGTTTATCCGGGGGAGGAACTAAACCTACATATATTTGAACCAAGGTACAAACAACTCATACTTGAAATAAAAAAAAATAAAAAGCCATTCGGCATTCCTTCGGTTATCGGTGGCAAGGTAAGTGAAATTGGCACATTGGTGGAACTGATAGAAATAAAAGAAGTATATGAAAATGGGGAAATGGATATCAAGACTAGAGGGGTTAAAGTATTTCGGATCTTAGAGTTGGTGAAATCCTTACCTGACAAACTCTATGGAGGAGCAATAGTAAGTTATCTAGAAAACTTTGATAATGGCAACAGGATTTTAATGAAAAAAGTTGTTGAAGGTATTCGAGAGCTTCATTCTATTTTAAAAGTAAGTAAAGTATTTAAACAACCTGACGAAGCTCTTTGGAGCTATGATGTAGCGCATCATGCAGGGTTATCTTTGATTGAAGAGTATGATTTATTGCAATTATTGCAAGAACTACAAAGGCAGGAATATTTAAGGCAACACTTATTAAAAGTATTACCGGTAGTAACAGAGATGGAAACATTAAAAGGCAGAATACAGTTAAATGGACATTTTAAAAATTTGAGTGGATTTGATTTTTGATAATTTTTTAGAAAACAAAATTTTGTTTGAACTAAAAATCTATTTTCTTGAAATTATTTTATTTGTATTGAGTAGAGACGTAAAGAAAATAAATCTGATGATCATTTAATTAATAATATATATGAGTACAACGCTTTGTCTTGATTTTGGAAACACACGATTAAAAGCGGCTCTATTTGAAAAGGATGTTTTCAAATTAGAATTGGAGTTAGCAGATGATAGCAATGAAACTATCAAAAAATTATTGGATCAATACAAGCCTCAGAAATCAATTTTATCATCTGTGATTAAGCACAATGAGGGGATTGAAAACCTGCTTTCGGAGCAAACTTTTTTTCACAAATTATCACATCTAACAAAGGTGAATTTTTCTACTCCGGTAGGTAAGCCTGAATCGATTGGGGCTGATAGATTGGCGTTGGTAGCTGCGGCAGTTCATTATTTTCCTAAAAAGAATAATTTGGTAGTGGGATTAGGCAGTTGCATTACTTATAATTTCATTAATCAGGACCATGAATTTCTAGGAGGGAGTATTTCTCCAGGCATGGAGATGCGATTTAAATCTATGAATGAACATACTGCTTTGTTGCCATTGGTTCAAAAAGACTGGAATTTCCCCGTAATTGGCTATGACACCAAAACTAATTTACAGAGCGGGGTAATTGCAGGAATTACCTATGAAATAGGCGGATTTATTGACTTTTACGCACATAAATATGACAACTTTAACGTGGTTTTAACCGGGGGTGATGCTGTCTATTTTGCCCGTCAACTTAAAAACAGGATATTTGCAGACTTAAATTTCTTATTCAAAGGACTGTATGCACTTAGCGAAACTAACAATTACTAAAATTTTACCCATACTTATTGTGACTTGTGGCTTGCAGCAGGGTATTTTTGCACAAGAAAATTCGCCTTATTCCCGCTATGGATTGGGTGATATTGTTCCTAGATCAAATATTGTATCTCGAGGAATGGGGGGAATTGCGGCAGGTTATTCCGATTATCAGAGCGTCAACTTTACTAATCCTGCAAGTTATGGTAATTTAAAGACCACCATTTTTGAATTCGCTCTAGAAACAGATTCTAGAACATTAAAAAGTATTTCTCCAGCAGCTAGGTATACCGCCACCAATACAATTATATCTTACATTCAACTAGGGTTTCCTATAAAGTTGAAAAATGCTAATAAGAAAGGCATTTTTTGGGCTATGAATATGGGACTTCGACCCGTATCTAAAATAAATTATAAAATTTCTGAAAAAGAAAAACTGCCAGGCTTAGATAGTGTAAAAAAGAGTTTTGAAGGTAGTGGTGGACTAAATCAAGTTTATTTAGGCACTTCATTTAGTATCAAACATTTTAGCATAGGTGCCAATGGAGGATACATGTTTGGTAATAAAGATTATAGTTCTCAGTTAAGTTTTATTAGTGATTCGGTACAGTATGCTAGGTCAAATAACCAAACCAAGTCTAATTTTGCTGGGTTATTTATGAATGGTGGTGTTCAATATGAATTTATTTTACGCAATAAAAAAACCAAACGCGAAAGTGTTCTTCGACTTGGAGCTTACGGAAATTTAAAGCAATCCTTGTCAGCTACAAGAGAAGTGATGGCTGAAACAGTTTTTTTTGATCCGAATGGAGAAAAATTTAGAATTGACAGTGTGTATGAAAAAAATACCAATGGCACAGTTATTTATCCTGCTTCTCTAGGTGTTGGCGCTACTTACCAAACATTGAATTGGTTATTTGGTCTTGATTTTGAAAATACGCAATGGCAAGATTATAGATTCTTTGGTCAGAGCGAATCAGTTCAAAGAAGCTGGAAGCTGAGGGTAGGTACCGAATATTTCCCTTTAAAAGGAAATACTCCCTATAAAAAATATTTCAATTTTGTAAGATATCGTTTTGGATTTTATTATGGTCCAGAATATATAAAAGTAACTAACACGCTTCCTGAATTTGGTTTATCATTTGGTGGCGCTTTTCCATTAAAACTGAGAAAAAGTTATTATGAAACGCAAAACTCCATTTTAAATGCAGCCATTGAATTTGGAAGTCGTGGAGACAGTAAAACAAATTTTCGTGAAAATACTGTCCGCTTTAGTTTTGGTTTTTCATTAAGTGATCTCTGGTTTGGAAGAGCTAAATACCAATAATTATTTCCTTTACAACATGCCCATTCAATTTAATATAAAATTTTTAGCAGCCTTTATTATCGGCTGCTTTTTTTTATATAGTTGCGAGAATGACATCAAGGCTATTAAGGATTTAGATGCGAAAAAGGCAGGAGTAGAAGAGGCGAAAATGGTAGTTGTTAATTACTCACTAGGAGGGAGAAAGAAAGCAGTTTTAGTAAGTCCATTGATGTTTCGCGTGCAAGAAGCGGTTCCTTATATTGAGTTTCCTAAAACAATCCATGTTGATTTTTTTGATGCTGCGGGATTGATAGAAAGCAAGCTAGATGCTAAATATGCTAAATACAAAGAAAACGAAAGCAATGTTTTTTTAAAAGACAGTGTTCGTGTAATTAATATTTTAGGAGATACTCTTTATTGCAACGAATTAAATTGGGATCTTAAAAAAACTGGAGCGGAGTTTTATACCGATAAACCAGTTCGCATAAGAACCAGGACTCAAATTATTGATGGAATTGGAATGGAAGCTAAACAAGACTTTTCTGAGTGGCATATTATTCAACCAGTAGGGTTTCTGAAAGTACCAGCTTCACAGTTTCCAAATTAGAAAATATTTATTATAAATTTCAATATGGCTAACATTATTGTATACGGAATTCCTAATTGCAACTCGGTAAAAAAAGCATTGGATTGGTATAAGAAAAATAATATTCAGATTGATTTTATTGACTATAAAAAGTATGGTATAAAATCTGAGAAGCTTTTGGAATGGTGTAAGTTGGTAGGGTGGGAAGTTTTATTAAATAAAAAAAGTACCACTTGGCGAAGTTTATCAGCTGAGGAGCAACAATTGGTAAAAAATGAAAAAGTAGCCATACAACTGATGACACAATATCCAAGTATAATAAAGCGACCGGTTATAGAAATGAATGGAAAACTGGTGGTAGGGCTCAATGAAAATTACTTTACCGTATAATTATTATTACTAAGCGCCAGCAGTTTTTTTATTTCCTTTTACCATTAAAACAAATGGCACGCATATCAAGAAAATAACTCCCAGGTAAAAGAAAACATCCATATAAGATAATACTGCAGCCTGTTTTGAAACGATGTGATCCATTGCTGAGTAACTACTTTTTAACGCAGCATCTGAATTAATTCCTTTACTGATAAAGCTTTGCTGGATTGCTTTAACTCTTTGTTGAACAGAAGGATTATTAACATCCAGTCTGCTAACAAGCGCACTTCTGTGAACCATGTTTTGCCTAGCCATGAAAGTAGTTATTAACGCTACTCCAAAGGAGCCTCCCAATTGTCTCATCATTCCAGTAAATGCTGCACCTTGTCCTATTTGTTGACCCTTTAAAGAGGAAAGTGATAAAGCAGTTATCGGAATAAAAAGCATTCCCATACCAATACCACGAACGATTAACATCCAGAAAAAAGAGTCTGAGTCAGTGTCGGGAGTAACAATAAAATATCCCCAAAATGTAAAGAGTGAAAATAACGCCATTCCCCCTGCTACTAAGTATTGTTGTGGAACTCCTTTTTGTAATAATTTTCCAATCATTGGCATCATGAAAGCAGTAGTTAATGCTGCTGGTACCATTAGCATTCCCGCCTGTTGTGCTGTCCAACCTAAAATAGATTGAGTATACAAAGGGATGATAAAAGTAGATCCATAAAGTCCAAAACCCATTATAAATGAGAGAATGGTACCTGCCCTGAGATTGCTATTTTTTAGTACCCTCAATTCCACAATAGGATTTTTGAAACTTGTTTCTCGCCATACGAAAAAAAACAAACCTAATATAGCAGAAACAGTTAGGTATACAATTATGCTACTGTTAAACCAGTCGTCATCCTGCCCTTTTTCGAGAACATATTGTAGTGAGCCAACAGTAATCGCTAATAAGCCAATACCTAGCCAATCTATTTCACTTAGTATACTTTTTTCGCCATATTTTGGACTGCGTACAAACTGAAGCGTTAGTAAGGTAGCAATAACACCAATGGGTATATTGATATAAAAAATATAAGGCCATGAAGCATGGTCAACAATGTATCCTCCTAGTGGCGGACCAAGTGTAGGGCCTATGATTACCCCTAATCCGTAAATAGCTTGTGCCATACTTCTTTTATCAGCCGGATAACTTTCTGTTATAATGGTTTGTGAAGTAACCAATAGAGCTCCTCCGCCAATACCTTGTAAAAAACGGTAGAGCACTAATTCCCATATTCCTGATGCGTTACCGCATAAAAAAGAACAGACTGTAAAAAGAATAATGGATGCAGCGAAATAATTTCGACGACCAAATTGTTGAGATAGCCAGCTCGTCATTGGAACAATGATCACATTACCAATTGCATAGGCTGTTATTACCCAAGCAACTTCTGTTAAAGTGGCTCCCAAGCTACCTCTCATATCATTGAGTGCAACATTTACAATAGTAGTATCTACAATTTCTAACAATGCACAGAATATAGCAGTAATAGTAATGATTACCCTTCTTGATCCATATTCTACCAAAGAATCCATTTGTTGCATACAATATTTTTTACTCCAATCTTTAACGGAGTGATAATAGAAATTTTAAACTTTTCGCTTGATTATTTTTTTGTTAGTTATAACGCGAAAGTGAAAAATTAAATTTTAAAGATGAACATCTACCGCTACGTTCATGCCAGGTCTTAATTGTTTTACGAGTGAGTCAGATGGATTCACGAACTCAATTTTAACAGGTAATCGTTGCACTACTTTTACAAAATTACCACTTGCATTATCGGGAGGTAATAAGGCAAACCTAGAACCTGTAGCAGGAGAAAAAGAGGTAAGAACAGCGTCAAAAGAGTGGTCAGAAAATGCATCAACATTTACCGTTACTTTTTGACCAACTCTCATTTTCTCAAACTGCGTTTCCTTGAAGTTTGCGATTACCCAAATATCCTTGCTTAGAACAATACTGAATAAAGATTGTCCAGGTTGTAAAAATTGCCCTTCCTGTACATTTACTTTTGAAACCATTCCGGTTGCTGGTGCAAATACAACTGTGTAGGAAAGATTTAATTTAGCATCTGCTACATCCACCTCGCGTTGTTTGATGATAGATCCTGCAATATCTACTTGCGAAGAAGTAGCATTGCTTTGAGAATTTACCGCAGCAGTTTGCTTTGATACCTGATTTTTTTGTTGCACTAAAATTTGTAATTGTTTTTCTGCTGTTTGTTTGGCAGCAAGCGCTTGCTCAAATTGCTGTTGAGTAATTGAATGGTCTTTGATTAGGTTGTCATATCGATTGAAATCTTGAGTAGTTCTCCACACAGTAACTTTAGCGGCTTCAATTTGTGCATCTACCGTTGCAATACCAGATTGACTGCTGGCCACAGAGGCTTTTGAAGCACTCGTTGAATTTTTAGCAGCTACTAAATTTGATTTTGCTGTTGCTAAGGAAGCTTCAGCTTGTTGTAATTTTAGCGCAAGATCTCTGTCATCCAATATGAGTAAAGTATCTCCTTTTTGAACCTGTTGATTATCTTTTACTCTCACCTCTTTTACAAAACCTGCTACTCTAGGTATTACAGGACTTATATTAGCTTCTATTTGAGCATCATCCGTATCTTGGTGGTAAAGATTATATTGGTATTTTGAAATACCAAACCATCCTCCAGCAACCACTAATAGAGTTAGTACGATTGCAAAAGCTTTACTTTTCTTTTTTGGAGCTTCTGTTATTACTTTTTCAGCTTGCATAGTTGAGTCTTTTGAATTCTGTTGCATAAATATTTTTTATTGTTGGATGTAAATTTTATTTAGGGAGTTAAAATTCCAGCGGTTTGTAATAGTTTATTATAGGCAACAATTGCATCTACAGTGGCACCAACTACCATCAGTCTGCTTTGCAATTGAATTACTTCGGCTTCTAGCAAATCGGTTGCAGTAGCCAAGGTATTGTCATATTTGTTTTTTATAATTCTAAAATTTTCTGTTGATTGTATTAATGCCTTCTGGTATACCTGTATCCTTTTCTGACTTAAAGTATAAGCTTGATAAGTTTCATTTACCTGAAGTCGAATTTGATCACCCAACATTAATTCACTAGCAGCAACTTGCTGAACTCTAGCTCCAGCCTCTGCTAATTTAGTTTTGGTTTTCCAAATAGAAGAAAGGGAATATTTAACTCCAACCCCTACATTCACTGCATTACTAATAGTTAAAAAGCCAGGCACATTAGCAGCAATGTAACCAGCCGTTAATGCCAAGCCTGGATAATAATCAGCCTTTACAGATTTTACTCCAAGCTCTGCGATTTTTTTATGAAGTGCTAGAGAGCCAATTTCTTTTCTTTCTGTTAGCGCTTGTTGTTCATATTCCTCCAATGATTTTGCATTGACTACTTTTATAAGGCTTGCAGAATCAGGAATTAAAATTGTTTTTTCAGGCAAACCTAACATTAATGCCATGTTTACGCTGGCTAATTGTAAATTATTTTCTACATCTAGTAAAGTAAGTTCAATATTAGAAGATTGTAGTTCGGCCTTTAATAAATCATTTCTTGCCAACAAGCCATTTTTTTCTAGATTAGAAAAATCTTTTACTCTTTTATTTGATTGGTCTAAATACTCTTTTACTAATTCAACAGCTGCCCTTGCTTTGTATAAATTACTGAAAGCGCTTATGCTATTAAAAATAATTGCTTCTTTATTTTCATCTGCATTTAGTCGGGCAGCCTTTTCTAAATATTTCGCAGATTCAATACCGTAATCAAGTCTTCCTGCTGTGAAAATTGGCAAGGATATGCCAGTAGAAGTATACATAGCCTGTGATACATTTGTACCAGCGCCTCCACTACTACTTGAATTTGTTTTCAAACTAATATTAGGGCTTATCGGTAGATAAAGCCAAGAGCCACTGATGGTGAAATCAGGCAATTTTTTTTCATTGGCTTCTTTTACTACCGCCACCGCTTCGTCAATTTTTGCTGAATTATTTTTCAGTAAATGACTATTGTTAATACTTAAATTAATCGCTTCTTGTAAAGTGATTTTCCTTGTTTCTTGGCCTTGTAATTTCGTTGCTATAAAAAAGGCCAGCATCGAAAAGGCAGTTACTACTATTTTCAATTTATGATTCATTGGTTAACATTGCTTTGAATAATTTTTTGATATGAATACTTAATCTCTTTTTAATGACTATCTGAAATGATTCATCAGTCATATCCATTTGTCCATTAAATTCTCGATAATAGTCAAGGCTCATCATATTTTGGTTAACAGTACCTACTAGTGTATTTAACATAAGTATCAGATCAATATTCTTCTTAAATACGCCCTTTTTTTGTCCATCTTTTATCAGCTCGGCAATCACTTTTGCATTGCGGACTTTTACCTTATTGGCTGCTTTTAAGATGGAAGGGTTTTTGTTGGTTACCTGAACACTCACCATTATTTTATGGAAAGATTGCTTTTGCATTGCTCTATCAATATGCTCATCAATAAGCATATTAACTTTTTCTAGGGGGGTGTAACGATTGTCCTTGATTAAACTTTCTACTCTAATTTTAATTTCTCCTACTCTCCATTCTAGGAGAGCTTCCATCAGCTTTTCTTTAGATCCGAAATAGTAGGAAATCATGGCGATATTTACGCCTGCTTCATGCGCAATGTCTCTAACGGAAGTTCCATCAAAACCCCTCTCAGCAAAGAGTCGCTCTGCAGTTATTATAATTTGTATTTGTTTATCATTCAAATCCATCTAGATTTCTATTTAGGAAGTGGTAAAATTAAACAAACGTTTAATTAAAATAAAATCTTTCTTTGATTTTTTAATTGGTATTCAATAATATGTTGTCAATTAAATGATTAGTACCTTTGATATGATCATTTAATTAAATTTTAAATAATATACAATGTCTTTTCAAAATAAAACAGTCCTCATTACAGGCGCATCTCGCGGAATTGGTAAAGCAATCGGATTAAGACTTGCTAAAGAAGGTGCTAATATTGTGATTGCTTCTAAAAGTGTGGAAGAAAACCCGAAGTTGGGAGGCACCATTTTTACAGCTGCTGCTGAAATGGAGGCCGCTGGAGGAAAGGCGCTTGCAGTACAATGTGATATTAGATTTGAAGACCAGGTACAAAATGTAGTTGATAAAGCAATTGCTACTTTCGGAGGTATTGATATTTTGATTAATAATGCTTCTGCTATTTCATTGACTAATACTGAGCAAACCGAGCCTAAACGTTTTGATTTGATGTATGATATTAATGTACGTGGAACTTTTTTTGTTTCTAAAGCTTGTATCCCATTTTTAAAAAAAGCTACTAACCCTCATATTATTAATCTTTCGCCGCCAATTAATATGGATATGAAATGGTTTTCTAATCATTTAGCCTATACGATGAGCAAGTATAATATGACGATGATTGCATTAGGGCTTGCGGCAGAATTAAAAAAATTCAATATTGCTGCAAATGCGTTGTGGCCCAAAACCACTATCGCAACGGCTGCTGTTTTGAATTTACTAGGTGGACAAATGCTAATGAACATGAGTCGTACTCCTGAAATAATGGCTGATGCAGCGTATTACATTTTATCAAAAGCCTCCACCCAATGTACTGGTAATAGTTTTATTGACGAAGAAGTACTGGCTACTGAAGGCATTGTTGATTTGGGCAAATACTCTGTGGTGCCGGGCGCACAGCTCTATACAGATCTATTTGTTTAAGCCAACCTTTTATTTTAGCATTAAAGGATTTACAGGTTTTTCTAGTAAATGTTTGTAGATAAATTGAGTCTTTAAATTTTGAAAGTGCATTGCCTTATTTCCTGGCCATCCATGTCTACCTCCAGGATACACCATCATTTCAAAATCTTTTTTAGCATCTTGTAGTTTACTAATTAGCTGAAGGCTGTTTTGCATGTGTACATTGTCATCAATTTCGCCATGAACTATTTGCATCATTCCTTTGTATTGGTCAACATAATTCATCACATTACCTGTTTTGTATCCTTCTGGATTTTCTGATGGCAAGTCCATAAATCTTTCTGTATAGTGTGAATCGTATAAGGTCCAGTCAGTAACTGGGCCACCTACCAGAGCATGAGTAAATACTTCGGCTCCTTTTGTTAAAGCAAGCGCTCCCATATATCCACCATAACTAAATCCAGCGATACATATTTTTGTTGGATCGGCTTGTTTGTTTGCGATCAACCACTTTACCATCGTAGCATAATCTACTAACTCCCAATGCCCTAAATCACGGTGCATATAATTGATCCCTGCTTTGCCAAAGTGACCACTGGCACGATGATCCATTACTACTTGAATTAGACCCTCTTTTGCGTACCATTGTTGTGCACCGGTCAATGTCCAACTATCCCAACAAGTGCCTGCATCTGGCCCACCATAAATTGAAATAAGTACCGGATACTTTTTGGTTGGATCCATGTTAATTGGCCAAGTTACCTTCATTGGTAAATCAAATAAACCATCGTCACTTTTTACACGAAGGAAATCTGTTTTTGCAATATTGTTATCACTAAAGCCAGAAGCTTTACTATCACCCAACTCTTTGATAACTTTCCCCTGATTATTTACTAAGGCCATTCTTTCGGGTGTTGCTGAATTGCTATAAGTAGTAATAAAAAACGAAGCAGTAGGAGATAAGCTAATCAATGAATGGTTATAATCTCCAAAAGACAAACGTTGTAAGTTAGTACCATCCAACCGTACACTATAATAATCTTTACGAGCAGTATTCTCTTTTCCTCTTGCTGAAAAATAAACCAATTGATTGCTTTCATCTATAAATTCTATTTTGTTAACGGTGAAATTTCCTGTTGTAATTTGATTGATTAGTTTACCATTCATATTATAGTAATACAAATGCTTCCAACCAGTTTTGTCACTGCTTAAAACAAAACCCTTTCTATTTTTTAAAAATGAAATTCGTTCTCCATCATCCGTTAGTTTAACCCATGTCTTCTGTTCTTCCAAATAAAATTCTTTTATATTTCCTGTTGCTGGATTTACCTCATAAATTTTTAATTGATCTTGGCTTCTAGGCGCCCATTGAACAAGTAATGAGCTTCCATCGGGCTTCCAATAAGGCATTCCAAAATATTGATCTTGCTTTTCGTTTATTTTTGTCCATACTGCTGCACCACCATTTGGACTGACGATACCAATTTTCACTAAAGGATTTGGATCGCCCACTTTTGGATAATGTGTATATTCTACTTCGCCATGCAACCCTTTTGCATTCGTGATTACAAACAGGGGCACCTTGGTATCATCGCTTCTGAAAAATGCAATTTTTTTACTATCAGGGCTCCACCAATAAGAACGGTATTGGCTACTTCTTCCTAATATTTCTTCCATATATACCCAACTTGCATAACCGTTTAAAATTAATTTACTGCCGTCGTTGGTTAGACGATTTAATTTTTTAGAATTTATTTCAATTGTATACAGATCATTATTTTTAGTAAAGGCTACATATTTACCATCTGGACTAATCGTAGCATTTGATTTTTTTTCTTTATCGTTGGTTAGCTGAAGTTCTTTCCCATTGCGGTTCAAAAACAAATTCCCTTCTTTTGTGAGAATAGTACCCTTTGAACCATCGATGGATTTTGTTGGTATACTTTCATCTACTGTTGCTATTTCTTCTCCTGTGCGGGCATCTACTGTGAATCGGTTGCCCTTTCTTAATAAAATAAAATGTGTATCATCGATCCATTTATTAAATACGGGAAGCGGTTGGACGATGCCATTGAAATTGTTTTTGAAGTATTGGTCGTTGGTAAGCTCTTTTTTTTGTGCTTGAGTACAAAGACTGACTATTGTTAATACAAAAAATAAGTTTACATATTTTAATCTCGAAAGCATATAGGATTATATTTATTAATGAAGAACTAAGGTAGTTTTTTTGATTGAAATTTGAACACGAAATGGATAGATGGTAAAGCTAAAAAAATCCCATCAAGTATTTCTTGATGGGAAGCTATAAAAAAAGTTTAATGCTAATTATTCAAAATTTTCAGGACGCATCATAGGAAAAAGCAATACATCTTGAATGGAGTGTTGGTTGGTTAATAACATTGCAATTCTATCAATTCCAAATCCAATTCCGCTGGTAGGAGGCATGCCGTATTCTAATGCTCTTAAAAAATCATGATCTATGAACATCGCTTCATCGTCACCGCGTTCCATGAGTTTTACTTGTTCTTCAAATCGCGCGCGTTGTTCTAATGGATCATTCAATTCAGAATAGGCGTTGGCAATTTCTTTTCCATTGCACATTAATTCAAAACGCTCTACCAAACCAGGTTTGCTACGATGTTTTTTGGTAAGCGGACTCATTTCTATTGGATAGTCAGTGATAAAAGTTGGTTGAATGTAATTTCCCTCGCATTTAGAACCAAAAATTTCATCGATTAATTTTCCTTTGCCCCACTTCGCATCAGCATGTATGCCTAATTTTTTGCACACTTCACGTATACCATCCTCCTCCATTTCGCTGATATCGAATCCAGTGAATTCAGCAATAGAATCATACATGGAGATTCTTTTATAAGGAGCTTTGAAATTAATTTCTTTATCTCCCACTACAACGCTTGAACTGCCGTTGGTAGCCAATGCAGCTTTCTCTAATAGTTGTTCGGTGGTTTCCATCATCCACTCGTAATCTTTATAAGCTACGTAAAATTCTAATACGGTGAATTCAGGATTATGGGTTCTATCCATTCCTTCATTGCGAAAATTTCTACTAAATTCATACACCCATTCAAAGCCTCCAACAATCAATCTTTTTAAATAGAGTTCATTGGCAATACGCATATACATTGATACATCTAGGGCATTGTGGTGCGTATTAAATGGTCTAGCAGCAGCACCTCCTGGAATACTTTGTAATACTGGAGTGTCTACTTCTAGGGCACCTCGTTCATTTAAAAATTCCCTAATAGCATTCACCATCTTAGTGCGCTTAATGAAGGTTTCTTTAACTCCTGGGTTAACTATCAAATCGGCATAGCGCTGACGATAGCGAAATTCGGGATCGGTTACTTCATCAAATGATTCTCCGTCTTTTTCTTTTACAATCGGAAGCGGACGAAGTGATTTAGTGAGTATTGTAAAACTTTTTACATGAATAGAGGTTTCTCCAGTTTTGGTAGTAAATACATACCCTTTGATTCCAATGATGTCGCCAATATCTAGTAATTTTTTCCAAACGATTTGGTACAAGGTTTTGTCTTCATCTGGGCAAATGTCATCTTGTTTTATATAAAACTGTATTTTGCCAACTCCATCTTGTAATACGGCAAAGTTTGCCTTGCCCATATCTCGCACACTCATTATACGGCCTGCAATACATACGTCGGCAAATAATTTATGGTCTTCCTCCTTGGTTTCAGGTGAATCTCCTTTATAATTCTCCTTGATATAAACCGAAGTGGTATTTACTGGAAAAAGAGGCGCAGGATAGGCGTCAATCCCTAAATTGTTTAGCTCTGTTAATTTTTGTCTGCGAATAATCTCTTGTTCGGATAAATGATGTGTACTCATACTGCTACTGAAAATTTTTGCGAAGATACCATATGCAACCGATTCTTCAATAACCATCGACAGGTTAACTGATATCTATATTTTGAAGCTTTTAATATTGATAAATTTTGTTTCTACCTAATCATTTCGGCTATTTAAGCTTCCATTTTGAAATAGTTGATGATAAAATTCTACCATTTTTCTTCCTCTGTAAAACTATCATTGGATGGACGATAAAGTTTACGTGATTTTATTTTTTGTAATTGCCGTTCAATGATCAGTTCAGCAATGATTTTGCTTGCATCTTCTTTTGGCGGCTGCTGTAACAATTGCTTTAATTTGGCTTCACTGATATCGATTCGATAAAGCAACATAATTAATTTTTGAAAATCCTTTTGAATAAGCACATTCAAGTATTCGCTCAGTCGAATTTGTAATTCGTCGAGAGAGATTTCATTTGGTAAAAGTATTGCCAAATTTTTATTGATCTCTTTTACTAGCTCCTCGTTTTTCATTTTAACCTGCTTAATTTACCATTCATTATTTTCCATTCAGCCTAATCCAAATAATTCGAAATTTCAATTGAAAGAATCTGCTTTATCTAATTTACGCAAATAGTTAGTAAGTTATATTTACCAGCTAATTTATTAAACTGATTTCTTTTTGTGTTTCAACAGTTTGTTTTCCTCACTTTTGTTAGATATCCTAAAATATTCCCAATAGTTAATTAAATAACTAAATATTTAATAACTTGATGCGGTCAATTAAGGTTATAAAAATAATATAAAAAGAAGATGAATGATGTCGAATGATGAAATCAAAGATTTTTTAAACTTTAAGGTGGAAGAGTTCAATAAGCCAGCATTCATCGATTTAGATCCTATTAGTATACCGCATCAGTTCAATACCAAAGAGGATATTGAAATTTCCGCATTTCTTGCTGCAACAATATCATGGGGTAACCGAAAAGCTATTTTAAATGCCGCCAATCAGATGATGCTTCTATTGGGACAGAGTCCGTATGACTTTGTGACGAGTGCAAATAAAAAACAAATAATTAGAGCTTCCGAGTTCTATTACCGCACATTTAATGGCACTGATTTTACCTATTTTATTCATTCCCTAAGAAACATTTATCAAAATCATGGTGGACTTGAAAATATATTTAATAAATTATCCAAGCGATATACCCTTCAAGAAACAATAGGGCATTTTAAAGAGCTTTTTTTTGAATTACCGCATGAGATAAGAACAGTAAAGCACGTTTCTGACCCAACGAATGGGTCTGCTGCAAAGAGAATTAATATGATGTTGAGGTGGCTAGTGAGAGATGATAACAAGGGGGTAGATTTTGGATTGTGGAAGCATATATCCCCATCAAGATTATCATGCCCGCTAGACGTTCATTCTGGCAATACGGCAAGAAAACTTGGAATACTATCTCGAAATCAGAATGACGCAAAGGCTGTAATTGAGTTGGATAAAGTGTTGTCAAATTTTGATCCACTAGATCCCGTTAAATATGACTTTGCGTTGTTTGGCTTAGGAGTAATTGAGAAATTTTAACCAATTTTAGATTCTTGGAAGGCTTCCTTCATGCAAGTTATTTTCTTCACCAAATAGATAATATCTTTTGTTTGTGGATGGAAGGATAATAATACGTTCACGAGATCAATAACTCCGTCTTACTTTTTAGTAAAATAAAAGTTAGTTATATATACTTGATAATTCCTTTGGAATAGAGTGCTTTTACTTTTTTGCCTTGATGCAAAAAAGTAACAAAAAAAATCAAGCCTGCGAATAAAAAGGCTGAAATTTGAATTGTCAGCCTAAAATCAAGGAACTCGCCGGTAGAGTATGTTTCTTTAAAGGGTCTGCCGGCTCAGACAGCCTTGATTTTTTAACGGCTGATAATTCAAATTTCTAGCACTTTTTATTCGAGGGCGTCGCAGAACTTGCGTTTACTACTTTTTGAGTATCGACCAATTAAAGTAAAAAATAGCAAGCTCAATCACATCAAAATATATTGATAACCACAGTTCAATGTTACACAAAAAAGCCGCCCCTCAATTGAGGGGCGGCTATAAAAGAGTAGTAATATGCTAAATTATAGTTGAGAAATCCTTAAACCAACTTTGGCATAATTTACACTAGCTTTTGTAGTTGCATTGTTAACCAATTCCAAAACCAAATCTCCCGGAGTTGATGAAGACACTCCAGGATTAAGTATTTGAATCGTTACTGTTCCAAAGCTACTATTAGCAGGAATGGTTCCAGTGCCTGTGGTAGCAGTATAATGCGTACCAGCAACGGCAGTAGTTTCGCTTGCTGTTACAATAAAGTTAAAATTAATAGGTGAGTTGCTCTGAGCACCTACCAAATTTACGCGCAACGTTACATTACCAGTAGCCCTTGTTAAAGCAGGCTGACTAGTTGGTGTAGCGGCATTAAAAGTTGGTACGCGGGTCATCATCGGATAGGTACGACCTGCAGCATTTGCATTCCATGAAGCGGCATCAAATTCAACAACTGAACTAGTAAATACGGTAAGTTCGTTCTTAACGCAACCAGTCAGGAACAAGATGCACAACAATATGGAGGATGTGAGTATTTTTTTCATGTTTCTATATTTTAATATCCAACATTTTGTTTCAAATTCGGGTTTCCATCAATTTCACTTTGTGGAAGTGGAGGAAGAATACGGATATCTGTAAATGCCACGTTATTATAATGTGGTCCTTTTATCAAATCCCTACCCAAACGCTTCATGTCAAAGAAACGGTGTCCTTCAAAGGCAAATTCAATTCTGCGTTGACGCAAAATCTCTTCCAACAATTGCGATTGTGTCATGGCGTTATCATCAGTTTCTTGGGCAGAGCCAGCATAGTCTGTATACCTTCTGCTTTTAATTACTTTTAAATCGGCTAAAGCACCCGCCAGATTCAATACCGAAGAACCAGCAGTAGCTTGTGCTTCAGCACGGTTCAATACCGCTTCAGAAATGCGCAATACAGGAACGTTGTCCAAATTGATGGTACCATTTTTTCCAATGTACTTGGTACACTCCACTTTAATATTACCTCTACCGGCAGTACCTGGTTCAAACAAAAGGTTACGAACATCGGTAGATCTAGAAGCAACAGTATGGTTCAAAGCAAACACTGAGGTAGTGTTACCACCTGTTAGTGTAATACCTAAGTCATTCAACATACTAATAGTTGGAACAACATCACCAAATCCGCCAGTACTTGCTTGGTTACCTGGAGTAACTAAGGTAGTAAAGGAAGTTTGTAATGATTCGTTTACACCAATATTTTCTGCTGGAGTTGCAAAACGGATTTGGAATAAAGTTTCACCATGGGTTTCGCCTCTCCACTGAGTTACATAATTAGCTGTAGTAGTTAATTTGCTACTGGCCAAGGTAATTACGGCATCAGACCATTTTTTAGATTCAGTATAGTTTTTGCTATACAAGTAAACGCGAGACAATAAAGCTTGTGCAGCTGCTTTATTTGCAAGGTTTGCACCTAATCCTGGGAATGTCAATTTAGCTTCAGAAGCAAGCAGGTCTTTTACAATCTGCGCATATATATCGGCCAAAGGAGCTCTGGAAGGCTTCCAAGCCAAGGCGTCAGTAGAAGTAGCAATACCTGTGATGGTTAGTGGAACACCGCCTTTATCATTAGCAGCTACTTCTGCACCAGGAATATAACTATATACCTCTGCAAGGTTAAAATAAAACAAACCCCTTAAGAATAACAATTGCCCGGTCCAACGGTCCAAATCTGCTTGAACAGGTGTTGGAGTAATACCACCCGTATTAATTGCAGCAATGGTATTATTGATTTGGTTGATGGATGCATAGGCACCAGACCATATTGAGGTGGTAAAATGTGCACCTTGCACATTGTTTGCTTCATTTAATAACCTTCCTGATTTGTTGGTTGCAAAACCATTGTCAGCCAATACCTCTGGGATTGCTATCAAATCTCTACCATATAAACGGGCAGATTTATAGGAAGAATAAATAGAAGCGATAGATGCATCAATGGCATCTTTTGAAGAAAGCGCGGTGGTGGCTTCTATGGATTGCCTTGGTGAAATCTCCAATTGTTTTTTGCAACTGGAAAAAACAAACAGCAAGGAAGCAAGTGCCAATCCTGTTTTAAATATTATTTTATTATTCATATTTTATTCGTTTGTGTTGTTAATATTAGAATCCAACTTGAACACCCACGGTGTAGTTCTTTGTTTGTGGAACAATACCGGTGGCTGTACCTACGAATTCAATGTCATAGCTAAACCAATCGCTTGCAGTCCAGAGGTTGGTACCTTGAACATAAAAACGTACACTGCTCAAACCACTTTTCTTCAAAATAGAAGGAGACAAGTTATAGTTAAGCGATACGTTTTTCAAACGAACATAATTAGCCTTGAAGAAAGTTCTGGTTCCACTTTGAGCACCTGAACCTTTAGACTCTGTACCTGAGACGTGATAACGAGGAAAGAAAGTAATCTGTCCTGGGGTTGTCCACCTGTTATCATACGCTTCCTTTAAAACGTTGATACGAGCAATATTCTCCATCATGAAGTTAGCTTGTCCATCAGAACTATACCTGCCATATTCATATTGAAAGAAGAAATCAAGTGTGAAATTTTTGTAAGTAAGACTGTTTCTCAAACCACCTTGGTACAAAGGAATATTTTGAGGACCAATAATTTTACGGTCTTTTGCCAAGACTTGGTAAGTTAAATTTCCTAAAGTATCGTACCACATTGGTCTTCCAGTGGCAGGGTTAACACCAGCAAATTGCTGGGTAAACAATACACCCAAAGGTTGGCCAACTTGAACAGAGTTGTCTCCAGGTAGAATTTTTAATCCACCATAGAGTTCTTGTACTTTGTTCTCATTGTATGCAAAGGTGAAGGCTGTATTCCAGCTAAATCCGCCTGGCTTGTTTGCCTTGATAAGATCACCACCCAAAGTTAATTCAATACCCTTGTTGGTTAATCTACCAACGTTAGAGGTGATGGAACTAAATCCAGTAGAGGTTTGAACTGGTTGAGAAATTAGCAAGTCTCTGGTTTCTTTATTATACACTTCTAAGCTACCAGTTACACGGTTGCCAAATAAGCCAAAGTCAAGCCCCAAGTTGGTAGTAATGTTTCTTTCCCATTTCAATTTTGGGTTAGCCAACTGAGAATAAGAGATACCGGATCCACCATTATAGATACCGCCACCACCATATAATCCAAGGGCGTCAAAGTTACCAATTTGGTCACCACCGGTACTACCGTAGCTAGCACGCAATTTTAGAGAACTGATGACTTTTGAATTTTTCAAGAAATTCTCTTGGTCAATATTCCATGCTCCAGAAACTCCACCAAAAATACCGTATTGGTTGCCAGCACCAAATCTAGAAGAACCATCACGACGGAAAGTAAAGGCAATTAAATATTTTCTGTCAAAACCATAGTTAATTTTACCAAATCCACCGTTTCTGCGGAACCCAGTAAAAAACTCACCTACTGAAGCAGGAGTAGCGGCATTGTTCAATGAGGTAAACTGATAGGTTGGGAAACCTTGGCCATTGGCAGAGATACTTTCGTTATTTTCACTTCTATATTCAAATCCAACCAATCCATCAACACGGTGTTTGGAACCAAATGTTTTGTTGAAATTCAAGGTTTGGTAAGTATTGATATTGGTATTCCAGTTGCTCTGAACGCTTACGTTTCCTTTAAAGTTAAATCCGTCTGGAGTTCTTGCGTCACGAACGTTTTTACCTTGAGTTAGACGATAGTCCATACCCACCAATGTTTTAAAAGTCAACCAGTTGTTGATTTTATAATCCAAATTAACATTACCAACCATTTGGTTGGTACGCTGATAACCACTGTTAAGGTCGTTTACTTGAATAATGTTTTGGTTCAAAGTACCAATCAAGTTGGCAGGTGTTTGACCTGGAACACCATAATAAGTTCCATTAGGATTGTAAATTGGATTCACTGGAATTAAACCGGATGCAGAGAAAGCGGGGCTTCCTAAAAAAGAACCACTGACTGCAAACGGGTTATTCTGATTGAAAGTGCTCAAGTTTATAGATGCGCCCAGGGTTAAACGATCAGTTGCTTTGTTTTGAATATCAAAACGTGTTCCTGCCCGTTTAAAATCGGCCTTGGTAATATTGGCTTCCTGTGCAGAGTAGTTACTTGCAATACGGAAAGTAGTTTTATCGTTACCACCACTAGCACTCAACTCATAATTTTGTATTGAACCATTGCGGAATGCCGCATCTTGCCAGTCATAAGTAGGCAGGTGGGTAAGTCCGATAGTCAAAGCCTGTTCTTGGTTAAGTGATGCAGCATTCGGTACACGCAATTCATTTAACACGGTTTGCAAAACTGCCAAATTATTCCATGGCAAATTGTTTGCATTTCCATAAGCCTCAGACCTCATCCTGAAATATTCGTTAGAATTAGACATTTCAAGTTTTTTCATCATTTGCACTGAACCCGCGTAAGCGTTGGCGATAAATTTGGTTTGTCCGGCTTTACCTTTTTTAGTGGTGATAATCACCACACCATTGGCAGCGTTAGAACCATAGATAGAAGCTGAAGCTGCATCTTTTAAGATATCAATTGATTCAATATCGTCTGGGTTTAAGAAAGCAAGTGGGTTGTTCTGGGTAAAGCTACCATCTGAACGGGTGTTGATCTGAACACCATCCACAATGTAGAGTGGATCATTACCAGCTAAATAAGAGCCCTGACCACGGATACGCACGTTGATGGCGCCTCCTGGTAAACCATTGGCTGCTTGAACCAATACACCCGCAGCTTGACCTTGAAGGGCTTTATCTAAGGATGCGTTGGGACGGTTTTCAATTTGGGCAGCTTTGATTGAGGAAATAGCACCAGATTCATCCCTTTTTTTACGGGTTTGATAACCTGTTACCACTACTTCTTCCAAAGGATCTACTTTTTTCTTAAGTGAAACAGTGTAAACGGATTGACCGTTTAATGGAATTTCAATTTTTTCAGATCCTACATAGGATACAACAATTGCTTTCGTATTCTGGCCTACCTGAATAGAAAAAGATCCATCTGCCTTAGTTACTACTGCAGTTTTGGACCCCTTCGCCTGAATAGAAGCACCTTCTAACAATTTGCCGGTCTCATCGCTTATTTTTCCGGTAATAGTCCTGTTTTGGGCTAAAACGGAAGAATATGCTAAAACCACGCAGATGAAAATCGAGAGTACTCTTCTCATAATTACGTTTTTTGTTTTGGTGAATGGTTAATTAACAATTTAATAACAACCAAATAATTGGATTGTTTAATTAATAGATTAATTATAAAACGCCAATTCTGAAATAAAATGTTAAAATAATGTTAAAATGGCTTTAATTCTACCAAAATCAGCATTTTATTTTAGAAAAAAAGGAAAATATTAAGAATCGAGCTAATGGACTCGTTGGAAAATAGCGTATATATAACAGAAATCGGGTGAAAATTAGCGATGAGCTAGCGAGAGAATACCCCTCGAAATGTGGTAAGGCCAAAGAACAGTAATGGTGGAGCTTGAAATTTATTTTATAGGATTATAAATAGCGGATTATTTTTTTAATTGTTCAAAAATGAACACCCCTTTTTTATTAGCAATAACAATATCAGGTAATTTATTTTTGTTGATGTCTTGTATAACTACATGTAAGCCTGCTCCAGAATTATCATCAATTAGATGCGGTATCCAAACAGGCTCTTTACCCGGTTTACATTCATACCAATAGATTACTGCTGGATCATGTGCGCCAGGATCAGTATTGGTATCGTTGTGCGCCCAAAAACGCTTACCTGTTATTAAGTCTGGTTTACCATCTCCATTCATATCTGCCAAAGCCAATCCATGGGTTTGGGAAAAAGCTTTGCTGATTTCGTGTAATTTCCATGTAACGTTTTTTTGAGCATCTAAAACCTGCTCATGCCACCAAATTCCATAGTGATGAGCCGATGAACTGATCACATCATTTTGCCCATCGCCATTCACATCGTAGGCATACATTTGAGAGCAACTTTCTCCAAAGTTTGCTGAATGGAAATCCCAGTTGGGTTGTTTTTTATCGACAGGCGCTTCCCACCAACCCTCTTTTATAATTACATCTTTTTTGCCATCTCCATTGATATCACCTAAACCAATTCCATGTGAATACCTATCTGTACCAGGACTATTGGGTGCACCAATCGGAAAGCGAGTCCAGGTAGTATCCCCTTTTTTTACTGGTGGACTAAGCCAAACTAATTGTTTAGCAGTAACATCGGCACCTAAGATATCTATACGCCCATCTCCATTCATATCAACAAAACTAGCGGACTCATTTCCTACACCTACATCCATAATAGTATGCATTTTCCAATACCCTTCTTTATTTTTTGGATTTTCATACCATACAGCTGGCGTGCCAGGGTAACCTATGATTACCTGGTCCATCCATCCATCTTGATCAACATCCATACTGTAATTCAAAAAGGAAGTGCTGTATTCTTTTGCTGGGTTATAGGTTTTACCTGGTGCAATTTCGTGTCTATTCCAATTGGGGGCTTCAAACCAGTACAGTCCTGCTAGCACATCCAACTTGCCATCTCGGTTAACATCTCCAACGGCTACTCCTTCTGAAATAAAATCATTGGTTAGCGTATGTTTTTTAAATTGGACTTGACTATAACAAAAACTGGTTGCAAGGGTGAGTATAGTTACACAGTAGATGGATATTTTATTCATAAGGAACTATATTATTGATGATTAAGCAAATAATTTATTATGGCATTAAAATCAGTTTGGGAAAGACTGTTTCTAAAATTATCCGGCATGAGTGTAACCTTCGAGGGCATACGTTCTGCTATATCATTTTTAGCAATAGAAAACTCTCTTCCGGTAGCATCAGCAAAAATAACAATTGCCCCTTCCTCTCTGCGATACAATCCAGCTAAAACATTTCCATCTTTTAGTTTTACAGTATAGTTTCTAAATGCTTCAGAAATATTTCGGTTAGGGTCTATTATTTTAGTGGCCAATGCATTAGGCCCCCATTTACTTACACCATCTAAATTAGGTCCTATATTTCCTCCTTCAGCGCCTATTTTATGACAAGAAGAGCAATTTTGAATATAAATTTTATGCCCCTCTTCTAATGAGGGTAAACTATTATTTTTCGAACTAGTATTGTATAAGCCTGTCATCATACTGATGGCCTTGTTACGTTCATTGTTTACCGGTTCCACATTTGCGGTTAACTCATCGTATTGTATTTTTTGCTTGGATGAAATATTTAACAACATTCTTTCACTCACTTTAGGTTCAATCAATACACGAGAAAATATTTGACCTTGCCTAACCTTGCTGAACACAATGTCTTTACCTTCTGAAGAACTTGCCAACGAGGTTGCAATAGCAGATTGCAAAGCTGGCGGAGCATTTTGAACTTCGCTTAATACACGATTTATATTTGTTAAAACTTTATTGATGCTCAATCCTGAAGATCCTGTAAGATCACCCAATACATTGGCTACTTTAATTTTGAAATCTAAACTAGAAGAAGGGTCTTCAAATAATTTTGCAGCAAGCTCAGCATTTTGTTCTGGATCAATTTTCAATAAGGTTCTCAATGCTTCAGTCTTGGTATCCTGATCAATATTTAATCCATGTTGTAAAAACAATATCACTTTCGGTACAAGCATTTGCACTTTATAATTGGCGGCTATTCCAAGCGCGAATTTTTGTTTTGCTAAAACATCTTGAGATTTTCCAGTACTTCCTGCTGGATATTTATTTAGTAAACTCTCTGCAATTTGAATCCCCCATTGTTTTAATTCCTGTGTTTCTTTTCCACCTCGTCTTGCTATGCCTTGTTGGATGCCCTGAAATATTATAAATTCAGTTGCTACATCTGATATTTTCTTTCTCGCATTCATTATCACTGCATCCATTTGATTGGCAGGGATGTATTGTACAATTTGCTCATAGGTAATTTGCGGATTACCAGGAATCGGGTATTTACTGATATGTTGAGCAAGGAATAGGGCTGATTCAGCAGATGGAACAGCAACCAACACATCGGCAATATTTGCTGCATCTTGCTGTTTCCAATCTTTTGCTAAAACCTGCTTCATTAAATCGTTATTCAGTAAAAGATCTTTGGTACAAAGCCTAGCAGTATAATTAAAGTGAGTATCATAATCAGGAATCTCTGACCGAGATGAAAGGACCGCTTCAAGTGAACGAATGCTTGGATATTTTACCAAGTTCTCTATTGCTGCTCTTGCTACATGCGGGTCTTTATCTTTAATAGCATTTAGTACGAGCTGGTAATTTTGTTCATTTGGTTTTTGTTCTAAAATTATACGAATGGCATGTAACCTAATCAAAGGATCTGAATTGCTTGCAGAGCTTTTAATAATTTTATTTGTTAAAGAATTCAGTCGATGCAAAGCCCATAATGCATGGATATAGGAAGTAGGAGAAGTTGATTTTTTATTGAGTAATTCCATTAATGGTTTAACAGCTTGCATTCCTATTCTATCAGACAACTGATCGGTCACGGCCATTCTTACAGAAATATTTTTCACATCAAGTGCTGATAGCAATTCGTTGATAGATGCAGTGGTCCAGTCTTTCACCTCATTGTGCTGGCCCTTGTAGGTGATACGCCAAATTCTGCCACGGATTCTATCGCGATGAGGATCATCAAGAGGTACTTCGTAATGTCCAATGATACTATTATAAAAATCAGCGACATACAATGCACCATCTGGCCCAAGCTTTACATCTACTGGACGAAACCATGGATCTTTACTTTTTACAAAATCAGTTTCTTTTTTACCCATAGGAGTAGAGCCATTATTAATGTATGAATTTCTATATACTCTGCAGGCTACAACATCACCTATGAAAAAACTATTTTGATATTCTTCCGGAAATTGTACATCTCCATAATAGGCTAAGCCAGCAAGTGCAGTGGCTTCATTTTGAAGACGCTTCATATCAGGTGCAAAACCCATTCTTGTAGGCTTTCCAAAACTAGGGTAGTCGCCATTTTTAATTAGCTGATAGAGCGGAGAAGTATGGCAATCCGTTGAATATAAATACCCTCTTTCATCAAATGCCAAACCAAAAGGGTTCACTTGTCCATAAGTATTTTGTTCAACACGGCTTCCATCAATTTTAAACCTAAAGGTGTTTCCAGATACCATTGTAATCGAGTGCCCGTCTGAACCAGCAGTTGTAGAAGTATTGGTAAAACCATGGTCTGCATACACCCAACCATCATATCCTCTAACAAAGTTGTTGATCATACCATGTGTATCTGCACTTCCAAAGCCGCCTAATAATTTTTTCTCAGTATCTGCTTTACCATCACCATTTGAATCGGTAAATTTTGAAATTTTAGGAATACTATAGGCTATTGCTCCATCATTTAAAGGCAGTATGCCAATGGGTATATTCAAAGTATCGTTGAAATGTGTAAAACGATCTGCCTTTCCATCATGGTCGGTATCTTCCAAAATAGTTAAACGATCCTTGCCTCGGTTAGGTGAAATGGCAGGAAAAGGATACTCAAAAGATTGCGTCACCCACATACGTCCTTTAGCATCAAAAGCTATATTAATTGGTTTGCCAATCATTGGCTCAGAAGCATAAAGCTGTATTTCAAAACCAGGAGGAAGCTTAAATCCTAATCGCTCTTCTTCAGGAGTGTGCGCTGCGGTAGATCTTATGTTATCATTGAATAAGGCGCCGCTATAAAGGCTATCATCCTCCGCAGAAGTTGCTAATTTGATTTCAGCTACAGTAGCCGTTTTGTTTTGCTGTTGCAATTTATGAATACTACATCCTATTATTATTAAAACACAGAATCCTAAAAATATAGGCAAGCTTAAAATCTTATTCATGGCTTTTTATATAATTGGTGAATTTCTTTGTAGGCGCCCTTGAAATAAGCCGAATGATGTTTGGTTGCCATTTACATCTTTACAACATTGCAGACTTTTAAAGTAATCTAATTACAGGAGTTAACCAACCCTGAAATTTCTAGAAGTTTGACGATTCTTTAACAAGCCAGCAATTACAATCACTGTAGTAAAATAGCAACAAAAATAAAATAGCAAACAAAAACTACTTATAATGGGTATTGGTCAATTTTTATTAATAAAGGGAATTAGTTAGCAATCCTCAAGATACTTATTAATTTAGTCGATCGCATTTTTTAAATCTTCAATTAAATCGCCAGCGTCTTCTATACCAACACTCAAACGAATTAGTCCATCAGCCAGGCCATTCTTAATTCTTTCTTCTCTAGGTATACTTGCATGCGTCATACTTGCTGGATGGTTAATTAAAGATTCTACACCTCCTAGACTCTCAGCCAATGAAAATAACTTGGTAGAAGAAAGCACTTTATTAGCAGCTTCTATGCTTTCATCTTTTAAGGTAAAACTGATCATCCCTCCAAAGTCACGCATTTGTTTCTTTGCAATTGGGTAACCAATATTGTCTTCAAAACCTGGCCAGTAAACCTTTTCAACCTTAGGGTGACTACGTAAATAATGAGCAATAGCAGCTCCATTTTCACAATGCCTTTGCATTCTTACATGCAAAGTTTTTATACCTCTTAATACTAAAAAGCAATCCATTGGTCCAGGTACAGCACCGCAACTTTTTTGAATAAAATGCAACTGATCTCTTAAAGAACTGTCATTCATAATGAGTGCTCCTTGAATTACATCACTATGTCCTCCTAAATATTTGGTAGCAGAATGCATTACTATATCAGCACCTTCATTTAAAGGATTTTGCAAGTAAGGAGAAGCAAAAGTGTTGTCTACACACAACAGGGCACCAGCTTTTTTCGCTACCGATGCTATTGCAGAAATATCGCTAATATTCATCAATGGGTTGGTAGGAGTTTCTATCCAAATTAATTTTGTATGATTGCTAATTGCAGCTTCCACATTGCTCACTTTTGAAGTGTCAATATAGATAAACTTGATACCAAATTTTTCAAATACTTTGGTGAAAAGACGGTAGGTACCTCCATACATATCATTGGCTGCAATCACTTCATCCCCTGGCGACAATAATTTTATTACTGCGTCGGTTGCAGCTACGCCACTTGAAAAAGCAAGTCCATATTTACCATTTTCAATAATAGCCAATGCATCTTCTAATGCTTTTCTGGTGGGGTTTTGGCTTCTAGCATACTCGTATCCTTTGTGCTGACCTGGGGCAGCTTGTACGTAAGTAGAAGTTTGATAAATAGGCGTCATGATAGCTCCAGTACTTGGATCTGGCTCTGCTCCTGCATGAATTATTTTTGTAGCTAATTTCATTGGACTTTTTTAAAATAGAAAGCATTTTTTGAGAGGATGATTCTTTTTTGATTCAAAAAATCAAAATTCAAACTTTATCAACTCAGCCCTCAAAAAATAATTGGCAAAGCTACTTTAAAATTATCCCAACTGATTACTAAATCAGCACCGGTGGCATTCTTTTCAAAAGTCATGGCCAGTGCTTCTAATATTTCAGTTTGTTTTTGTACTTGAACATCAATTCTTACTACATCCTTTGCTTGATCATATTTAAATGCGCCCCAGATGTCTGTTTCTTTATTGAGAATCATTGTCCATTTATCTTGAACAGGAATGCAGTAGAGGGTATAACGGCCTTTTTTAATTTTTGTATTTCCAATTTTTACGTTTTGAAAAAACTCTATTTCGGTAGCTTCATTAGCACCTAGACGCCAAACTTTTCCGTATTCTAGTAATTCGCCAAAAATAGTTCTGCCATTTTTTTGAGGCCTGCTGAAAATCACCCTTGCAATTAAAGGTTCAGTCAATTTATTCTGAATTTTTAAATGAGGATAAGCATCTGGGTAGTAAACCATATCCATTGGTGATTTGTCGACCTTTGGAAATTTTGTTTGAGCCTGTAGTACAGTACATCCCATTAAAAGGAATAAAACGAAGGTTGGTATTTTTTTCATAAAATTTTTTGTTATAAATATAAAACGAATTATTGGTTATTTAGTTGACTTAAATATTGTGATGAAAAATTTTTTAATTCTGGGAAGAATAATTGATAACAGTTTTCTAATTCTTGGTAATAGTTATTGAAAATAGAAAATGCAATTGCAGATTCAGATAAATAAACGGCTCTCCTAGCCAAACCTTCAAAGCTTTTCTCGATTCCTTCCCTAGAACTATAGTGAAAAAGCCAATTTTGTTCCTTCATGTGGGGAAGCATTTTTAAAAATTTTTCTGGAAGACCTGCTTCATTGTTTTGTAAATTAATATAAGTAGACTGACAAAAGGAATCTAGCTCGCCCTCATTAGAAAATTCTTTTTTGTCATTGGCTAAAAAATGATCAAAAACTACATCAACAAATGCTCCTGAATAAAGCCGATAGTCTTTTTTAAAATAGCATTTAGCTTCTTGGGTTGCTGGGTGAAAATCAGTGAAATTATCAATTGCCCTGTGCAAAGCTATTCCTTGTTGAATAGGCAAAGAAAAATCAAATTTTTTTCTGCCCTTAACAAAGTCGCTAATCATATTACCGGCTAGTATCTCTGGCTCATTAAATGAAAGGTAGGCATGGGCTAAATAATTCATTTTCAGTATCCATATTTCAAATGAAGAGAAGAAGGAGAATAATTTACCTACCCATTTGTTTGAATAACAAAGGTAAGATTATTAATCCTGCTAGCTAAAATGCAGTCGTTATTTTTAATGACTACAGCAAATTATTAACGACCAACTCCAGGCACAATGGGTAAGCTTTCGTTACCCGCTTCATTAACAGATTGTACTGCAAAAAAATAATTGTCTTTCGAATAAGGTAATCGAATTTCAGTATCAGTTGTAAATAATTTTTTTTGCCAAAATGGGCTAGTGGTTTCTCTTAATAATATGTAATATCCTTTTGTTTTTCCGACGGCAGGTGCTTGCCAAAATAGATAGGTAGTATTAGTTAATTTTTTTACATCCATTTTTACAGCTACTGGGCTAGAAGGTGCTTTAGCAAGGTTGGCTAAATTAGAAAGATTCATGCAGGTATTTTTTCTTAGGTATTCAAAGTCGATAAATTCGGGCAAGTCACCATATTGAATATTATTTTCCATCCTCACATCCTGGTGCTGACGAGTATAATTTTCATTCATTTCTGTAATTCTAACCGCAGGAAACCCTTGCTGTACAAAAGGTGTGTGATCTCCACCACGAAGAAAACGGTCATTTCGATAAATCATTACAACCTGTAGATTATCAACATATCTTTCTCCCACTTCTTTTACATATCGAGCAAGTTGTCGAGATTTACCATCATTCTCTAATCCAAGCGATCTAATTAATGAAGCATTTTTTTCAGTTTCATAAGCAGGCAATCCCTCACTAAAAACACGAACTTTTGTATTATCAATAATATTAGTTTCGTTGCTATTATTGCTACCCATAATATCATTATTAAGAACAGCTTCAATATTCCAATTACCTTTTTTTGCTTTTTCACTTAGGTAAGATGCTCCTAGTAATCCTTGTTCCTCACCGCTTACTGCTACGAAAATAATAGTAGCAGGAAAATTTCGTGTACTCATTACTCTTGCACATTCTATTACCGCAGATACACCGCTTCCGTCATCATTGGCGCCAGGGGCATTACCTATTCGATCCATCACACTGGTCCTCAT
The DNA here is from genome assembly GCA_945876095.1 of Chitinophaga pinensis. Taxonomy (GTDB): domain Bacteria; phylum Bacteroidota; class Bacteroidia; order Chitinophagales; family Chitinophagaceae; genus Ferruginibacter; species Ferruginibacter pinensis_E. The sequence continues at coordinate 97,322 of CAMCMP010000004.1, forward strand.
ATTATCAAGATGTCCACTAATAATAAATAGTCGTTTGTCATTTGGATCGGTTCCTTGTAAGGTTGCCATGACGTTCCCTAATACCAAAACTTTATCTACTCTTTTTCCATCTGGTTGTAATGTAGTGGTATCAATGATTGATGTCAATCTGCCAGAAGACTTTTTAGCCATTTCATTGAATTTCCCCAATACCCAATTGCGTGCTGCACCAATTCCATGTTGTGCATCTGTCTGTGTACTCAAGGTATTTCTTGTGCCAAAGGCTACCAATGTTTTTATATAGGATTGCAAAGAGTCTACAGAAATTTCTTTGACCATTTTTTCAATTTCAACATCCCTTTGGATAATAGTTTGAGAATAACCCTGCAGGTATAAAAAAGATAGACTAATAAAAATGAGCTGTTTCATATGATTCATTGGTGTTTTGTATTTATTGTTTAGCAATAGACTATTAACCTTCCTGCAATTACTGTTTTTTGATGCATAAAAAAAATTACTTTTGCAGTCTTGAGTCCAAAAATAATTATTTAGATTTAGTTGGTCGAAAGAATATTTTTTGAAGTATAAAACATTCGTATATGAGCAAGGGTCCTGTTTCTAATTTTATTGAGCATCATTACCGACATTTTAATGCCGCCGCCTTAATGGATGCTGCTAAGGGATATGTTACCCATCTAGATGAGGGGGGCAAAATGATGATTACACTTGCAGGAGCAATGAGTACTGCCGAGTTGGGGTTAAGTCTTGCTGAAATGATTCGTCAGGATAAAGTTTCTATCATCAGTTGTACGGGCGCTAATCTAGAAGAAGATATTATGAACCTAGTGGCGCATAGTCATTATAAAAGGGTGCCTAATTACAGGGATTTAAGTCCGCAGGAAGAATGGGATTTACTAGAAAATCATTACAATCGTGTTACCGATACTTGTATTCCTGAGGAGGAAGCATTTAGAAGACTTCAACAGCATATTCATAAAATATGGAAGGACGCGGATGATAAAGGAGAAAGTTATTTTCCTCATGAGTACATGTACAAAATGTTATTGAGTGGGGTATTGGAACAGTATTACGAAATTGATCCAAAAAATAGTTGGATGCTTGCCGCTGCTCAAAAAAACATTCCAATTGTAGTACCAGGATGGGAAGACAGTACAATGGGGAATATATTTGCTTCTTACATTATAAAAAAGGAATTGAAAGCTTCCACGATGAAAAGTGGAATTGAATACATGGTTTGGCTGTCTGATTGGTATAGAAATAATTCAGGTGGCAAGGGAGTAGGTTTTTTCCAGATTGGAGGGGGTATTGCTGGAGATTTTCCAATTTGTGTAGTGCCAATGATGTACCAAGATTTGGAATGGCATGATGTTCCTTTTTGGAGTTATTTCTGTCAAGTGAGTGATAGCACCACCTCCTATGGTTCCTATTCTGGAGCGGTACCTAATGAAAAAATCACCTGGGGTAAATTAGATATCCATACCCCTAAATTTATTGTAGAAAGTGATGCTACGATTGTTTGTCCACTAATTTTTGCATGGATTTTGGGCTGGTAGTATTGTAGTTATTACAAAAAAAACAGGCTTCCATTTTGGAAGCCTGTTTTTTTATCTTGTGCCAGTCCCTAAGGGGATATCTCTTTTTAGCATTTCATCTCGATTAGCAATTTCCCAGGCGGTATGAAAGATCATTCTCACTCTTTTCTCATACAAGTCCCAGGTAATTTTATCTACGGTATCAGTTGGTTTGTGATAATCAGCTTGTAACATACCGTCATAATAAAACAAAATAGGTACTCCTTTTTTTGCAAAATTGTAATGGTCACTTCTATAATAAATTCTGTTTTGGTCATTAGGGTCATCATATTTATAATCTAATACTAGATGAGTATATTTATTATTAACCCCTTCATTAATACCCTGTAATTCACTACTAAGTTTATCATGACCGATTACATAAACGTAATTCATTGTATCATCTTTTTGTCTTTCGGTATCAATTCTTCCTACCATGTCTGTATTTAAATCGACAGATGTTTTTTCTAATGGATAAACTGGGTGGTCACTATAATATTCACTACCCCACAATCCTTTTTCTTCACCGCTAACAGTCATAAATACCATTGTTCTTCTTGGGCCTTTTCCTGCTGCCTTAGCCTTTGCAAAAGCTTCTGCCATTTCAATAACAGCACAAGTACCACTCCCATCATCATCTGCACCATAATATATTTTGCCATCATGTTTTCCAAGATGATCATAATGACCCGTTAAAAAAACAAATTCATCTTTTTTATCAGTTCCTTCAATTACTCCAATTACATTACTTGCATTGATTACGTTTCTGCTTTTTTCATATTTCAATGAAGCGGCAATCTCCTTTTCAAGACTTGAACTTTTTTCAAATGATTGTCCAGACTTTGCAATTTTTAGCATTGCATCGAATTGATTGTTGAAAATACTTGCGGCAAAAGCATGCGATAGAATGGCATGATTTATTTTTTTTCCTTCAGCCGAAGCTCTAGGGTAATAAACATTCGATTTAATATTGGACTCAATAGTTCTTGCCATAAAGCTAGGCTGGGTAGAACTGATGATCAGTGCGCCTGCAGCTCCTTTTGCAGCAGCAACAGCTAATTTTTTTTCTGTTCCCGGGTAGGTCCATTCTGAACCTCGATTGGTACCACTTAAAAAATATTTACCATCTTTTTTTGGTTCACCTGTAAAGAAAACAACTATTTTACCGCTTACATCTATTCCAGTATAATCAGAATAATTTTTATCATCAATGCCGTATCCTACAACAATAATTTTATTACTATTGAATCCGCCGTTTTCACTAATATTCGCCTGACAGTAATAATCTTTTCCAAACTCGATGGTTTTACCGTTAATGGTTAGTTCACTTTTAACAAGGCTATCTTGGTAAAGTGGATACATTTGTTGGTAATTTTTTAATGCAGGAGCAGCTTTTAGTCCTAACAATTTAAATTGTTTTTCAATGTAGGCAGCAGCCTTGCGTTGGCCAAGAGTACCTGTTTCTCTTCCCTCCATTTCATCACTTGCGATGATTGTTAGGTGTTTTTTTAAGTCTTTCGTAGTAATGGTAGCAGCATATTTGGCCGCAATGTTTGACTGAGAGAAACAAATAGATTGTGAACCCATCAATACAAGGGTAAGCAAGAGTAGATTTTTCATTTTTGAAATTTTATTAAGAAAATAAGAAATTTGGATTTTATTTTTTAAATCGTAAATATTTTACATGAATATATTAGGTTAGTATTCATAGTCTAATCAGAAGAGCATCAGATTTCTAGAAGGCTGCGGATTATTCTATTGATAGGTCCCTAAAATTTTAGCAGGAAATTTTGTCCACTCTACTTTGGTGACGGCCTCCTTCGAAAGAAGTATTCATAAAAAGCTCTATCATATTTTCAGCTACTTCTACAGTAACAAATCGAGCGGGTATACAAAGAACATTCGCATCATTGTGTTTACGGGCTAACTCAGCAATTTCTTCTGCCCAGCAGAGGGCTGCTCTAATTCCTTGGTGTTTATTAGCGCTAATAGCTACTCCATTGGCACTTCCACAAAGTAAAATTCCAAATGCGGCTTCACCCTTTTCAACCGAAAGTGCAACCGGGTGAGCAAAATCGGGGTAGTCAACTGTATCGGTTGAAAAGCAACCAAAATCTTTTAGTTGCAAACCTTTTGCTTTAAATAGTGAAATCAATTTTTCTTTACATTCAAATCCTGCATGATCAGCGCCAATTGCTATGGGTAGGGTTAAATTAAAAGCCATTATTTTAAAATTATAAATTGGTTATTATAAAAGATAACTGAAGGCAGGTTGTTAAAATTGCCCGAAGCCTACTATCAGTTATCTGTAATTAATTAATATTAACTCCATTCTTTTTCTTCATCTTTCTTTCTTTGCTTCTCCACTCTTGTAGCCAAAAGGATACTTATCCAATAAAGTAACAACAAAGGAAGTGCTACTAAAAACTGGCTGGTCCAGTCAGGAGAAGGGGTAATAATTGCAGCTACTACCAATATGATTACAAAAGCGAATTTGAAATATTTTTTTAGAAAGCTTCCGGTAATCAATCCGATTTTCGCGAGTACATATGACAATACGGGAAGTTCAAAAGCAATTCCACAGCCCAACATCAAGTTAGTAAGACTGTCAATATAATCGTCTATGGCTGGTCGGTAGATTATCATGCCTGTTTTGCCCAAAGAAAAGCTTGCTAAAAAATTAAAGGTAAAAGGGGCTAACAGATAATAGCCGAAAGCTGCGCCAGTAAAGAAGCATAGGGAAACCCAGAAAATGCTTCCTGTTCCGTATCTTCTTTCTTTTGGAGATAGTGCAGGCTTTATAAAGCGCCACACTTCCCAAAATATATAGGGAAAGGCCGCAATGATTCCTCCTATCATAGCAATAGAAATTGCGGAGGTAAAAGTTCCATTTACAGTGGTAACCTGAAAATCAATTTTAACAGGAGGCATGCACAGACTATTTCCTAGGTGAAGCCAGTTACCAAAGCGACAAAGCGCTCCATAGGTAATGAAGTCTTTATTTGCTGGAGCTAAAATAACATTATCATATACCCAGTCAATGTATATAAAAATCGCAATCGCTGCTGCCAACCATGCAATGATAGATCGCATAATGTGCCAACGCAATTCTTCAATGTGGTCAAAAAAGGTCATTTCTGATTCTTCTTCATTATTCTCCTTTCCACTTATTCTTTTAAAGAAAGATTTTCTTTCGGATTCACTTGTAGCCACTTCAATAAATTAAATTAATTATATAGTATGTTTTATTGCGGAGTTATAAATTCAGGCTAAAGGTAAAACTCTTTTATCATTGTAAGAATAGATTATGAGGTAACTGTTGCGTAAAGACAAACGGCAATCAAATTTTGAGCGTATTTTATAACATTTTTTTGTAATATTTTTTATAACAATAAATTCAGTTACCTCGTTTTATAAATTGTTTTCAAAATTATTTAGTCAGTATTAAATGATTAACTATAATTTTTTTATAAGAATTTATGAGTAAATAAAAAAATTCACCAATGATGCTTATATAAAAAATCAGCCCCTGTAGAAACAAGGGCCGTTTACCAAAACTAACTGCTTATGAGAGAAAGTTGAATTAAAATAGGTTGGTTTATAAAAAATCTTATGATTAAATATTTATATATGTTATTCCTAATAAACTAAAGTTAATATTTTCAACTAACTCCTAGGTCACAATTTTAGAGATTTCTTTGGCTTTAACAAAAATTTACACCGGTCCTTATACTTTTCGTATAAAAGGGTAAGATTGAAGAGAAGTTTAGCGAATCGACTGAGGATAAATGGAGATTAGGCCCCAGCTGAATTAACTAGGAGTTGCCATTTTTTCAGCATTTTCAGCAAATTGCAAGGCATCTATGAATTCCTGAACCTCCCCATTCAATACATCGTCTAAGTTGTATACAGTAAGTCCAATTCGGTGATCGGTCACTCTGCCTTGAGGGAAATTGTAGGTTCTAATTTTAGCGCTTCTATCACCCGTGCTTACCAAGCTTTTTCTTTTATGGGCAATAGCTTCCTCTGCTTTACGGACCTCCTCATCATAGAGACGGGTTCTAAGCATATCCATCGCTTTTTCTTTGTTACCCAACTGACTCCTTTCAGTTTGACACATCACTACGATGCCTGTTGGCTTATGGGTTAAAAACACTTTTGTTTCCACCTTATTTACATTTTGACCACCTGCTCCACCACTTCGAGCAGTTTCCATTTTAACATCACTTTCTTTTAGCTCAAAGTCCACTTCTTCCGCTTCGGGCATTACTGCAACAGTAGCCGCACTTGTGTGAACTCTTCCACTAGCCTCGGTATCAGGAACCCTTTGAACTCGGTGAACACCACTTTCAAATTTCATCGTGCCATATACATCATCGCCCACTACTTCTACCTGAACTTCTTTATAGCCTCCAGCAGTTCCATCGCTTTCACTCAACAAAGTAGTTTTCCATCCCTTTTTTTCACAGTATTTCAAATACATTCTTAAGAGATCTCCCGCAAAAAGGGAAGCTTCATCTCCTCCAGTACCAGCCCTAATTTCTAAAATTGCATTCTTCTCATCATAAGGATCTTTTGGAATAAGCATATTTCGAAGCGCTTTTTCCAATGCCTCTTTCTTTTCATCTAAAATGGGTAATTCTTGTTTAGCGAGGTCTCTCATTTCAGCATCATCCCCATTCAATACTTCTTTGTTAAATTCAATATCGTCTAATAGGCTAACATAGGCATTCCTTGCCAGTACAATTTTTTCTAAACTGCGATACTCTTTGCTAATAGCAGTAAATTTTTTGTTGTCACTTACAATTTCAGGGTTGGTTAAAGCCACTCCTAAATTATCAAATCGTCCCTTTATCGCATCTAATTTATCTAACATACTATATTTTTGAAACCTACTCTGTAAAAATAGGGTCTGAAAAATCTGCTCATTGATTTGAATTGACTATAACCAATAGTAGCTGACCCATTGACAGACCTTTAAGATTTAATTTAATCGCCCGCATTATTTTTTAAAAAGCTTTATTGGCCTTTTTTATTTTTTATTTAAGAACTTTAGCAATTATAAAAGTGCTTTACTTTTGCAATTAGCCGCAAATTTACATTATATCAACGAATCATTTTGTACAGAAAATTTACAGCTGAACATATTTTTACAGGTTATGAAATACTTAAAGAGCCTTCTGTATTAATTACGGATAGGTCGGGTGTCATCATTGACCTAGTAAATATCAAAGAAGCAGGCGATGGAATTGAAGAATTTAAAGGAATTATTAGTCCTGGTTTTGTAAATGCCCATTGTCACCTTGAATTAAGCCACTTAAAAGGAAGAATTCCTGAAAATACTGGTCTGGTTGAGTTTGTAAAACAGGTTATGAGTAATCGGACTAAGGGCAATGAGCAGCAATTAGAAGCAATGGAGCAAGCAGATAGCAAAATGTACCAATCAGGCATTGTGGCTGTGGGAGATATTTGTAATTCGATTGATTCAATTAGTATAAAGCAATCAAGCAAAATCTTATGGCATAATTTTATAGAGGTAAGTGGCTTCGTTGGCGACACAGCAAATTCTAGGATGGAGGCGATGAAATTAGTAGGCGAGCAATTCAAAAATGAACTTCCCTATCATCCGACAACCCTTTCGCCTCATGCCCCCTACAGTGTTTCAAAAAAACTATTTAATTTGCTTAATGAAAATACAGCTGGGCAATTAATTACTATCCATAACCAGGAATCTGCTGCTGAGGATGAGCTTTATTTAAGTAAGCAAGGGGGATTCCTAGCCCTTTATAAAAATTTCGGAATTGATATCAGTTCTTTTGAGCCTACTGGCAAATCGAGTTTTCAAAGTTGGCTACCTTATTTTAATAAGCACCAATCAATTTTATCAGTTCATAATACCTACACCAGTGAAACTGACATTGATTTTTTAATTAAATATTCAGAAAAGTATTCATCCTTAATTAGCCATTGTATTTGTATCAATGCTAATAATTATATCGAGCAAAAAAATCCACCTATAAAAATGCTAATGGATAGCAATTGCAATATAGTGGTTGGTACCGATAGCCTTGCGAGTAATCATCAGTTAGACATACTAGAAGAGTTAAAAACTATTCAGCTCACAAACAATCTTATTTTTCCTGTTTCAGCTCTTTTAAAATGGGCAACAATCAATGGTGCGAAGGCTTTGAAGCTTGATTCATTGATAGGCAGTTTTGAAAAGGGGAAAAAACCGGGAGTGGTTTTAATAGAAAATATTCAATCGCTTCAATTAAATCAACAATCATTGGCAAGGCGGATATTCTAGAATTAAAAAATTTCTTGTAAAATAGTCAGTGTTTTCATTTGTCCAAAATCTGTAATGTGAAGTGAGTAATAAGTAAGGTAATAATCTAATAAGATTCTTCTAGTATCATGGTGAAATTTAAACTGTGTTAATTCATCCGGGTGCATTGCTTTTAAAAGTTGAGAAGTAATTTCAGCATATTTTCCTTCAATAAAATGCGGATGTTCAGGATTTCTTGTAACAAAATTACCCTCCAACAAATCTAGAATATTTAATTCATCTTCATAATTATCGTTCATCTTGAACCCAAAAAATTGAGGAAGTTGTAGTGAAAAGTATAAAGCAAAGTTAGCAGTCACTTCCTTTTCAGCCGCGTCTAATTGTATTAGGATGTCTTCGCAAAAATGAAATAGAGATAGGTTTTGTTCTGGCTGTTTAAGGCATTTTTGTAATAATTCTACAATATAGAGGGCAAGGCTATTCTTAATTACATCACTCAAGACTTCTTGGAATAAAAAATCCCATTTAAATTCTTTGATTCGTTGCATTGACTTTTGATCACTATGATAAACAATCAAATCCAAAATGGCGCCTGGTTGAAAATGATTTGCTTTGGAGGAAGATTTTTTAGTAGTTCTAACTCCATTAACCATATAAGTTTGCAGACCAAAAAGCTCAGTAAATACGGTAACTACCAAACTAGTTTCACCATATTTGATGGTTCTTAAAACGATTCCTTTTGTTTTATGAGTCATGTACTTTTTTCTTCAGCGAATTATTATGATCTTGATAGGTTAATTGACAGTAAAAATAGGAAACATTCGGTTGGTCTGCTCATTGGTCAATTGATTGTAGATATAATTAGCGCAGAATTAGAGTTTTGAGTATTGCTTTTGCAGCTATCAGAGGTTCATTTATTAAATTTTACAAAACTTGAAAATCCCCTGCAGTAAAATAAGTAATGAAGGCCTCTATTAAATATTTTAAAGTAATAATAATCAAATTCAAGATTTCTATTTAAAATCCATTTAATTCAATTCAATTAAATAGTTTTTCTTTGCAAAAATATTTAATCAATCAGTTTAGTATGTGGAAACGCTTAGGAACCATTGTAATTAAAAACCGCTTACCATTATTAATCATACTTTTTGCTGTTACTGGCGTAATGGGATATTTTGCTAGTAAGGTAAAATTGAGTTATGAATTTGCTAAAGCAATTCCAGTTGACAATCCGAAGTACCAAGAGTACAAGCAGTTTAGAGAGAAATTTGGTGATGATGGCAATGTATTAGTGGTAGGAATTCAAACAGATCATTTTTTTGATTTCGCCACTTTTTCTGCTTACAATCACCTGCAACAGCAGTTAAAGAAAGTCCAGGATGTAGAGGATGTCTTGAGTGTGCCTACGTCTATCAATCTCCAAAAGGATTCGGTAACTGAGAAATTGAATGCTATTAAAATATTTTCGGAAGGCATTGAAACTCAGTCAGAACTTGATTCTGCCAGTAAAATATTTTTGAATCTTCCCTTTTATAATTCTCTTTTATACAATACTCAAACCAATGCTTATTTAATGGGTGTTAGAATTAATAGAGATTCTCTTAATTCCCCTAAGCGCTCAAAAATTGTAATGGACATTACTAAAGCGGCAAATGATTTTGAAAAAAACACTAAAATTGAAGTTCATCTGAGTGGACTACCGCTAATAAGAACTGTTGTAGCAGATAGATTACAAAAGGAAATGAGAATATTTTTAATTGGCTCATTATTGCTAAGTGCATTGATTCTGTTGGCATTTTTTCGTTCTTTCAGCACCATGTTACTTTCATTGTTGGTGGTTATACTTGGGGTAATTTGGAGTCTAGGTGTTTTGCAATTGTGCGGCTATAAAATAAGTTTGCTAACTGCGTTAACGCCGCCATTAGTAGTGGTGATTGGAATTCCTAATTGTATTTATTTTATCAATAAGTATCATAGTTCTTATTTAAACAGCGGAGACAAAAATCAGTCGCTAGTAGATATGGTCAGTAAAATGGGTGTGGTTACTTTATTTTGCAATATTTCAGCAGCTATTGGTTTTGCAGTTTTTGCACTTACCAAAAGTGCTGTATTGCAGGAATTTGGTGTTGTAGCAGGAATTAGCATCATGTTAATTTTTGTGATTTCCTTTATTTTATTGCCCGCTGCATTAAGTTATTTACCATCGCCAAAACCTGCTCACACAAAGTATCTTGAGAATAAATGGCTTACTAGCTTTTTATTAAATATCGAAAAATGGGTGGTCCATTTTCAAAAGCCAGTATATATTATTACTGGAATTCTACTAGCGTTTTCAATTGTTGGAATATTTAAATTGAATACAGTGGCTTTTATTGTTGATGATTTACCTAAGACTGATAAAATATATACAGATATGAAGTTTTTTGAAAAAAACTTTAAGGGGGTAATGCCGTTGGAAATTGTAGTGGATACAAAAAAACGTAATGGATTGACTGGAATGCGATCGCTTTCAGTATTTGAAAAAGTGGACTCTTTGTCGCAATACATAGCTGCTCAAAAAGATATGAGTCGACCATTGAGTCTAGCTGAAGGGTTGAAATTTGCTAAGCAGGCTTTTTATGAAGGCGACTCTACTAATTATCAGTTACCCAATAGTTTTGATGGTGCTTTTGTAGGAGAATATTTACGTCCTAACAAAAATGATAGTGGGCGAAAGAATAATTTTTCAAAGATGTTATCTTCTTTTATGGATAGCTCCCGACAAACCACTCGTATTAGTGTGAATATGGCAGATATTGGCACCAAGCAGTTGCCAATTGTTTTAAATGGTATCAATGAAAGGGCACATCAATTATTTGATACGAGTCAGTTTAAGGTGCAGTTAACCGGAACGAGTATTACTTTTTTAGAGGGCAGTAGTTTTATTATTAGTGGTTTAAAAGAAAGTATAGTATGGGCATTTTTATTGATATCGCTTTGTATGCTTTATCTGTTTAAATCGGCAAGAATATTAATTTGCTCTTTGATTCCCAACTTGATTCCATTAGTGATTACTGCCGGGGTAATGGGCTGGGTGGGTGTTCCACTAAAACCTTCAACCGTACTAGTATTTAGTGTTGCATTGGGAATAGCCATTGATATTACGATTCGTTTTTTAGTGAATTACAAGCAGGAGCTACCAACTTATCAAAACGATATTCATGCAACTGTAAATGCAACCATCCAAAACACGGGACTAAGTATTGTATACACTTCTCTAGTTTTAATAGCCGGATTTATTATATTTTGCTTTAGTAGTTTTGGCGGCACCATTGCTTTAGGTTGGCTAACTTCTATCACATTGTTAGTAGCTACCATTACAAATCTTGTTTTGCTACCTGTATTATTACTTAATCTGAGAAAAAAATAAGTTACTATTTTTTAAATAGTCTTAAGCAATTTGCGATGAGTTAATTTGCGCTTGAGTTTTATTATTTTATTAATTCTCGCAACTTGATTTGTAAATCATTTTCTCTTAAGTTCATTGCTATAATTTTACCCTGAGGGTCAAGTAAAACATTGTAAGGAATTCCTTCTATTCCATAGGGTGCAACAGCAGCACTGTTCCAATATTTTAAGTCGCTGATATGATACCAAGTGAGATTGTCTTCTTCAATCGCCTTCGTCCATTCAGCTTTTTGTTTATCAAGCGACACTCCCAAAACAGTAAAATTTTTATTTTTAAATTCTTGATAGGCTTTCACCACATTTGGATTTTCGCCTCTACAAGGGCCACACCAGCTAGCCCAAAAATCAACTAGTACATATTTTCCACGGAGCATGCTTAAGGAAAAAGCCTTTCCAATGGTATCGGGCATTGTAATATCAGGAGCCATCCCACCAATTTTAGGCAATGATTTATTCTGTGCAATTAATTGTTTGTATTGTGCTACTATGGAAGCGATTGCCTGATTGTTAGGAAAACGTTTGGTTAACCCACCAACAGCAGTTTCTATTTTTGTAGGCTCAATATCTCGGGTATAGCCTAAACTGAACAATGCCATCACCGCATTGCTGGTGGTATCTAAATAGCTAAGAATATTTTGTTGAAATTTAGCTTGTTTGTCTACAATATCTAATTGCATCGCCAGATAGGTGCTATCTGATGGCAAAGGATTTTTGTACTGTTGTAGAATGGATGCTTTATCTTCTAACTCTTTTCTTTTCTTTTCAATATCTACCATAAATGACCGAAGTAAATAATTCGCAGGACTGTTAAACTTAGCACTCTCGAGTGAAAGTGAATTTAAATCTGACGAAAATGGAATGGTTGGTTGATCATTGATAAAAATAAAGGCAGCCTGACTTTTTTCAAGTCTTAGTCGATACAAACCTTCTTCAGGCGCTTGGGAAGTTAAAGAGAATTTGCCATTTTTAATTTCAGCGGTATCTACTACAGCAGGATCTTTTTGACTAAAATATAATTCTTCTAAATAGATCTGTTGGTCAGGTGTATTTTTAAGTTCTCCGGTAACAGTAAACTGACCTTTTTGAACAGAAGTGCTACAAGAGAATAAAAAAATTAGGCTGGTGAGCAGGGTTAAATTTTTTTTCATTTTGGGAATTAATTTAATTTTTCGGCTAATAATTTATTGACAACGTTCATATCTGCTTTTCCTTTACTTAACTTTTTTACTTCACCTGCAAATAGTCCGATAAGACCTTTTTTTCCACTTCGGTATTCTTTTACTTTGTCAGGCATTTTATTGATTACTTCATCTACCCAACTGGCAACAGAATCATTGTTACTTTCTTGAAGTAGATTTAATTCAGTGGCAATTTCTAATGGATTTTTTTTAGGTGCTTGTATAAGTGCAGATAAAATTTTAGTAGAGGCGATACTAAAATTCACTTTACCGTCATCTACCAATTGAATTAAAGAAGCTGTCTTTTCTGGACTAAGTGGAAAGGCTTCAAGTTCTATTGAATGATCATTAAGGTAGGATTTTATTGGCCCCATTAACCAATTAACAGCTGCTTTATAGTTGTTTGTATGTTTAATAATTTCCTCGAAATAATGTACTAAAGCCTTATCGCTGCAAATCACTTGAGCATCATAAGGAGCAAGTTGAAACACTTCTTTATACTTAATCTCCAAAGCTTCAGGCAGGGCTGGAAGTGAATCCTTCACCTCTTTTAAAAATTGATCCGATATATGAAATGGCGTAAGGTCTGGATCAGCAAAATAGCGGTAGTCATCTGCATCTTCTTTACTGCGTAAAGAAAAAGTAGTATTATTATCTGCATCAAAGCTTCTTGTTTCTTGCACTATCGTAGCGCCACTTTCAACGATATCGATGAGTCGATTTACTTCCAGATCGATTGCTTTTTTTACATTGCGAATACTATTTAGGTTTTTTACTTCTACCCGAGTGCCTAATTTTTTTTCACCTTTCAGTCGAATTGAAATATTTGCATCACATCGCATACTGCCTTCTTCCATATTTCCATCACAGATTTCAAGCCAGCGAACTAGGCGCCTTAACTCTGTGATATATGCAAATGCCTCATCACTGCTATGAAGGTCGGGCTCACTTACAATTTCAATTAAGGGAACACCTGCTCGGTTTAGGTCGATGGCAGTAAAATTTTCGTCTACATCATGAAGACTTTTTCCAGCATCTTCTTCAATATGGATTCGGTTAAGCTGAATATTACGTTGCTCCTCATTAACTTTTATTTTTACTACGCCATTCTTGCATATTGGAGTTGTATGCTGACTTATCTGGTAACCCTTTGGAAGATCTGGATAAAAATAGTTTTTGCGAGCAAAATAATTTTCCTGTTCAATTTCGCAGTTCAATGCTAAACCCAGTTTAATAGCAAATTCAATGGCCTTTTTATTCATCCTTGGCAAAGTGCCGGGGTGAGCTAAGGTAATGGGACTGATATGAGTATTGGGATCTGCACCAAAAGAGGCGCTGTCACCACAAAAAAGCTTGCTATTGGTTTGCAATTGTGCATGCACTTCCAAGCCAATTACAACTTCGTATTTATCATTTTTCATTGAAGTACAAAGGTAAGGAAGTTCCCGGTGACTCACCCTACCCGGTGACTCACCCCACCCGGTGACTCACCCCACCCGGTGACTCACCCTACCCGGTGACTCACCCTACCCGGTGACTCACCGGAAGAATTTAAAGATCTAATGTTTTTATTTTTTTGGGATATTTGACTTCAAATATCATTTCCTTACCGGCTCTTTTTGCCTTGATAGTATATCCGTTTTTTGAAGGTGAAGGACGAAGCTCTTCCCTAGCATCATCTGTATTGCCAACTGTAACACCTCCTATTGAAACGAGAATATCACCTTTTTGTAAACCTGCTCTTTCTGCTGCTGACTCTTTTTCAATGTCAATCACTTTTACACCTTCCCCCTCTTCTAAATCCTGTATTCTAAGACCTAATTTTCTTTGATTGGGACTAGCGAATTCTTGCTGGTTGTCTAATTTTAATTCGAAATTTCTTCCAGGTGAGCTAAAATCTCTCCCACCTTTTCCATCATCAATGATGATCATTTTTTCCATCGGGTTTCCTTGCGTATTCGGAAGGGCAAATACTTTACCCATGTCAGGAGAACCTTTCATAGTGATGGTTTTTTTAATCATCCTTCTTTCTCCTAACGTAACTTGCGCATTTGCTTTTTTTCTATCTCTAGTATAATATAATTTAACCTGCTCTTTTGGTTTTTTGGAGCCAATTACCTCTGCAAGCTTTGCTGGGTCAGAGATATTTTCTTCCCCTACTTTAGTAATAACATCGTCTTTTTGAAGGCCAGCTTTTTCTGCGGCGCTTTCTTTTGTTACTTCTACAACCCTTGCTCCTTCTGGTGCTTTCTCTGTTAATACCCCTAAAAAAGGACTCACTTCTTCTTTTACCTCTTGGAAATTTTTAAGGAAATCACCCCCCATCTCTAAGTCCTTGAAATTAAATTGACGTTTAATTACTTCTTCCCCATCATCTCCCTTGATAATAATAGTCTGAAGGATGCTAGTGTCAAATTTGATATTATCTAATGAGCCCATCGGAGAACCATTTATAATTATTTGCTCTCCTTTTTGACCTTTGTCTTTTTTAATAGTAACGGTTACTTTTTGCTCTTTCCTTTCTTTACCAGGTAAACTTTCACCTGACCCTTGCTTTTCAGAATCTCCATTCTTTTCGATTCTAACTTCAATTTCTTTTCTTTGCTCCTGAGCATATAGTCCAGAAGAAAGTAAGTTAAATAGCAAAATTGTTATTATTACAGATTGTATTTTTTTCATAATCAAGGGTTTATTTTTTGAAAATTTCCGGTATTTTATACAAAATTTTTCTAGTGAGTAGTCTTTTTAAAAAACTTTAACAGATAGACAATTTTAATTACTATCTCAAGCTAGAGTAAAGACTTAATCGCTTCAATTACTTTTGAAAGGTTGCTGATATTTTGTCCTCCGGCAGTAGCAATGGTAGCCTGTCCCCCTCCACCTCCTTGTATCAATCCTGCCACCTGTTCTTTTATCAATTTAGCAGCATCTATTTTTTTTGAAGCTACCACTGAGTCTGAAATGCCAAGAGCTATAAATGCCTTCCCGTCTATGTTTGCACAAAGAACCACGACATGGTCTTCCAATTGATTTTTACAGTCTACACATAATTTTTTTAATGAATCTGCGCTATTTACTTCTATAATTTCACCAATAAAGGACACTTTATCTATGAGCTCACTTTTTTGCAATAATTCATTGCGAATACCCACCAATTGCTTTGCTTCTAATCCTTCTAATTTTTTAGACAGAGCACTATTCTCTGAACTTAGATTCTCAATGTATTTTTGAATATTGATCGGATTCTTTAAGAATGTTTTGATCGCATTTAATTCTGAAAATGTTTCATGAATGTATTGTGCTGCTGCATATCCACACACTGCTTCAATTCTGCGAACACCCGCTGCTACAGCTGCCTCATGCTTTATTTTAAAAACACCTAATTCGCCTGTATAACCTACATGAGTGCCCCCGCACAATTCAATTGAGTATTCAGGATCCATTATTACTACTCTTACCGTATCACCATATTTTTCACCAAACAATGCCATTGCACCTAATGCAATTGCTTCATCTTTATGCATAGAGCGAATGACTACAGGAACATTTTCTCTAATTTTTTCATTCACTATTTTTTCAACAGCCGCTATTTCTTCATCCGTTACTTTGGCAAAATGCGAAAAGTCAAAACGAAGTTGTTCATCATTAACAAGGCTTCCTTTTTGAGCCACATGCTTACCTAATGTATTGCGTAAGGCAGAATGCATTAAATGAGTTACACTATGGTGAACTGAAATAGATTTTCTCCTTGCAACGTTTACTTTAGCTACTAATGGTTCGTTAATTGAATTAGGTAGCTGATCGGTGAAATGTATGATTAAATCATTCTCTTTTTTTGTATTGGTGACTTCAATAGCCTCATGTCCAAAATGAAGCGTACCTGTATCACCCACTTGTCCTCCGCTTTCAGCATAAAATGGGGTAGCTGCAAGAATTAATTGATAAAATTCTTTTGACTTGGAAGATACTTTGCGGTATTTAATAACTGAAGTCTCAACTTCTAATGAATCGTATCCTATAAATTGATTAGAAGTATTTTCAACAAGAGTGATCCAATCTTCTGTATCAAGGACCGCTGCAGACCGACTACGGTTTTTTTGCTGCTGCATTTCTTTTTGAAAACCAGGCTCGTCTACTTTTAGATTATTCTCAGAAGCAATCAGCATAGTTAAATCAAGTGGAAAACCAAAAGTGTCATAAAGTTCAAATGCAATAGCCCCTTCAATTACTTTTGTAGATTGTGATTGCTGAATGGTTTCATCTATTCTTTTTAATCCTTTGTCAAGCGTCCTTAAAAAAGCCTCTTCTTCTTCCTTCACAACTTTACTTACAAAATCTAATTGTTTTATTAACTCTGGGAAAACATTTTCAAATTGTTTCGCTAATAAAGGCATTAGCTGAAATAATAGGGGTTGTTTATAATCTAAGTAGGAATAATAGTAACGGACAGCTCTTCTTAAAATTCTTCTTATCACGTAACCAGCACCAGTATTAGAGGGTAGCTGACCATCGGCGATGGCAAAACTAATAGCTCGGATATGGTCTGAGAGTACACGAAAGGCAACAGCTCCTTCCCAACCACTACCAATAGTAGTTTTTCCAGCAGCCGTTTTAGAGGAATCTGCCGGAGTTAGCGTAGGATCATAAACTTTACCAGTTATTTTTTCTATGGCCTTTATTGTTCCAGTAAAAATATCAGTATCGTAATTACTTGTTTTGCCTTGCAATACTCTTACAAGTCTTTCAAATCCCATACCCGTATCAACATGCTGTGCTGGAAGGGGCTCCAGACTTCCATCTTTTTTTCGGTTGAATTGGATAAATACGTTGTTCCAAATTTCAATAACCTGAGGGTGATCATTGTTCACTAATTTACTTCCTTCAACCTCTTTTCTTTCCTCTGCAGATCTGCAGTCTACATGAATCTCTGTACAAGGACCACAGGGGCCTGTGTCACCCATTTCCCAAAAATTATCTTTTTTGTTTCCTAATAAAATTCTTTCTTCAGGAACAAATTTTTTCCATTCGTTGAAAGCCTCTTCATCTTTAGGCAACCCTTCTTTTGTATCTCCTTCAAAAATGGTTACATATAATTTATCCTTGTCTAACTTATATACTTCAGTCAGTAATTCCCAGCTCCAGGCGATGGCGTCCTTTTTAAAATAATCACCAAAACTCCAATTGCCTAACATTTCAAACATGGTATGGTGGTAGGTATCTACGCCCACTTCTTCTAAATCGTTGTGTTTACCACTTACCCGAAGGCATTTTTGAGTATCAGCAGCACGTTTATAAGGGGCAGGTTTATTACCTAAAAAGTAGTCTTTAAATTGGTTCATTCCTGCATTGGTAAATAAAAGGGTGGGGTCATCCTTTAATACGATGGGAGCAGATGGAACGATAGCATGCTCCTTACTTTGAAAGAAATCAAGGAATTGTTGTCTTATTTCTACAGCCGTTAATTCGCTATTCACTGAACCAGTTGTCTTTTTTTCGTCATTTTGGGACATATACCTATCAATTTTTGGATTTTTTTTGCAATAGTTCCTTCTATCTTTGCTCGTGAAACATTTGCTCGGCGCAAAGGTAAAGAATTCAATGTTGAGTTGATGAAGGTGTACATAAAATGGACTGAAGCGTTATTATTTAAAGATTAGACGTAAATTCAATTTTCTAAAAATTACAAACTCTCTGAGTTTGGGGCAATGAAAAAGATAAAATATTTTTATAATACCAATACGCTTCGCTATGAAAAGCTGGTAACTCCTCTTCGGGTGTTATTATTAAGGGTATTTGGTGTTTTTTCAGTACTATTAGTTAGTGCCGCCCTTGTAATATGGGTTTATACTAAATTTATCCCAAGGCCCTCTGACAAGGAATCGAATTTGCGGCTGGAATTGATGAAGGATAATTATGCCGTTTTAAATCAAAAGGTAAAAGTGCTTCAGGAGCAAATGGCTGGACTAGAAAAGAGGGATAATGAAGTGTATCGATCTATTTTTGAGGCAAAGCCATTGCCAGATAGTGCTAGAGCTAAGCTTACAGAAAAGAAAAAAGAGGTAGATAAGGTAAATGTGATGAATGACGATTTGTTGGGAAAGGAGATAGCAGTTTCTTTAAATAATATTAGCGCAAGGATTGTTTACCAGGTTAATAGCTATAAGCAAATTGAAAAGCTGATTAATAATCAGGAAAACAAGATGGCTAGCATTCCGGCTATTCAACCAGTAAGCAATAAAGATCTGACAAGAATTGCAAGTGGATTTGGTTATCGGATACATCCTATTTATGGAATTCCTAAAATGCATGAGGGGATTGATTTTACTGCTAGCCAAGGAACACCTATTTATGCCACAGGCGATGGAAGGGTAACTACAGCAGGTAACGCAGCAGGAAAAGGAAACCATGTAATCATTAATCATGGCTATGGATACGAATCGATATATATGCACATGGTACGTATAAAGGCAAAAGATGGAGAATCTGTAAAAAGAGGACAGATTATTGGATGGGTAGGCAGTTCTGGTCTTAGTTCGGGCCCACATTGTCACTATGAAGTGCATATATTTGGCAGGCCAGTTGACCCTGTTTACTTTTTCTTTAACGACCTGAATGCAGAACAATATGATCGCTTACTTAAACTTGCAGCCACTGGAAGCGCTAAAAGTTTTGACTAATTTTTAAATCATGGCATTTAAACAGATAGCATTTGATTTTGGGGATTTACCTCAGAAACCTAAGCCCGAAAATATTTTAATTCCGGAAAAGAAAGTATTGCCTAAAAAAGAAGTACTGCCGGAGGTAAAAGAACCGATTGCATTAGAAGAGTTGGTGGATCAAGAGATTTTGCCTGAAGTGGAGTTAGTGGCTGAAACGAAAGTCGTTTTAGAAAGAAAAGAAGTTTCTTTCCAACAAAAGCCCCCAATAAAATTTTCTTCCAATAAGCAAACGGTTAAAATCCCTGCTGAAAAAACAAAATCAACTAGAGGTAGAAAGAGTGTAAAAGAAATGAGTGAGGGAGTAGCATTGATTGAGGTGCCAGAGGATGAAATTCTATTTCAAAAAATGTATTATACAATTGGTAAGGTGGCCGATATGTTTAAGGTTAATCAATCCTTGATTAGGTTGTGGGAAAATGAGTTTGATGTTTTAAAACCAAAAAAGAACGGGAAAGGCGATCGTTTATTTAGACCAGAGGATATAAAAAATATTCAACTCATTTATCATTTAATGAGAGAAAGGAAGTATACGATGGAAGGAGCAAAGGATTTTATTAAAAATAATAAAAAGGCAACTGAAAAATTTTCAACTATCCAGTCGTTGAAAAAACTGAAGGAATTTCTAATAGAGATGAAAGCTAGTCTATAGAATTGTAAAACGCCCAGATGCTTATTACCTAAAATAGGCGCTTGAAATTTAGTTTACTTTATCTACCGAATAAGATAATTCAATTTTTAACTCTTCTAATATTTCTTTTATCTGCAATTGGATATTTTGTTTCAAGGATTCAAATTGAACTATCGGAGTAATAGGTGTTAGGTATTCTATTTGAATTTGGAGTCCAGTTTTAGTTATTTCTTTTAAAAAAACTGAATGAGAAATTAATCCTGTTGTCTGTTGTTGTAAATTTGATTTTATTGCTTCAATAGCTTTTTTAATATCACTTGAATTAGTTTTCTGTGAAAGCTCAATAACTATTTCAGCTCTTCTTTCTGTTCGCGTACTGAGATTATCCACTATACTATCTACCATCTGCTTATTCGGAACACTCACCAATGTTTTATCGGCGGTACGTATTTTAGTACTTCTTAATCCTATTCTCTCAACATTGCCAGTTATTGAATGTATTGTAAGATCGTCGCCGGTTTTAAAGGGCTTGTCAAAAAAGATAATGAAGGAGGCAATGATATTCTCAAGACTTTCTTTTGCAGCAAGGGCTAGTGCAGCACCTACAATGCTAAGTCCCGTTAATAAGTTGCCAATATTTTGACCGAAAGTAAATTTAAGTAAAAGTAAAAATCCAATAATCCCTAATATCACTTTTAAAAAATCTCTAAAAAATACAATTAACTGATCATCACTTTTGTCTTCTGTTAAACTAGCTTTTGATTCAAGTACGAGAGCGATAAAATCTATTAAACGAAGTTGTAGCCAAGTAAAAACAAGTACAATAATTGTAATACCAATTTTTTCAAATATCAGTTGGGTGCTGATATGGTATAGGTTGAAAAAGAGTACCGATGGGAAATTTAATTTGTCAATACTGAATACAGCAATGAGTGTAAGAACAAACCATTGTAAGGGTGCTAATAATAAATCTATAAAACTTTTTTTATCAACTGATTTCCATGTTTTATAAACCATCCTATAAAGTAAGGAAGCTAGATAACGGGACACATATTTTTTTAGAAGCAACGCTAGCAATATAACGCCTGCTACCATTAACCATTTACCTAAAGTGTTGTCTAAATAAATTTGTTCTAAAAATTTCATGTAAAAATTTTAATGGAGTACAATGGTATACAGGGCAAAATTAAAAAAATATTTGAAAAGGCTACTTTACTAGATGTTAAAATCATTCATAACGTCCAATATTTCTGATTAGTGATTAGTTTTATTGGTTGGCGAACCAAAATATTTCAATTCTAAATCTTGGCCATCAAAAACACCGTAACTGTTGTAGTTGATCCACTCTCCTAAATTAATATACCGACTCTTTTCATTAAGCGAAAAATCGATGGGCAAGTGTCGATGTCCAAAAATAAAATAATCGTAGGGCTCTTTCTTCAATACTTCTTTAGCGTAAACGATGAGCCATTCATTTTCTTCACCTAAAAAACGCTCTGGCTCACGAGTGGCGGCTATTCTGCTTTTTTTAGAAAAGTAATTTGCGATTCCTAATCCAATTACAGGTGGGATTATTCTAAAAATTGATTGGCAAATTTTATTCCGAAATATTTTTTTCAAAAATTTGTAGCCCTCATCTCCAGGACCTAATCCATCTCCATGTCCAATCAAAAACTTTTTACCACTGAACTCAAAGCTAGTTGGCTCAAAGTATACGGGTATATTTAATTCAGATTGAAAATAGTTGCGCATCCACATATCGTGGTTGCCAACAAAAAAATGAATTGGAATTCCTGCGTCTGTTAGTTCAGCTAATTTCCCTAAAATTCTAATATATCCTTTTGGGACTACCGTTTTATATTCAAACCAAAAGTCAAATAAGTCACCTACAATAAATATTTCTTTAGCATCCTTTTTTATGCCGTCTAAAAACTGCACAATTCTTTTCTCTCGCTCAAGACTGCTACTAGCATCAGGAGTACCTAAATGAAAATCTGAGAGGAAATAAATATTTTTTGGCGCTATTGTCGTCATTTTTGGAAATGCATTTGTTTAAAGTAAAGCTATTAACCATCATTACTCGTTACAAGCAATAAAGATAACGAAATCAACCTTTAGCATCTGTACTGTCTACCAAAAACAAATACACTTCTTTAGGGCCATGTACTCCTGTTACCAATGTTTTTTCAATATCTGCAGTTCGACTAGGCCCACTGGCAAAAGTTATTAGAGACGGCATATTTACACCAAATTGATCTTTAAGTAATTGTAAAGAATCTTTAAGGTCGTATACTAATTGATTGGTATAAGCGATACAAATATGAATAGGAGCATATACACTTACAGTGCGACCGCTTTGTTGTGCAGCACTCATCACAATGGTACCTGTTCTGGCCACAAGGTATTCGCAGCCGGTAATGGATGCATCGCAGCCAGCTAGATGAATGGTGTTGCTGAATGATTCATTCCAACGGCTTTCACAACAATATATTTTTGTCCATTCTTTTTTAGTAATGAGTTGTTGCAATTGCTGTAAGAGGTCGGCTTCATTTTCACAATAAGCAAATTTTCCTTGTAGTTGGGTAAACGCTTCTGCAAACAAAATCTCCAACTCATCTTTTGCAGGCTGGTATAAAGATCCTACTCCTTCGCTTTGGGGAAATGGCAAAGGCACTGGATTACTCAGTGCCTGCCGTATTCTTCTTAATATGTTTTCTTTTGCCGCCGAAGTGCCCATGGCAATCTTATATTATTGGAGGATTTATAAGTTCTTCTGGTAACGAAGAATCTGGTTCTTCGAGTTTAGGTTCTTCTTTTGTTTCTTCAACTGCTGGAATATCTAGCGCCTTTTTTTCTTCGAAAGCTCTTTTGCCAATTAAATTTTCTACATCACTTTTGAAGAGTACTTCTTTTTTAAGCAACTCTTTCGCCAATAACTCCACATCTCCTTTCTTTTCTGTAAGTAGATCCTTGGTTCTGATGTAAGCGTTCTCAATAAGCTTGCGCACTTCTTCATCAATCATTTTTCCTGTCTCTTCGCTAAATGGTTTGGTAAAAACATTTTCTTGATTAGGATCGTAGTAACTAATATTACCGATTTTATCATTCATGCCATATACCGTAATCATGCTGTAGGCAATTTTGGTGATTTGTTGCAAATCATTGCTAGCGCCTGTACTAATTTTTCCAAAGAAAATATCTTCACTTGCTCTTCCGCCAAGGGTCATACAAATTTGATCCATCAGTTGATCTGTATTATATAGGTATTGTTCTTTAGGTGTGTATTGTGCATACCCAAGTGCTGCGGTACCTCTAGGCACTACCGTTACTTTCAATAATGGATACGCATGCTCAAGATACCATCCACAAATAGCATGTCCTGCTTCGTGATAAGCAATGATTTCTTTTTCTTCAGGAGATATGATTTTATTTTTTTTCTCCAACCCTCCGATTACCCTGTCAATTGCATCCTGAAAATCACTCATATCAACAGAGTCCTTATTTTTACGTGCTGCAATTAGCGCAGCTTCATTACAAACATTGGCAATATCGGCACCTGCGAAACCTGGAGTTTGCTCAGCTAATTTAAATATATCAAGGGTAGTCGAAATTTTTATTGGTCCTAAATGAACTTTAAATATTGCTTCTCTTCCTGCTAAATCAGGACGGTCAATAGTAATCTGCCTATCAAATCTACCCGGACGAAGTAATGCGGCATCTAGAACATCTGGTCGGTTGGTAGCAGCTAAAATAATGATACCAAGATCAGTTCCAAATCCATCCATTTCTACCAATAATTGGTTCAAGGTATTTTCTCTTTCATCATTGCTCATCATCATATTCTTTCCTCTTGCTCTTCCAATGGCATCTATTTCATCAATGAAAATAATACAAGGTGCTTTTTCTCTTGCTTGTTTAAAAAGATCTCTAACTCGACTTGCTCCAACCCCTACAAACATTTCAACAAAATCACTACCACTTAAGCTGAAAAATGGAACTTGCGCTTCACCTGCAACGGCTTTGGCTAATAAAGTTTTACCGGTACCTGGAGGGCCAATTAACAATGCTCCTTTGGGTATTTTACCACCCAAAGCGGTATATTTTTTGGGATTTTTTAAAAAGTCAACAATCTCCATCACCTCTACCTTTGCTTCATCTAGTCCAGCTACATCGCCAAAATTAATATTTACTCTGGATGCCTTGTCGAAAAGAGTGGCTTTTGATTTGCCAATATTAAAAATACCACCTGGTCCTCCGCTACCACCACCTGGTCCACCTACCTTACGCATCATCATTACAAATAATAATCCGATCAATAAAATGGGAAGTAGCGTAGAAATTATTTGACCAAATAATTCTCCTTCATCTGTGGGAGAATCTGGTATCTGAATAATTACTGGGTTTTTGGTATAAAAATCCTGCATTTGAGCTGCAAATGTTTTATCATCTACTATACTGAAATACAGTTGTGGAGCGGGCATTTTGATTGCATTGTCAAATTGCTTACCAAAAATTTCCTTGTAAAATGGTTTGTTTTGCAAACTATCCTTTTTGATGAATATTCGAACAATTTTCTTGTTGCGGATAGTCGTAATTTTTTCAACATCCCCCTGCTTAACGAGTTCAGTAAATTTCACCTGATTGGTCTCAACTCCAGTCCCAGTGGCGGTTCTTAAAAAGTTATAACCTATTATTGCGGCAAAAACAATTCCATATATCCAGTAGATATTAAATCGATTTTTGTTTTTTGACTGGTTGTCATCTCCTGCAGATGGGGTATTACCCGATTTTTTGTTGGCTGCTGTTTTTTTATCTTCTGACATAGCTGCTTGCTTACAATATTTATTGATGTTATGCTATTAGATAGCTTATATTAATTGATTGAATCGTTGTGTTCTGCGGCTACTGCATCACTCCACATTTCTTCTAACCGGTAAAATTTCCTTGGTTCGGGCAACATAATGTGAACTACCACATTTACAAAATCAATTAAAATCCATTGTTGCCCTTGACGACCCTCATGCTTATAGGCTGACTCTCCACATTTCTTTTTTACATCCTCTTCTATAAAATCAGCAATTGCTTTTAATTGATTGGGGTTACTAGCTTCACAAATGATGAAAAAATCAGATACGGCTTCAGATATTTTACGTAAATCAAGACTTATGATATTTTCTCCTTTTTTTTCCTTGATGGCTTCGATGATGGCCTTGAAAATTTTACTGTTTTTAGTTAGCTTTTTAATAGTACTTTTTGGACGATTGGCTAACATTTTGAGATTGTTCAAATTATATGCTGTTTTAATTTATTTTTCATAGACAGTCTTTTAGTCTTGCAGTTTACTATTAACTTTTGTTTTTTGGTATACAGTAGTTAGCTTGCAAATATGTTCAAAAGTACTATTTCTTTACCAATCGTTGCAACATGTCAAAAACCGGTTCTTCCTTTGTAATTTTAAAGCAGGTTGATAGTACCAACAACTATGCCATGGCAAAGGTTCATGCAGGAATGGCGAAACATGGAGATTCTTATTTCACAACCGAGCAAACCGCTGGAAAAGGTCAGCGTGGAAAGCAATGGGACACCGCAAATGGCGTTAACATTGCCTTGAGCCTTGTCTTGGAGGTTAAATTGTTAAATGCTTCACAACAATTTCAATTGTTGGTTTCGGTAGCATTAGGCTGTTACGATTTTTTTGCTCAATATGCTGGCCAAGAAACTAGTATTAAATGGCCCAATGATATTTATTGGCGTGACAGAAAGGCAGTAGGGGTATTAATTGAAAATGTCTTTCAGGGTAGTAATTGGAACTTTGCTGTTGTCGGTATTGGAGTAAATATCAATCAAACGAGTTTTGATCCCAGTTTAAAAAATCCGGTGTCTTTAAAGCAAATAACGGGCAAAACCCATGATCTTGAATTTTTAGCAGAAGAACTTAAAAAATCTGTACTAGACAGATATAATTCCATTAAAAAAGAAAATTTTGACTCGGCTTTAGCCGAGTATAATTCACATTTATTTGGCCGCAATAAAAAAGTTCATTTTAAAAGAGGGACTATTCATTTTGATACCACTATTCAGGGGGTATCTTCCTTCGGACAATTAATAACCTTGGATGCTCAGCAAGAGCAGCGATTCGACTTTGGAGAAGTGGAGTGGGTGATATGAGGTGTGTGATTTTTTGAGGTCCGATATATATGTCTGATGTCTGATGTATGATTTCTGATATATGTCTGATGTCTGATTTATTTATTTATGACCGGGCTTTATTTGTTGAAAAAGTTAATAAACAACAGCCAAAGCTTCGAAAGAAGCAGGTATCCTCAAATTTAAAAAAATCTGACATCAGACATCAGACATCAAAAAATCGACCCTACTTCAAGGCTGCTAAAATCTCTTCTGTATGATTTTTTGTATCAGGCTTTTCGATAATCTGAATGATTTTTCCAGCTTCATCAATTAAAAAAGTAGTTCGGGTAATGCCCATATAAGTTTTACCCATGAATTTTTTTTCTCCCCAAACACCATACTGCTCAACTATTTTTTTGTCTTCATCTGCAATCAATGGAAACGGAAGCTCGTATTTAGTTTCAAATTTTTTATGTGTTTTTACAGCATCTGTACTTACTCCCACCACAGCAAATCCTTTTTTAAGTAGGGCAGAATAATTATCTCTGAGGTTGCAGGCTTGAGCAGTACATCCTGGAGTGTCATCTTTAGGATAAAAATAAAGGATGATCTTTTTGCCTTTAAAATCTGCAATAGAAATTTTGTTTCCGTTTTGATCAAGGCCTTTAAAGATCGGCGCTTTTTTTCCAGTAGTTAGTGTGGTCATATTATTTTGTTGAATGTTAATGGTGAATGTTCAATGGTGAATGGTCAATGGTCAATTTGATTTATCTAATGCTTGAACCTCTTTTCTCTTATCTGGTAAAATGATAGGTTCTTTCCGATTTGTTTCCTACGCAATCTGCTACACTTATTTTTAGCTCATGTTCACCAGGTGGACAGTGTTCATCTAGCCGATAAATAAATACAGCCCCTTTATCATTTGAAAATCTTATCCATTTGCCATCTAGCAAAGCAGTAAAATTTTCCAATTCTTCTGTATCATCTTTAATTACAAATGCAATGCGATTTTGTTTAATAATATTCATGCCTTCTTTAAATCCAACGGCGGTGATACTTGGCGGAATCGTATCTTCTATGAGCTGAAAATTACCAAACTCTCTAAAGCTCGCTCGGTACCAATCTTTTCCATATCCCGTCATTACATGAACCGCTTTTGAGTAATCATTTTTATTTCTCCAAAAGCGATGCATTACCATTTTGTTGGGAAAGCTTGATATGGGGTTTTTTATATTGATTGCAAAAATACTATGAATGGGAATGTCGCCGTTGTGAAGTTGATAAATTGGATTTCCCTGGGTAGGTATAACTTCTTTGAAAGTGAAGCGGATAGAATCATACAAAGCATTTTCAGGCAGATAGAATTTTACTTGAGCGTTTTCAAAAACATTAATAAATCCTGGCCGGAACTCTCTTTGTTGATTATCTGATTTTGCTGTCGCTTTTTTTTCTGTTTGTTTTACACCGTTGTACTGAACATTCAATTGCAAAATAGAAGTATTGCCATTGGCATCTTTTACTGCTATTTTAATAGGATGCACTAATCCATCTTCAATATTGACCACCCCATTTCCCAATTGATTATTATAAATACCGTTGGTATATCCAGGAAGGTAGCCAAGATGCTGAACATAAGAACCTCCCGCATTATGCAATTTATAATCAATATGCGCATTCAGAAACCTTGTTTCATCGTAGGTAATACTATCCATCTGGAAGCCAGCTAATGGTTTTTCATTTTCGGAAAGTATCGCTTGATAGATGCCATTTTTATTAGTTGATCCTGAATAACGATCATAAGCAGTTATGGCAAAACTGACTTTATGAGTGGTTAAAACTACTAGTGAAGAGCTAGTAGTAAATACCCCATTTATTTTTTTTAAAGAATAAAATCTGGGTGTCTGTTCATGGGTACTGATAGTTCTATCGTAAACGGCTAGTCGCAAAATATCTGGCGCTATATCATCTGCTAATGGAAATCCAAATAAAAGGGGATTTAGTACTTTGTCCGTTTTAGTATCTCTTATTTCAAAGTGAACGTGAGGCCCCTGCGACCCCCCTGTATTGCCGCTAAATGCGATGAACTGCCCTTTTTTTACTGGAAACATTCCAACAGGTAGGTCTAAAGAAATATTCCATCTTTTTAGTTGATATTGTTTATTGGTAATGTATTGCTCTAATGTTGGGTAAAAATCATTGAGATGCGCATAAAGGGTGGTTAGGCCATTTGGGTGATTGATATATATGCATCTTCCAAATCCAAAAGGTTCAATTTTTACCTTGGCGATATAACCCTCTGAAGCAGCCATTACAGACCTATTTTCTACTTGGTCTGATTTGCAATCTAGGCCCATATGATAATGATTAGGTCTTAATTCACCGAAGTTGGCTGCCAAAGCTATTTTGGCGTCTACCGGCCAACTAAAATATCCTTTTGGATAATTTTTTCCAGGAAATAACTGGGCATAAGAAACTAGGTTTATTAGTAAAAGGCCGAGTAGAGAAAACTTCATTCGTGATTTTTTGAGATAGCGTAATAAGGGCAAATTTAATTCATAAATAATGCATTGAAAGGTGGGGAGTATTAAAAACAGGCTATCTGCATAAGTTATTCTAGAATAACCCAGATTTCAAGATTTGCTAAGCTGAATAAGGGGGCTGGTTGATGTGCAAAAATTATTATGATTTGATTGGGTGCAACCTTCCTAAAACTGCTCTTTTTTCTTTACTTTTGCACGCCACATTAGAAGCAAATTACAATATGCCAATAGACAAATCAATCAAATCAGTATTAATAATCGGGTCTGGTCCTATCGTGATAGGCCAAGCCTGCGAGTTCGATTACTCTGGTACACAAGCCGCTAGAAGTATTCGAGAAGAAGGGGTAAAGGTTATCTTGATCAATAGCAACCCTGCTACTATTATGACTGACCCTATGATGGCAGATAGAGTATATCTTTTGCCACTTACTGTGGAGAGTATTGAACAAATTTTGGAAGAAAATCAGATTGACGCGGTGCTACCTACTATGGGCGGTCAAACAGCCTTGAATCTTTGTAAGGAAGCGGATGAATTGGGCGTATGGGAAAAATTTGGTGTTAGATTGATTGGTGTTGATATTAAAGCAATTGATAAAGCAGAAGATCGCGAGAAATTTCGCAACTGGATGATAGAAATGGGTATTGCGGTTTGCCCAGCTAGAACAGCTAACTCATTTTTAGAGGGTAAAGAATTTGCACAAGAAATTGGTTTTCCTTTAGTGATACGCCCTTCTTTTACACTGGGTGGGAGTGGTGGAGGTATCGTTTTCAAAAAAGAAGAATTGGATGATGCGCTTAATAATGGATTAACGGCTTCTCCTATTCATGAAGTATTGGTTGAAAAAGCGGTATTGGGGTGGAAGGAATTTGAACTTGAATTATTAAGAGACCTAAATGATAATGTAGTAATTATTTGTGGGGTTGAAAATTTTGATCCGATGGGAGTGCATACGGGGGATAGTATTACCGTAGCGCCTTGCATGACATTAAGTGATACGGCTTATCAAGATATGCGTAACACGGCGATTCGTATGATGCGCGCTTTAGGAAATTTTGCTGGTGGTTGTAATGTTCAGTTTGCATTGAATCCGCAAACAGAACAATTAGTGGTGGTGGAAATTAATCCAAGGGTAAGCCGTTCTTCTGCATTGGCTAGTAAAGCGACTGGTTATCCAATTGCAAAAATAGCCGCCAAACTTGCACTAGGTTTTAATTTAGATGAATTAA
The DNA here is from genome assembly GCA_945876095.1 of Chitinophaga pinensis. Classification (GTDB taxonomy): domain Bacteria; phylum Bacteroidota; class Bacteroidia; order Chitinophagales; family Chitinophagaceae; genus Ferruginibacter; species Ferruginibacter pinensis_E. The sequence continues at coordinate 127,047 of CAMCMP010000004.1, forward strand.
AAAATCAGATCACTCAATCTACTTCTGCTTATTTTGAGCCTGCCCTAGATTATGTGATTGTAAAAATTCCAAGATGGAATTTTGATAAATTTAAAGGAGCCAATGACACTTTAGGTTTTCAAATGAAAAGTGTAGGCGAGGTAATGGGTATTGGAAGAAGTTTTGCTGAAGCTGTTCAAAAAGCTTGTCAAAGTTTGGAAAACGAAGCGGTTGGTTTAGGTTACTATGGAAAAAGTTTAATGCATGCAGACGAATTGATTGAGTATATCAAAATACCAAAGTGGGATAGAATATTTAGGATTAAAGATGCATTAATGGCGGGCGCTAGCATCAAGCGTATTTGCGAAAGCACGGGCATCGATCGTTGGTTTATTTATCAAATTCAAAAAATCTGTGAATGTGAAAAGAAGATTGCAAAATGCGATTTGAAAACGCTGCCAGATGATCTTTTGACTGAAGCGAAATTATTAGGTTTTAGTGATGAGCAAATCGTTCGGATTATGAACGAAGAGAATAGTGAATTGGTATATGAAAGAAGGAAAGCGATGGGGCTGACTAGAGTTTATAAAATGGTGGATACATGTAGCGCAGAATTTGAAGCTAAGACTCCGTATTTTTATTCAACCTTCGAAAAAGCTCCTGCCAATCTTCCAGAAAGTGGAGTGCAAATACTTTCTAACGAATCAAAACTTTCTTCTAAGAAAAAAATTATTGTATTAGGTTCTGGTCCAAATAGAATTGGCCAGGGTATTGAGTTTGACTATTGTTGTGTACATGGTTTATTAGCAGTAAAAGAAGCAGGCTTTGAAGCGATTATGGTAAACTGTAATCCTGAAACAGTGTCTACAGATTTTGATATTGCAGATAAATTGTATTTCGAGCCGGTATTCTGGGAGCATCTTTGGGAAATTATTGAACATGAAAAACCAGAAGGGGTGATTGTTCAATTGGGCGGACAAACGGCGCTTAAGTTAGCAAAGAAGTTGCATGAAAAAGGCATCAAAATAATAGGCACTTCATTCGATAGCATGGACATTGCTGAAGATAGAGGAAGATTTAGTGATACATTGAAAGAGTTAGGAATTCCTTATCCTAAATACGGTACTGCTTATAATACAGATGAAGCAATTGAAGTGGCTAAAAGTGTAGGCTATCCGGTATTGATCAGACCAAGTTATGTAATCGGTGGTCAAAGGATGCGTATTGTGCTGAATGACGAAGATTTGGAGAAAGGAATTTTAAGTTTGATCAAACATTTACCAGGTAATAAAATTTTAATCGATCACTTTTTAGATCGTTGTCAAGAGGCGGAGATTGATGCAATTTTTGATGGAGAAAACTTCCATATCATGGGAGTAATGGAGCACATTGAGCCAGCCGGTATTCATAGTGGAGATAGTAATGCGGTTTTACCAGAATTTAATTTATCTCCATTGGTAGTGCACACAATGGAAGAGTATGCAGAAAAAATTGCTCGAACTTTAAATATTAAAGGGTTGATCAATATTCAATTTGCAATAAAAGATGGCAATGTGTTTGTGATTGAAGCGAATCCTAGAGCAAGTCGTACTACACCATTTATCGCGAAAGCCTATCAGATACCTTATCTAAATATCGCGACTAAGATAATGTTGGGGGTTGCTAAGGTGACCGATTTTACCTACGAGAAAAAACTGATTGGTTTTGCCATAAAGGAACCAGTTTTCTCTTTTAATAAGTTTCCAGGTGTAAGCAAAGAACTTGGTCCAGAAATGAAAAGTACGGGTGAAGCCATTCGCTTTATCAAAGATCTTAAAGATCCTTACTTTAGGCAGTTGTACAAAGAACGTAGTATGCATTTAAGTAAGTAATTGTAAATATTTTTTAAGCTAAAGCGAATCGTAAGATTCGCTTTTTTTATTGCAGCAGCTGATTGAAGAGCCCATAGCATTTAGCCTATTTTATATATATCTTAGGGCATGTCTACAATTTATTCCGTCCCCATTTGGCGAAAAGCACCTTTTATAAGGCTGTTGCTACCATTGGTTATTGGAATACTTTTTCAATGGTATCTACCCATTCCTGTTTACCAATCCTTGATTGCTTTAGGCTGTTTTGGAATTGCCTATTGTATTTTTTTATTTTTCCCTTTAGTGCTGCGATTTAAACTTCAGGCTCTTCAAGCCATTGTGATCAATTTAATGCTAGTATGTTTAGGTCTTTTGATTACTTGGCAAAAGGATATTCGAAATAGCAATGCTTGGATGGGAAGATATTATCAGCAGCAAGATTATTTAGTGATTCGTATAGACGAGTCGCTCCAACTAAAGGAAAAATCATGGAAGGTTTATGGCCAAGTAGAAAAAATTATTAGAAAGGATAGCAGTATTAATTGTAATGGAAAACTTTTATTGTATTTTTCAAAAGACAGTCTTTCGTCGCAATTGAAATATGGTGATAGGATTTTAGTTCATAAAAAATTGCAAGCAATTAAAAACTCAGGTAACCCTGGGGCATTCAATTATCAACAGTATGCAGCGATGCAATTAATCTTTCATCAGGTGTATTTAAAGCCAAATGATTGGGTTAGATTGAATGAAAAAAATAAGAATCAGTTCAAGCAATTTATCATTACTGCTAGAACTAAAATTTTATCTATTCTCCAGAAAAATTTGCCTCCCAATAAAGATGAGCTAGGCATTGCGGAGGCTTTGCTGATTGGCTATACCAGTGACCTAGACAGAGATTTAGTAAAGGCTTACAGCAATACAGGCGTGGTTCATATTATTGCTATTTCTGGAATGCATTTAGGATTGATTTATATTTTGCTAGGATGGATTTTTTTTAGAATGCCGGGGATAAAAAAATCAAAAATTTTGCAGCTGGTATTCATGTTGACATCACTTTGGTTATTTGCTCTATTGACTGGTGGGGCAGCTTCTGTTATTCGATCAGCTGTGATGTTTACTTTTATAGCCATCGGAAAAACGGTCTCAAAAAAATCCTCCATTTTCAATTCAATGGCTGCATCTGCATTTGCAATGCTTTGTTACAATCCCTATTTTTTATGGGAGGTAGGATTTCAATTATCGTATTTAGCAGTAATAGGAATTATTATTTTTCAAACAACTATTAATAACTGGTTTTATTTTAAAAACAAGTTTGCCAATGAAGTATGGAAATTAATGGCCATTTCTTTAGCGGCTCAAGTATTTACTTTTCCAATTTGTATTTATTATTTCCATCAGTTTCCTAATTATTTTCTCTTGACTAATGTTATTGCGGTGCCCTTATCTAGTGCTATTTTATTTACGGAGATAGGTCTGGTGGCATTATCCTGGATTCCTTGGTTGGGGGTAGGGTTGGGTAAATTGGTAGGCGGAATGGTATGGGTGATGAATCAGGTAATTCTGTGGACCAATCAATTACCCTTTTCTGTTTGGGAAAAAATACCGGCTAGCTTGGCCTCCACGGCTTTACTTTATTTAATAGTATTTTGCTTGTGTAGTTGGTTGATGAAAAAAAGTAAAATTGCCTTTCGACTTTCCCTTTTTACTTTGTTGGCTTTTACAATGCTTCAGTCCTATGGCGAATGGAAAATAAAAAATCAGCGAAAGGTGATTGTTTATAATATACCTCAGCACCAGGCGATTGATTTTGTGAAGGGCAACCAATTTAAATTTATGGGTGACAGCGGAATTTTAAAAGACCAAGCATTGCAAAATTTTCACATACAACCCGCTAGGGTAGCATTGCAATTAACGAAGCCATTGGACAGTCTCTCTATTTATAATTATCCGCCGATATTTTACCAACTAGGAACCCGAAAAATAGCGGTACTGGATCGGCCATTACAATTGGAGGCATTGGTTTCAAAGATTGACGTGGATTTGATCATTGTTTCCAAAAATCCAAAAATTGTTATTTCGCAGTTGGCCAGTGTTTTCAACTGCAAGCAATATGTTTTTGATGCTTCTAACAGTTTGTGGAAAATTGGTCAATGGCAAAAAGAGTGCGAAGAACTACATTTGCGCTCTTATTCAGTTCCTGACAAAGGGGCATTTGTACTAACAGAAAATCAATAGTTCCGAAATAAAGTAAAGAGCGATTTAATTATAATATAATACCTAGTTATCATGCAAAAAAAAATCAACACAGCACTTATTTCTGTTTTTTATAAAGATGGGTTAGAAAATATCGTTCAACAGTTACATCAGTTGGGGGTAGTTATTTATTCAACTGGTGGAACCCAAAAATTTATTGAAGACATGAAAATACCCTGTGTGGCGGTGGAGTCATTAACTACCTATCCCTCTATTTTGGGAGGCAGAGTAAAAACATTGCACCCTTCAGTGTTTGGCGGTATTTTAGGTAAAAGAGGAGATGCAACGCATGTTGAGGAGATGAAACAATTTAATATACCCGAATTGGACCTTGTAATTGTTGATCTGTATCCTTTTGAAGAGACGGTTAAGTCTACCTCAGATGAAAAATTAATCATAGAAAAAATTGATATTGGCGGACCTTCCATGATTAGAGCGGCTGCAAAAAATCATCAGGATGTGGTAGTGGTAGCAGCTAAAAAGGACTATACTTTACTAGAACAAATATTGAAAGATCAAAAAGGAGAAACTACCTTGGATCAGCGTCGAATCTTTGCTATTAAGGCTTTTGATGTATGTACTGGTTATGATTTGGCTATTTCAAATTATTTTAACCAAACTGAATTTGCTAATCCATTTGACAAGACAAAAACCGTCTTACGCTACGGCGAAAACCCTCACCAAGAAGGAATATTTTATGGCAACACCAATGAAATTTTTGACCAACTCAATGGAAAAGAATTGTCTTATAATAATTTGGTAGATGTGGATGCGGCGGTTCAATTAATTCATGAATTTAATTCTCCTGCTGGAGCTGAAAATAAAGGACAAGTAGTTTTTGCCATCATTAAGCATACGAACGTTTGTGGTATTGCTTCAAGAAAATCAGTAAAAGAAGCGTGGGACAGTGCATTGGCTGGAGATCCAGAAAGTGCCTTTGGAGGTGTATTGATTTGTAATGCACCGGTTGACAAAGCGACTGCAGATGCGATCAATGAAATATTTTTTGAAGTACTAATAGCACCCTCATTTAATGCGGACGCATTAGAAATTTTAACCACTAAAAAGAACCGCATTTTATTAGTGCAAAAGCCAAGTGCAGCGGCTACGCATCAATACAGGTCTGTATTGAATGGCACATTGACTCAACAAAATGACCAAGGTAATTTTACAGAATGGAAAGAAGAGGGTGGCAGAAATACCACTGAAGTAGAGAAAGAAGATCTTGTATTTGCCAATTTGGTTGCGAAGCATTTAAAAAGTAATTCAATCGCATTGGTAAAGAATAAACAATTAATTGGAAAGGGCTGTGGTCAAACTTCTAGGATTGATTCATTGCGCCAATCGATTGAAAAAGCGAATCAGTTTAAATTTGATTTACAAGGAGCAGCCTTGGCTAGCGATGCATTTTTTCCATTCGATGATTGTGTAAAAATTGCCCATGCCGCAGGCATTACTTCATTTATACAACCAGGAGGTTCTATTCGTGACAAAGATTCTATCGAATATTGTAAGCAAAATAACCTAGCTATGGTGATTACTGGTCTTCGTCATTTTAAACATTAATTGTCCTAAATTTTTATGAGTACCCAGCATAAGTTTTTTAAGGGCAAATCCTTAGCTTATCTTGCATTGTCTGCCACTTGTATTTTGTGGGGCACTACTTGGGTTGCTAGTAAAGTGGCGGTTGCTGAAAATTTACCCCCTTTTCAATTGGCCGCAATAAGACAATTTTTAGGCGGCTTTTCTTTTCTTCTTTTCTTTGTTGGGTTTAAGAAAATGCCTTTGCCCACGCTCAGACAATTTGGTTGGTTAACTTTTTTAGGTTTGTTGTTGTTTGTAATCTCTAATGGTTTTAGCACCTGGAGTCTAAAATTTATTCCTACAGGATTCAGCTGTTTGATTGGCGCATTGTATCCTTTTAGTGTGGTGACAATGGAGCGAATTTTCTATCATAAAAAAAATCTTACGCCCCTTACTTTTATTGGACTGCTATTAGGTCTTTCAGGAGTCGGTATTGTATTTTACGAAAACCTATTGGTTCATCATCAGGAAGGTTTTTATTTTGGAGTTGTTTTGTCAATACTGGCAATGCTTTCATGGAGTGTAGGTACTATGTTTATTGCTAAAAATAAATTTGCACTCAATCCTTATTATTCTACTGGATGGCAGATGCTAATTAGTTCAGTTATTTTATTCATCATTTCACTGTCTACTCAAACTGCGATTCCTTTACAAAATTTTTCTTTGAAAGGTTGGCTAGCTATTGCTTACTTAGTAATATTTGGCTCCATCATTAGCTTTATTGCATTTGTGTATTCTATGAAAAAATTACCCATTGCAGTTTCTTCCTTATATGCCTATTTGAATCCAATCGTCGCGATGATAACCGCCGCCTTAGTGGTAAACGAAAAGTTGACGGTACATATTTTTTGGGGAGCGCTGGTTACTTTAGCGGGGGTGTTTATAGTAAATTATAGTGTCAGTCGAGGTAGAGTAAAAGTAATTGCTGAGCTCGAGCAGTGATGATTTTACTAAATTGTTGAACGACTAAAGTCAGGGTTAAATAAGTTGTATCCTCATTTGGCAAAGTGGAATAGATTTAAAATTTATTATTTCAAATTCGGGAACAGTACCCTCACTCTATATAAGATTTTTATTTTACGAGCAATCGTTCAAAATTAATTGGTTAACTTACCTAATATGTATTCATACTTATTTTTCGCATTAATGTTCATAGGGTTATTTTCATTTATCGAAAATATTAAAGGGGGGCAAAAGATATCTTTATTTAAGTTACACATACTTGTATTTTTAGCAGGTTTAACTATTAAATCTGGCATTGATTTTTTAGATGAAGTAGGGTATAATTTAATTATTTATGCTTCCATCATTAGATTATTTCTTACAATTGCCTGTATTAATATTTTTTATTTTGTTGCCAATCATAAAATCCCCCAATTGGTTATCTATATAGAGATGGTGTTTTTCATCTTGTATTTAATTGCCATTTTGAATGGGTTTCAATTTTTAGCTATTGAAGAAGGGATTTACAATACAGAAATAACTTTACTTATTAAAGCAAATGTATTTTTCACCAATTTGCTTATTTTAGCTTCGATGGTGTATAATATATATACCATATATAAAAATACTGACCCTTACAACCTCTATCAAGTAAAAATTAAAAGATGGGCCGGATTTCTTGTAATTTTTGTTGTTTTCATTTTTATTGCAGTTTTGGTCCTAGTTTTATTGCGTACAAGTGGTTTTATGCCTTATAAACTTGATACTAGAATTATTACGATTTGTTATCGAATATTATTTATTCTTTTTATATTTTTTAGACCTAAGTTTATAGATGAGTATTCTTTTTCCATTGTCCATAAGAACAAATTAATTAAACAAAAAATAGCTGCTGAAAATTTTGATTTTTTATTTTATGGCAACCATTACTATTTGAATTTAGAGGCCAATTTGGATGATTTTGCCTTAAAACTAAACCATAGTAAGCTAGAGGTGCTAGCGTTTTTAAAAACCAATACCAATGATAGCTTCACTGAGTTGTTAAATCGAAACAGGATTAAATACTTCAAGGAATTGCTAAAATCCAACAAGCAGGAGTCCTTTACCATCGAAGCTTTGTCTGAAATGGCAGGTTTCAATAACCGACAAAGCATGTACAATGCCTTCAAAAAACTGGAGGGTTGTTCCCCCACCGACTATATCAACATGTTGTAACTAATTGATTTTCAATTGTAAATACTATTTTTTACAGTGTAAAACCCCCTTTTTGACAGCCCCGACTTGGGGCTTTTTTATTTTGGACTCAAATTGCATCCAAAATCAGTTAGTTGCTATACCACAATAGCATTGATTCAAACATCTTATGAACAATCTTTTTTTCAAAAATTTTTTTTGCCTTCAATCAATCAGCTTATTAATTGGCTTAGCTTCTTCCGCTCAAATGAAGGCTCCCTTTGCGATCAATATAGCAGGTAATCAAGTTACCAAAGGCAATTACAGTGTTGAGTGGAGTGTAGGAGAATCTGCTGCCACCAATATCATGGACAACAGTGATTTGTATCTTTTTACCAATGGACTTTTACAATACAGTGTTCAAAATCAGGTGGAAAATAATTTGGTTCCTTCTTTTTTAACCAATGAAATAAGACTATATCCCAATCCAGTAAAAAATGAATTATACATCAATATTCTTCATGCTGAAAAGGGCAATGACTTAATTGAGTTATTAGATGAAAAGGGAACTAAATTAAAAGAGAATATAGTGGTATATAATGGAATGGGCGCTCTAGAAATCTGGAACCTAGCTGGCCTAAAAGCAGGTCAGTATTTTGTAAACATCCGCCACACGCATCCAGTAACAGGCAGGCTAATAAAAAAAGGCGCCTTTAAAATTTTAAAAATTAATTAAGCGGTGTGAATGGTGAATGGTGAATGGTGAATGGTCAATGGTGAATAGTGTTTAATCTAAACTTCTAAACCCGAATTAAAAAGAGCAAATAATAATAACGCCCTTCTAAACTCGAATTAAAAAGAACAAATAATAATTATACTCAACTAAACCCGAGTTAAAAAACACCAACAATAATAATACTCAAGACTAAACCCGAGTTTAAAAGAACCAATAAAATTAATACTCCCCTAAACCCGAATTTAAAAGAACCAACAATTATAAAGCTCCTCTAAACCCGAATTTAAAAGACCTAACAAACCAAATACTCCTTTAAACCATGCATCTAAAATCGCTTCTAAAAACCAACGCCCTTATAATCATAACGCTCCTAATGAGTTTCTCTGCTTTTGCGCAGGCGCCTAATTTATTGAACTACCAAGGGGTAGCAAGAAATGCGGTAGGTAATCCTTTGCCAAATCAGACGATGAAACTTCGTTTATCGGTTCATGATTTATTGCAATCGGGAGCGGTGGTGTATTCAGAAATAAGACAGATAACTACCAATCTAGGTGGACTGTTTTCAGTACAGATAGGAAGTGCAGGTGCTAGTAGTAGTACTGGAACATTGGGTGGCGTAAACTGGATAGTAGGAAATAAATTTTTACAAGTAGAATTAGATCCAGCATCTAATAATAATTATATCGACATTGGAACGGTGCAGTTGGTGAGTGTGCCCTATGCTTTTGGAGCAGGCACTGCGGCTACTGTTAAAACGAATGCTAATTTAATAGGCGTGGTGACGAGTGTGGGTAATGCCACCTCTATTGCAAGTGGAGCTATCACGAGTGATATGATAGTAACGCTGAATAAATCGAAGGTAGGTTTAGATTTAGTTAATAATACCAGTGATGCAGCAAAACCCATTAGTGAATTAACGCAAGTTGCATTGGGTACAAAATTAAATATTTCGGATAGTGCAAACGGTTATATTACACCAACGCAATTGGCTAGTTATAATTTTTCACGCGGAAATAGTGCAGTTACTATTGATACCACAAATTTATCTAATCGGATTAATTTAAAATCGAATGCAGTAGATGTAAACAATCTTGCTACAGTGGTTGCTGCTAATACAGCTTCAATTACTGCAGAAACAATAAGAGCCACCGCTACTGAAGTCATTTTAACTTCGAAAATTGCATCTAATACAGCAAGTATTACTGCCAACACTGCTGCTATAAATTTAAAAGCAAGTGCTGATGATTTAGCTACACTAACAACAAATGTAAGAAGTAACACGGCCAGTATTACATCGAATACAATTGATATTGCGATTCTAAAAACTAATATAGCTTCTAACACAGCAAGCATCTCATCTAATACTGCTGCACTTGCATTAAAAGCGAATATAGCTTCACCTATTTTTACAGGAACAGTTACTACAAGTGTTATTAATACAGGCGCCTTAAGTTCAACTAGTGTTACAGCACCTACCTATGCATCTACTCCCAAAACATTAAGCTATACAGGAACTACTATTAATTGGAACCCTGCACAAGGATTAAATGCAGCGATTACTTTAACACAAAATAGTGCGTTGAATTTTACTGCTGCTCCTCCAGTGGGTACTTACGGAACAATTGTTTTAACGCAGGATGGAACAGGAAGTAGAACGATTAATCTACCAACCATTGCTAGTGTTACAAATAAAGTGTTAGGATCTACCTCAACGAGTACGGTTACTTTATCAACTGCTGCTAACTCAAAAGACATTTTAAATTTTTATTTCGATGGTACTAATTGCTATTGGAATATTGGTCAAGGATATGGGACAGCAGCAAGCGCATCAAATTCAGGCAACACTAATTTAGCATCGGCTGTTACAGGAATATTAGCAGTTGCAAACGGCGGAACGGGTGCAGCTTCTTTAACAGGTTATGTGAAAGGAGCAGGTACTTCTGTCTTGACTGCAAATGCATCTATTCCTGTTGCTGATGTTACAGGTGCTGCGCCTTTAGCTTCGCCCACTTTTACGGGAACAGTTACCACCGGTATAATTAACACAGGCGCATTAAGTGCTACCAGTGTTAATACAGGAATAATTACTGCTACCAGCGTTAACTCACCTATTTATGCCTCTACACCGCAAGCCTTAACGGATGGTTCAACAATCAATTGGAATCCAGCTCTTGGATTAAATGCAAGTGTAACCTTAGGGGGAAATAGAACAATGAGTTTTACAAGTACGCCAATAGCAGGTGCTTATGGGACATTGGTTGTATCTCAAGATGCAATTGGAAACAGAACCATCACATTACCCACCACTGCAAATAAAATATTGGGTTCAACTTCAACAACAACCATTGCATTGTCATCTTCTGCGAATGCAAAAGATATTTTGAACTTCTATTATGATGGCACCAACTGCTATTGGAATATTGGTCAAGGATACGGAACAGCAGCTAGTTCATCATCAACAAATCTTACCACCAGCGTAACTGGAACATTGCCTGTTGCAAATGGGGGTACTGGTGCAACCACATTAACAGGAATTATAAAAGGAACAGGAACTAGTTCATTAACTGCAGCTGTTGCCGGCACAGATTATCAAGCGCCTCTTAACTTAACTACAAATGGAACAGGCGTTGCAACATTATCAGGGACTACTTTAAATATTCCTACTCCTTCTGCAGGTAGTACACATACAATTGGTGAATCTTATGGTGGGGGAATTGTTTTTTATACTTGGGATGGTGGAGCACATGGTTTGATTGGGGCAAACACAGAATTAAATAGCGGCCAAGCAATGACTTGGGGTGGTGGTTCAGGCACCTACGTTGGAACTACAAGTTATTATGGTGTTTTAGGCGGAAAATTGAATACTCAAAGGATATTGAATGTTATACCTGTACCTACTTATGGTAACGGAGATCCACAGACAGGACAAAGGTGTGCAGCGTTTTGGGCAGCTACCTATTTAAATGCAGGAGTTGTTGTAAGTGGTGTAACTACTATACCGCAATTTTCTGATTGGTATTTACCCAATGCCTATGAGTTAACACTTTTTTCGACTAAGTCAGAATATTTTCCCAACTGTAATTTCGCAACTCATGATCATTGGTCATCTTCAGAAAGAAGTGATTATGCCTATTTAGCGTACGCTTTAGGTGCTAATTCTAACACTTACGTTTATCAAACCAATAAAACTTCAACTAATTATGTTGTAGCTATACGTTCTTTCTAAATATTAATCATGAAAAAACTCTTCACTCTATTACTCCTTTCGACCGCATTTATTTCTAATGCGCAAAGAGCCATGTTTGGGGGACATAATAATTATAGTGCACCTGTTGGGTCTAGTCAAGCTCCTTCTCTTATTACCAATGGGTTGGCGTTAAGTTTAGATGCATCTAATTCAGCAAGTTACCCAGGAAGTGGTACAACATGGACTAATTTAGTTACTGGAAGTACAGTGACTAATTTTACTTTAAATAATAATGTAACTTATAATTCTGCAAATGGAGGTATATTAAGATTTGCAGATGGAGGATTGGCATCAACCGCAAATTCTTTGGGAAGATTTACTAAATACACCATAGAAACTTGGGTGAAATTGGCAGGAACTTCTGGAGGCTATCCATGTCTTTTTACTGAAAGTGTTAACCAATCCATAGGAGGTGCAAATATGATATTAGGATACAATACCCAATTTGGCGCCTCCAATCAGTATACTTCTGGGTTTAATTCTGACTCTTGGCATGTTTATACTACCACTTCTAATACAAGTGATGCAAATAATTGGGTACAAATTGTAGCAACATATGATGGAAATATTTGTACAATCTATAAGAACGGAATTAATATAGGAAGTGGGTCAATAGGAAGTACTAGTATTAATTCAGCAAATCTGGGATATAATATTGGGAAACGTTGGGACCAATCAAACTATTCTTTTGGAGATTATGCCATTGTAAGATTGTACAATCGAGATCTATCTTCGTCTGAAGTAACCAACAATTTTGAAGTACTTAAATCTCGCTTTGGTTTATAAAAAATAATATGAAAAAACTCATCACCCTATTCCTCCTCTCCACCGCATTCATCTCCAATGCACAGGAATCTTTTTTTAAAGGGAATAATAATTATACTGCACCTGCATCAGCGCCATTTCAAGCGCCAGTCATTGAAACAGTTGGTTTAATTTTAAATTTAGATGCGGCTAATTCTGCTAGTTATCCTGGAACAGGAACAACCTGGACAAATTTAGTAACAGGCTATGCAGTGACTAGTTTTACTTTAAATAGTAACATCAGCTATGTCTCTTCCAATGGAGGTTTATTAAGATTTTTAGATGGGGGATGGGCAACAACATCTAGCTCATTTGGAAGACTTACCAGTTATTCAATTGAAGTATGGGTAAAAATTGCGGGAACATCTGGGCCGGCACCCAATGCTAATTATACACCTTGTATATTTTCCGAAATTTACAGTGGCAGTATCAATATGATATTAGCCTATAATGCATACAATTTCCCAACGAGTTCAAATCAATACACAGCAGGTTATTATGATGGAGGATGGAATACTTTTTCTACTTCATCTAATACGAGTGATGTAAATAATTGGGTTCATATTGTAGCTACTTACAGTGGGACAACCTGTATCATTTATAAAAATGGAATACCAATTGGTACTGGAACAATTGGCAGTAATCCAAATACCTCCAATGCTGGATATTTTATTGGCCATCGTTGGGATATGGCAGATTTGGTTTACGGTGATTATTCTATTGTTAATATGTATAACAGAGCCTTAACCCCCACTCAAGTCACCTCCAATTTTGAAGCAGTAAAATCGAGATTTGGATTGTAAAATAACAGTTAAAACTAATCTGTATTAAATAGTTTAGAAGGAAGTCTTTTAAACTCATCTCTTTAGGTATAGATTGCAGATATAAAATAATTAATTAAAATCGTAAGAGCAGGAGCCCTTCTCTTTGCCTTTGATATCCCCAGTCATTAAAATAAGACTTCATCTGCCAGCGAGAAATAGCAATTTCTTCACAACAAATGCCTGTACAACTTTTTACTGCATTAAATCCATAAGATTTCCAGGCCCATTGAACAATGTTCATAAGCTTTTTGTTACCTTTTTATATAAATTTGTAACAATTCTGATAATTATCTTATCTTTAACGCATGAGCGTACATCAAGATATAGCTGATAATATACAATTAAGAAAAGCGGGAGATATTTTTTTCCCAACAGAGTTTCGTATGCTCGGAACAGACAATGCTATTAAAATGGCGCTTTCTAGATTAGTGAAAGAGAAAATGATTGATCGTTTATTGCATGGGATCTATTATAAACCGAAACAACATCAACTTTTTGGAAATATTCAACCATCTCTAGAAATGATTGCAAATGCGATTGCTGCCAGAGATCATTTAATCATTAAACCTACTGGCATTAGCGCGTTAAATAAATTAGGCATATCCCAACAAGTTCCCACAAAGCATGTCTATATCACTAATGGCCAAACGAGAAAATATAATATTGAAGGGAATGAAATACATTTTAAAAGTGCTAGCCCAAAAAAATTAGCCCTTACAGGCCCCATAAGTTCGCTCGTAATTCTCGCTATGGATGAATTAGGTCCTAGCTTAATGGATGTAACAGTAGCTAGTCAAATAAAAGGATTACTGCAAAACGAAAAGGAGGCCCTATTAGAAAATGATATCAAGCTAGCGCCTTCATGGATTGCAAAAGAACTTTTTAATTTAGTTTCTTCATCACAATTCAAACACAGTGCAAATGAACTGGTTTAAGCTGTCTGTCGAAGACCGACTGGTCATATTACAACAAGCGAGTGTTTTAAGTGGAATAAATGAAAAGGCCTTGGAGAAAGACGTTTGGGTGACTATTGTTTTAAATGCTACGTTTAAAAATAAATATTCACAGCACTTACATTTTAAAGGCGGAACATCATTAAGTAAAGCATGGAATATAATTGAACGTTTTTCAGAGGATATAGATTTATCCATTGATAGATCCTTTTATGGATTTTCAGAAGATTTATCTTTTTCTAAAATCAAGAAGCTAAAAAGAATTTCTAGCGAATTTGTCAGCATTGATTTTAAAGATGAACTTGAAAAGACTCTTTACAAAATGGGAGTGCCTGCGCAAATTTTTACTTGTAAGGCGACACCCACTCTAGAAACAATGAAAGATACAGTGGATCCACAGGAAATAGTGATTGAATATGTATCGATTCTGGAAAATGTTCCTTACTTACCCAATACAATTAAGGTAGAAATAAGCGCAAGATCAATAAAAGAAGCTATTCAATTTCGACAAGTAAATGCGATAACTGAAAGCTTCTTCCCTAAAATTGAGTTGATAGGAAACGCTTTTCAAGTGGCTGCAATAGAACCACAAATCACCCTTCTAGAAAAATTATTCTTGTTACATGAAGAATTTACAAAGCCAATTTCAGCAATGCGTCACTTAAGAATGTCAAGGCATTTATATGATATATATAAATTAAGCGACTCAATTTATGCGGACATAGCAATAAAAGATGGGGCATTATACGATCGAATTATCACGCATAGACAACACTTCATAAGGCAATCTGGGATAGACTATAAAAATCATGGAAAGCAGAACATTTCATTTATTCCACCAAGCCATGTTTTAGGTCAATATAAAAATGATTACGAAAAAATGAATCTTAATATGATTTATGGTCCAGCTCCAACATTTGAAGTATTAATTGATAAGTTAAGTTCGCTACAAAAAGCAATTCAAAAATCTACTCATTCTTCCTAATCTATTCAATCGGTGTTAGGCCTTTGACTTAAGATTGCCCCACACGATCCTTCCACATTTCATTGAAAGTCTTTTTACTAAATACTAAATCAGTTCTGTTTTCTTTCCAACCTTTAAATAATCCATTCACTACTTTATTCTTTAAATTTCCATTTCCTAGGTTCATCATTTTTCTATTCAAGCTCGCTATCTTCCAAAGTTTCCAAGCTGCCTTTTCGGCAAAACTATTCAGACCTTGCTTTACTGATTCCTGACGATTGTCTAATAACAATTCATGTAAATTTATTTTTACTGCACATACTTCTGTACAGGCACCGCATAGAGAAGAGGCATAACTCAAGTGTTTAAAATCATCCATCCCTTGCAGATTCGGTGTTATGACACTTCCAATAGGTCCGCTATAAGTAGCACCATAGGCATGCCCACCAATATTTTTATAAATAGGACAGGCGTTAAGGCAGGCACCACAACGAATACAATACAAACTTTCTCTTTGCTTTGGATTTTCTAAAATATTGGTTCGACCATTATCTAATAAGATTACATACATTTCTTCTGGCCCATCTATTTCATTGGGTTGTTTAGGTCCGGTTACAATCGTATTGTAAACAGTTACTTTTTGTCCCGTTCCAAAAGTTGAAAGCAATGGCCAAAATAAACCTAGGTCTGTTAACGAAGGAATTACTTTTTCTATTCCAACAATCACAATATGGGTCTTTGGATAAGCGCAGGTTAATCGAGCATTGCCTTCATTTTCTGTGATGGCAATTGCACCAATATCACTGATGATAAAGTTGGCACCCGTTACACCAATCTCAGCTTCTACATATTTTTCTCTTAAAATATCACGTGCTACTAAGGTTAATTGCTCTGGACTTAGATTAATAGGAGTACCTAATTTTTCATGAAATAATTTGGCTACATCTTCCTTGTTTTTATGCATTGCCGGCGTTACAATATGGTAAGGAGCTTCGCCGTCTAGTTGTTGAATGTATTCGCCTAAGTCAGTCTCTACACTTTCAATGCCATTTTTTTCTAGTTCGCTATTAAGATGTACCTCTTCGGTAACCATGCTCTTACTTTTAACGAGCTTCTTGCAATTTTTTTCTTTACAAATTTTAATTACTTCTTCAATTGCTTGTGCAGCATTTTCAGCCCAAATTACCTTGCCACCTCTTTTAGTAAAATTGAGTTCAAAATTTTCTAATTGCTGATCGAGGGTTTCAATCGCACGCCATTTAATATTCTTTGCCCTTTCTCTTGCTAAGTGTACATCAGTAAATTGTTCTTTTCCTTCTGGAACTTTTTCGTTGTACTTACCAATATTAAAATTAATTTTTCTACGATGCTCTAGATCATTGGCTTTGATAGTACTTTTCGCAATAAAATCTTGCAATTGATTGGTCATGATCTTAATTTTATTTAAATCAATTATTTTTTAAAACCCCTAATTCTTTTCCCACTTTTGTAAACGCAAAGATAGCTTTATCGAGTTGCGCTGGTTCATGCGCAGCACTTAATTGTACACGAATTCTTGCCTGTCCCTTTGCTACCACTGGAAAAAAGAATCCAATCACATAAATTCCTTCTTCTAATAATTTTGAAGCAAAATTTTGCGCAATCACTGCATCATACAACATGATAGGGACAATCGGATGTTCGCCCGGCTTAATATCAAAACCAGCTTCGGTCATTTTGGTTCTAAAGTAAAGGGTGTTAGCAGCTAGCTTGTCTCTTAACTCCGTTGTTTCGCTAAGCATATCTAGTACCGCAATAGAAGCACCTACAATAGATGGAGCTAGCGTATTACTAAATAAATAAGGTCTACTTCTTTGGCGAAGTAACTCAATAATGGCAGCATTGCCGCTGGTGAAACCACCGCTTGCTCCACCTAATGCTTTGCCCAATGTGCCGGTTATAATATCTATTCTTCCCAGCACCCCACGGTGTTCATGTGCCCCTCTTCCTGTTTTACCTAAAAAGCCAGAGGAGTGACATTCATCAATCATTACAATGGCGTCATACTGGTCTGCTAAATCACAAATTTTGTCCAACTGCGCAATGGTGCCATCCATACTGAAAGACCCATCGGTAACAATAATGCGGCTGCGCAAATGAGCTGTTTCTTTTAATTTGGTTTCTAGGTCCTCCATATTATTATGCTCATAGCGATATCGCTGAGCCTTACACAATCTTACGCCATCTATAATGCTCGCATGATTGAGTGCATCACTAATAATGGCATCTTCTTCACCAAAGAGAGGTTCAAATAAACCTCCATTGGCATCAAAGGCTGCGGCATATAAAATGGTATCTTCTGTACCTAGAAAAACAGATAATTTTTGTTCCAGTTCTTTATGGATGTCTTGTGTGCCACAGATGAATCGTACGCTACTCATTCCGTAACCCCGACTATCAATATATTTTTTTGCTGCCTCAATCACTCTTGGATGAGAGGATAGTCCGAGATAATTGTTTGCACAAAAGTTGAGAACTTTCTTACCACCTACAATAATTTCGGCTCCCTGATCACTGGTAATGATCCTTTCCGTTTTAAATAGACCCGCTTTTTCAATGGCGGCTACCTCATCGGCTATCCTAGAAATAAATTTTTGATTCATGCCTACAATTTAATGACGTAAAATTACGCAAGTGGCGGTTTAATTAGAAAGATTGTTTTAAGAATCTTAGAATGTATAGTGAGCAAGCAATCTGTATTTCAAAATTTACTAACATCTACCTAAAAAGACTAGAGTTTTTCGCTATCATTTGTTATCATCAAAAGATTTTGAAAAATCTCAATCTATTTGGAATTCGCTTAAGTAGTTAGTAAGATTCCACTTTAATAGAAAGTGAACAATGAAAGGCATTCAATTCAAATAGTAATTCAGTGGCGCCAGGTCCTATAGAACGAAATTTAGGCAGGCTAAATTTTAACAATTTATCGTTCTAGCTTCCAAGTTATTGTCCATGCAGAATCTTTGACAGGAGAAGAGTAACGAATTTCTAGATTACTTTCTGTTGCTGTTAAAAGTTTTAGGTGCAATGAATTCCAAACGAGCATTCCAACATTTTGGTCGTAAAGCCAATAGGCTAATTTAGTAACATAAAGCATTGAATTAGGAGTGTTGTCTCCCATATTGGCTCCGGCACTAGTGGCATCTTTTGCTTTAGTTTGTGCAAGAAGACTCTCTTTTGTTTCTTTAATGGTCTTTAACTCAATGTATGGGGTTCCCTGGAATGATTTGTAAACACTAGAGCCTGCAAATTTCATTTTTCCATCTGCAGCATCCCTTAGATATAGAGTGTCATTTTTACTCTTAAGAACCCATACTCCTTTAATTATTTGTTCTACGCTGTTTAAGCCACTATCTGCTGGAGCATCGCCGCCGCCGCAAGCAGCACCTTGCATGAGTATTAATATTGAAAAAAATATAAGGAAATTAAGTAGGGTTTTCATAAATATTTTTTAGTGCAATAATCGAATAATCCTTAATCTTAAATAGTCAAAAAGGCGTTACTTTTTAAAAATTTGAATTTATCTATTTTTTATAAAATTCAACTTTTCTGTAAGTTTCTAACTCATTAATCAATAAACCAACTCTAAAACTGGAAATAAAAATACCAATAAAAAATAATTTCTCCAATTTTTAGTTTAATTCAAGATTGGGCAATTCCATCTAAATTGAAAATCCCTTCTGATTTAATTTTATTTTTAAAGAAAACAGCTGAATTCGTTATTTTAAATTTCATCTATATTTGTTACAAATATGTATTAGATTGATGAATACTGTAAATTTACATTTGTAAATTAGTTAGTATTTTATCATAATACTTTCAGAATTTTGAGTTTGAAAATCATTTTCTCAGGATATCTCCTAATTCCAAATTGTAAAAAATGCTTCAATAAATACATTTTTTTCTTTGATGGGAGGAAATGATTTTTAAAAATTAAAATTTGAAAATTGAAACCGTTGCATGAGTTTTAGAAGTAAGGTCAATTTAAATCAAACATTATCACATTAGGAAAAATTTATCCATGAGAAAGCTAATAATTCTGATAAGCTTTTTATGCTTTTATATCATTTCGTATGCTCAGACGGACACTTTGCCTCCCATTGAGATAACAAAGTTGAGTACTCACTGGATAATTTTGGACCTAGGGGTTTCAAATTATTTTGATCATACTAATTATTCAGAGGTTAATCCTTACTTATATAATCGACTAGGAGCTGCTGCATTTATTCCGGGCGCCACTTCTCCATCTCCACTTAGCAAAAGTGATTTTAATGTCAATACTTTTAAAAGTTTGAATATTAATATTTGGTTATTTATGCAACGTCTTAGTTTATATAAAAATTATGTAAACTTAAAATACGGTCTAGGCGTAGAGTTGAATAATTATAAATACAAAACAGCTAGTAATATTAGTTATTTGGTAAACAACCCTTTTGTTTTAGATGCTACCCCTACTTCACCCATTGTTTACAGGGATTCAATTCAATTTTCTGTAAATAAATTGGCAGTAGATTATATAACCATTCCCCTAATGTTGGATTTTTTGACTAGGCCAGGTGGAGGTTTAAAAAAAGGGCTTAGCATTAGCTTGGGTATTAGTGCTGGATATTCATATAGTTATCGTAATAAGCAAGTTAGCTATGAAAGAGGGGCGCAGGCTAACAAAGGAGATTTCAATATTGAGAAGTTTAAATATTCCTATGTAGCAGAATTTGGCCCAGGCCCAGTAAAATTGAAGGGTATTCATAAACCAAAAATATTTTATCGATTACTCGTTGGGTTTGGAAAAATTAGATTGTATGGCTCTTATACTCCAAAGGGCCTTTATGTGAGCGGATTAAAAATGAATCCTTATAACGTCGGACTTCGATTTGTTAATTGGTAGTCTCTTAATCCAATTATAATTTTCAGAAAATACCAAATTTCATTTCCATCAATGGCCAATGTATTTTGTTGACAAGGGTGAAACTCTTTTTAACAATTTGTAAATAATTTATTTTACTTTAAAACGTTAAAGTAGGCATCAACTAATTCTACCTACTATGAAGTTTACTCGATATTTTTTTTCTTTCATTTTTATTGCTGTACTCATTTTTTCTACTGCATTTGTTTCCATAAGCAAGAAAGCAAATTTGATTAAAAAAAGATTTGCCAGTTTTAAGGAAAAGGAATGTTTAAAGACAGCTCCAAAAGAAAATAATACCTTCTATATTATTATTGATAAAAGTGACTATCAATTAAAAATTTATGATTCAACAGGCTGGTATGCTAGTTTTCCTGTTGTATTTGGAATCAGTGGCCTAGGCGACAAACTGCAATCTGGAGATAAGAAAACCCCTGAAGGACATTTTACTATCATCCAAAAAAAAGTTCATCCAAAATGGTCTTATGAGTTATTGTTAGACTATCCAAACGGTGAGAGTATAGAGCTTTTTGAGGAACGAAAAAATAAAGGCTTATTACCTAAAAACGCGTCCATTGGAAATGGAATTGCCATACATGCTACCCGACCCAAAGAGGAATGGACAGTAGATAATTTTTACAACTGGACAGATGGTTGTGTGGCAGTTAAATATTCTGAAATGAAAGATCTATATAATTTTATACAAGTGGGAACGCAGGTAACAATCCAGCAATAGTTTAAAATGAAGTCATCTCTTGCAAATCATTTAAATAAAGCAGACTCCCATCACCATAACTTAGAAAGCGATAATCGTTGGTTAAAGCAAACTGGTATACTTTCTTCCAATCTTCTCCAATAGCGGCTGCCACTAGCAATAATAAGGTAGATTGAGGTTGGTGAAAATTAGTTACTCAATCACAAATTGGTAAAGATATCCTGGAGCGATTAATATTTAATTAAAAGTAAGAAAGTCAATTTATTCTTCGGATTTGATTTCTAAAATACTATTTAGGTCTTTTTCTTAATTATTTTGTAACTTTTATTCCCTACAAACGTATTGGTTTGAGTTAGCTAAATTAGTATTCACAAATTATTAAAAGTGCATGACAGAAAATGAGTACAATCAATGCGTAGACCTGTATGCCGATAATGTGTATCGCTTTATTCTCAAAAATTTGCGGCATCAAGCTAACGCAAAGGATATTGTTCAAGGGGCTTTTGAAAAAATGTGGGTGAATCGTGAGCAAGTTGACAATGTACGAAGTAAAAGCTATTTGTTTACAGTAGCCTATCATCAGATGATTGATCATATTAGAAAAAATAAACGCGTTATATTAAAAGAAGTTTTTAGTGAGGACTCAAAAATTACCCATCAGACAATTCCAGACGTTAAAAGAATTTTAAACGAAGCATTGAGCCAGTTAGATGAAATACAAAGAAGCCTGGTGTTGTTGAAGGATTATGAAGGATATAATTATGAGGAGATAGGCAAAATTACTGGACTCAATGCTAGTCAAGTAAAAGTTTACTTGCATCGAGCTAGGTTGAAATTAAAATCGTTTATTGTAAAACCTGAAAATGTGATATAATAATTTATGATTTCCCCATTCTTCGAGCGCTTAAATTTTTAAAATAAATAATGAGTAACATCAATAGATATAATTACGAAACCTATTTTTTATTATATGTCGACAATGAGTTGTCGGCTATAGAAAAAAACAGCGTGGATGAATTTGTACAATCCAATCCCGATTTGGGAGAAGAGTTGGTTATGTTACTTCAAACAATTTTACAGAAAGATGGCATTTTATTGAATAATAAAATGAGCTTATACAAAAAAGAGCCTTTATTGTCTGATCTGCAAGAAAAATTATTATTGCATTTAGACAATGAATTAAACGAAGTTGAAAAAAATCAAGTATCTGCTTTAATAGCATCTAGTACAACTGTTTCAGAAGAATGGGACAAGATAAAATCTGCTAAATTTTTTCCTGAAAACACAATTATTTATGAAGATAAAAAATCTTTATATAGAACCGAAAAAGGCAGATTAGTTTTTTTGCCATGGAGGAAGTTATTGGCAGCAGCTATTTTAGTTGGTGTTGGATTGTGGGGAGGATGGATCTATTTAAATGCAAGTTTTAAAAATGGCAATGAAGCAACACAGAATCTTGAAAATAAATCCATTGCGGCTGAAATTAAAAAAAATAGGAGTGAATTAGCAAATCAAATAAAAAAATTGTCGTTAGAACAGTCAAGGAAGAGAGCAAATATCCAGCCATCCGAATTTGCAGATGAGGGGTCAAATTTCCTTGGATCAAAAATCGAAAAAACAACAATTTCATCAGCAGAAAGTAGAACTGAAAAAATGCTCAATCTGAGTAATTCACAAAGCGAGTTGCTTGGCCTAATTAACAAGGTTAATTATGAAGAGGAAAAAATTGAACCCAGCAATGGAGAAATGCTAGAAAAAGATCTAATTAAAAGATCAAATGAACTAGGCCTCAAACTAATTGCTGATCAACAGATAATTGAGCAAAGGTTAGATATGAATAATTCTAATTTAGAAGATAGTACTGAAAATAATAATCAGATTTTTTTTATCGGGGAACAAAAATTAAAAAGAGTCCTATTGGGAGGTTTTTTTGCAAAAGTTAAAAAATCCTTAGAGCGAAGATCACATAATCAAAATATCCTCAATTCAATTAAGGTCGCCAATTTCGAATTTACCATACGTTAAAACAACTAATCAAATGAATAGGACAAAGTTATTGCCTCTACTGACACTGCTATTTACATCCCTTTTTGTTACTGCACAATCCGATTCCAATAGGATATTTAGGCAAACGGATACAGTTCGAATTGGTAAAATTGTAATTATAAAAAATGAGAGTAATACTGAAGGAGTAAATAAAAAAATTATCATTAGTAAAAGATACCCAAGAAAAATCATCATTAGTAAAAGAAACCTAAGTTCAACAAAAGCCTTTTCCAAGGTGAGCACCAATTGGTTTGTTTTTGATTTTGGCTTTTCAAATTATTTTGACAAAACTGATTATCGTAACACAGGTGATTTTCTTTATAATCGACAAGGAGCAGCACCTCTCGGAAAAAGCGATTTTAATCTCAACACTGGAAAGAGTCTGAATGTAAATATCTGGTTCTTTATGCAGCGGATTAATTTAATCAAAAAATACGTGAATCTAAAGTATGGCTTGGGGATTGAGTATGATAATTATCGATATAAAACTTCTTCCAACTTGAGTTATCTTGAGAAAAACACATTCCTCAACAGTCTGCAGGCACCCTCTCCCATAGTTATCAGAGACTCCATTGGTTTTTCTAAAAATAAGTTGGCGCTAAATTATATAACTGTTCCTTTGATGTTAAATTTCATTACTAACCCAGCGAATGCTAAAAAAGGACTTAGCCTTAGCATGGGACTTAGTGCGGGCTATTTATACGGTGTTCGTAATAAGCAGAAGAGTGAGGAAAGAGGCAAAGAAAAAAATCGCGGCGATTATGATTTGGAAAGATTTAAATTATCATATATAGCAGAAATAGGATTGGGCCCTGTAAGACTCTATGGATCCTACAGCCCGAATTCCATATTCAGCAAAGGATTGGTAATGAAACCATATACAATAGGAATCAGGCTAAGCAATTGGTGATTTTTAAATCGAAGTCATTTCATCTGTACTATTCAGAAACAACAGACTCCCATCACCATAACTTAGAAAGCGATAATCGTTGGTTAAAGCAAACTGGTATACTTTTTTCCAATCTTCTCCAATAGCGGCTGCCACTAGCAATAATAAGGTTGATTGGGGCTGATGAAAATTAGTTACGATTGCCTTGACCACCCTGTACCGATATCCTGGAGCGATTAATATTTGTGTTTGCGAAAGGATGCGATCACAATTATTTTTTTTCATCCAATCAATTAAAGCTTTGAAAGAAGCTTGAGAATTGAGTGAACAATTGATTAGAGGAGCTTCATACACATCCCACTGATGAATCATTAGTTCGGTTAGCTGAGCGTTTGGATTGAGGGATGCTTTTACCCCCATCCAAAATAAACTTTCTAATGTTCTTAGCGCAGTTGTTCCAACAGCAATGATACCGTTGTTAAAATTTTCAATTAGCTGACGAATCGTTTCAGCACTTACATCTATCCATTCCGCATGCATGGGATGATCTTTAAGTAAGTCTGCTTTCACTGGTTTAAAAGTACCAGCTCCAACATGAAGCGTTACGAATGTAGTATGAATATTTTTGGCAAAAAACGATGAAAATATCGAAGGAGTAAAATGAAGTCCAGCAGTGGGCGCTGCTACCGAACCATCCTGCTTGGCATAAATTGTCTGATATCTTTCCTTGTCGGAATCAATTGGTTTTCTTTTAATATAGGGCGGCAATGGCGTTTCTCCAGCTTGCTCAATGATCTCTGCAAAACTATAATGAGCAGGGTTCCAGGAAAATTCCACGATATAAGCATCTGTAATTTTTTCAATCAACTGCGCTTCTAATGCTACCCTTTCGCCTTGAACAAAAACCTCTTTTATTAAATTCCCTTCTTTCCATTTGCTTGCCCCACCGATCAAACATTTCCATTGAATGCTTTCTTTTTTTGTCATCAATACATTGTATTCATTGACAGTATCATAAGGCTCTAGGCAAAAAATTTCTATCCTAGTACCAGTGGCTTTTTGAAATAATAATCTTGCTTGTATAACTCTAGTGTCATTAAAAACTAGCCAACTATTTTTAGGTAAATAGTTGGCAATATTTTTATACTGATCTTCTTGTAGAATTCCTTTTTGATAAATTAAAAGCTTTGCATCCTGTCTTTCTGCAATCGGAAAGTCAGCAATTCTATTTTCTGGTAAATCATAGGTGTAATCAAGAATTGAGATCTCTTTGGGATGCATTTTTGAAAATTAGTTAGCCAAAATATTTTTAATTCTTCTTACCCTTTTTGAATTTAGATTTTACCCTTTTTAATTTCATCTACTATTGATGGATCTAATAGGGTAGAAGTGTCTCCCAAATTTTCCATTTCTCCTTCTGCAATTTTTCTCAATATCCTTCTCATGATTTTTCCACTTCTTGTTTTGGGTAGTCCAGATACAAACTGTATTTTATCTGGCTTTGCAATAGGGCCAATAATTTTAGCGACTGTTAAACTAATATCCTGTCTGCGAAGTGCTTCGTCTCCATGATGGCCATTATATATTACAAAGGCATAAATTCCTTGCCCTTTAATATCGTGCGGATAGCCTACTATAGCACTTTCTACTACTCCTGCATGCATGTTGATCGCGTTTTCTACTTCGGCAGTTCCTATTCTATGTCCGCTAATATTGAGTACATCATCTACTCTACCAGTAATGCGATAAAATCCATTGTCATCTTTTAAAGCACCATCACCGGTAAAATATAAATTGGGATAGGTGGCAAAATAATTGGTGCGACAACGTTCATGATCACCATAGGTTGTTCTAAGAATTCCTGGCCAAGGTGCTTTCATACAAAGATTGCCTTTCATTAATCCGTTCTCATCTTTTTCAGTTACTTCTTTTCCATTTTCGTCTACTAGTAAGGGTTGTACTCCGGGTAAGGGTAAGGTAGCCCAACTAGCTTTTGCTGGAGTAACGCCTGCAAGGTTACTGATCAAACAACCACCCGTTTCTGTTTGCCACCAAGTGTCGACAATAGGACATTTTTTTTGACCAATATTTTCATCGTACCAATGCCAAGCTTCTTCATTGATCGGTTCACCTACTGTTCCTAATATTTTTAAAGAGGATAAATTTTTTCCTTTGATGGGCTCGGTTCCAAAAGTCATTAGACTACGAATAGCCGTGGGCGCAGTGTATAGACAGTTTACTTTGTGTTTTTCTACAATGTCCCAAAAGCGCCCTGCATCAGGCCATGTAGGTATTCCTTCAAACATCAGCGAGGTAGCACCTGCACTTAATGGACCATATACAATATAACTATGCCCAGTAATCCATCCAATATCTGCTGTACAAAAATGGATATCTCCTGGTTGATATTGAAACACATTTACAAAAGTATAGTTGGTCCACACCATATACCCAGCCACACTATGAACAACTCCCTTTGGTTTACCAGTAGAGCCTGATGTGTATAAAATAAACAACGGATCCTCTGCATCCATTTCTTCAGGAGGAAATGAAACCACTCCATCTTTTTCAATCTGCGTTTCTGCATATTCCATCTCATCTTCCCACCACACATCTCTTCCCTTTATCATTGAAACGGGCGTACGAGTTCGGGTATAAACAATCACTCGTTTAACAGTTTTATTTCCAATCAAGGCTTCATCAATTACACTTTTAAGTGGAATATCTTTTCCGCCTCTATATGCACCATCACAAGTAACAATAAAGGTTGCTTGGGCATCTTCTAATCTATCAGCAATACTTTGTGCGCTGAATCCGCCAAATATAACACTGTGTATCGCACCAATTCTTGCGCATCCCAAAACTGCATATGCCAACTCAGGCACCATGCCCATATAGATACAAACCCGATCTCCTTTTTTTACACCATTGTTTTTTAAGACCTGAGCAAATTGACAAACCCTTTTGTGTAAGCGAGCATAGGTCACTGTTCTAACTCTTTCTTCTGGATTATTGGGCTCCCAAATGATGGCTGGTTGATCTGCCATGGTAGCTAAATGACGATCGATACAATTTTCTGTAATGTTTAGTTTCCCACCTTTATACCATTCGATCTTTGGTTCGGTGAAATTCCAATTTAAAACGCTTTCCCATTTTTTTCTCCAATAAAAATTTGCAGCAATATCTCCCCAAAACTTTTCTGGATCTTCCACACTTTTTTTGTACTCGCTTTTATACTGCTCTAGAGACTTAATCTGGTAAGAGTATGACATAGTAGAATTTAATTTATTTGTTAGCCTTCTATCCAATGAATATATTTAACAAAATTATCAAAAAGCTAACAGTTATTTCAAACTTAAAATACAGCCATGGTTTTATCAGACGGAAAGGGAATAGGGAAGGTGATATTTTCTTCCTCTCTCGGGACTTTAATTGAATGGTACGACTTTTATATTTTTGGGATGTTGGCAAAAACCATTTCTATTCAGTTTTTCCCTGATGGCAATGATACAGCTGCCCTATTAAGCACCCTAGCTATTTTTGCCGCTGGATTTTTAGTTCGTCCTTTTGGGGCATTGGTATTTGGCAGGCTGGGTGATATGATAGGAAGAAAATCTACTTTTTTACTCACGCTGGTTTTAATGGGAGGTTCTACCTTTCTTATTGGACTGATACCAGGATATCGTACTATTGGAATAGCGGCTCCTTTGCTAGTACTTTTATTGAGACTCATCCAAGGACTTGCTTTGGGCGGAGAATATGGAGGTGCGGCAACTTATGTAGCAGAACATTCTCCTACAAATAGAAGAGGTTATTATACTAGTTGGATACAAACAACTGCCACATTGGGTCTATTTGTAGCACTAGGTGTAATCATGTTAGTAAAATCAAACATGTCGGATGCCTCCTTTACATCAGAGTGGGGTGGCTGGCGCTATCCTTTTTGGATTTCTATTTTACTAGTAATCGTTTCTATTTATATACGCCTAAAGATGAGCGAATCTCCTTTGTATACCAAATTGAAAAAAGAGGGTAAAGCATCTTTAAATCCTTTGAAAGAAAGTTTTGGAAATAAAGGAAATTTCAAAATGGTATTGTTGGCCTTGTTTGGCGCTGTAATGGGCCAAGGGGTAGTCTGGTATACCGGTCAATTTTATGCGCAGTCTTTTCTAGAAAATACCGTGAAGATTGAGTTTATGCAGAATAGAGAAATTATGTTGTGGGGTATTGGATTGGCCACCCCTTTCTTTTTAGTATTTGGTGCATTGAGTGACCGCATCGGTAGAAAATGGATAATGCTTTCAGGTATGTTGCTAGGTGTACTCTTTTATCGACCCATCTTCAATACTTTTTTAAAAGATACTAATATAAATGAGTGGAAAAAGATGGAGGGCAATTCTTCTCCAACAATAATCAGTAAAGAAATATTGAAAGTAGATAGCCTTTCAATTGACAATGAATTAGCTACTATAAGTCATTCGAAAATAAAATGGCAATCACAGCAAGGCATGGGCTTCACTGAAACTAGAGCAGATACTATTTTAAATGTAAGAGCAACTCCTGGCGTTACGAAAGAAGATAGCAAACCAGTTTTTACAGATAAAAAACTTTCATCTCTGATGAAATGGAAATTTATCTCCTTGGTTTTTGTAATGATATTGTTTGTAACAATGGCCTATGCGCCTATAGCTGCTTTTTTGGTAGAATTATTTCCTACTAGAATCAGATACACTTCTATGAGTTTGCCCTATCATATTGGTAATGGAGTATTTGGTGGATTAGTACCCTTCATCGCCACCTTACTTTCTGCTGGAAGTCCAACGGATCCATTGGTTGGTCTTTGGTATCCTATTTTAATTGCAGCACTCTGTGTAGTAATTGGCACTTTTTATCTTACTAATAAGATTGATAAAAATATCAACGATTAAAAATTGTAAATATGAATAATTTAAAAAAAGTAATGGGTTTTTTCTGGATGACACTTGCTCCATTAGTAATTTATTTACTTGTAAGAGCAGCCATACAAAATATTGATAGTGCTGGAACAAAAGATATTAATAAACCAATTCCTTGGATAATTATTATTACCATCTTTACTCCAATCGCCATTGGCTTGATGATTTTTGGTTACTATTCTTTGAAGGGAGAATATGATCATCTTCCCGAAAGTTCGGATGACTTGTAAATAATTTTCATTCATCCGCTATCCTTTTTTTAATTTTGCCAAAACAACTTTCATTTTAAAGAAAAATAAATACTTATTATGTTAATGCATCAAACAATGAGGTGGTATGGGCCGAAAGACCCTGTTAGTTTATCTGATATTCTTCAGTCGGGATGCGAGGGCGTTGTAACTGCTCTGCATCAAATACCAGTGGGTGACATTTGGCCAGTGGAGGCTATCATGGAGCGAAGGCAATTAGTAGAATCAGGAGGATTAACCTGGACGGTGGTAGAAAGCTTGCCAGTGAGTGAGGATATTAAAAAAAATAGCGGCGACTATTTACTGCATATTGAAAATTACAAACAAAGTCTTCGCAATTTGGCAACCTGCGGAATAAAAGTGGTGACCTATAATTTTATGCCAATTCTAGATTGGATGAGAACAGATGTTTCTTATACAATGAAAGACGGCAGCAAGGCTTTGTATTTTGAGAGACTAGCATTTATTGCTTTTGATTTGTACATGTTGAAAAGGCCAGGTGCTGAAAAAGATTATACTGCTGTTGAAATTAAAAATGCCCAAGTCAAATTTGATTCCATGTCGGCAGAAGAAAAAGAAAAAATTTTTAGTAACACCTTGATGGGGTTACCGGGCAGTGTTGTTTCATTTACGCCAGAGCAAATTTTAGCAGCATTGAAAACATATGAAGGGATAGATGCTCAAAAATTAAAAAAACATTTATTTAGTTTTTTAGAGCAAGTCGTTCCTATAGCAGAAGCCTGCGGACTAAAGATGGCGATTCATCCAGACGATCCTCCTTATCCAATTTTAGGCTTACCTAGAGTGGTTAGTACCGAACAAGATGCAGCCGAAATAATTGATGCGGTTCCGTCTGTTGCCAATGGATTGTGCTTTTGCACTGGTTCTTACGGTGCAAGAAAAGACAATGACATACCTGCAATGTTGAAACGCTTTGGAGATCAAGTACACTTTTTACATTTGCGCAATACGAAGCGCGATGAAGAAGGAAACTTTTATGAAGCAGATCATTTGGCAGGTGACACAGATATGTATGAAGTGGTGAAAGAAATTTTCAACATTCAGAAAAGAAGAAATATTTCTATTCCAATGCGACCTGATCATGGTCACCAGATGCTAGATGATTTAAAAAAAGTTACCTATCCTGGTTACTCTGCTATTGGCAGACTAAGAGGCTTGGCTGAATTGCGTGGGGTGGAATATGCCATTAGTAAAAGCAATAGCTAAGTTTTAGAGACGCTATTTAGCTTCAGGCAATATCGATTGATAAATGATATCCTGGATAGTACTCCTTATATTCATTTTTAAAAGTAAGGTGTTGTTGCTACTTGGGTTTACTCGATTGCTTAAAAATACATACACTAATTTTTTTGCCGGATCAACCCAAGTGCAGGTACCTGTAAATCCAGTATGGCCGAAAGTGAGTGGCGAAGCTGCTATGCAAGGATAAGGATCAGGACGGGTTTGATTATCTTTCTCTGGCTTATCAAAACCATACCCTCTTCTGCTTTTTTTACTATGGTATGCGGTAAAAAGATCAACCGTTGTTTTTTTCAGATACTGTTTACCATTCATCTTTCCGCCATTTAGTAACATTTGCATAATCACTGCTATATCATAGGCATTGCTAAACAAACCAGCATGACCAGCTACCCCTCCAAACATAGCTGCTCCTGGATCATGCACATCTCCTTGTATCAACTGCTTTCTAAAAATATTTTCATTTTCTGTAGGCGCTATCTGATTCAGGGGTAGGTACTCTCTCGGTTTAAAACCTGTGGTAGTTAATCCGAGCGGTGCATAAAATTCTTTTTTTACAAATTCATTGAGCGGCATGCCACTAATAGCTTCTACTACTTTGCCCAAGTAAATAAAATCATTGTCACTATAAATATATTTTTTTCCTGCTGCAATAGGACTCGTTAAAATCCTTTTGTATAAACTGTCTTGCCAATCTTTGCGCATAAATAAATTATCCGCTACTCGAATGCTGAAGGAGTCAGTCGGATGGGCAGAATAAAAATCTGGAAGAGGTTTTCCTTCTGCATCAATCGTTTCTTTATAAAAAGGAATAAAAGCTTTTAGTCCAGCTTGATGCAGCAAAATATTTTCGATTAACAATTTACCTTTCCTAGTTCCTTTTACTAAAGGCAAATAATACCCTAATTTTTTCTTCAAATTTATCTTCCCCTGTTCATACAATTTCATTATTGAAATAGTAGTGGCACAAATTTTAGTTACTGAAGCCATGTCGTATACTGAAGAAGTATTGGTTGCTTCCAAACTGTCATAGTTGTAATGACCAAATGCTTTGTTATAAGCAATCTTACCATTCTTTACTACTAGCACCACACAGCCAGGAGTAGCGCCTTTGCTGATGGCGAGATTTGCAACAGAATCAATTTTATTCAGCTCCATTGAATCAAGTCCAACCAGTCTAGGGTTAACAGACGGCAAGGATGGAATAGCAGTCATGATGCCCGTTCCATAGGGATAGGACTCGCATACAGTTACTGGTAGTTTCCCCTTCGCGAAAATTTTACCTTGCAATAAATCTGCTGCAGCATTTTGAGTAATGGCATCATCTTCATAACAGGCTACTAAATTTTTTGCACCACAGAAATTTTTAATAGCATATGGATTTCCAAAAACAAAAGTGCTTGAGTTCGTCTGCTCTTGTAATTGCTTTACAAGATCTAAAGCAAAAGGACTAATCCCAAAATTATTTGCAGGAACACGTTTGTAATTATGGATTCCGATAATGACTTTTTGGTATCGCTCTTTGATTAGATAAATGGTAGACAATATTCTGTTCGCGTCTTGTAAATTATTAAAGAAAAAAGCGTCGGCTTTATAATCAGCTTGCAATCGTTTCGCAAAATCATTGGCTTCTTCAATTCCGATACCAACAAATGCCACTGTCTCTTTTGAATTATTTTTATCTTTTTTAAGCGGAAAAAAATCACTGTTGATTTTGTTTACAACCGTAAGGGCATTTTCAGCAACTAATTTTCTCATGCCATTTACTTTACTATTTAAATCCGCCGTTAAGTTTTGGGTATTGATAGGTTGTAATTTTGAAAGACCGTATTGATATTTTGCTTCTAAAACTTTTTTGCAATGTTGTTCAATGTCAGCCCAAGTTAATTTTCCTTCTTGAATAGCAATTTGTATTTTTTCAATTGCTATAGGTACATCTCCAGGTAAACAAAGCATGTCATTGCCTGCAATCAGCGACTGAACGGATGCTTCTTCATTAGGGAAGAATTTTTTTACCCCTTGCATTTCTAAGGCATCAGTAAAAGTTAATCCCTGGTAATCCATTTTATTTCTCAATAGTCCAGTTACATTATTTTTTGAAATAGAAGTTGCCATGTTCAAACCACTGTCAATAGCAGGTACAAATAGATGGCCAATCATCACACTGCCAATACCAGCTTTAAAAATTTCTCGGAATGGATAAAGTTCTGTTGACTCAAGTTCGGCCATCGATTTATTAATCACTGGAAGATCAAAGTGAGAATCAACGGCTACGTCACCATGTCCTGGAAAATGTTTTGCACAAGCCATTACTCCCATGTCTTGAAGACCTTGCATGTACTTTGTGCCAAAGAGGGTTACTTTATATTTATCCTCACCAAAACTTCGATCGTTGATTACAG
The DNA here is from genome assembly GCA_945876095.1 of Chitinophaga pinensis. Classification (GTDB taxonomy): domain Bacteria; phylum Bacteroidota; class Bacteroidia; order Chitinophagales; family Chitinophagaceae; genus Ferruginibacter; species Ferruginibacter pinensis_E. The sequence continues at coordinate 159,813 of CAMCMP010000004.1, forward strand.
GATTTTCAGAATTGTTATTAATATCCATCACGGGCGCATAATTAACCTGAATGCCTAAACGCTTACATTGTTCTGCAACCGTTTTGCCATATTGATAAATAATTTCTGCATCTGAGACAGCTCCTAACATCATCTGGTGAGGTAATGGTAGTACACTATCAATCATGCGCATACCTACCCCCCATTCCGCATCTATACAAATTAATATCGGTGTTTTGGAGGTGCTTTGTAATCGATTAATGATATTGGCCTGTTTTACTGGACTCCCTTGAAATAGGCAGATGCCGCCGATATTATATTTCCTAACCAAACTATCCACCATCTCTTCGTAAAAAATAGCATTCTTATTCTTTGCATCATAGGCAGATAATCTCACCACCATTAATTGTGCTATCTGCTCTTGTTGACTCAAGGTCTTGAAAACACTATCCACCCATTTAGCTTTCTTATTCTGTGAATAGATTGAACTATTTTGTGCAGATAGGCTGATGGGTAATGCAAAAAGAACTAATAAACTGAGTAAATAATTTTTCATCGTAATATGTCAGGTAAATAGTTTCACAAATTAGGAAGATTTCAAGAGTTATTTTCTAGTAATATTTTTTTAAATTTTATAGGCGTTATTTTCATTAAAAATATAGCTAAAATGGGGAAAATTATGGATTACTCATTACCCTATTTTCTACGTAATTTTACATCAAACAAAGAACTTATTTTGCCTGATATTATTCAATTATTACCAGATAATATAGCGAATCAAATTGCTGCTGGAGAGGTTATACAACGTCCAGCCAGTGCCGTAAAGGAGCTGCTGGAAAATGCGGTAGATGCTGGTGCGAATGAAATTAAATTAATTGTCAACGATGCCGGAAAAGCATTAATACAAGTGATTGATAATGGAAAGGGGATGAGTGATACAGATGCTAGAATGTGTTTTGAAAGGCATGCGACTTCTAAAATCAAAAACATTGAAGATCTCTTCCATATTAAAACAATGGGTTTTAGAGGGGAGGCGCTTGCCAGTATTGCGGCAGTAGCCCAAGTAGAGTTAAAATCTAAAAAAGAAGACGAATCTATCGGTACCTATATTGAAATTGATAATAGTGTAGTTAAAAAACAAGAGCCGGTTGCGATGGAGAGGGGAACGAGTATTGCTATGAAGAATCTTTTCTTTAATGTTCCTGCCCGAAGAAATTTTTTGAAAAGCAATCCTTCGGAACTCAGACATATCATGGATGAATTTATTCGTGTGTCTATGTCATTTCCAGACATCTTTTTTTCGTTAACTAGTAATGGACAAGAAATATTTCATTTAGAGCGAGCTACTTTGAAACAACGAATTGTTCAGATATTGGGAAACAGTTATCAATCAAAGTTGGTAACTGTAGAGGAACAAACAGACTATATGAATATCTATGGTTTTGTAGGAAAGCCAGAGACAGCAAAGAAAACAAGGGGCGATCAATATTTTTTTGTCAACAATCGGTTTATTAAAAGCGCCTACCTAAACCATGCTGTTATGGGAGCATTTGATTCCATGATTGCAAAAGATAGTTTTCCGATGTATACTATTTTTATAGATTTGGATCCTGCTCAGTTGGATATTAATGTGCATCCTACCAAGCAGGAAATTAAGTTTGAAGATGAAAAAATTGTTTATGCATTTGTACAAAGTGCTGTAAAGCATGCGCTGGCTCAATTTAGTATTTCGCCTACACTAGATTTTGAATTGGATCCCAGCATTCAGCAGTTGGATGCAGTTAGCAAGCCATTCACCGATGAAAAAAAATCTTCAGTAGCTTCGTCTTCTCTTTATAATACTTTTTCACAAAAAAATCAGGCGCATTTTATTGAAAATAAAAGTGAGCTAAAGCATTGGCGAGAATTTTATGAACCTGCCCAAAAGCAATCATCCCATTTTTCGGTATCGACTACAACAGATAATTTATCCAATGCATTATTTCCTGAAAAAAATGTTGAAGTACCTGATGACAGTGCGTTACAACAAATTCATTCTACCTATATCCTAGTTCAAAATGATACTGGATTTCTAGTCATTCACCAGCAAAATGCGCATGAAAGAATTTTGTATGAGCGATTTATTAAGGCAGTGGAAGGTAAACCTATCGCAATTCAGCAAAGCTTATTTCCGCAAACAATAGAACTAGCTTCTGCTGATGTGGCTGTACTTAATGAGCTGCTACCAGACCTTCTTTTTTTAGGTTATCATTTAGAACCCTTCGGTAACAATACTTTTGTAATGCAGGGTACTCCTGCAGATGTGGAACAGGGAAATGAGAAAGCGGCTATTGAGAAAATGCTGGAGCAGTATAAACATTTTAGTAGCGACCTAAAATACTCAAAGCGTGAAAAGTTAATACGCTCTTTAGCGTGGCAACAATCTATTAAAGCAGGCAAAATACTTACTCAAAAAGAAATGAAGTCGATTGTTCAGGAATTATTTATTTGTGACACCCCCAATATTACGGCTACTGGAAAACCTACCTATACAACTTTCAAAAAATTAGAGCTAGATAGAATGTTCGGAAGATAATTGATTAGTATTTATCCCTGATTTCACTCAAAAATTTTTCAATAGCTCTTCTTACTGGAGAAGAACCTGTAGGATAGTGATTTACTAATACTGAAAATAGCAAGAGCTTATTTTTTTTGGTCAGTAAGATTCCGCTTATTGAACAGTGGTTACTCATGCCGCCAGTTTTAGCGAAAATAAATCCAGCATCTTTTAGGTAATAATTAGCAAGCGTACCCTGGCCTCCAGTGGGTAAAATGTTTTTTAATCGATCGAGGCTAAATTCATTTTTTAATTTATTAAGGATATAGATAAAATCCTTTGGTGTAAATAAATTATATCGACTAAGTCCACTACCATCCACCCATTTAGGTCGTTGAGGAATATCTGCCAAGTCAGTTTGAAGAAGAGTGTCAATTATTTTTTCATCATTCATCACACCAAGTAGTTCATTACTTACCATTAATAAGGTTTGCTCAGCAAAAAAATTGTCACTTCGATGCATCATCGGCCTAAACAAAGAATCTGTTGGTTGTGAATAAATGATGTTTTTTAGAGTGACCTTAGAATCTTCGGATTTAAATTCATTTATTTTTTTATGAAGGGTATCTTCTAATAACTTAATAAATATAGAATTATAAGGCGCGCCGCTTGAACTTGTTTTGAATGGTATCAATTGTTCAGAAAACTTAGCAGCGGTTTGGTATTGAACTTGAAATAAATTATTCTCAAAAGGCCTTTCAATATTGAATTTCAAGGCTTTTTGATTGGCAAGCGTTTTATTAAGCGATTGTATCGAAGGGTTATAAAAAAAAGTGGGACTAACAACAATGGCATCGTTTTGTAGATAAAATTTTACCAAATTACCGTATATCGGCATTTCACTTCTTTCTGCTGAGTAATCGCTTTGATAATCATCCCAAGCCCAGCCATTTCCTAAAGGTGTTAAATTGGTTCGACTTGAATTTTGTACGTAAGAATAGTCTACTTTTTTATTTAAAAAATTGAGTACTGGTTGGTTTTTAAAATCGGCGTGTAAAAAAGTAGGATCTCCTGTGCCTAAAATTTTGGTAAGATTATCATTTATTTTTTCATATCTCAAACCCACTAAACTATCCCCCAAATATTTCATTCCTGCATAAAGCGTAAATAATTTGGTGTTGGAGGCGGGTACAAAATATTTGTCAGCATCTAAATTGAACCAATACTTATCGGTAGCAGGCTCATAAATACTGATGCCGATATGACCACTGCTGATCGAGCTATTATTAAGTAAATCTTGTTTTGCTTGATTGGAAATTTGTTGTGAAACAGAACAAGAAGTAATTAATAATAGAGGGGCTAGCACTTTTAAAAAATAAAAATTTCTATTGTGCAATTCAGATAATTTTTTAATGAGCATACTAGCAATAGATTATTTGCTTTTAATAAAAAAGGAATAAGAATGAGTTACTTTCATTACAAATATTTTGAAGTGGGTAACAGACTAACGAAATAAATAATTTTTATAAACCTACTGTTGTTCGTTAAAATAAAATTACTAACTACGCTCTTGTTCACGAAGCCAACGTTCGGGGATTTCATTTTGGCTAGTCAATTGATAATCTCTAAAACTACAAGGTATCCATTTGTTGTTGGGTAATTGCATCCACCATCGATTGGTTCGTCTACTTTGTAAAAATACAGTGGCCACTTCAGCCACAACCGTATTAAATTCATTAAAATGATTTCTATCTTCAAAGGATGCCTCCTGCTTGTTCCGACTTTTTCCATCAATAAAGTACCAGAGCATTTGAGCTATTTGCATAGCGGTCAATTCGTTTACATCATTTTGTGGCTCATAGCCATAAATGCCAAAACTACTTAAGCGACTGCTCATTCCAGCATAACGGGATAGCATACACGCTTCTTCTCCGGTAAAGCCATTGGGGCTTTTTTTGTTGGCAGGGGCGTCGCTGTATTTAATAGCACTTATGTCAAAACTTAACAAGGAAGTATTTCTCAAAACGGGTTCCATTTCTTCCATATTTTCTTTCGCTACACCCACTCTGTAACAGTCAAACCGAAGCTTATCCATCGTTTCTATCATGCGTGGATGGATATAATAACTTTGAAATCCTATATGGCTATAGTGACTAACAATGGAAGGGTCACTCGTAAGCATCTCCAATAAAAAATTCTCACTTCTTAGGGCGCTTTCATTTCTAAGATCAATACAGGAATCAATGCAAGTGGCTTCTATGGTCATTCCCAATTCCTTGTAAGCTAAAAATTGTGCTAATGTAATATCATGTGTTCCCCCAAGAAGGACAACCGTTTTTTTCATTTTAATCAATTCTACTAAAACAGTTTTAATGGCAGCATAGCTATCTTTTAGGGTGGCTCCAGTTTTGATATTTCCAAAATCTGTAATACTTATGTCGTAATGCCAATAATGCAGCTGGTATAATTGTCTACGAATTGAATTGGCCGCCTTAAAATCTTCTGAAAAAATTCCTGCTCCTCTAGTTTCACCTATTCCAACCAACACAATATCTGTGTTAGAGAGGTCTGGAATTTCAGTATTGTATCCAACGATATGTTTGGCCAGCTGCCCATCATTGTATCCACTATCCTCATTTAAAGTATGAATGTCTATGGGGATTAAAAAATCATGGAGGTCGTACATCGGATGTAAATTTGCAGCAAACTTAGTTAAGATAGTTGAAAGTTTAGCGTTGATTTACCTTAGAATGCCCTTGTTTTTTATTGAGTAAGCTTAAGTTTCATTTTGAAGGCTTTCAAGTATGATTTTTGATATCTACCGCCTGCTAGTATCCGAATATTAATCAATTAAACAGATCTTCAACAATTCCTTATTTTTGCAATATGGAAGCGTTATTACAAAGAATTGAAGCATTAAAGACTGAAATCAGCAGTTTCGTCGCTGCTAAAGCGGATGATACAGAAGCTTTTCGTATAAAATATTTAGGAACCAAAGGTTTGGTGAAAGAAGTGATGGGAGAGATGAAGAATGTGCCAGTGGAAAGAAAAAAAGAATTTGGCCAGCTACTCAATGAGTTCAAGTTATTTGCAGAGGCAAAATATGGGGAATTGCAAACTGTTACTGATGCTACTCAAACCAACGCAGAAAATTCAACTTTCGATTGGTCACTTCCAGGAGATCCTTTGCGAGAAGGTTCTAGGCATCCTATCAGCTTGGTTCGCAATCAAGTGGTTTCTATTTTTCAGCGACTAGGCTTTGCCGTAGCAGAAGGCCCTGAGATAGAAGATGACTGGCATAATTTTACTGCCTTAAATATGCCCGAAAATCATACTGCAAGGGATATGCAGGATACATTTTATATAAGCCAAAATCCAGATTGGATATTGCGTACTCATACTTCGAGTGTGCAGGTCCGTGAGATGGAGAAAGGCAAATTACCTATTCGTATTATTTGTCCAGGCAGGGTGTACCGAAATGAAACCATTAGCGCTCGGGCACACTGTTTTTTTCATCAAGTAGAAGGGTTGTACATCGCAGAAAATGTATCTTTTGCTGATTTAAAACAGACGCTTTATTTCTTTGTACAGGAAATGTTTGGAAAGGATTTTAAAGTTCGTTTTCGACCTAGTTATTTTCCTTTCACCGAGCCTAGTGCAGAAATGGATATCAGTTGTTTAATTTGTGGAGGAACAGGTTGTAATGTTTGTAAGCATACAGGCTGGGTTGAAATTCTAGGCTGCGGAATGGTTCATCCTAATCTCTTAGAAAATTGTGGCATAGACAGTAACAAGTATACCGGCTTCGCATTTGGGATGGGTATTGAAAGAATCACCATGCTGAAATATCAGATAAAAGACCTGCGATTATTTAGTGAAAATGATGTAAGATTTTTAAAGCAGTTTTCTGCAGCTACTTAATTTAATTACCTATACAACCACTTTTTAATCAGCTTCCATTTTTAATACTATGATTTTAGTTACAGGTGGTGCAGGTTTATTAGGAAGCGAATTGATTCGCCAACTGATCTCGCAGGGAAAAAAGGTAAGAGCGATTTATAATAAAAGTCTGCTACCTGATTTTAATTCAGAATTACTAGAGCAATTTCAATGTAATATTTTAGATGTGGTTGGTTTGGAGACTGCTATGCAAGGAGTACAAGAAGTATATCATTGTGCAGCAATGGTCAGTTTTGCTCCATCGAGTAAGCGTGATTTATTTTCTATCAATATTGAAGGCACTGCCAATGTAGTGAATGCAGCCTTAGAGGCAGGCATTAAAAAAATGGTGCACGTTAGCTCTGTAGCAGCTTTGGGTCGAATTAGGGAAGGAGAGCCTATCACCGAAACTATGAATTGGACAGAGGAGACTAGCAATAGTGTGTATGGTCAAAGTAAATATTTGGGTGAACTAGAAGTTTGGCGAGGTATTGGTGAGGGACTCAATGCGGTAATCGTAAATCCAGTAATCATCCTAGGTTGCGCAGATTGGAAATCAGGAAGCGCGCAAATATTTAAAAGTGTATATGATGAATTCCCTTGGTATACTGAAGGAGTTTCAGGCTTTGTAGATACAGGCGATGTTGCTAAGGCAATGATTGCCTTAATGCAAAGTGAGATTAGTAATGAACGTTTTATTATTAGCGCTGAAAACAGAACTTACCGACAAGTATTTAATTGGATTGCCGATGGCTTTGGCAAGAAGAGGCCTCATAAAAAAGTAACTCCATTAATTGCTAAAATTGTGTGGAGGCTAGAAGCAATCAAGAGTATTTTCTCCCGTAAAAATCCTTTAGTAACCAAAGAAACTGCTAATACCGCGCTGGCAGAAGTAACGTATAATAATGAGAAGCTTCTCAAATTTTTACCTGATTTTAAATATATAAATATCGAATCGGCGATCCATATTACTTGCAAACAAATGTTGCAAGATCTTAAAAAGGGGTAGCTAGCTATCTTCTTGCTTATTTTACCCTGGTATAAAAGTTGCTAGATTAACTTTAGTTTATCAATCCAATCAACTACATGAAAAAAGTTCTGTTATTATTTATACTAATTATTTGTATTTTTTTAAGGCCCCAAGATGCTTTTTCCCAAGACTTATCCATTAAAACAATCTATACCGAGCAAAAGTGTAACGAGCTGTTACATCGCCTTACAGATTCATTGATGCAAATTACTGGCGATGTCAGTGAAAATTATTTGAAGATTAATGAAATGACCAATCGAGTCACCATACAATTTATTACTGAGTTTGAAAAAGATTTGGGAAATCCGGTGAAAGGGGACGATTTTAAATTTCTATTTCAGAAATCTAAAGAATGTATCAATGAGCCAACGAAAGCAGAAAAGAGTTCGATTTTTTGTAGTAGCTGTTTAGGCTCTGGTTATAGCATGTGTTTTTATTGCAAAGGAGGAGCTAGTAAATCTTGTAATAGCTGCCATGGGGCTGGCTTTTTAATTTCCAATGGCAAGACAATTAGTTGTAGTTCTTGCCGAAGTACTGGTTTTCTAAATTGCCAACAATGTTTTGGAATGGGAAATGTAAAGTGTAGTGTTTGTAATGGAACAGGCCATGTGAAATAAATTATAGAATTAATTAAATAAAATTTTTGGATCAAACAAAATGTGAAAGACCAGCGTCTATTCGTTTTTTGAAAGCATAATCTTTTACAAAAAAACTCCTTAAATTTCTTAACAAATCTTCCTATTTGCCTACGGCAGACTGAGTACAAATCACATCCTCACTTTATAAAAATCAAGGACTTGAGTTAAATATTAGTCCTTTTGTTGTTTCGATATGACAATTACTGTTTCAAAAAAATAGGGCCCTTATTGCTAAGAGCCCTTACTAAAAATCTAATTTTAAAAACTATTTAGGCATCACAATACCGTCTATAACGTGTACAACACCATTTCCTGCTTTTAAATCTGTTGCGGTAACAGTTGCAGTTCCGCCCTTTTCATCTGTTAAAATAACCTTACCATTGTTTAGAGAAGCAGTTAATAATCCTCCACTCACTGTTGTCAATGTAACTTTTCCTTTACCCGCTTTAATAGCAGCTAAAACAGCAGCAGCATCTAAGTTACCAGCAACAACATGATATGTCAATATCTTTGTTAAGGTAGCTTTGTTCTCTGGTTTTAAAAGACTTTCAACAGTTCCTTTAGGTAATTTTGCAAATGCTTCATTAGTAGGTGCAAACACTGTAAAAGGTCCTGCTCCTTGCAAAGTTTCTACTAAACCGGCTGCTTTTACGGCAGCAACTAAAGTAGTGTGAGCTTTAGAACCTACAGCTACATCTACTACAGTTTTTTGTGCGGATGCTGATAAAAACCCTCCAATTAGAAGAGTCAATAAAATTTTCATTTTCATAAATTAATAATTTGTTTGAGATTTAAACACCTAAAACTGTAAAAAGTTTTATAAAAATTCTATTTGTCAAATAATTAACAACCTTTTGAATCACTATGTTGCTGCAAGTTCTTCATTGTTAATATTAAACTTTAATCTAATAATACCTAAACAGCATCCTCTGATTTAATCTCGAATAATAGTGGTTTTATTTTTGCCAATGAATAATTTTTTAAAAAAATATCCATTTGAGCATAAGATTACTTATAACTCTGTTCATGAAAATGCCGCTGAAATCCAGCTAAATCGATTCATTTGCATTTTTTAAATGAAACTAATTTCAAATCAACGCCTTAACTTTTACAAATCTTTCTAACCCTAAGCCTATCTCTTCATCACCTTTTCCCAAAGCTGAGGGATTCTTTTTATCCATACCAATCCTATCTTGGCAATACCTGCTTCCTGTGAAGGGGTACCCAATAGGATTTATTTCCTTCTAGCATGGCGGTTACCACCGATCGGTCTTTTAAAATAAATTATTGAATTAAGTAAATGAGATTTTGGAATCCCTACAAATCAGGTAAAATCTCTCTTTCCCTTCCCAAAAATCTGTGACTTATGTTAAAGCGAGGGTCCATTATTTTTAGGAAAATAGTAGGTCAAAATCGGTTTTATATAATTATTATTTTTTTTCAAAAATTGTAAATAATTATATAAAAAAAACTAATTTTAATAAAAAATATGCCCCTTGCCCCCAAAACAAGTACTTTAGGTTTGTCTACTTACAAGGGCAGTTGGTTGCCACTGCAAACTAAACATTTGCTTAATCGAACCATGTTTGGTGCTAAAGCTTCTGACATTAATTACTTTGTAAATAAAGGAGTAATTGCAAGTGTAGATGAATTGTTAAATGTACCATCAAGTATAATACCTCCTCCACTAAATGAATATAATTCTACAACATTTACTGATCCAAATGTACCCGTTGGTAAAACTTGGATAAATGACATATCTACAGACGGCACAATTAATAGTTATCGTCGAAGTGGTTATAAGAAATGGCTAGTTAGCGTTTGGGCAGGACAAGAAAGAAGTATTCGAGAAAAGCTAACACTCTTTTGGAGCAATCATTTTGGTACAGAAGCAGATACAGTAGTGTATGGTTCAATGATCTACCATCACCATCAAATAGTAAGAAATAATTGTTTGGGTAATTTTAAGCAAATGGTTCGTGCAGTTACTTCAGACCCGGGGATGTTGAGGTATTTGAATGGTTATTTAAGTTCCAAAACAGCACCTGATGAAAACTATGGAAGAGAATTGCAAGAATTATTTACAGTAGGAAAAGAGGGCGGTGCTAAATATAGTGAAGATGATGTAAAAAATGCTGCAAAGGTGTTAACAGGATGGAAGATTGATGCAAATTTTAATTCAGTTTTTGACAGCACAAGACACGATACTACCAATAAAACCTTTTCTGCTTTTTATAACAATACCATCATCACTGGTAAAACAGCTGCTAATGGAGCTTTAGAAACAGACGAGTTATTGACTATGATTTTTCAAAAGACTGAAGTGTCAAAATTTATATGTCGTAAACTTTATAGATATTTTGTCTATTATGCAATTGATGATGTGGTAGAAACAAATATTATAACGCCTTTGGCCAATGCCTTCATTGCAAATAATTTCGAAATAAAGCCGGTATTAAAATTACTTTTATCCAGCGAGCATTTTTATGACGCTTTGTATATAGGCTGCCAAATTAAAAGTCCTACCGATCATGTTATTGCTTTTTTAAGACAATTTGAAATAGTATTTCCAGATGCAGTAACAGATTATGCAGATGCTTATTATTTATATAATAATATGGTGAATCAACTCATTGGTATGGGCCAGAACCCCGTTGATCCCCCCAATGTTTCTGGTTGGCCTGCTTATTACCAAGCTCCAGATTATAATGAGCTTTGGATTAATGCGGATACCTTGCCCAAGCGCAATAAGTTTACCGATTTAATGTTGGAAATTGGCTATACCAGAAATGGAAAAAAAACTATCGCAAATACAATACAGTTTGCTAAAACAGTTTGCGCCAATCCCTCCGATCCAAATGCATTAATTGAATCTTTTTTTTCATTTTTAGTATCAACGGATATATCAGCCTCTTTAAAATCCAGTTTGAAAACTCAAATACTGTTGACAGGGCAAGCATCTGATTATTATTGGTCCGATGCTTGGAATACTTACATTACAAATCCAACCACCATTAATTTTAATGTAGTGAATACTAGGCTCAAGACTTTATTAAAATACATTATGAATTTACCAGATTATCAATTACAATAAAATGGAGAGAAAAAGATTTATAAGAAATAGTTTGGCTTTACTCGCACCTACTATGATTAGCGGTAACCCTATTCATATTTTACAAGACCATCCTATATTAAATACTGAGCTGTTGGGAACTTCTACCACCGATAAAGTACTAGTTATTATTCAATTGAATGGAGGAAACGATGGATTAAATACAGTCATTCCATTAAGTAGCTACAACAATTATTACAATGCTCGAACCAATATAGCCTTACCTGAAAAAAAAATTTTAAAGCTAACAGGGAGCGATGCTACAGGTATTCATCCCTCAATGACTGCCTTTCAAAAATTATTTGCAGAGGGGAAATTAAATATTGTGCAATCCGTTGGTTATCCTCAACCAAGTTTTTCTCATTTTAGAGCAACAGATATTTGGATGTCTGGCTCAAATAGTGATCAGTATTTAAATACAGGATGGGCAGGGCGCTTTTTGAATTATGAATATCCTGGTTATCCTGATGCTTATCCAAATACCAATCATCCAGATCCAATTGCTATTCAGATTGGTTCTTTGGCAACACTTACTTGTCAAGGTCCAGCAGTAAACATGGCCTTGAGTATTTCAGATCCAAGTTCATTTTATAACTTAATTGAAGGAACAGATGCAGTGGTGTCAAATACCAATGCAGGATATGAACTTAGTTTTTTGAGAAGTATCGCAAAACAAACCAACCAATATACTGTAAGAATTAAACAAGCTTCTGATGGTGTCACAAAACAAGTTACTTATCCAAATAATAGTTTAGCAGCACAACTAAAAATTGTTGCAAGATTGATTAAGGGGGGCTTGGGCACCAAAGTGTATATGGTTAATTATGGAGGCTTTGATACCCATTCTGGACAAGTGGTATCAACAGATACGACCACTGGTGCTCATGCAAATTTATTAAAAGCCCTTTCTGATTCTATTGCTGCATTTCAATCAGACTTATCTGGTTTAGAAATTGAAGATAGAGTTATAGGAATGACCTATTCTGAATTTGGAAGAAGAATAAAATCAAACGCAAGTGTTGGCACCGACCATGGAGCAGCAGCTCCTTTGTTTTTATTTGGTAAAAATGTAAGAGGAGGTATTTTTGGTAATAATCCAATGATACCTAATACTGCAACTACTAATGATAATATTCCTTATCAATTTGATTTCAGGTCTATTTACAATACAATTTTACAAAATTGGTTTTGTGTTTCACCAACCGCCGAAACTGAAATTCTGTTAAAGCAGTTTCCAATTATGCCATTAATCAACGCTAGTGTTTGTGGCATCTACGATAAAAATTCAATATTTTCCAAGGAGTCTCTCATATACAATTATCCTAATCCATTTAGTAATTTAACCAAAATAGAATTTAAAACCAAAGGAGGATATACCATTTTACAATTGTTAAATGGAGCTGGAGCTGTCATAAAATTATTAGTAGAAGCGACTTACAGTTTTGCTGGAACCAATAGTTATAATCTTTATGGAGCAGGCTTGTCGCCTGGTGTTTATTACATTAGAATGCAGAATGGAGATAAGGTATTTGTAAAGGCCATTATTAAGATATAAAAGACAATTAATTTATTTAACTGTTTTAGCAAATCATCTCTTCAAATCGAATAGTATTCGTTTTTTAAGAATGCCAATTATTTTAAATCAATCACCGCTCTAATTTGAAATTCTTGTTTGCATTCGGTCTTTTAGCGGCATTGGCTACTTTATAACCTGTTCGATACATCCAATCGGCCATTTTTTTCAATTTTGGGTAATTGATATTTTCCGCATTGTCTAAAGGTGTATGGTAGTCATCATGCAATAAGGAAGTATACATGATAGCCGGAATGCCTAAACGCGCATACGGTAGATGATCGCTTCTAAAATACCAACCTTCTAAATGTGTAACCTTGTCATAAGTAGTGTCTAATTTAAATTTCGGACCCTCATTGTTCGCATCATTCACCATTTTTGCAAGATCATCTGAATTGCGATGGGGTATTTGCGTGCCTAACACTGCGGCACTATCGATATGGTTTCTTCCAATCATATCTCCGTTTAATACTGCAACGATACTTGTTATAGGAACCGTAGGATGAGAAGTAAAATACCTAGATCCTAAAAGGCCTCTTTCTTCTGCACCTTGAATCACAAAAAGAACAGAACGCTTTGCAGGATATTTTACAAAAGCCCTTGCATTGGCTAGCATAGCCACATCAACACTTCCATTGTCATCTGCTCCATAATAAGTAGAGTCGTTATTAATCGCATTGCGAATACCATGCGCATCTTGGTGTCCGCTATATAATAAGTATTCAGATTTTAAGGTAGGATCAGTACCAGCTATCTTTCCAATAATGTTAACAGAAGGGTAAGGATATTTTTCAACAATTAAATTTGCTTCTATATTCACACTGCCATTAGTAAATACATTTTTTGCATTTTTATGTAACCATAAAACAGGGACTTTTGTGTTTACTGTTGAATTGGGCCCACCTTCAATATCGAAGGTTCCTCTTTTAAAATTCTCATTGGCATCATCCCATGCTTGTTCTGCAATATCATCTGCGACTATAATAATAGCTATCGCACCTCTTTTTATTAAAGGCATTGCATCACTAGCGTTGCGTTATTGAAATAAATAGTTCTTTGAAAATATTGTCAGTATTGAGTTTGCGAGGATTTTGCACCTAAGACGATTTGATTTTTTTGGACTTAAAAAAATCGTAACTTAATGAAAATCATATTGTTATGAATTCAGGA
>CAMCMP010000005.1 GCA_945876095.1 Chitinophaga pinensis
AGGAATGTTGTATGATAAAGAAAATGGGACAGTTCGAACCACCAAAGTCAATTGCTTTTTCAAGCAGATTGCAATAGAGACGAGGGTTTCAGAGGAAACAAAAAAAGGCAATCTTTTGCAAGATTGCCTTTTAGGTAGTAGTGTCGGGATGGCAGGATAGAGTTGACTTCATAACTAATTGATTATCAATACATATATTAGGCATAATCTTAAAACATAACCCAATTGGTTATGGAAACATAACCGGTTTTTAAACTAGACTATCTTTTAAAGTAGATTTAATTTACTAACTGAATTAATAACTGACGAACTACTCATTTCACTTTCTAATTCAATGAAATTCATTTTGGTATATCCTTTTATAATTTCTCCATTATTTACATGATAGATTAAATCACATATATCAGTTAAAGTGGAAAATATATGTGACGATACTAAAACCAATCTATTTAGTTCTTTTAATTTAAAGATAATTTCTCTGATTATTAAATTACCATTCATATCAACCCCATTGAATGGTTCATCTAAAATATATACTTTATTTTTTTGTAATAGAATACCAGTTAAAGTAAGTTTCTTTCTCATACCTGTTGAATAGGTTTCTACAAACTTATTTAATGGTAAATCAAATACATTTTGACTATCTACATCAGTATTATCAAGATTTCTTGAATTACAAAATAATTGTAAATACTCATTCCCAGTTATCTTATTTAATATATAAGGTTCAGTTTGAAGAAAACCTAAATCGTTTTTCAATTTTCCACCACTATAAGTTATAGTTCCTTCATGTTTTTCTAATCCTGATATACAATTAAACAATGTGGTTTTACCCGAACCATTAGAACCTACAAAACCAATTATGTTTCCTTCTGAAAATGATAAATTAACACCTTTTAATATCAAATTTTCACCAAATGATTTTTTTAAATTTTTTATTTCTATCATTCTAAAATATATTTTAACTTTTTGATTGACTTCATATATAAAAATGGAATTACTAGTATTAAAATTGGTGGAAATGATATAGAAAAAATTATTGAAAACATTTGAACAGGATTTGATGAAGAAGGAAAATTTGAATACTTTCCTAAAATACTTATAATAATTAAAACAACACCCAAAAATTGTATCCCTAGTATAGTAAGAAATAATTGTAGTTCAGGATTGAAAATAATTAATGAAATTGAAATTGGAGAACTCAATATTAAACTATACTTAATACTTGTTAGTATTTTTTCAATTAAGAATTTTTTTGGAGATTGATTAAAAATCCAAACAAAGTATTTTTCTTCCGATTTGTAATAAAATATTGTTATGATAAAATGTAGTAAGAAAAGTGAAAATAGACCTAGATTAAAGTTTTTGACATTTATAGAAATAAAAGTGATAGTATAACAAAAGATTATCATTAAAAACTGACTTCTAAACCCGATATTAAACTCAAATGGTTTCTTGTTGAAAGGAGTAGGTAAGACAAATGATAATTTATTTCTGGTGATATAAAATACTAATAATATTGAGGAAATAAATAAAAGGAATACTGATAATATTTGATGTTTATATAGTAAGAATATTTCAAATGGTAAACTAATAATTAAATTTTCTACTACTCTTATCTTAAAATATTCGTTATTCTTATATAATAATTTTAAAAAATCATTTCTTCTTTTTTCATTCAAATAAAGAAGTATAGATAACGAAAAGAATATGTAAAAATATTCCGGATATAACACTTTTTGAAAAAATTGATGTGAGAAAAAAATAAATGCAAATACTGATATTAGATAACCTAAAATTGGTTTTATACCAAAATATACAAGTTCTCTATTAATTAATGTTAATTGTAATTTTAAAATGTATTTCATATTTTCTATATCTCAATTTACATCAACTCATCAAAACTTTGGTAAATATCCTTAATTTCTTCTCTACTAATACCCAAGTATCTTCGGGTGATGGATGTTGATGAATGGTTAAGAATGGATGATAATTTGATTAGATACTCATCTGAATGACCATTATTCTCCCAGATAAATCTACTACCACTTTTACGAAGTGAATGGGTTGAAATATTTTTATTTCTAATCCTTTCATCAACACCTCCCTGTTTTAATAATAAGTTAGTATGTTGTAATGTATAGTGGAACAATAAATCGTTCGTATTAGGTGTTTTTAGTTCATTATAGACACTTTCTATTCGTTCCCTTAATGTTCTACCCAAAGTAATTTCTCTACGTTTTTTGGTTTTAATTTCAGATACTATTAAGGTTTCCTTTCCTAATACATCGTTCCATGTTATTCTACTCAAATCCGAATAACGAAGAAGGGTTTTAATACCAAATTCAATTAATAAACTCATACGGATATTACCTACTTTTCTAAAATACCTAATCATACGATGTATTTCATCAGTAGTTAAATAATCAGAGGTTTTATAGATTGTTGTATTCATAAGTTCTTGATTTGGTGTTGAATACAAAGATATAGCAATATTCGTTAATAGCATAATTTTCTCGTAAACGAATATATTACATACACCCAAATACTAACTCGTTGATTATCAACAAGGTTGGTATTCGTTAATACTATTTTAGAATATTATTCAAAATAATTAATGATTTGTAGTAATTATTCCTTCTAAAACATCATTTTACCAAAATATTTACTTTTTTTCCACTTTTCTTTACGTTTACTCACCTTACCCCATATTTATATGTGTAGTAATCAATAACAGAATTACAATGTTGGTGTGTTCTGTTGATTATTTGAGTGTTTGGTTAGTATTCATAGGGTTGTTGACTCCCACCTTACCTATCGTTGAAAACCTCTCTAAAATCCAATGGATTAATATTCTCCGTAGTTGAAATACTAAAACGAATTGGGTGGATACTAATTTATAGAAGTGAGGAACCCTATAACATTAGTATAAAAGGAAATAAGTTAAATACCTTTTAGTATGTGTCCGATACCAAAGGAAACTACTCTATACCCACCTTTATGATTTAGTTCGTAAGGGTGGAGTGTATCCTCTCCAAAGGGAATAGTATAGTAGTATAGAAGAAATTTAAGATTAGAAATATTTAATTAAAACAATAAACATGAAGAACGAAATAAACATCAACACAACAATGTTATCTGAAAGAGAATTTATTAATATCAATGATTTAATGGAAACACTTGGAACATCACAGAACACCATTTATAGAATATGTGATAGAAAAGAATTGAACAAATACAAATTCAGAGGAAAGAACTGGTTTAGAACTGAAGAAGTAATTTCATACCTAAATGCAAAAGGTGTATTAAGTTCAATTGACCATATCAAAATGCAAATGGTAGACTTATAGAATAAATAAATAGTATCAAAATATGTGGTTAGTATATCATTATGTAGAAAATCGTTCTTCTTTTAGTTTCTTGTAACTGAAAAGAATTGAACATCATTTGACCCTAATCCCACCCATTCACATATCGGAAACAAAAATTTGACCATAGAAGGTTTTACCAACTTTACACAATGAATTATAAATCATCTGAAATAGAACAAATATTATTTGATAAACAAATACAAACCTACACGAGGATTATGGATTTAATCAATCATGACTTTGACAATATGGACGAAGAAAGACTCTCCATATTATTACGTAATTGTATTGATATGTTTGGAGATATTCAAATACACATAAAGAATATGAAATCCAGAGAAATGTATTATTAATTATCTATTCTTTAAGTAATAACCCAACACCTTTTCCATTGGATACTTTCTAATGAATTCTTTGATTTCTCTATCTTCATTTTCATCAAATTCTTTTGAATACAAATCCTTTCCTTTCTTAATATCCTCTTTGTTTACAGAAACATACTTTTGAAAAGAACTCAACGTCTTGTGACCCGATAGTTTCATAATGGACCAGTTATCCATTGTTCCCATATCAATTAGATTTTTTATGAAACTTCTTCTTCCACTATGTGATGATAATAGTTCATAAGTAAATACATCTTTTTCAGTTCCTTTTCTTAATTCACCACCAACCATAATTTCTCGTTTGACCAATCTTTTGAAACCTAACTCTTTCCCAATATCTTTAAGATGCAAATTGAAATTAGGTTGTGAATATTTTGGAAATAACTTTTGACTTAATGATTTATTTTTTGAATACTTTCTAAAAATTCCTAATGATACTGGATTTTCTGGAACGATAACATTATCCTTCGTTTTCTCCATGGTCCAGACAAAGAAACCTTTCTCAATCTTAAACATAC
Source organism: Chitinophaga pinensis (assembly GCA_945876095.1). Taxonomy (GTDB): domain Bacteria; phylum Bacteroidota; class Bacteroidia; order Chitinophagales; family Chitinophagaceae; genus Ferruginibacter; species Ferruginibacter pinensis_E. The sequence continues at coordinate 4,273 of CAMCMP010000005.1, forward strand.
CAACATTCATTTTATGTATATCACCCCATCTACATCCAACACTACATTGAAATGTGAATATATCTTTTATCAGTTCTAAATTGTTCCAGTAAATTGTTTTACCATCCTTATCAATATCTTTGACCACCTCACAATTAGTATAGGTTTTTGGATAATCATACTCTTTGTAATCATACATCTTTTTTACTTCCTCTGTGTTCAAATAAACTAACACATCATTTCTAACCATTTTAAGTGGTTTGAACCTTTTAGTTTCAGTAATAAATCTTTGTTCTTTACTCCACGATAAGAAGATTTTTAGATTTGAAAATAACTTGTTTACATAGTTGTTTGATAACCCTACTTTCTTTTCTTTTGAACCTTCTTTGGTAGGTAATTCAATATCTAAACAATGGTTCTTAAATTCAGTTTCAAATCTTCCATATAAAATGTAATCGTAGGATAATTTATGTTTCGTATCAATTTCAAATTTCAGTAGTGTATTCTGTAATGAAATCAATGTTTTAGTATATCCCCTATGATACCTTTCCTTATCTTTTAAGAACAAATCATAGGAACTCCAAAAACTCTTTGATTTTGGTTGTTTCTTCGTTTGTGTTTCAACATTCTTTTCGTAATTGATTTTAACCAGTATTGGTGTAGGTATATCACCATTTTCAATCAGTTCAGTAATGATACCTTCCAATTTGGTTCTAACTGATGTAATCCTTTTGATTATTTGAGTGTAGTTCGGACAACGATTTAATACCACTCCTGACTTCCAGTATTTTGGTTCAATATATTCCTTTGTTGGAAATCGTTTGTAGGTTCCTTTGTATTTGTATTGTAGTTGTAAAGGACAAACCTTCTTACCATTCAATACTTTCACATCTGTTTTGACTATGACTAACGATACACCCATGACTTTTAATTGTAATACTAATATACAATTAAATCTTAAATTGGTTATGGTATGGGTTATGTTTTGATATTAAAGAAAAAGCCCTCATAAAACTTACTGATAATCAGTGCTTTATAAGGGCTATTTTCATCTTCGTCGGGATGGCAGGATTCGAACCTGCGACCTCCTGGTCCCAAACCAGGCGCGATACCGGGCTACGCTACATCCCGAAGCAAAAATATTTACCATTTAATCTCCCCTTTATAAAAGAGAAGAAAATTGGGAATGGTCAATAATTATAAAAGATCTGTTTGCGGAGAGAGTGGGATTCGAACCCACGGTACAGTTTAACCCGTACGACGATTTAGCAAACCGTTCCTTTCGGCCACTCAGGCATCTCTCCTACCTGCCCTAACTTTTATAAGGGGTTGCAAAAATACACTTCAACAATCATATACCCAAAACAAAATAAGAAAATGAACAAAATAATTCATGAATTCATGCTAAACTCCTATTCCAAAAGAATTATAACAAAAAATCAAGTTCAAATAAACAACCATATTTCTAAAAGACTTCATTATTATATACAATAGTGGGCAAAAAAAATCCAAATACCTAGGTATTTGGAAATGATTTTTCAAGAAAAATATTTTACATGGCAGCTAGTTGCACTTTTTGCTGTAATTCCATTACACTTTCTTTAAATATACTATCTGTATCCATTAAGTCTTTTACAGTTTGACAGCTATGTATCACTGTGGTATGATCCCTTCCACCAAAATGCTCCCCAATAGTTTTAAGTGAGTTTTTAGTGAAAGCCTTTGATAAAAACATAGTTATCTGACGTGCCTGAACGATTTCTCTTTTTCTAGTTTTTTGAAGTAACTTATCATAAGGAACATCATAGTACTCACAAACCATTTTCTGTATAGCATCAATGGTGATTTCCTTACTAGAAGATTTTACAAAATTCCTTAATACCTTTTTAGCCAACTCAAGATCTATCTCTCTTTTATTAAGTGAAGACTGAGCTAACAATGAAATAAGTGCTCCCTCTAATTCCCTAACATTGCTATTAATATTGTAAGCAATATATTTCACCACCTCTTTCGGCATCTCCAAACCATCATTTTTCATTTTTTTCTCCAAGATCTCAATCTTAGTGTCATAATCAGGCACCTGAAGATCAGCACTTAATCCCCATCTAAAACGACTGAGCAACCTTTCTTGAACACCTTCTAAATCTTTAGGTGCTTTATCACTGGTCAAGATTAACTGCTTACCACTTTGATGAAGGTGATTGAAAATTGAGAAAAAAGCATCCTGAGACTTTTCGGCACGATTAAAAAATTGTACATCATCAATAATTAAAACATCTATCAACTGATAAAAATGTATAAAGTCATTAATGGCACCGTTACGCCCATGGTCTATAAACTGATTGATAAACTTTTCAGAACTTACATATAAGACTACCTTATTACTATGAAGTCTCTTAACTTCATTTCCGATAGCCTGGGCAAGATGGGTTTTTCCTAAACCTACTCCTCCATAAATTACCAAAGGATTAAAAGAGGTGGAACCTGGCTTTTCAGCAACAGTTTTGCCTGCCCTTCTAGCTACCCTATTGCAATCTCCCTCAATATAACTTTCAAAAGTATATGCACTGTTGAGCTGAGGATCAATCTGCATTTTCTTTAATCCTGGAATAACGAATGGATTCTTAACCGGATTATTTATCACTAAAGGGAAATCCATTTCGTTGTTTGAGTATGATTTAAAACCATTACCAGGAACATCCATTGTAAGCGGTTTATTTTTACTATTTCCGCTATCAACCATTATCCTATATTCTAAACGCGCATCTTTTCCTAATTCTCTTTTCAGTGTTTTTGCTAACAAACTTATGTAGTGTTCTTCGAGGTATTCAAAAAAGAATTGGCTAGGTACTTGAATGGTCAATACCTTTTCTTTTAACGCAACTGGCTTGATAGGCTCAAACCAAGTTTTGTAATGTTGCCATTCAACAATGTCTTTGATTATTTCTAAGCAGTTAGACCAAACTTTATCAAAAACTTTATCCATTATTCCTTAAGCAATTATTTATACTGAGTAATATTTTCCTTAAATTATCGTTCAAACACTAAGACCAATAAACCTATCCTGTTTTTGAAAGTCAAGCGAATATCAAAAGAATTTGTTAATAAAAAAATTTTTTTCTTCCTTTTTTTAAAACTATTTCCCTGTAGCATTTCTTTTCAAAATTTCAGGGAAAAATTTCGTCATGTTAAAAGCTTTTTTTATACCTTAAAACGCAATACCCTACTCTATTAAAGCAATTTCATCTCAATTCTTTGATCTAGACATATAACTAAAATTTAATATTTTAAAATAGCCATTTATTTTTCCCTTTTTTAAAAAATAGGACCTCATTTTTTTTCCCTACTTTACGAACGAGAGATTTTTTAAATTATTACTACTAGTTATCCCCATCCATTAATTTCAAAGAACAAATCTTAAAGTGTCTTTTTTTTCTCTATTAAAATTTATCAATATAAAAACTGCAAAAAAAATTATACACAAATAAGTTTACTTTTGTTTAATAAACATTAAAAAAATGAGTTACGAATTAACAGGAAAATTAGTTGCAAAATATGATGTAGTTCAGCGAACTGCAACTTTCAAAACAAGAGAATTCGCAGTTGAAAAAACAGATGATATTGGAGGAAGAACTGTTACGAATTATGTAAAGTTTCAATCTGTACAAGATAAAACTTCTATCATTGACAAAGTAAATATTGGTGATGAAATAAAAGTATATTTCAATATCAAAGGAAGCAAATGGGAGAAAGAGGGTAAAGTAAATTACATCACTAATTTGGATGCGTGGAGAATTGAACAAGTTTCAAATGCTGGAATAGATCAAACAGTAATTGATTCAGAATATATGGAACCATTGGATAATTTTACAGCCTCCTCACCAGAAGCGATAGACGATTTGCCTTTTTAATCTTTCCAACTAAAAAAGGGGGATTCAAAAGAGATAAATTAATCCATTATCCTTCAAATCACCCCTATTATATAACAAAAATAATATATACCTTCCTTTAGAGATACTAAAACTCTTAGAAACTTGCTGGAATATGCAACAAAAAGTCTCTTTAAAACTACTACCCCACCAATTGGCTAATGAAGCCGATGTAATTAGCGCTATCAGTAAGGCCACTGGAAATAAAGAAAGTAATATTTCAGGATTTCAAATACATAAACAATCGATTGATGCAAGAGGAAAAACTATTTGGATTAATTGCACAGTCAATGCTTTCATAAACGAACCTTTTCAAAAAAGAACCATTCAATTTTTTCACTTTAAAGAGGTTAGCAATACCAGTAAAAAGGTCATCATTATTGGTGCCGGACCAGCGGGTTTATTTGCAGCCCTTCAACTACTTGAATTAGGCATTCAATCTATTATTTTGGAGCGAGGAAAAGATATTAGGGCAAGGAGAAGAGATTTAGCTATACTCAATAAAGAAGGGATCGTAAATCCAGATAGCAACTATTGCTTTGGAGAAGGTGGGGCCGGCACTTACAGTGATGGAAAGCTTTATACTAGAAGTAATAAAAGAGGAGACATTGATAGAATATTAAATCTATTCGTTCATTTTGGTGCAGAAGAAAAAATATTATACGACGCACATCCACATATAGGTACCAACAAATTGCCCAATATCATTACTGCAATGAGAGAGCAACTGATAGCAAGTGGTGCGCAATTTATTTTTGAGAAAAAAGTAACTGATCTGAAAATCGAAAAAGATAAGGTAACTGGAGTGCACACTTCAGATGGTGATTTTTTTAAGGGAGATGCGGTAATACTTGCTACAGGCCACTCTGCAAGAGATATCTTTGAATTACTACACCGAAAAAAAATAGCAATCGAAGCAAAACCTTTTGCGCTAGGGGTGAGGGTTGAGCATCCTCAAATATTGATTGATCAGTTACAATATCATTGCAACAGTAGAGGTGAATTTTTACCACCTGCCGCCTATAGCTTGGTACAACAAGTAAATGGAAGAGGTGTATTTTCTTTTTGTATGTGTCCAGGTGGAATCATTGCACCTGCTGCAACATCTCCAGGAGAACTGGTGGTGAATGGTTGGAGCCCTTCCAAAAGAAATAATCCTTATGCTAATAGTGGAATGGTGGTGAATGTTGAAATAGCGGATGCAGCAAATTCAAGAAAAAAAAATAATCTTCTATCACAAGAATCTGCAGAAAGCCCACTTCAATTAATGCTGTTTCAGCAAATGGTAGAACAACAATGTTACAATGCAGGAGGTGGGGATTTTAAAGCCCCTGCTCAGCGTATGGTTGATTTTTCTAATGGTAAACTGTCAAACAATTTGCCCGATTGTTCTTACCAGCCTGGTATTAGCTCTGTTCAACTAAGTGAAGTGCTCCCCGATTTTATATACCAATCATTAGCCCAAGGTTTCAAGGCTTTTGGGAAAAAAATGAAAGGATATTTTAGCAATGAAGCTGTTGTAGTGGCTACAGAAAGTCGCACCTCTTCTCCAATAAGAATTCCAAGAGATAGTATTACTTTAACACATCCTCAATTAACCAATTTTTACCCTTGCGGTGAAGGTGCTGGATATGCAGGAGGTATAGTAAGTGCTGCAATGGATGGAGAAAGAATTGCCAAGCAAATTGAAAAGACGATCAGCAAATTATAAATAATTTATTTCTTGCCTTTAAGAATAAAAAAACTTTATCCCAAATCAATATCTGTATTATCTCCAATATTTAAGGAGCGAGTTTCTCCTTTAATTCCAGTATCGCTGCCTATTAAAGAATCGTCTAGTACAACATCATACAATTTAGAAAAAGATCCAATAATTGATTCTCTTACAATTGTATAATTAAGAATTGTATTTTCTCCAATCGAAACATTAGGGCCAATAACCGAATTTTTAATATCACAACCCTCGCCAATACTTACTGGAGGGATAATAATTGTATTCTCAAAACCCTCCTCTCCCAATGCTTTGCCGCCAAATTTTTTAAGAAGGGTGGCATTAGATTTTAGTAAGGTTTCTTTTTTTCCACAGTCAAACCAAGCATTTACTTTCAAGGACTTGAATTTAACTCCCCCTTGAATCATACATTCAATTGCATCGGTTAAGTTGAGTTCATTTTCTCCAATACCTGCATTTTCAATAATACTTTTTATGCAATCAAATAGGGACTGGGTTTCAATTATTTTATAAATCCCCACTAAGGCCATATTGCTTTTGGGAATAGCTGGCTTTTCCACTACTCGGGTTATTAATTCATCTTCATCAATTTCTGCTACTCCAAAATTCCGAGGGTCATCAACCTTTTTTACAGCCAAAACAGAAAATTCAGAATCTATCATTGCTTTTACATCGTATTCTGCAATAGTATCTCCCAACACAATTAATACCTGGTCTTCTCCTACAATTTCTTTAGCTAAATCAATGGCATGTCCTGTTCCATACCTTTCATTTTGATAAACAAAATGACAAGTGAGGTTTGGATAATTAACTTTTACATAATCCTGAATTTTTTCACCTAGGTAACCTACAATAAAAACGAATTCTTTAATACCCGCTTCATTCAGTTGATCAATAATGATACTTAATATAGTTTTTCCAGCCAAGGGTATCAATGCCTTTGGCTGCGTGTAGGTATGTGGTCGAAGCTTAGTGCCTGCTCCTGCTACTGGTATAATCGCCTTCATATTTGAATCTTAGTCCGCCAACAGCGAATTTATTTATGTTTAGAACCCCTTATTGAAAAAAACCAACGTGAAAGTAATTCATTTTGTGGAAATGATGTAGGTAATAAACAGCAATTTATTCCCAATCGTTCTATTAAATAACCACAGGTTTGTATCTTTGCATTCTTAAATAAGTTACATGCAAAGAGATACATTGGTTTTTGATATTATTAATAAAGAATTAGCCCGTCAACGTCATGGAATTGAATTAATAGCCTCGGAAAATTTTACTTCCTTGCAGGTTATTCAGGCTTCGGGAAGTGTAATGACTAATAAATATGCTGAAGGATACCCTGGCAGGAGATATTATGCAGGTTGTGAATTTGTAGATCAAACAGAACAATTAGCAATAGATCGATTAAAGCAAATCTTTAATTGTGAGTATGCGAATGTTCAGCCCCATAGTGGTGCTCAAGCAAATGCAGCGGTAACTTTAGCGGTCTTGCAACCAGGCGATAAAATCTTAGGACTCGATCTTAGCATGGGAGGACATCTTACCCATGGTTCGCCTGTAAATTATTCCGGTAAGACTTATGAAGCTCATTTTTATGGAGTAGTAAAAGAAACTGGACTAATAGATTATGACACACTAGAACAAAAAGCAAGACAATACAAACCAAAATTAATTTTTTGTGGAGCATCTGCTTATAGCCGTGATTGGGATTATGCTCGTATTAGAAAAGTAGCTGATGAAGTGGGTGCTTTTGTTCAATGTGATATGGCACACCCTGCTGGCTTAATCGCAAAGGGTCTATTAAGTTCGCCTTTTGAACATTGTCATTTTGTTACTTCTACCACCCATAAAACTTTGCGAGGCCCAAGAGGTGGTATTATCCTAATGAAAAAAGATTTCGAAAATCCTTTTGGATTAAAGGATGTAAAAGGTAATATTCGCATGATGAGCAATTTGATGGACATGTCTGTTTTCCCTGGAATTCAAGGTGGTCCATTGCAACATATCATCGCTGCAAAAGCGATAGCTTTTGGTGAAATTCTTACTGATGAATTTTCTGTTTATGCTCAACAGGTAATCACCAATGCCCAAGCTATGGCCAAGGCGTTTGTAGATAAAGGTTACCAACTAATTAGTGGTGGTACTGACAATCATTTAATGCTAATAGATTTACGCAATAAAAATATCAGTGGTAAAAAAGCGGAGCAAGCTTTAGTTCAAGCAGATATTACGCTTAACAAAAACATGGTTCCCTTTGATGATAAAAGCGCTTTTGTAACTTCAGGTATTCGAGTAGGAACGGCTGCTATCACCACACGTGGAATGAAAGAAGCTGACATGCAATTTGTAGTGAATGTGGTAGATAAAGTATTGATGAATGCTGATGACATTGCCTTGATTGAATCAGTTCGTGGTGAGGTAAATGAATTTATGAAACAATTTGTTTTATATCCTGAACTTTAACTGCAGTTGAAAAGGTATAAGTAAACACTCTACCAATTCAATTTAATATTTCGAATATGATACAACGTGTTCAATCAATTTGGCTTTTTATAGCCTCTGCATTGTCTTTCCTTACGCTAAAGCTGTCCTTTTATAGCGGCACCTTTTTGCTAGACAATCAATATCATCAATTGAACGGAACCGATAATATCTTTTTGATGATTGCTACGATCGCTTTGGGAGTATTGAGCCTGCTCAATATTTTTTTATATAAAACAAGGGTCATCCAATTGCGTTTATGCATTATCGGTATGCTAATAGATCTATTGTTACTTTATTTATATTTTAGGGCAATACAAAACTACTCACAAGGAGCATATTCCATTACAGCTGTTGCACACCTACTTATTTTAATAGCGCTTATTTTTTCGGCCAGAGGAATTAATAAAGATGAAAAATTAATTAAAGACAGCGATCGCCTGAGATAATAATTTAAGCGAATATTTAACTGTCAGAATTAAAATTTAGTTTTCAGGCAAAAATTTTCCTGTATAACTTTCCTTACATTTTATCAGTCCTGCTGGGGTGCCGGCAAATACCAAATTTCCTCCAGCATCACCTGCTTCTGGTCCCAAATCAATTACCCAATCTGCGCTTTTTATAACATCTGTATTATGTTCAATCACTAAAATGGAATGCCCATGTTCAATTAATGCATTAAATGACGTAAGTAGCTTTTTAATATCATGAAAATGAAGACCTGTAGTAGGTTCATCAAAAATAAATAAAATATTACCTTGGGATTTACCCTTTCCTAAAAAAGAAGCCAGTTTAACTCTTTGCGCTTCTCCCCCAGACAATGTATTGCTGGATTGTCCAAGTTTTACATACCCTAGGCCTACATTGCTCAATGGCTGAATTTTTTTTACAACATCTGCTTCTTCAGAAAAAAATGCAATGGATTCATCCACACTCATTTCCAATACATCATAAATATTTTTTCCCTTATAAGACACTTCTAATACCTCTTCTTTAAATCTTTTGCCTCCGCAAATTTCACAGGTTAAATGCACGTCGGCCAAAAACTGCATCTCTACAATTTGCTCACCCTCTCCCTTACAGGTATCGCACCTGCCAGCATCTACGTTAAATGAAAAATGCTTGGGTAAAAAACCTCTCATTTTACTAAGTGGCTGAACACTATACAACTCCCTTATTTCATCATAAGCCTTGATATAGGTGACCGGATTACTTCGCGATGATTTACCAATTGGATTTTGATCAATCATCTCTATTTGAGAAAGATAGTCAATATCACCTTCGATGGATTTGTGTATTCCAGGTTTTTCTACACCCTCCCCTTTCAATTTTTGAAGCGCTGGATATAAAATTTGCTTAACCAAAGTTGTCTTACCACTTCCACTTACTCCACTAATAACACAAAAAACATTTAAAGGAAATTCAACAGAAATATTTTTAAGATTATTCTGTCTTGCCCCTTTAATAGTAATACTCTTATTCCAATTTCTAAGTTTTTTAGGCGCTTCAATTTGCAGAACTCCTTTTAAATATTTTCCAGTCAAACTTTTATCATCCGACATCAGCTCTTCAAAATTACCAGCTGCAACTACTTCACCACCCAAATGACTCGCCAATGGCCCCATATCAATTATAAAGTCTGCCTCACGCATCATCATTTCATCATGCTCTACCACTACCACCGTATTACCAAGGTCTCTTAGCTCTTTTAAAACACCAATTAATTTTACAGTGTCTCTACTATGAAGTCCAATTGAGGGCTCATCTAAAATATATAAGGAATTAGTTAAATTGCTTCCAAGACTTCTAGTAAGCTGAATGCGCTGACTTTCGCCTCCGCTCAATGAATTGGCCAAACGACTTAGGGTAAGATATCCCAAGCCAACATCCAACAACGTTTTGATACGGTGATTAATTTCTATTAAAATTCTTTTAGCAACCTGCTGTTGATAATCACTCAGCTTTAATTGATCAAACCAGTTTTTCAAATCCTTCACCGGCATGCTACACAATTGCCCAATGTGTTGATCAGCAATTTTTACATACAACGCTTCCTTTCTTAATCGATGCCCTTTGCATTCTGAACAAATAGTTCTTCCTCTGTATCGACTCAATAAAACACGGTACTGTACTTTGTATAAATTTTGTTCTACTTCTTTGAAAAAATCATTGATTCCATTGGCATAGTTATTTCCTTCCCACAATATTTGCAATTCCGCATCTGTGAGGTCTATGATTGGCTTATGAACTGGAAAATTAAAATGTTTTGCTGCGCGAATGAATTGTTCTTTCCACTGACCTAATTTTTCTCCCTTCCATGGCGCTACCGCTCCTTCATATAAGCTTAATTGCTTATTTGGGATCACAAGATCAGCATCCACCCCTAGTACCTGGCTAAATCCCTCGCAGGTAGGACAAGCTCCAAAAGGATTATTGAATGAAAATAAATTAGGTACGGGCTCTTCAAAAGTTATTCCATCCAATTCAAATTTATTGCTGAATAAAACTTCTTTGTCGCCATTAATTTCTAATATTAATTCCCCCTCGCCCTCATAAAAAGCTGTACCTGCAGAATCACTGATACGATGAACATCCTCTTCATCAAACTTTTTCACCACCAAGCGATCTATTAATAAATAGGCAACCTTTTTTTTAAAGGAAGAAATTATTTTATTTAAATCCTCATCAGATTCCAACAATGTTTCTATGCGAAGGATTTCTTTATTGAAGTAAATTCTCGAGAATCCCTTTTGAATTAATATATTCAACTCCTCCTTTACGTCTCTATTAGCATGCTGCCTAAATGGCACCAACATTAACACCCTGTCACCATCTTTTAATCCTTGAATCGCTTTTAAAACATCGGCCACATCATCCTTTTTCACCTCTCTACCACTAATTGGCGAAAGAGTAATTCCCACTCTTGCAAATAAAAGACGTAAGTAATCATATAATTCAGTCATACTTCCAACAGTACTTCTGGGTGTGCGAGTAATTACCTTTTGTTCAATAGCAATAGCTGGACACAACCCTTTAATAAAGTCTACTTCGGGTTTATTCATCCGCTGCATAAATTGGCGAGCATAACTACTTAAACTTTCCGCATACCTTCTTTGACCTTCCGCAAATAAAGTGTCAATAGTTAAGGAGGATTTACCTGAGCCCGAAACTCCTGTAACCACTACCAACTTATTACGCGGTATGGTCACCGTTACATTTTTTAAATTATGCGTTCTTGCCCCTTGAATTAAAATTCCATCCTGTCTTGGAATAGAAGCCTTACTTTTCGGGGGAGTTTTTATTTTTGTTGCCATTATTTAGATTTACAAAAGTAATGCCTTGCAATTACCTTCGGGCAAAAATGTGAAATTCTTCTTAAAATCATTCTCACCATCCAATTAATTAAATATTACAATTACTTTTATTGTAACAAACAGTGAAGTAAAAAGTTAAAGAATTTAATTTTCATTTAAATCAGTTGATGAATTCTTTATAATTAACTCAAATTTAAAACCTATCGCCTATATATTCTGAACCTCTACATTAAATTTTTTATTGGTAAAATAATCACTACACCAAAAAAAGGTAGAAGTAATATGAATAGTCTTAATAATCTTTCTGAGCAAGAACTAGTACAACTTTATCTAAATGGCAATACCAATGCCTTATCCTGTCTAATTAGCCGTTACAAGGATAAAATTTTTACCTCCATTTATTTACTTGTAAAAGACAAGTATATGGCTGAAGATATTTTTCAGGAGGTATTTATTCGCATCATAGATAGCCTCAAAGCAAAAGGGTATTCAAATGAAGGAAAGTTTTTACCCTGGGCATTAAGAATTGCCCATAATTTATGTGTAGATCACTTTAGAAAAGTAAAGCGTACGCCGAAAATTACCACCAGCGATGACCGTGATATTTTTGAAGTACTTAACTTTTCAGAGCCTAACGCTGAAACGCGACTTATACAATTTCAACGACATGAAAAAGTTAGAAAAATGATTGATTTACTTCCAGAAGATCAGCGAGAAGTTATCATCTTACGCCATTATGGAGATTTGAGTTTTAAAGAAATTGCCTCTATCACTAAATGTAGCACTAATACAGCTTTAGGAAGAATGAGATACGGACTAATTAATATGCGAAAAATGACCTTAGAAAAAAATATTGCCTTTTAGAGAAAAAACTCAAATCAAAGATTACTCTTTGATACCTGCGTTGTACAAACCCTTTACCTTTTGTAAATGTGCAATAAATTCTTTAGGCCCCTTTGTAGCGTCATATCCATATCCGCCATCAATGAGAAGTTTGCCATCACCATTTACAAAAACATAATTAGGCTGACCAGAAGCTTTTATTAAGCGCTGCTGAAGATCTTCATATTTATCACCGACTGTTTCGATAGTAGCGTTGAGTAAGGGAGAGAATTTTTTTTCATCATCCGGTAATTCTGCATTGTAATCACTGAAAAGAGAAGCGACTACAAAATCATTTTTCATTAATTCTCCTACCTGCGGATCAATCCAAATTTTTGATTCAAATTCCCTACAATTAACACACTGGATGCCTGTAAAATCAATCATCAATGGTTTATGAAGAAGTTTCGATGCAGCCAAAGCTTCGTCATAATCATAATAAATAACCAATTGATTATTGATAGCAGCCCCTGGTTCATATTTCTTCAAATCAGCAACATATTTTTTAGGTGGATTTGCCAAATTATCCTTGTCGCTTTGAATAGTTGCTGCTGAAAAACTCTCCGAATTTCTCATTAAATTGAAATCTTGTGTACCCATTGGAGGTACAAAGGCAGACACTGCTTTTAATGGCGCACCCCACAAACCTGGAACTAGATACACTGCAAAAGAAAAAGATATCATTGCTAAGAACAACCTAGGTACAGAAACAAAAGATAATCCAAAATCATTTTTAGCTCTTTCGCTATCATTTTTAAATAAAATTTTGCCCAATAAATACATTCCTAGCAACACGAAAATCACTATCCAAAGTACAATAAAAACTTCCCTATCTAGTATGCGCCAACCTCTATCTAGATCGGCATTGCTCAGAAATTTAAGTGCCAATGCAATCTCTAAAAATCCCAAAACCACTTTTAATGCATTTTGCCAGCCTCCACTTTTTCCTAAAGAACTTAACATTGCAGGAAAAAAGGCAAAAATGGCAAAGGGGAGCGCTAGTCCAAAACCAAAGCCAAACATTCCAACAATGGGCGCTAATTTTCCTGAAGCGGTAGACAAACCTAAAAGGGATGCTACAAAATTTCCAGTACAGCTAAATGATACAATCACAAGCGTTAATGCCATGAAGAATATCCCTGAATAACTTCCTACGCCCGCCTTACTATCAATTTTATTTGACCAAGAGGAAGGTAAATTAATTTCAAATGCTCCGAGAAAAGATGCTCCAAAAAGAATAAAAAGACCAAAAAGAAACATATTGAAAATCCAGTTAGTCGATAAATTATTTAAGGCATTTTTAGGAAGTACAGTTGCAACCAATGCTCCAACCAATGTGTAAATTAAAATGATTGAGATTGAATAAAACAGTGCATTTTTTTTGCCCTGCAACTTAGTTTTACTTTTCTTAGTGAAAAAACTAATGGTAATAGGAACCAATGCATATACACAAGGAGTTAAAAAGCCTATCAATCCTGCAATGATTCCAGCAATCAATAAAGCCCAGATAGATTTTGCTTGCAAACTTCCAGAGCTATTGTCTACTAACTCATCTGTTCCCTTTTTTTGATATTGAAACTGCATCGATATTGGCGCTTCGCCCGATTCTATTCGATCTCCTTTCTGATAATAATAATTAATCCGTCCTTTTATTCGGATACTATCTCCAACAGATAATTTAATTTTTTGTAACCAAAATACAGAATCAGTGTAATAGCTAATTACTACATTGTCTAGTGATGGATTAGAGACAGTAATGGCCTTCCCTTTTTCTACAATACTGTCAATCGTATATTTTAAGCTAGCGGAGTCAAATTGAATACTTGAATTAACTGACAGGTCTCCCGAAATTTTCTGAATTGAAAAAAGATGAACCCCCACACTTGGAACTGCTTTTATTTTTAGTTCGAATTCCCCTTGATTATTTTGTAGCTTTTCAAAATAAAACTGCACAGGTGTTTGACTCTGTGCAGTTATAGAAAGCAATAAAAAAAATGAGGCAATACTTAAAAGGAGTTTATATTTTCTCATGATTAAAAGCGTCAGATTAGTTGAGTAACACATTGAATTTTTCAGTTACAGGCGGCATGCAGGTTCTGTCATTACAAATCATTGATTCTACTTCTCCACTTAAATTAGTTTTTAATTTTCCTTTTACCTTTATTATTTGAACAAAATCCGCCTTCCCCTCAAAGTACTTCACATCCACTTTGAAATTTTTATCAAAATATTTTATCAATTTTCCTTTTTCGACCACCTTTCCAACTAAAGCAATCAAAGCATTTTTATTAAAACTAAAAGACGTGGGGATCGGACCTCCGTCTGGTGTAAACTGCGAGTAAATATGCCATCCAATAGGCGGATTGGCGGTCATATGAACTTCGTATTGGTTGTCTGCTAACTTTTTAATTGAATAAGTCCAAGCTATTTTTTGTTGGGCATTTACTGCGTTAAAACAAAAAATAATTGCTATTAAAAAAACTATTCTATTCATTTTCATTAATTATTTAGGATGAAGTTACACAACGGTAGTCTAAGGGAATGTTAACGAAAAGACATTCCTTTCATTTAACATTAGTTTAGCTGAAATAGATGTGTAAAAACTTTTATACCATCTTCATTTCCTAAAGACGCACTACTAGCTCTTTCAGGATGCGGCATCATGCCAAATACATTTCTATTAGCATTGCATATTCCAGCTATGTTGTTGATAGCTCCATTAGGATTACTTTCTGCAGTAATAGAACCCTTTTCATCACAATAACGATAAATAATCTGATGGTGTAATTCCAGCTGATCAAGGGTGGTGGCATAGGCGAAATATCGACCTTCTCCATGTGCTACTGGTATCTTTAATCCCTGTCCTCCTCCAGTAGCGGCTTCTTTTATAAAAACATTTTTACAAACAAATTGTTGATGACTATTGCGCAGTAACACGCCAGGTAGTAGTCCGCTTTCACATAAAATCTGAAATCCATTACAAATACCCAATACCTTACCTCCTTTATTTGCAAACTCGATTACACTCTGCATCATCGGACTAAATTTTGCAATGGCGCCACAACGTAGGTAATCTCCATAGCTAAATCCCCCAGGCAAAACGATGCAATCTTCGGTTGAAAACATACTTAGATCCTTGTCTTTATGCCAAAGTTCAATTACCTCTTGCTTCAAATCTACTCGAAGGGATTCTATTACGTCCCTATCACAATTGCTTCCTGGAAAAACTACTACGCCAAATTTCATATGTCTTTTTTGAGATTATTTATTAATTAGTAAAGCAAAAGTACAAATACCATTTTAATTATTGAACGAAGTAGCTGAATGCTATAGCAAATGCTACCATCAGCCAGTGTAAAATAAGGGGAAATGCCTTTTTTTGGGGATATAAAAAGCCGGCACCAGCAATTACTGCAATAGGAACTGCACTAAGAATCCAGTAAACAAATGAATGGCTGGCATTAATAAAAGGAATAAAAAGGGCTATTAAAAGGTATAAGAAAATAAGATTCCAACTTTTACGAGCCTGAACCAATTGACGGCGAAAGTTCTTTTGAACATATATAAATCCTGTAATACTGGTAAACAATACAATAAGTACAGCAGCCAAGGCCCATCTAGATTCAATAAAATGAGGTAAAGTTACTGCTACCCCTGGAAAATGATACCCTTGCCACTTATCCATTATATAAACATAGGCTAATAAAAAATAGAAGGGGCTTACTAATCCTAAAAGCGCAACGACCCATTCCGCTAGCTTAAAAGGTCTAGTAATCAATAAGCCAACTACTACCAATACTGAAAATGAAATGGCTGGAAAATAAAAAAAAGAAGAAATTCCAATAGCCATTCCAATATTAAATAGAGATGTCTTTGGACTGGGCTCATTATACAACTTGCTCATCCTTGACCAAACCCATATAATCAATGAATTTATAATCAAGGGAGCAGAAAGAATATTCCACTCGGCAAACAATGAAGTAATTAACAAATAGGCCATCCCCGTTAGATAATTTGGCTTTTGCATCAACCGATGCTGATTCACCAAGGCATTTAAAGTAATGGCTTGCGTATACAATAAAATGAAAGAGATCAATGGATAAATGAACGGTATACTTTTGCCCACCCCGGAAAATTGAGACAATAGTAATTTAAAAACAAAGCCATCGGTTTGCTGTGGCAATGGAATCTGTGGATGGATAAACATGATCAACTTAAGTAGTAGACCGTATACCAACAACAAAAAGGTATTATATGGATTGTTAGATTTAAATACTCCTGTCACGTTACTAATTGGTTTTAACCTCAATTACTGAGGACATGAAATATCGATTGTAATACCTCACAAATGTGGTAAATATTATTGGTTTAACAAATAGTTTGTGAGATCAAGTTAATAATTAAGAATTCGTGTTTTTGAATTTCAAAATATTTACTGAAACAAATCCAAAATTTTGGGTAAAAAGATAATAACTCCAGAAAAAAAACTTCCAATAGCAGCAATCAAAACTGCAGCCGCAGCAATGTCCTTAATTACTTTAATGACTGGATGAATATCCTTTGTAATAAGATCGCAAATTTTTTCTATCGCGGTATTCATCAACTCCATCGAAAGTACTAGCATAGCGCATCCTGTAACAATTAACCACTCAATTTGATTTATTTGCAAAATAAATCCCAATATTATTACAATCAATAATACTATTAAATGAATCCTGAAATTCTGCTGTGTCAAAAAACAATATTTAAGACCTTGCCTAGCAAAATAAAAAGAGTTACCCAATTTCATAAATACTATACAAATTAATTTAGTTAAATAAATTAGTTTCCGTTTAATACATTTATAACATGGCCACAAGCAATTCTTATTTCAGCATCACTGATTACCAGCGGAGGAGCAATGCGCAAAGAACCTGATGCAAATAAAAACCAGTCAGTAAAAACACCCCGTTGAATCAATGCATCAATGATTTTTTTATTTACCTCAAAGCTTCCAAAATCAACCGCAATCATCAATCCACAACTATGTACTGATTGTATAGAAGGATGAACCAAAAGGGATAAAAAAAGAGCTTCTTTATTTTTAACGCCATCTATTAATTTTTCATCTAGCAAAACATTCAATGCTGCAAGGCCAGCAGCACAACTAACCGGATGCCCGCCAAAAGTATTGATATGGCCTAAAACTGGATGATTGGTAAAGGAATCCATCAGCCTTTTATCTGCAATAAATGCGCCAAGAGGCATACCGCCGCCCAAGGCTTTGCCCAATAATAAAATATCAGGCACCACATCAAATTGCTCAAATGCCCACAATGAACCATTGCGTCCAAAACCACATTGTATTTCATCGAGTACAAGTAAGGTGCCAGTTTCATTACATCGTTTGCGCAATGCCGAAAGCCATCCATTTTGTGGAACCAATACTCCAGCTTCTGCCTGAATCGTTTCGGCTACTACACAGGCTGTGCGCTCAGTAATATTTTGTAAGCAATCAAATGAATTATAGTCTAGTTGCATTACATCAGGCAATAATGGCCTGAAAGCATTTCGCCAATATTCATCACCCATGATACTCAAAGCACCCTGTGTGCTTCCATGATAGCTGTTTTTAAATGAGATAATTTGTGTTCGACCAGTAAATCGCTTAGCTAACTTCATTGCCCCCTCTGTGGCCTCAGTCCCACTTGCCGTATAAAATACTGAATTAAGAGATATAGGCAAATGGTCTGTTAATTTTTTTGCATAAGCTACTTGCGGACTTTCCACCAATTCTCCTAGTACCATAATATGCATGTATTCATCCACCTGTTTTTTAATAGCCTCTACTACCCGTGGATGACAGTGGCCAATATTACAAACACTAATACCAGCAATTAAATCGATATAAGTTTTCCCATCTACATCCCAAAGAGTAGATCCTTTTGCCTTCACTATTTCTAATGCAAGAGGTGCTTCGGATGTTTGACCTACATGCGAAAGAAATAACTCCCGATTAGAAATAGCAGTTGACCTTTGCTTATCCAGGGGATTATTTAATGATTCACCTTTATTCATATAATACAAATGTCGCAAAGAAATAATCATAAATAGTGATGTCTTTTTGAATATTAATTTAATTTAGCGTCATTCTAACCAAAATAAATAATAGCATGCCAGTCATTCTTCCTGTAAAAGGGGTTTTTCCCAAGATGGGCGCCAATTGTTTTATTGCTCCGAATGCTACTATCGTGGGAGATGTGATTATGGGGGATGACTGTAGTGTTTGGTTCAATGCCGTAATAAGAGGCGATGTAAATAGTATCCGAATGGGAAATAAAGTAAATGTGCAAGATGGTGCAGTTATCCATTGTACCTACCAAAAAACCCAGGCTATTATTGGAAATAATGTTAGCATCGGACACAATGCAATTGTACATGGATGCCTTATAGCAGACAACGTGTTAATAGGAATGGGTGCAATTGTAATGGACAATGCACAAATTGGTTCAAATTGTATTATTGCAGCTGGGGCGGTGGTGCTTGAAAACACGATAGTTGAACCTGGTAGTATTTATGCAGGTGTTCCAGCAAAAAAAATTAAAGATATCAGTCAAGAATTAATAGGTGGCGAAATTAACAGAATAGCAAATAATTACTTAATGTATAGCGGATGGTTTAAGGAGGAAGTAAGGTAACTAATTACAAAAACCAAAAAGATGAAAAAAATAATCATAGCTATTTGCTGCATCTGTCTTTTCAGCGGATGTTTTATTTTTAGAAAAAAGGTGGTCTATGGCTGTCCTACCGATGGAAGAAATGTAGGAGCAGAAAAATTAGCTTCTGGAGATGCAAAGGCTATGAAAGCAAGTAAAAAGGCCAAATACAAGGGCGGTAAAAAGAGTTATGAATATTGAACCTACCTTACCTATCGAATTAAAAAGATTTTTTTTCAATACTATCTAGAATATTTAAATAGCTATAATATCGATCAGGGTGTACTGTACCTAAATTAACTGCATCTTTTACCGCGCAGTCAGGTTCATTAATGTGCATACAATTATTAAAATGACATTGATTGATTAAAGTTCTCATTTCTGGAAAATAATGAGACAACTCATGCTTAGGAATATCTACTAACCCTAGCTCCCTTATTCCTGGAGTATCGATTAACCTTCCGCCGAATGAAAGATTAAACATTTCTGCAAAAGTGGTAGTGTGCAACCCTTTGCCGCTCCAACCGCTTACATCTTGAGTCTTAAGTCGTAATTCAGGGAAAATAATATTAATAAAAGATGATTTACCCACCCCTGAATGACCACTCAATAAAGTAGTTTTATCTTTTAATAAAGTTTTTACCTCCTCAACTCCAATATTTTTTTCAATACTAATGAGCAATACTTTGTAACCGATGGCCTCATAAATTTCTTTGATTTCATTGTATCTTGACAGCTCCTTTTCTTTGTAAAGATCCGATTTATTAAAAACAAGAATAGATGGAACATGGTATGCTTCAGAAGTAATTAAAAAACGATCAATGAACCCAAGGGATGTTTTGGGTTCCTTTAAAGTAGCAAATAAAAGCGATTGATCAAGATTAGAAGCAATGATATGATGCTGATGTCGATTATGAGGAGAAGAGCGAGTAATGTAATTTTTACGGGCTGCTATATCTGTAATGGTTACTGTATTTTCCAACTCATTTTCCATATCTGCTAATACAATATCTCCTACTGCAACTGGGTTGGTAGAGGTAATATTATCGATCTTAAATTTACCTTTAATACGGGCATTAAAAACCTTCCCATTCTCATCCTGAACAATATACCAGCTTCCGGTACTTTTATACACTGTTGCCATCATAGACTACAAATTTCACTAATTAAAACGAAATGAAAGGATTTTAATAAATATAATTACTCTTTGGGCCTATGGGAATTTCCTAAAAATTGTAAACTTTAGTATCAGTTCTAATAATAAAAAAATAAGCGCAGCCATCAGAAACGGAGTGAATTTTTCAGTATACCTTATGATAGTAAATATTTCTACTTTTGATTTTTCGAGTCGATCAATCTCGGTGTAAATATTTTGTAAACCCACATTATCCTTAGCTCTAAAATATTTGCCCCCTGTTTCTGCTGCAATTGACTTCAGTAATTTTTCATCAATTGTAACTTTCTGCTGCTGTATGATTACCCCAAGATCAGTCTTAATCGGATAAGGAGCATACCCTTCGGTTCCTACGCCAATAGTATAAACTTTTATACCAAATGCTTTTGCAATTTCTTTAGCATTATCAGGGCCGATTAAACCGCCATTATTTTCGCCGTCAGTCAATAAAATGACTACTTTGCTCTTAGATTTACTATTACGCAAACGATCAATTCCCGTAGAAAGGCCGTCACCAATAGCTGTTCCATCTTCTAATAAACCATTCCTTATTGTTTCAATAGCAGATTTAAGTACCATCTTATCTGTAGTAAGTGGACATTGAGTAAAACTTTCACCAGAAAAAATTACCACCCCTATTCTATCCGTTAATCTTTTTTCTATAAAACTAGCAGCAACTGCTTTTGCTGCTTCCATTCTATTTGGAGTAAAATCTTGTGCAGTCATACTTCCACTAACGTCAATACACAATACAATATCTACTCCCTCACCTTCAGCTCGTTGTTCCTCATTTTTAGTTTGAGGACGAGCCATGGCAATAACTATCAAGAGAATCCCTAACAACCTGCAAACTAAAATAACTGGTCGAAATATACTTTTCCAAGAACTGAAAGAATGGAAATTTTTTAGAGAAGAAACCTGTAAACCAGCCTGCCGATTTTTTGAAAATTTTTTCAACCAAATAACCATAATAGGAATAACTAAGGCAAGCCATAGTACCCAAGGATACGCAAAATGAACAGTATTTAAATAGTCAGTTAACAATTAGTTGAAGTATGTTTTTATATTGATGAGGTTGTAAATTTATAAGAAAATTATAACTGCATTTTTTGAATTACTTCTATTAGATCTTCGATTGATTTTTTACAATCTTCAGACTCAGAAATCGTTGGTATATACTTTGCAAATTTTACTGCATCTCCACAACGAAGGCTAGCAGAAACTTTTGCCAGTAATTCATGATTGTAATTTTCAAATTTTAATAAAAGCAATATTTCATCGGTAGTTTTATTTAAATAAGTTGGTTGATAAATCCGCGATAAATACTTCTTGAAAATTACACCTATTTTGGAATGATATATTTTAACATCTTCCCGAATTGATAAGTTATATCCTTCTAAATTTTTTAATTCATACATCGCTTCCTCATAGGCAGTTAATGAAGATTGACTAGATGAATGAGGAATTTTGATTTTTCTTTTCTTCCACCAAACAAATAATGCAATCAACAAAATCAAAACAATCAATGCGCCAATCCAATACCAAATTGAACCAATTGTTTCTGCTTCCTTAATCGGCTTGATATCTCTTATTTGCTTAGTAGTATCACTTGTTGAAAAAGAAACAATTATAGGAATAGAATCTGTGTAAAAATTAAAGGTAGTATCATGTTGAGTAGGCTGTACTTTGACTAAAAAAGAGGGTAATGCCCACTTGCCAGAATCAAAGCTAGTAAATGTAATAGCATGAACGATACTAGAAAGGTTTTGATTGGTATACAATGAATCGATGCGACTATTGATCACTTCAAAATGAGCAATCGAGTCCGACAAAATTGGCCACTGAAAATTATAAATATTTTTGGAGAAATCTGCCTTAATCGTAAGGATAAATTGTTCGCCAATTAGAATTTCTTTTTTATTAACTGAGGATTGAATGGCTGGCTGTGCAGTACTCAAATTAATTGAAAGACAGAGAAATACTATCGTCAAAAAAAAACTGCAATTTTTCCAATTAATCATTCTATATCTTAATTACCCTGTTATCAATTAAAATCAGCTTCTTTTGATAAAAAACTGTTGCAATATTTTTACATAATCCTCATCTGTTCTAATATGCAAAAGATCAGCACCTGCCTTTCTAAAATAATTTTTACACAAATCACTTTGCTCTATAAACCTTTTTTTATAGGTAAACTGAACCAACGCGTCATTACTATCGATTAATTTTTGGCTGCCAGTTTCAAGATCCTTTACCATTAGCAAGCCAGCCTCAGGTAACTGCATATCCATTTTGTCATACACCCGCAAACCAATTACATCATGTCTTCCACCAATCACTTTCAAGTCATTTTCGTACACTGCATCTACAAAATCACTCATTAAAAAAGCAATGCTTTTTTGGCGAGTAGCTATATTGAAAAACTTAATAGCCTCTTCCATTTTAGTGCTTTTTCCAACTGGCTTAGTAGATAATAACTGCCTAACAATATACAATGCGTGTTGCCTACCCTTTTTAGGTGGAATAAATTTTTCGACCTTATCACTAAAAAAAATTACCCCTACTTTGTCATTGTTATTAATCGCGCTAAAGGTCAACAAAGCGCCAATCTCTGTTAGTATATCACGCTTTCTTGATTGAACAGTTCCAAATAAATTACTGGCACTAGTATCTACTAATAAATAAATACAAAGTTCTCTTTCTTCTTCAAACACCTTTGTGAAAGGGTGACTAAATCTGGCACTTACATTCCAATCAATAAATCTCACATCATCCCCTGCATAGTACTCTCTTACCTCCCGAAAGCTCATTCCCTTTCCCTTAAAAGCAGAATGATATTCACCAGTAAATAAATGAGTAGTGATTTTTTTACTTTTAATCTCTAGCTCACGAACCTTACTCATAATTACAGTACTATCCAATTCGTCTGACAGAACTGAATCAATAGGTTTTGATTGCACAGTATTTATTTTCCTTTTGAACAAAATATTATTTTAAAAAAACGTTGTTAAAATAAATAGGTCAGTATTCAATAAACTAATTCATCTAAGAAAAATGAATAAGATATGAATTAATTACTCCAATTCTAAGGCACTAATACTACCCTCAGTATTTCGTCTATTATCATAGATACATTTACATTTTCCGCTTCGGCTTCATAAGTAAGTCCAATTCGATGGCGCAATACATCTTTACAAATACTCCTTACATCTTCAGGAATTACAAAGCCCCTTTTATTTAAATAAGCATGCGCCTTGGCTGCTAAAGCTAAATTAATACTTGCCCTTGGTGAACCTCCAAAACTAATCAGTGGCTTTAACTTAGGTAGGTTGTATTTCTCAGGATAACGAGTAGCAAATACGATATCTAAAATATAATTCTCCACTTTTTCATCTAAGTATACTCTTCTCACTAACTCTTTTGCAATTAAAATCTCCTGAGTAGAAGCCACCGGAGAAATTGGAGTAAAAGAAAGTCCCTCTGTATTTTGACGAATGATCAACTGCTCCTCTGTTTTGGAAGGATAATCGATTATCACTTTTAACATAAACCTATCAACCTGTGCTTCGGGCAAGGGATAAGTACCTTCTTGCTCTATTGGATTTTGTGTTGCTAATACGAGAAATGGTTCTTCCAATTTGAAGGTAGTATCACCAATGGTTACCTGCCTTTCCTGCATAGCCTCTAATAAAGCACTCTGTACTTTTGCTGGAGCTCTATTAATTTCATCTGCTAAAATAAAATTGGAAAAAATCGGACCTTTACGAACCATGAATTCATTTTTTGCCTGATTGTAAATCATTGTGCCTACAACATCTGCTGGTAATAAATCAGGGGTAAACTGTATACGGCTAAAATTAGCATGAATTGCTTGTGCAAGCGACTTGATAGACAGAGTTTTTGCTAATCCAGGTACCCCTTCCAATAATACATGACCATTACTCAATAAGCCAATAAGCAATCTTTCAATCATACCTTGTTGACCTACGATTACTTTACTTAATTCATCATTAATTTTGTTAACAAACCCTGCTGATTGGATTATCTCGTCATTTAGCAGGCGAATGTCTTCGGCAGTTTGAAGCATAATAAATATTTAATTTTGCCCTTTCTAAAAGAGCCGATTAGAAAATTTCAAAATCAGTTGAAATTAATTGATCAAATTGATAAGTCCATCCAATTAAAGTCGAACAATCAAAATATATCCTACCAATAATTTTCTTGGAATGCGAAAATACGAACTATACCAAAACAAAATTATTATCAATACTAAGATATTCGTTAAAGTCTGCTTAATCCTAAGATTCTTACGATTAATTTTAACCTAAATTTTGAAATGGCTATTTAAAATGATTTTTATTTTCAAATTATTTATAATTCAATTTTATGATTTTTTCTAGAAAATTAACTAATATCACAATTGATATAAAGACTATCAAACCCTATTAACTTTAAAAAATTAAATCATATAATAGTATTTTCATATTGGTTTGATTTTATGTGTAAATTCGTTCTTTAACAATCATTATAAGTTTTAAATTTATTTTATGAATTTTTATTGGGTATACGACCTTCCTGAGTGGCAATTTTTCATTCTTTGCAATTTGCTTTTTATATCTTTTTCACTTCTAGGGACTTTTTTCATTAGTAGTAAATTTGAAAAAATGTTTTCCTTATCTGTTGAACACAATTCAATTGTTTCAACTTTTATAGCCACTAGCGGTGTTTTTTACGGTATTACACTTGGCTTAATTGCAGTAGGCACATTTGAAAACTTCAATTCTGTAGAGTCAACTGTAAACAATGAAAGTAGTTCACTGGCAAGCTTATACAGAGATGTAGAATTATTAGAGGACACTAGTAATAAAAAAATGCTTACCATCCTTAAAAATTATACTTCCTATACTGTTGATACAGCTTGGGGGCTTCAAAAAAAAGGAATATCTACTAATAGATGTAATGAGATGATAGACTCCTTTCAAAAAGAATTATCCTCCTATGAACCAAAAAGTGAAAAAGATAAAATACTTTTTGCAGAAGCCCTTAAACAATTTAATATCCTGATAACAGATAGAAGATTGAGACTAAATTCTGTTAATTCATCATTGCCCTCTGCCATTTGGATAATTTTATTTTTTGGGGCTTTTGTTATTATCGCTCTAACTTGGTGCTTAGTTATTAATAATAAAAAATTAGACATTATAATGAGTGTACTAAGTGGATCACTTCTTGGATCACTCATTTTTCTAATAGGATCGATGGACAATCCATATAGGGGAGAATTTTCTGTTAGTTCTCAAGCATTTCAAATATTATTAGATGATCTGATGAAATAAACTATATTTCCATTTCTAAAAATACAATTAAGGTTGGAAGAAATAGTAGCCTCTAATCATTCATTTATTAACTTTCAAGGAATGGAAAATGAAATACTATTTTCAGAAAAACAAAAGTTTAAGCAGTGGTGGCTTTGGGCAATCCTGCTTATTGTAAATGGAATACTATTGGCAGGTATTTTTAAGCAACTAATAACTGGACAGCCGTTTGGAGATAAGCCAATGAGTAATCTAGGTCTCCTATTAACCACTATCCCACTTATTTTAATTACTCTTTTAATATTGAATATTCGACTAGAAACCCTCATTAAAAAAGATGGAATCTATGTAAAATTTTTTCCATTTCATTGGACTTTCAATAAATTTTCTTGGGATATGATTTCAAATTCTTATGTAAGACAATATTCTCCGCTATTAGAATATGGAGGATGGGGTATGAGGATTGGTTTATTTGGAAAAGGGAAAGCATGGAACATATCGGGTGATAAAGGATTACAGCTTGAATTTACCAATCAAAAAAAATTATTAATTGGCACGAATCAACCAGAAAGACTTGCGGCAACACTTGAGCAGATAGGGCATCTGACAAAATAAAAAAGAAACTAACCTTCCTTTTTTATTACTTTTTTAATATGCACAATGCCTCGATTAAATCAAATACTTTCCTACAATTGGCATTCTTCTTCCTATTCCAAAAGCCTTCGGTGAAATTCGAATGATAGGACAAAATTGGTTTCGCTTGTATTCATTCATATTCACCATTTTTAATACCCTATCAACCAAAGCTGGATCGAATCCCTGTGCCTTAATCTCCTTTGGACCTAGGCGTCTTTCAATGTATTGATATAATAATTTATCAAGTACTTCATAGTCCGGCAATGAATCAGAATCTTTTTGCCCAGGCCGTAATTCTGCAGAAGGAGCTTTTAAAATTATATTAGCTGGGATAACTATTTCATTTCTATTAATATAGTTTGCTAGTGCATACACTTGCAACTTATAACAATCACCCAACACGCCGATACCCCCAGCCATGTCTCCATACAAGGTTCCATAACCCGTTGCTAATTCACTTTTATTAGACGTATTTAGTAAAATATATCCGAATTTATTAGCGATTGCCATCAGTAAATTTCCCCTACCTCTGCTTTGAATATTTTCTTCTGCCAAACCAAATGGTAATTCATTAAAAATGGGTTTGAGTTCAGATAAAAAAGAATCATAAATATTTTTAATTGGAATAATATCGTAGGGATTACCTAGGCTATTACTTAATGTCACGGCATCGGCCACCGAATGATCAGAAGAATATTGTGAAGGCATAAGGATTGCTCTTACATTCTCTGGTCCCAATGCAGTACATGCCAGGGCGATAGTTACTGCGCTATCAATTCCACCACTGCTTCCGATGATGGCTTTTGAAAACCCCATCTTACTAAAATAATCTCTGATTCCTAAAATAATAGCAGCATGTACCTGAGCAATATTTCTTTTTTCGTCTAAGTAAGTAGGGATAATATTTTTATCTATCAAATTGCTAGAATGTTCAATAATAGCTGCATCAATTAATCCGTCATCCTTTAATGTAAAGCTTTGCAAAGCCTCTTCAAACATTGGAAGTTGACCACATAAGTTGGCATTTTTATCAAACACCATCGATGCGCCATCAAAAACTACTTCTGTTTGACTTCCTACTCCATTGCAATAAAAAATAGGCAAATGATACTTGAGTACATTTGCTTTAATGGTTTCTTTTCGCTCAGCATCATGGGTATAATCAAAAGGAGAAGCAGAAATATTAATCATCAAATTGGGCTGCTGTTCCATCAATTTATCCATCGGACAGATTCTATACAATGGATTATCTCCTAGGTTCCAAATATCTTCACAGATGGTAAGAGCAATTTTTTTACCTTTAAACTCAATCACTTTCCATTCAAAAGCTGGTTCAAAATATCTGTATTCATCAAATACATCATAAGTAGGTAAGAGCGTTTTATGGGCTATGCTAATCACTTGTTGATTATATAAAAAATAGGCGGCATTAAATAGATCTTTTCCTTCTTTTACCTTATTTCGGTCTGGTGCGCCAACAATAACTGCAATAGAGTCTGCATGAGATTTAATGAGCTCAATAGAAGCATTACAATTATCTATAAAATCGTCGAATTCTAAAAAATCTCGCGGGGGATAACCACATACACTCAGTTCACTAAATACAATAATATCCCCACCCTGCTTTTTTGCAGCTTCAATTGCATCAATGATCTTTTGAGAATTACTTTCAAAATTTCCAATGTGATAGTTTTGTTGCGCCAAAAATATTTTCATAACACTGCCATTAAAGGGCCTTAACTTTATATTTAGAAATGATTGTATTTATTTGTAAAGTTAAAACATTGAACCACATTAATTAGTATGAAATTACTCGTCTATGCCTTTATATTATCAATAATCTTATTTTCCTGCAATGAGCAAGAAGAAATACCAGACGTTTCTAATATACCTGTTAGCCTTAAAACTACTAGGTTTGAGCAGGATTTATTTGATACTACCTCAAACAATTTATTAGATTACCTATTTCAATTACAAAAAAAGGAACCTGGATTTACTGATACCTATTTGTCAACCATTTTAAATGTATCACCCAACTGGCCGAGAGATTCAGCGGCCTCCTATGTAAATTCATTTATAAATGCTTACCGACCTATATTTGACAGCTCTGAAATAACTTTCCACAACTTCAGTGCTTTTGAAAAAGAAATTGTCAATGGATTACAGTTTGTGAAATATTATTTCCCTTCCTATCCACTACCAAGTAAATTAATTACCTATATCGGTCCGGCAGATGGCTACGGAGATATTTTAACTGATGAAGCACTTATTGTAGGATTGCAATTCCACCTAGGAAAAGATTTTTCTTTATACAAAACTAGATTGGTACAAGATACTTATCCAGCTTACTTATCCAATCGTTTTGAACCAAGCTACATTGTTGTGAACAGTATGAATAATATAGTAAACGATCTCTATCCTGAAAAAGTAAATGACAAATCTTTGGTCATCCAAATGATTGAAAAGGGAAAACGGTTGTATTTACTAAGTAAATTTTTACCAAAAACAGAAGAGTATAAATTAATTGGATACACCGAAAAACAATTAGAAGACGCTTATGAACACGAAGCTGTCATTTGGGATCTTTTTGTAAAAAACGAATATCTACAAATCACCGACAAGAATATTATCAAGAACTATATTGGAGAAAGCCCAAAGACCCAAGAATTGGGTGAGGGAGCTCCTGGAAATATCGGCTCATTTAGTGGATGGCAAATTGTAAAGAAGTTTGCTAAAAAGAATAAATCCTTAACACTACAACTGTTGATTAATACCGATCCTGAAGTAATATTACAGCATGCTAAATACAAACCCTAAAACTCCTAAGCAGCCTGTGCTTGTTGGCTTTCAACGACCAATGGTTGCTTTCCTAACATTTTCATCACCCTAAAATGAGATGCAATTGCACCTGTTATAGTTGAATATTGATTATAAGGCAAATGAAATTCAGCACATTTTTCAATCACTATTTTACTGATTGCAGGATAATGAATATGACTCACTTTTGGAAAAAGATGATGTTCTATTTGAAAGTTTAACCCCCCTACAAACCATGAAATCACTCGATTGTTCATCGAAAAATTAGAACTCGTTTTAATTTGATGCTCTGCCCAAGCAGTCTCAATATGCTTAGTTTCGTCCAACGCAACATTTTCAAATTCAGTATTCTCTACAACGTGTGCTAATTGAAATACCAATGAAAGCGTAAGTCCCATTACCACATGGAGCAAAAAGAAACCCAACAACCATGGACCAAAACCCCATACAATCATAGGTATTATCATATAAAAAATAAAATAGGAAACCTTGGTTGCCCAAAATATAATATGATTTTTTGCCGTCATTTTCCAAGCCTCAGTAGTATAGATTTTTCTAGTAAAATATTTAGTGAAGTCCATAAAAAATAACCAAAATATCGAAGACAGTGCATAAACGGGAATCAAATAAAGATGTTGAACTTTATGAGCAGGCACCCATTTTTGAGTTTCACACTGACGAATAATAGGACTTTTTGCAATATCGTCATCTATTCCATCTACATTGGTGTAAGTATGGTGAATGATATTATGCTTCTGCTTCCAGAAAAAAGAACTAGCCCCTAATGCATTTGCAGATAAACCTATTAAATCGTTCAACCATGACTTAGTACTATAGCTCCCATGGTTAGCATCATGCATCACACTAAAACCAATACTAGCAAATGTGAATCCCATCAATGCACAAATAAGTAAGGCTAGCAAAGGGGCAACTGGGAAAAATAGTAGGCCACAATACATAGCGATAGCGGCTCCAACCAAAGTAATTGTTTTGATATATAAACGCCAGTCTCCTGTTCTTTTGATATCATTGGTTTCAAAATACTCGTCTACAGAAAGTTTTAGGCTTTGGTAGAACTGGTTATTACGGTTATCGAAGGTGATTTTTGCCATTTGATATATTGGTATTAAAAAAATCGTTCTGTTAATGTTTTGAATTATGCAAGAATTAAATTCCCCTCTTAAAATTAGGGCATTCAATCCATTCCTCAATAATTAATTCATTTTAAATGGAACAGTCAATTCAAAAACAGGTATTGCTACCTCAAAAGTTTTTGCAGAATTCAAATTTTCCATTGTGTAGCTGCCATACATCTTACCCATTTCAGTGCTAAGATTACAGCCACTTATATATTGGTATTTTTCACCTGAATTAATTTGTGGCTGTACACCAATTACTCCTTCACCTTCCACTTCACGACGACTGCCAATGGCATCGTAAATAAACCAATGACGCCTTAATAATTTGACAGGATAATCGTTGTTGTTTTCAATAGTAATGCGATAAGCAAACATAAATTCGCTATTGGCAATATTACTATACTCTGGCTGGTAGAAAGTTTCAACAGTAACCTTTACACCTTCTGAAATTTTTGAGATCATCCTTTAAAATATGTAACTACTAAATTAACGCATAAAACAAACTTTTGTTGCAAATACAAGAAGTAATTATCATTAAAATGCTAAATTTAATATTAAATAATTATATGTAATAAATAATACATATGTATTTAATGCCCATCTAACTAAGCTATTGAAAGAATAAATTGATCTACAATTTTTTGACAGAAGCAAAGCCGTTTTTTAAAAGCCAAGCGGTTATTTTATCTCTGTTATCCCCTTGTACGATGATTTCGCCGTCTTTTACAGACCCTCCTGTACCACAAAAGGTTTTGATTCTTTTACCGAGCTCTTCCTGATCTTTCTTTGTCCCAATGAATCCTTCTATCAAGGTAACTGCTTTACCTGCTCGTTGCTTGGTATCTAAGCGAACTTTGATTTTTTGTTGAGCAGCTGGCAATGTCTCTCTCTCTTCATTCTGCTCCTGTTCCGGTTTGAAATTAGGGTCAGTCGAATAAACTAATCCACCCAAAGAATTCAACTTAATTTTTGCCATAAAATTGTATTAAAAAACTAATAATTTATTTTAGCGGGGGGCCTATTTATTGATTACTTAAAACTGCCTTTAAACTAAGATCCAAACTTCCTGCATGATGAATGATTGCACCACATGAAATAAAATCAACTCCTGTAGCAGCATATGCATCAATATTATTTAGATCAATGCCCCCACTCGCCTCCGTTTCATACTTTCCTTGAATAATTTCAATAGCCTCCTTCAATAATTGAGGTGAAAAATTATCTAACATAATACGATTCACCTTGCCAATAACCATCACCTTTTTTACATCTTCCAGACTTCTGGTTTCCACTTCAATTAAAATTCCGGGTTTATTTTTTTGAACGTAATTGTATGCCTTCTCAATTGCCTTTTCAATTCCTCCGCAATAATCAATATGATTGTCTTTAAGCATTATCATATCAAATAAGCCAAAGCGATGATTTACACCACCTCCAATCCTCACCGCCTCTTTTTCTAATAATCTAAAATTCGGAGTTGTTTTACGGGTATCTAATAATTTGCATTGAGAACCTTTAAGTCGGTCAACATATTTTCTGGTAAGGGTGGCAATTCCACTCATGCGTTGCATGCAATTCAAAACCAAGCGTTCACACTGTAAAATAGTTTGGATATCTGCTTCCACCTCAAATGCAATTTCACCATATTCCATTTGTTCACCATCCTTTTTAAAGTAGTTGAAGCTGCAGTCTGGCTGCATGATTCGAAATATTTTTTCGGCAACAGATATACCTGCAATTATACCCTGCTCTTTTATTTTTAAAACCGCCATACCTCTTGTACCTGCAGATATACTAGACAAAGTAGAGTGATCGCCGTCGCCGATATCCTCTGCCAATGCATTTTTAATCAAAAACGCTAACTGTTGATTATAAAAGTCCATATGCAAATTTATATAAATAAAAAACCTGTAAACGAAAAGTCTTACAGGCTAAAAAAATAAATATCTATTGGATGACAAGTGTATCTTAAATAAACTTTTTAGGTCGTAGTTATTTGATTTGACTACCGATTTTCAAATCGCAACTCCTGCAATACTTGGCCATCGCCTTTTTGCTTCATAAAGATAGTAGTTCGAAAACTGCCGTTTTTTGTATAAAGCGTTCCAATGCAAAATTGTGAACCCGCATTTTCGCCTTTATGAATAATTTCAAAATTTTTGACTGGGTTATTTGTAAAAAAGTCTTTAATTACCAATTCAGCCTGACTTTTGCTATAACTGTTGGTTTTATCTGGAATACCAATATCCACCATATTGTCAAAATATTTGGCCACCAAGGCGGAATTTCCAGACCGCATTGCAGCAATCACTTCATCTATGCCAGTTTTTGCTATAAAGGGTGAAAAAAAGTACGTGAGTATAATTAACACTAAAAAATGTTTCATACGGTAGTTTAATTAGGGTTTCAAATTTGCCAAAAACGTGCCAGTGTTTTTGACAGATATGCGGGAATTAGAATGAAAAGATAATTAGCTTTTTTGAAAACTTATAAAAAAGTTAACTTTACAGTATGAAAATTAAAAAAACGATCCTTATTATCATGGATGGATGGGGACTAGGCAAAATTAAAAGCAGGGATGCTATTCAAAATGCAAATGTTCCTTTTGTAAGTTCTTTATATAATAAATTCCCAAATTCGACTTTAATTACCTGTGGGGAAGAAGTGGGCTTGCCAGAAGGTCAAATGGGAAATAGTGAAGTAGGTCACCTCAACCTTGGAGCGGGACGTATAGTTTATCAGGAGTTACAGCGTATCAATGTTGCGATTCGAACGGGTGAATTTCAACAAAACAGCACCTTATTAAACGCCATAAGATTTGCAAAAGAAAACAATAAGAAATTACATTTAATAGGACTAGTAAGTGAAGGAGGAGTGCACTCCCATACCTACCATATAAAAGCAATCACTTCACTATGTAAAGAAGAAGGGATGAATAATTTATTCATTCATGCTTTCACTGATGGAAGAGATACAGACCCAAAAAGTGGACTAGGTTATTTAACAGATTTGCAGCAACATCTTGATAAAACTACTGGAACCATTGCTACCATCACTGGCAGATATTATGCCATGGATAGGGACAAGCGATGGGAAAGAGTAAAGCTTGCTTATGATGCAATGGTGAATGGTATTGGAACTAAAACCAATGACATTCTAGGAGAAGTAAAAAAATCTTATGAACAAGACATTACGGATGAATTTATAAAACCAATAATCAATAGCCAACTCACTAATACAAATATTGAAAATGGAGATGCGGTAATTAGTTTCAATTTTAGAACGGATCGATGTAGAGAAATTACAGAAGTGCTTACACAAAAAGATTTTCCTGAATTTGGTATGCATCCATTAGCGCTTAACTATACCACCATGACGCAATATGATCATAGTTTTAAAAATGTGAATGTAATTTTTGAAAAAGATGATTTAAAAAATACGCTAGGTGAAATGCTTGAAAAGAATGGTAAAACTCAAATCCGAATTGCTGAAACAGAGAAGTATCCTCACGTTACTTTCTTTTTCAGTGGTGGAAGAGAAGCGCCATTTGAAGGAGAAAAAAGATTAATGGCTCCTTCACCAAAAGTAGCCACCTATGATCTGAAACCAGAAATGAGTGCAATTGAACTCACTGATTCTATTCTTCCAGAAATTAATAATAAAACAGCCGACTTCATTTGCTTAAATTTTGCGAATGCAGATATGGTAGGTCATACAGGTATTTGGAGTGCTATTGTTAAAGCAGTAGAAACAGTAGATTCTTGTGTAGAGAAAGTAGTTAATGCGGCTTTAGAGAACGACTACGCTGTATTTTTAACCGCTGATCATGGGAACGCAGATTATGCATTGAACGAAGATGGTTCACCTAATACTGCTCATTCTCTTAACCTTGTACCTCTTTTTGTAATTGACAAAAACTGGAAGGGTACCGTTAAAAATGGTAAATTGGGAGATATAGCACCTTCTATTCTTACCATGATGAACTTGCCTATTCCGGCAGAAATGACAGGTAATATTTTGATTGAGTCTTAAATAAAAAATTTAATCGTTGCATTATGAAAAAAATAATTAAGCCAATCGCCTTGGTACTATTAGCTGCTTTAATTGTCATTCAATTTTTTAAACCAGAGAGAAATTTGAGTTCAATCCAAGGCGCTTCAGCAAACGATATCAGTAAATTGTATCCAGTACCCCAGGAGGTAGCCTCCATATTGAAAACTAGTTGCTACGATTGCCATAGCAACAACACTCATTATCCTTGGTACTCAAATTTTCAGCCAGTTGCTTGGTGGTTAGCAGATCATGTAAAAGAAGGTAAAAAAGAAATCAATTTTTCTGAATTTGCATCTTATCGAATCGGAAAGCAGTATAAAAAATTAGAAGAAATATATTCAGAAGTAGAAGAAGGAGAAATGCCTCACGAAGCATATACTCTGATTCACGGTGATGCCAAATTGAGTCCATCACAAAAAGAAAAACTAATGAGCTGGGCTAGCGAGATTAGAGATTCTATCAAAGCGCATAACCCTGCAGATAGTTTACAAAGACCTAAGAAAAAATAGAATACTTATTTCTTTGAAGCATGTTAAACAAAAAAAATATATTAGCCTTTTCAATGCTTCTATTAGTAGTAGCCCCATTAATATTTTTTATAGGATTCCTAGTCAAAAGAGAAATTGTCTACCACGAAATGATGGAAAAACTAGAAAGCGCCTCACTTCATACCATTACCATTCAGCTTGCAGATATCAACTGGACGAAAAAAAATAAGGAGGTAATGATTGATGGAAAATTATTTGATGTGAAATATGCTGAAATTATTGACAATAAGATAAGATTAACTGGATTGTTTGATGATGAAGAAACCAAGTTAGAAAAAGATTTTGCTAATACTTTTCATTCAAATCAAAATCGAGCAACTCCTATCAATCAGTTAAAATTAAAATTCATTTTTAATTTGTATTTTAAAGACGATCATTCATCCTATTCCCTTTTCAATTTCCAATCTAAAAAAAAATATCCCCTATTCAATGAGGTCGCTGTAACTCAAATTACCTCAATAAATACACCTCCACCAAATCTTTAGTAGAATTGATTTTACTAAAGAACTCTCGTGAAATATTATTACTGGCTATATTCAATAGTAATATTTTCCAAGACATTTAATTCATTCAACGAAGGAACTATTTTCAGAAACTGACAAATATTTTTTGTTATTAAGCAACTAATATTTGAATGGTATTTCTTTACTGTAGCAATCCTATGAACGACATTCAAAAAAATGAAAAATATATATTTACTATTTTGCATGTTTTCTTTATTTCAATCACTCGAAGCACAGACAAACAACCAGCAAGTCATCGATACCATTAGCAAAAGAATTGATTTAGATGAGGTGGTCGTATCTTCAAGTGGATTTGCAGAGAGAAAAAAAAATATAGCGCAAAAAATAGAGGTGATTTCTGCAAAAAATATTGCGCAATCCAATTCACAAAATACAGGTGATCTGTTAATGAATACTGGGAAAATTTTTGTCCAGAAAAGCCAACAAGGAGGCAGTAGCCCTGTAATAAGAGGTTTTGAAGCAAGCAGGATTTTAATTGTAATAGATGGAGTAAGGTTAAACAATGCTATTTTTCGTTCGGGACATTTGCAAAATATTATAACCAACGATCAAAATTCACTACAAAAAGTAGAAGTAATGTATGGTCCATCCTCCACCATCTACGGAAGCGATGCATTAGGGGGTGTTATTCATTTAATTACTAAATCTCCCATACTATCCAGCAACAATAGAACACTCTCAACGGGCACAGCTTTCACTAGGTACAACAGCGTGAATAATGAGAAAACAATCCATGCAGATGCAAGTATTGGTGGTAAGAAATTCGCTTGGTTCCAGAGCTATAATTTTAGCGACTTTGGAGATATGAAAATGGGAAAAAACTATCCGAACATCTACCCCGACTTTGGAAGAAGAAGCCAATACATCGGTCAAGTGAATGGCCTCGATTCTGTCATGAAAAATACTGACGACAGATTACAAAAATTTTCCGGATATAAACAATGGGATATTATTGAGAAATTTCTTTTTAAACAAAACGAGCATGTTTCACACACACTAAACCTTCAATTATCAAACACTAATAATGTTCCGCGTTACGACCGTTTACAAGATGTAAAAAACTTCGGAGGGACAACTGGAACTACATTACGTTATGCAGAATGGTATTACGGTCCTCAAAAAAGAGAAATGGCTGCATACGAACTTAATATTTCAAAAATTAGTTTTTGGGATGAACTGAAAGTGAATGTTAACTTCCAGTCCATAGACGAAAGTAGACTAACGAGAGAATATAGACGTCTAGATAGATTTGATAGTCAGGTTGAAAAGGTTAATGTGTTTGGAACAACTATCAGTGGAAGAAAAAAAACAGGGAACAATGAATGGGTTTTGGGTGGAGATATTCAATTGAATGATGTAAAATCGGCGGCAAGTAGAACCAATTTAACTACAGGAGCTATCAGTAAACTCAACACTCGTTATCCTGATGGAAAAAACAGGATGAATAATTTGGGAGTCTATGCTCAGCATACTTATAAATTCAAAAATCAAAAACTGGTGTTAAATGATGGTCTTCGTATACAGTCGATCAACCTGCAAAGTAATGTAATAGACAATTCCTTTTTTCATTTGCCAGACACTGCTGTAAAGCAAAGTAACATTGCAATTACAGGTAATGTAGGAATTGTTTTTGCACCTAATAAAAGTACGCTGCTTAGTGCTACCATTTCATCTGCTTTTAGAGCTCCTAATATCGATGATTTATCAAAAATATTTGAATCAAGCACCTCTGCAAAGCAAGTTGTTATTCCGAATGCAAATTTAAAACCAGAATACTCTTACAATGTAGATTTAACCATTCGTCAAATGATCTCTAAAAAAATCAGCTTTGAGCTAACTGGCTTTTATACATTATTTAATCAGGCAATTATTAAAGCACCTTTTAAACTAAATGGCCAGGATTCAATTAATTACAATGGAGTAAAAAGCCAGGTATTGGCTAGTCAGAATGTAAACCGAGCTAATTTATATGGATTTTCACTCAGTGCAACAGCTGAAATATTTTCTGGATTTACTTTTAATAGTTCCCTAAGTGCTACAAAAGGGTTTTATATAACAGATAATTCAACCAGTTCAAGCGTATATGAAAAGCAGTCAAATGGAGCTTATGCTCTGGTAAAAAGAAATGTATCTTCAAAACCGCTCGACCACATTCCACCAATGATGGGGAAGACCAGCTTCAACTATCAACGCCAAAAAGTTAGCACAGAAGTCTATTTTCTTTACAATGGTTGGAAACATTTGAATCAATATAATGCCGACGGGGAAGATAACGCTCAATATGCCACGGTGAACGGAATGCCCTCTTGGCTAACAGTCAACTGGAAAGCAGCAGTAAATTGCAACAAAAACTTATTAATTCAGGTAGGAATTGAGAATATTTTTGATAGAAACTACCGTTATTTTGCATCCGGTTTTTCGGCTGGAGGCAGAAATATTGTTATAGCGTTGAGAATAAATTGGTAATAAATCTTCAATTTCTCATAAAAAACGGTCAAATAGTAATATTTGGCCGTTTTTTATGATGCAGCAATTTCAAAGAAAATTTTGCCTATATTTATAGTGTAAAAAGCACAATTATGACAGAAGAGCTTATTTTGGCCGGATGTCTCACTAATAATGCCGCTGCACAGGAGGCGCTCTATGCTCGTTTTAGCCCTCGAATGTTGGGGGTATGCTATCGTTTTGCAAAAAACAGGGAAGATGCAGAAGATATGTTGCAAGAGAGCTTTATTAAAATTTTTTCACAAATACATCAATTTAGAAATGAAGGTGTATTGGAGGGTTGGATTAGAAGAATTGTAGTTCACACCTGCATTAATGTGCTTAAAAAGAATAAAAAATTTTCGGATAGTATCGATATAACTTTTGCTAGTGGAATTGGAACCAAAGAAGAAACTATTCCCTCCATTATACAGGCAAAAGAAGTGGTAGAATGTATTAGATTATTGCCCATTGGTTATAGAACGGTTTTAAATCTTTATGCAATAGAAGGCTACTCTCACAGAGAAATTGGAGATATGCTAGACATTGAAGAAAGCACTAGCCGCTCTCAATATACCAGAGCAAAATCAATGTTGGAAGCTGTTTTAGTTAAAAAGAAGATTATAAATGACCCTAGTGTCAAAAAAACTTTCTTTGGTACTTCGAGAGTGGCAAAATAAAGTTATACCAAACAAACTAAAGAATTATTAGAACGATTGTGCCAAATGAATAGAAAATTTTATACTGACGATTTTGAACGAATGCTTAAGGAAATGTCAGACGAGTTCAAGATGTACCCTTCCAAAAGAATATGGAATAGTATTTATAATAATATACACCCTCAACGTAAGTGGCCTTCAGTTGGAATGTCGATTTCCTTAATTTTTACTTTGATATTAGTAGGGCATTTAAATACTTCAAATCCTGCTTTAGATTATCAATTGACTAGTAAGCAGCTAGTACTTAAAAATGCGAATGATAACCCAACTAACGCGATAGCCAATTCGACAAAATTTTTAGATAAATCTCTAACAGATAATCAAAGGGGTGTTTTACCTACCAATGATTTAGGATCAACCACTTTAGTCAATAAAGATAAGGCATACAATAACCAATCGGTAACTCGCCAACAAAATATTTATTCAAATAAACAAGTCTCCTCCAAAATTAACGAGAAAAATGTTTTAGATAACGAGCAAGCAATTGCTGAGACAAAATTATCACCTAGCAACAATCATCAAGATTTAAATAAATCAAATCAACCTGTAATCAACTTAACTCAGAATTCAGTTGATTTAATTGCAGATAATAATTCAACTGAGATAGAATTAGAACCAATATTATCCCTTCCTACTTCTCAAAAATCCAACATCGATGATTTAATGAATACGATTTCAGAAAATGAAATTAGCCGTAGGAGTATAAAAAATGATATTTCTGAAGTTTTACAGAATGAAATAAATAGTTTAAACCAAAAGGGTCTCTCTCAAAATAAACAAGAATTGGTTTCCGAAAAAGATAAGGAATGGATTGAAAACTATGCTTTTTATAATAGGCCAGCAACAAAAAAATGGGCGGGTAAACTTACCACTATGGCTTATGCAACCCCTTCAGTTGTTTATCGATCACTTTCTAATAACCCTAATTATTTTGTTAATACAAACAGCAATTCGTCCTCTTCACTTATCTCTGCCAATCAGGCATTGAGGGAACAGTTAAATCAAATGCCTGCCATGGGTCTAGAAATAGGAACAGGATTACAATATTCGATTTTAAAAAACCTTCGCATCAAAGGGGGAGTACAATTAAATTTCACACGCTATTCAACCAAAGCTTTTGCGAATTCGCATCCTTTTTCTACCACTATTACCCTTCATGATTTTGTTTCTAATACAAACTACGAAGTATATGAATCAACTCCCTATTCTAATAAA
Organism: Chitinophaga pinensis; assembly: GCA_945876095.1. Classification (GTDB taxonomy): domain Bacteria; phylum Bacteroidota; class Bacteroidia; order Chitinophagales; family Chitinophagaceae; genus Ferruginibacter; species Ferruginibacter pinensis_E. The sequence goes on from CAMCMP010000005.1 coordinate 43,909, forward strand.
TCAGGACTTGAAGCAATTAAACTTCACAACGAAACTTTTCAATTTTCATTGCCCATTGGAGCTGATTTGAAATTAGCTGGTAATGAAAAGATACAATGGAATATCGGAGCTACGATTCAGCCAACCTTTGTTATAGGAGGAAAAAATTATTTGATTTCTTCAGACTATAGAAATTTTGTTAAAGAACCATCTTTGTTAAGCAGATGGAATTTAAATGCAGGATTTGAAACATTCATTACCTTTAAATCTAATGGTCTTACCTGGCAGATTGGCCCTCAATTCCGCAGACAACTATTTTCTACCAATAGTAAGCAATATGTAATGGAAGAAAAACTGCTTAACTATGGATTTAAGGTGGGTGTTTCTAAACTTATTAAATAATGATATTTAATTAAAATTATTATTGCATAAATGCAAGCCTATTATTAACTCCTACTTCAGCTCCTTGTTTCCATTTGCTTTCTGTGTATTTTTGTGGTAATCAACAAGCCATGAAATTAATTTTCTATTCCCATTGAAATGAAAAACATTCTTTCTGGCCAACTTAAATTAAATATACATGAGTAAATATGGTATTCTGGCAATCTCTATTTTAATTTTAAATGGATGTTTCAATAATTCCAACAAAATGAATGCAGTTGAAAAAAAGGTATCGGCCGATTCTTTTTTTCCAGTTAGTTCCTATATAAAGGGACAAATCATTGTCTTAGACTCCTTACCGGTAACTCCATTGCAAATAACTACCATCAAGGGTAAATCAGATTCTATTTGGATTCCAAAAAATGAACTAAAAAAAATACTTTCTACCTTTTTATCACCGACTATTAATGAAACAAATTTGGTTGATTTTTTCAAAGAAACAAAATTCAATGACCAAACACTTAACGCTATTACATTTACTTATGACCCCTCCAAGATACTTCCCGATAGTATTTCACTTCGACATTGGGATGTGTACGTTAACCCAGAAACAGGAGTAGTTGAAAAAGTTTACATTGTAAAAAACATCAAAGAAGATAATAAAAAAATCACTCAACAACTAACTTGGCAAACGGATGTAATGGCAAAGATTACTACCATACTAAACAAAGAAGATGGAAACCAAGAACTGTTAAAAGAGGTAGTATTTGCCTGGAAATTTTAATAAGAGTATTTATAAAAAATAGGATTTAAAAATAGCTACAATTTAATTAACATTTGAAAGAATAAACATAAAAAAATGCTTTGCAATAGGATTCAATAAAGAATATTAAATAGCATTAATACTTAAAGAATAAGTAGGTACGTAATGACGCAAGAGGAATTCACAACTATTTCAAATACTATTCCAGTAGAACCCGGCATTTATAAATATTATGATGCGATGGGTGATCTATTGTATGTAGGAAAAGCAAAAAATTTACGTAAGCGTGTAAGTTCTTATTTTTCAAATACCTATACCAATTACAAAACACATGAGCTGGTAATAAGAATTTCAAAGATAGAATTTACCATTGTCAATAGCGAGCAAGATGCATTCTTGTTAGAAAATTCACTTATCAAAAACTTTCAACCGCTTTTTAATATCAATCTAAAAGATGATAAAACTTACCCTTATATCGTTATAAAAAAAGAAGCATTTCCAAGAGTCTTTTTTACCAGAAAAAAAATCAATGATGGATCTCAATATCTTGGTCCATTTACTTCCGTTGGAAAAGTAAGTGAACTACTTGAGTTCATAAAACTAAATATCCCACTTCGCACCTGCAAACTAGCTTTAACCCCAGCCAATATTGAAAAGAAGAAATTTAAAGTTTGTCTGGAATACCATCTAGGCAATTGTAAAGGGCCCTGTGAAGGACTTCAAAATTTGGAGGATTATAACGAAGGGGTTGATTACATTAAAAATATATTAAAAGGAAATTTGGCCCCAGTGATCCAACATTTCAAATTAGCTATGTCAAATCACATTCAACAACTTGAATTTGAAAAGGCTGAGATAATCAAAAAAAAATTAGAGCATCTTCAAAATTACAAAGCAAAGTCCACCATTGTAAATGAGCGAACTGGCACGGTTGATGTATTTAGTATTTTAGAAGAAGGAGATATTGCTTATGTAAACTATTTAGCTGTTAACAATGGGAGTATTGTACTAACCAAAACGATTACTCTAAAAAAGAAATTAGATGAACCGGCAGCTGAGGTATTGAGCTTTGCAATAGCGCAGTTAAGAGAAACTTTCAACAGCGAAGCAAAAGAAATTATTCTGCCATTTTCTATAGAATACCCGGAAAATGAAATTACTCAATCTATACCGCAAGCAGGAGACAAGAAAAAACTGCTAGACCTTTCGGAAAAAAATGTAAACTATTTTAAAGAGGAACTAAAAAAGAATAAGATGCTTTTATTGGAAGATAAAACGTCTGAACAGATCATGGAAGTATTAAAACAATTACAAAATGATCTTCAACTCTCCTCCATTCCAACACATATTGAATGTTTTGATAATTCTAATTTCCAGGGGAGTTTCCCAGTATCTGCAATGGTATGTTTTAAAAATGGGTTGCCCTGTAAAAATGATTACCGACGATTTAATGTAAAAACGGTGATTGGAATTAATGATTTTGCTACTATGTCTGAGGTGGTTTTTAGACGATATAAAAGGCTGGAAGAAGAGCAAAAAGCTTTTCCTCAGTTAGTAATTATTGATGGCGGAAAGGGACAATTAAGTGCGGCTATGGATAGTATCAAAAAACTAAAGTTGGAGGGAAAAACAACCTTGGTTGGATTAGCAAAGAATGAAGAAGAAATATTTTTTTATGGAGATCAGCAATCAATCAAATTACCCTGGGGAAGTGAAAGTCTTAAATTAATTCGAAGAATAAGGGATGAAGTTCATCGCTATGGAATTACCTATCACCGTAATCTGCGAAGTAAAGGTTCGCTTACCAATGAACTTGATCAGATTGAAGGAGTGGGTAAGGCAACCATTGAATTACTCTTAAAGAAATTTAAATCCGTAAAAAAAGTAAAGGCAGCCAGTACCGAAGAAATTACAGCGGTTGTTGGGATTTCTAAAGCAAGTTTAATAAAGAAATTTATTGAACAGCAGCTGAATAAATAAGTGATCGGACCAAAAATAATAGAATTAAGTAGGGTTATAAAAAAAGGAGGGGCCTGGATAAAAATCCAACCCCGTTTAAAATCCAATATCCTATGAAAAACTTTGTTGAAGGTATTTACATTATATTAGACTACAAATACCACAAAGTGTTAATTCTTTTAAAACTACTTTTTAATTAGCAATATTTTAACATAACGGTATTAAAAAGCCATTCATTTCTGAATGGCAATACAATCAAATAAGTTTTTTTTGCACTATAACGAAATATCCTCAATTTGAAACTTTAATAACCCTGCTGGCACTTTCACTTCAGTAACATCACCTATTACTTTGCCTAGCAAACCCTTTCCAATTGGCGAGGTAACAGATATTTTTCCCAATTTCAAATCTGCTTCTTTTTCAGAAACGATCTGATAGGTAGACTTTTTTTTGGTCCCCATATTGGTTACCGTTACTTTGGTTAAAATGGACACTTTAGACGTATCGATATTAGTTTCATCTAAAATTCGCGCGGTAGCAATTACTCCTTCCAAGTATTTAATTTTGGCTTCAAGCATTCCTTGAGCTTCTTTAGCGGCATCATATTCAGCATTTTCTTTTAAATCGCCCTTTTCTCTGGCTTCTGCTATCGCTCTGCTTGCAGCTGGACGTTCTACACTTTTCATTTGATGTAACTCCACCCTCATTTGCTCAAATGTTTCTTTTTTTACATAATTCGTATCACTCATAACACTTATATTTTAAGGTAAAGAGAAAAAAAATACAACGCCTCAGGAATTTGCCTAAGGCGTTGTACATACTACAAATATAATCAAAAAATTAAATACCCAACTTTTGAAGGATTACTTGGCTCATTTTATAGAAGGCCTCCTGGCTATAACCTGCAATATGCGGTGTAACCAACACATTTGGCTGAGAAATTAAAAAATCGAGTTGCTTACGCTGAAGGCTATTCAGGTTATCTAGATTTTCGTTTTCCAATACATCTAAACCTGCCCCTGAAACAATTCCCTTTAGCAAGGCGTCTATCAAAGCAGCTGTATCTGTAACAGCCCCTCTGCAAACGTTCAGAAATATGGGTTTCTTTTTCAAAGAATTAAAGAATTCTTCGTTGGCCATAAATTTTGTTTCGTCCGTTAAAGGAACATGAAAACTAATGATGTCAGCATACCGACAAACCTGTTCAAAATTTGCCTCTTTAACGTAATGATTTGAAAAATCGAATTTATATTTATCATATGCTAACACTGTTACATCAAAGCCTGCAAGTAATTTTGCGAATGCACTTCCAGCATTTCCATAACCTATAATTCCCACCGTTTTTCCTGTCAACTCGATTCCACGATTAGCCTCCCTTATCCATTTCCCTTGTTTGATTTCATCAGAACTTGAACTGATATGATTTAACAAATTAAGTGTCATTGCAAGAGTATGTTCACCGACTGCATTGCGATTACCTTCCGGGCTACTTTCACACTGGATACCTTTGGACTGTGCAAATTCTACATCTACTAATTCCATTCCACTTCCCAAACGACCAATCCATTTTAATAGAATGCCCTTATCGATTAACTGCTTGTCAATTTTTAAACGGGTAGTAACAATCAATCCATGAGCAGCATCGATTTCATTCATTAACTCCACATAAGTAATCTGAGGATGGCACATTACTTCAAACCCTTTTTCTTGCAAAGTGGTTATCAATATATTGTGTACCTCAGCTGTTATTATTACCAATGGTTTTTTTTCACTCATAAAAAAAATTCAGTTACTTAATTTTTTCAAAGAAGCAACAATAGCTATAAAATTTTACTTCAAAAATATTTAAAACGAAATTATTAAACTACTGCTATCATACTTATTTCCACATTTGCATTTCTGGGTAATCCCTTTACTGCAACTGTTTCTCTAGCAGGAAAATCACCATCAAAATATTTTGCATAAATGGTATTTACCTCACTAAATAATTCCATGTCGCTCAAAAAAATAGTTGTTTTAACCACATTTCCAAAATCCAAATTAGCCGCTGTTAAAATTGACTTCAAGTTTTGCATTACCTGGTGTGTTTCCTCTATAATATCAGCATTGGCAAGTTCATTAGTGCCTGGCTTTAATGCTACCTGTCCAGATACAAACAATAAACTATCTGTTTTCACAGCCTGATTATAAGGGCCAATCGGTTCAGGAGCATGAATGGTTTGAATGATTTGTTTACTCATATCACAGTTTTCTTTGATGAAGGGCAAAGATATCTTTTATCAACAACCTATTTTTGTAAAATAATCAACCAAAGACACCGTTACCGCAAATAAATAATCTTGATTAAAATATAAACCAATGAGTACTTTTGCTGCAATCTAATATAAATAAGAAGCGATACTGACGATCAGCGTTCATATTGTTTACAGATAAATTAGGTAGTAGGTTTTCAACAAAGTAGCAATTATATGAGTCTAATTTTAAATATAGATACTGCCACAGATATTGCCCATATCAGCCTCTCAAAATCGGGAGTGATTTTGGATTCAGTCATCAATACAGATCAGAAAGAACATGGAAGTTTTTTACAACCTGCCATTGAAAAGCTATTAAAAACCAATTCTACTGCAATAGAATCAATTGATGCGATTGCTATTTCTACAGGACCAGGGTCCTACACAGGGTTAAGAGTTGGAATGGCCAGTGCAAAAGGAATTTGTTTTGCATTGCAAAAACCTTTAATCGCTATTAATAGTTTAGAGATAATCGCTTTTGCTGCAATTTTGGAAAATAGCGATAAAAATGACCTCAGTAATTCACTCATTTGCCCAATGATAGATGCAAGGCGGAAGGAGGTTTTTACCGCGCTGTATACCCAAAAACTCGAAAAAATACTTGAACCCCAGGCGATGATAATTGATCCGAATTCTTTCGAAAATGATTTTTTGTCACATAAAATTTTATTTGTTGGAAATGGAGCAAAAAAATGGGAAATCATTTGCAAAAATGAAAATGCCCTTTTTACCCAAAATTCCAATAACCTATTGGCAATGAACAAATTATCATTTAAAAAATACGAAAAAAAAGATTTTTCAGATCTAGCTTACATTGAACCCAGCTATTTAAAGGAATTTTTTGATACCTCAAAACAACCATAATCAGCCTACCCAAACGCTTATTTCAAGCAAATCGAATAAATATTTTTTTTTTGTATATAAAATAGTTTGTATCTTTGTTGCCACAAAATTAATATCTATGACAAATGAAACATCCCTAAAGAAACAAGACGTGGTTATACCTGCAATCACCAAGGTAGGAGGTATCAAAATTGATTACTACAATGTGAAGAAAGCAGCTCTCATTTTAAGAGCACTCAATCACAAGTTGCGTCAACAATTGATAAAACTTATTGAAGATGAAAAAAAAATTACGGTTACTGAAATTTATGTTCGTCTAAAACTAGAACAATCTGTTGCATCTCAGCATTTGGCTATTTTAAGAAAAGCTGGAATCGTTAATACCCAGCGGGATGGTAAGTTTATTTTTTACATCATCAATCACAAAAGAATTGATGAAATAAGTGAAATAGTAAACCAATTAGTAGCTTAATATTAAAAAAAACTTTATTTAAAGCGGATGTTATGCATAACATCCGCTTTTTGTTTTTTAACTTTATCTTCTTAATTATAAAATTACATGTTCGTTCAACAAATATATACAGGCTGCCTAAGTGAAGCGGCCTATTACATAGAAAGTGAAGGGGAAGCAGCAATCGTTGATCCTTTGAGAGATATAGAGACCTATATCAAATTAGCCAAAGAAAGGAATTCTGTTATCAAATATATTTTTGAAACCCATTTTCATGCTGATTTTGTAAGTGGACATCTTGATCTAAGTAAAAAAACTAATGCTCCGATTATTTTTGGACCCGATACCATCACCAATTTTCCTGCTCATATTGCCAAAGATGGAGAGGATTTTAAATTGGGAAAAATTACCCTTCAGCTGCTTCATACCCCAGGACACACTATAGAAAGCAGCTGTTATTTATTGAAAAATGAAAACAATCAACCTCATTCTATATTCACTGGAGATACGCTATTTGTTGGAGACGTAGGCCGGCCTGACTTAAGCAGCGGTAATTTAAGTAAGGAAGAACTTGCAGGAATTATGTACGAGACCTTGCAAAATAAAATCCTTCCCTTATCTGATGAGATCCTTGTATATCCTGCACATGGCGCCGGCAGTAGCTGTGGAAAAAATATGGGACCTAATAATTTTAGTACCATTGGTGAGGAAAAAAAGACCAATTATGCATTGCAACCTCAATCAAAAGAGTCATTCATCAAAGCCCTAACCGATGGATTATCCACTCCTCCAGCTTATTTTTCAATCAATGCCCAAATCAATAAAGACGGATACGAAAGCCTAGATTCAATTAAATCAAAAGCACTTACCAAACTTAGTATTGCAGCATTTAAAATCAAATTAAAATCTGATTATATTATTTTAGACACTCGGCCTGCTGATGTTTTTACTCATGGATTTGTACCTGGAAGTATAAACATTGGCCTAGAAGGTAGATTTGCAGAATGGGCAGGGAGTATTTTATCTTTCTCCCAACCTATGTTATTAATCACTGAACCAGGCAAAGAAGAAGAGACTATTATTCGTCTTGCAAGAGTAGGGTTTTCCAAAATGGAAGGCTGCTTAAAAGGAGGTTTTGAAGCTTGGAAAAAGGCAGGGGAGAAAATTGATTTAATCATTGACGTAGAATCAGATGAATTGGCGATGGATATTCCGCACGATACAAATCTACAAGTGATTGATGTAAGAAAGTCGTCTGAATTTACAGAAGGCCATGTAAAAAATGCTATCAATCTGCCATTGAATGAAATGACAGACCTTGCATTGATTGCCGACTTTGAAGAAAATCAAAATCTATATGTTCATTGTGGTGGTGGCTACAGAAGTGTAATTGCCTGCTCCTTATTTAAAAGCCATGGAATACATAATATTAGAAATGTAATAGGAGGTTGGGAAAAAATAAAACAAGAAGCAACTATTAAAATCGTAAAAGATCAAGCTGTTCTAAACTAAACAATACAGCCTTTTATAATACGATGTTTTGTATCATTTCACTTCGGCTTGGATAATCTGTATTGAAATGTAGTCCTCTGCTTTCTTGTCTAAAATCTGCACACTTCACAATTAAATAGGCAACAGTAATCATATTTCGAAGCTCACACAACTGAGGAGAAACGGATGTTTTTTCATACAACGCTTCAGTCTCCTCATAAAGCAGATCAATTCTTTTCATAGCACGATACAAACGCTCATTATTTCTTACAATCCCTACATAATCACTCATCAATAATTTCAATTCCTTCACACTTTGGGTAATAAGAATCATCTCCTTAGGCACATTGGTTCCCTCTGATTTCCAGTTTGGAATTTCTGCCGAGCCTACCTTCAAATATTTACTAAGAGAAGAATTTGTTTGTTTTGCTTCATTAATATAAACTACACTTTGCTGATAGGCTCTATGAGCAAAAACCATTGCCTCTAATAATGAATTGCTTGCCAACCTGTTTGCCCCATGCAAACCAGTCGACGCACATTCACCGGCTGCATACAAATTTTTGATAGAAGTTCTACCCCACACATCCGTTTTTATTCCGCCGCAACTATAATGTGCAGCTGGAGCTACCGGTATCATTTGTTGCTCAATATCTATTCCAATGCTCAGACATTTTTCGTAAATATTTGGGAAGTGTTCGATAAATTTTTCTTTGCTAAAATGCCTGCAATCAAGATATACATGCTCAGTTCCATTAATCTTCATTTCGTTGTCGATAGCCCTTGCTACTATATCCCTTGGTGCTAAATCCTTTCGCTTGTCATAACGCTCCATAAATGCATCTCCATCTTGGTTACGTAAAATACCTCCATCTCCTCTCACAGCTTCAGTAATTAAAAAACTATGTCCCCTTACACCAGGTTCATATAATGCTGTTGGATGAAATTGAATAAATTCCATGTTTTCTATTCTACCCTTTGCCCTATAAACCATCGCTACTCCATCACCCGTGGCAATTGCCGGATTGGTAGTAGTTCGATATACCTGACCATTACCCCCAGTAGCTAGTAAAGTTAGGGTAGATGAAATTTTTTCTATTTTCTGAGTATTTAAATTCAAAACATAAACACCATAACATTCAATATCGGGCGTTGACTTGGTTACTAAGAATCCAACATGGTGCTGAGTAACAATATCCAACACAAAACAATGACTTAGCATCCGAATATTTGGAAGTCCATTAATGGCTTCTAATAAAGCCCTTTCCATTTCTTTTCCTGTTACATCCTTATGATGCAGTATTCTAAATTCACTGTGCCCGCCTTCTCGCCCCAAGGAAAATTCTCCATCCCTATCTTTATCAAACTGCGCGCCCCATTCAATAATTTCCTGTATTCTTTCAACCCCCTCCTTAACTACAATTTCTACTACCTCTCTATTACATAAACCATCTCCCGCAATTAAAGTATCTTCAATATGCTTATTGAAACTATCCTTATCGAAATCCATTACAGCTGCAATACCTCCCTGGGCATACTTTGTATTGGTTTCATCGCTTTGAGTTTTGGTGATAATCGTTACGGTTTTATCTGGATAAGCTTTAGCAACTTTTAAAGCATATGTTAAGCCCGCTATACCACTACCGATAACTAGAAAATCTGTTTGCATATTGTAAATTGACTTAACTATTATAATACCTTTATAAAAAAATTTAGTAGAAACTACTTTAAATTAACTGGAGCTTCTACCCATGCATTGCTTTCCTTCAATAAATTAATTAATTCATCTACTGCGATAGAACTATCTACATTTCTTTTTACTACTTCTTTTCCTCTATACAGAGTGATTTTTCCAATACCACTTCCTACATAACCAAAATCTGCATCCGCCATCTCACCTGGTCCATTCACTATACAACCCATAATGGCAATTTTAACCCCTTTCAAATGGTTGGTAACACTTCTGATTTTTGCAGTGGTCTCCTGCAATTCAAAAAGCGTTCGGCCACAACTTGGACAACTAATATATTCAGTTTTTGAAATCCTAGTTCTAGTGGCCTGCAATATGGAAAAACAAGTGTTGTTAATAAATTGTTCAACCGATGCGTTAGCAATATAATTCCTTCCACTCACTGCTGTATTGGCTGCAATACTATATGCATCCGATGTCATTGACAAGCAGATACCATCTCCCATTCCTTCCAAAAACAATGCACCTGTTTCAGTTGCATAATGAATTAGGTGCTCATCTGCTGAAGCCCAATTACTATCAGTAATAAAAACAACTGGATTTTTAATGCCGCGATTCATCAGTTCTAAAATCATCCTCCTCACTGATTGCATGGCGAGTACATTTTTAGAATTCAGACAGAGAACTACTTTTGGGTCATTTGCTAAATCCTCCAAAAAAGTAAAGTCATTGATTGCTGTACTATCACTAAAACAATCAATCATCACAAAATTTAGGTCCTCTGATTTTGACTTAGCTTTCACATAGCCACTATCTTCAAATATTGGAAAATAAGTACTCTTATCAACTGCCAATTGCCAGGTAGCAGGATATACAATTACTTTAACAGTTCCCGGCAACGCAAAATCAAGTATTTGATTGCCAGTAAAAATATAATCAGCAGCCATATCGCTGATAGCCCATTTATCTGAACTCTCGTCATAGGTATAGCCAACACTCTGTAAATGAGCAGTTGTAATTTTATCTATTTTACTTAGGTCTGCAATCACTACAGGAACCTGCTTGTCGCCTAAATTATTAACAGCAAAAGTTTCCCTTCTCTTATATTCAAAAGGAGAAAATGGAAGCTTTTCAATGGAAGGAATTTGCTTTATATCGTTAACGATTAAACGCTTTTGAGAATAACGCTTCACTATATCTTTGCATACTGGGATTTCTAATTCTGGATCTTCGGTAAGACTAACTCTGATGGTGTCGCCAATACCATCTTCAAGTAAAGTGCCAATTCCAATTGCCGATTTGATTCTTCCGTCTTCTCCATCACCAGCTTCAGTAACCCCTAGATGCAATGGATAGCATTCTCCAAATTCATCCGTCATATGGCTTACCAAAAGACGGTATGCTTGAACCATCACCAGCGGATTGCTACTTTTCATACTCAATATAATATTATGAAAATCCTCTCCCCTAGCTATTCTTAAAAATTCCATCGCACTCTCCACCATTCCCATAGCAGTATCGCCATAGCGACTCATGATTCGATCACTTAGTGAACCATGATTGGTTCCTATTCGCATAGCAGTGCCATATTGCCGACAGATTTTAACCAAAGGAGTAAAACGATCTCTTATCCGCTCAATCTCTTCAGCATACTCTGCATCGGTATAATCTATTTGTTCAAATTTTTTCTTGTCTACATAATTGCCAGGATTAACCCTAACTTTCTCTATGATAGTAGCTGCAATCTCAGCAGCATTGGGAGTAAAATGAATGTCTGCGATTAAGGGTACATTGTAACCGCGTCTTTTTAACTCATTTTTTATATTTAATAAATTTTCTGCCTCTTTTTTAGAAGGGGCGGTAATACGAACTAATTCAGCACCTGCTTCGATACAACGAATAGTTTGCTCTACAGTGGCCATAGTATCCATCGTATCTGTAGTAGTCATAGTCTGTATTCGCACAGGATGATTATTACCCAATAAGAGATTTCCAATTTTTACTTCCCTAGTCTTTAGACGTTTGTATTCCGTCATTGATTCACAATACAGTTGCATAAGTTTAAAGTTACTTTAAAATAACAAAAAAAATAAAGGGGTTGTTGACCTTGGAGACATTTATTTTATTAAAATCTACTAGTCTACAGACAATTAAAGGTAGTTATTGACTTTTCTATTCTTTTAAATTTAACAATAATCCGTCTCGACTGCCCATTATTTATTATTCAATAATTTCGGTTCGGCATTCTGAAATGACTGGTCCCTACAGCAGGCTATGATTACCAGTCCTTCTCTGGCTTATCTGGTGATGCTGCACCCACTTTTCTCAATTTGTCCTGTAATTTTTTCTCCTGCTCAAATAAGGCTTTCAATTTTTCCTCTGCCTCTTTTTGGGTCATCTTGGACGGCTGCTTTTGAGGAGTATCATTTTGCTCTTTATTTTCTTTAGGCTGATTGGAATCCTTTTTTTTATCTTCCTTTTGATTTTTTTTATCTTTTTCTTTATTCTCTTTTTGCTTCTGTTGTTGCTGTTGCAAAGCCTGCTGAAGATTTATTCTTGCATCCTCATCAGCAGGATTCAAGCGGAGCGCATCTTTATAAGCTGCAATACATTCAGGGATTTTTTTTGATTGTTGCAACACCACGCCTTTGTTATAAAAAGCACCTTGTTTTTCAATTGGTAACTTACTGTTTTGAATTGCTATATCATAAGCGCTTATAGCATCTTCAGACTTTTTGCTTCTATAAAAAGCATTTCCTAAATTATATTGAGCTTTTGAATTTATTGGATTTTTATTGAGTGCCTTTTTATAATTTTCTTGTGCTAACTCATACTGCTTATTATTATAAGCATCATTTCCTTTTTTAACCAGCCCTTCCGAATTTTGAGCAGTAGCCGTAAATGAAAATAAAATCAATAAAAAAAATGGAAAGTGGACTTTTGGAAGTAGATTAATAAATTTAAACTTTTGAACAGAAATAACTTCTGTAATAAAAAAATCAAAAACTAATAATAAAAATACGATGGCTAATAAAAAATAAAAGAAATATTGATAAGTAAGCATGGATTTTTCAGTAATCGGTTTTTGATCCATTCCGTTTAACTGCGACAGCAACTGATTCACCACAGCATCTGTGCTAGAATATAATTGATAGACCCCCTTGCCATTAACTGCTATATTTTTCAATTCAGCTTCATTCAATTTTGTAATCACTGGATTACCTTCTACATCCTTTTTGGGGGAGTTGGTTTCTGAATCCAAAATAAATGAACCCTCTGGTGAGCCAATTCCAATTGTATTGATCATTACCCCTTCACTAGCTATTGCCTTAGCCAAAGTGATTGCATTTTCATCATGATCTTCCCCATCGCTAATTAGTATAATAGATCTGAATTTTTTTTCTTTTGCATTAAAAGAATTATAACACATTTTCAAAGCATCCCCTATAACTGTTCCTTGAGTAGGTACTATTTCAGGGGTAGCAGTAGATAAATACATTTTAGCAGCAGCATGGTCTGTTGTGAGGGGCATTTGTAAATAAGACCTACCAGCAAATACTACAATTCCGATTCGGTCGTCCCCTAATTGGTCGATTAATTTTGATAAAACCTGCTTCGCTCTCTCTAATCTATCTGGCTTCACATCTTGCGCAAGCATACTCTTACTTACATCTAGTGCAAACATAACATCTATACCACTTCGATTAACCTTCGTGTTACCAAGAGGTAAACGAGGGTTTGCCAAGGCAACAACACCAATTGTAAATGCAGTAGAAAAAAATATAAATTTTAGGCGAAATTTTTTAGAACTATAGTCCTGGATAAGTTGATTAACTAATGCCGGATCTCCAATTTTACCAATCGTTTTTTTCTTCCAGCGAATAACGAAAATATATAGCCCAATCATCATTGGTAATGCAACCAATCCGATTAAATATTCGATATGTTGGAACTGAATCAAAGAAAGTTTTTTTTATTACCCTTAACAGATTATATATTGAACAGTTTTAAGAAATTTTATCAGTAAATCCAATTTGACCTACATTTTTCCTTCAAAAAATCCTAACTTTTTTAATATACCTTTTGTGATTTGTAAACGAATTTTATTGATATCAATATTTGGATCCTGCGATTTTACAAAGGTCACAAAAAAATAAGGATGCTTATTTTCTTCAATCCAACCAATGACCCAAGCAATATGGTTACCTTGTTGATCACTATTCCATCCCGTCTTATATGAAAGAGAATACAATGTATTTTCCTCCTGTTTCATCACATCCCTTACAATTTGTTGAGTTCGTTTTTGAAAAGGCAGTTGATCAAAATACAAACGCTTAATCAAACCAAGTTGTTCATCGGGTGAAATCTGTAAGCTTTGGTTCACCCAAAAACTATCAACCTGATTACCCAATTTCATGTTTCCGTAATGTAGACTATCAATCCATTGTTGCATTGTATCCTTTCCAATTCTTCTAGCAACTTCTTGAAAATAAGGCTCTGAACTTACCTTAAAAGCTTCTTCCATTGTCAAGTCGCTATTCCAAGATGCTGGTTCACGAGTAACTCCATCCCATTTTATCACCATTTTTTCATCTGAAATTTTTCCAATTTCCAAACCAATCAATGCATTTACAATCTTAAAAGTAGAAGCTGGTGAAAACCTAGCGGTATCCAATGACATGTTATAAACAGTCACCTTGCCATCTGAATTATTCAAAAGGGTAAAACAGCCTTCTACTTTATTTTCATCAAAATATTTCGCTAAACTATTGTCAACTTTGGCTCTATTAACAGAGCAGGAGCTAAAAGAAAACAATAATAAAATAACTGAAATCTTACCAACTAAAACAATACTTTTTTTCATTTTTAACACATTAATATAAAAACCATTTTGAAATACTATTACTCAAAAGACTAGCACCAATTAAGAACCTGACTTAACGTGCTTTGCAGCTGCATCAAGGGTTTCATAAAATTCATTTCCATATTTTCTAACCAATGCTTCTTTCAAAAAAACATAAACAGGTACTTTTAATTTTTTCCCCAAACTGCAGGCCGCACCACAGAGATCTTCTCGAGGCTCATAATTAACGTATTCAGTTTTTTTATTTTTACTCAGTTGAACCCTAATTGGAAAAAGATGACAGCTAACTGGTTTTTTCCAATTCACTTTTCCATCATTGTAAGCTTGCTCTATACCACATTTAACAATCCCCTTGTCGTCAGTTATACCATAAACACAAACTTTACTTTCAATAGTAGGCGTAACCCAGCCAAATTCCCTATCATAAACATATTTACCTTGTCTGAGTAATTCTTTTTTATTCTCTTCATCTAGATAAGGAAGCACTCCATCATACACCTCATTTAAATGTAATAGCTCATCTTCACTCAACGGAGCACCTGCATCTCCATCTACGCAACAGCCTCCTTTACATTTATTTAGGTCGCAAACAAATTGTTCTTCAATAATTTCATCGCTAACAAGCTTATTATCTATTACTATCATATCTATTGCAAAAGTACTGACAAACAACTAAAAGGTATTTAAAAAAATGGACATTGAATTCAAACCATTGCTTAACAAAATTTTATTAATTTTTCCATCTAAAAGTTTGTAGCATATGATTAATGTCTATTTGAATGAAGTCTTGGATTGGTTTTAGCGAATCTACATTTGGTGCAACATCAAAATACAAAGCCCCTCTAAGAAAATGCCGACCAGTGTCGGTAAGGAAAAATTGTTTAGCAGTTGCAGCGTTGCCTCCCACTTTAAAAAAAACTCCTCCTACTCCATTTCCTGTCTTGAATAAACTGTCACTAATTGAATTGGATACTACATTGTTTTTATTAGTCAAGGTGTAAGCATCATTAACCAATTTATCATAAATATTTATTGCGGTTGAATCTGAATAGCTACCATTGGCTCTTTTGATTTTATAAATTGCGGTACCCCCTATCGACTTGTAGCTTAAAAATATTTTACTGTGAAACTGAGCAAAATCAATATTGATCCAATACGGATTTTCAGTTGAACCATCGAAATAGGTGCTATCCTTTACTATCTCTGCATAAAGGGGATATTCAAAACTAAAAGGGAAATCCTTTACATCAAATTTCCTATATGCGTGCACAGGCAACTCAACATTAAAATAACCTCTTTTCTTTGAAACGTAGGGCGAATTGCAAGAAACCACGAAAAGACAGGCAATGAAAGGAACAAGGATTTTTTTGAGCATCTCCCTTAAAACTAAATATTTTTTATGCATTGTAAATCATTCGATTTTTAAAATAGCTATTAAATACTGATTTCAATTTTCTATTCACTTAGAATGTAATCCTTTAAAAAATTAATAAACTCATTTGTTTTTCCTAATAACTATTTTCACTTTATCAATTCTGTTTTTATTAATTGCCAGTGTGATAAAAGTAAAATCTCCGCTCACCACAGCTTCTTCCACCTGAGGAAATTCACCTGCTATTTCCAAAACAAGTCCGGCAAGTGAATCACTGTCACCCCTCACTTTTTCAAAAATATCACCTGGCAAAAACATTGCCTTGCAAACATCGCTTATCATCGTTTTTCCTTCAAAAATATATGTATAATCATCAACTTTTGTAAAAGCGCTTTCTTCCTCATCAAATTCATCCTGGATATCCCCAATGATTTCTTCCATAATATCTTCCAGCGTTACAATTCCAGAAGTGCCTCCAAACTCGTCCACCACAACAGCAAAATGCATTCGTCGATTTCTAAATTCTTGCAAAAGGTCCTCTATCTGCTTTTGTTCATGTACAAAAAATGAAGGGCGAATTAAACTATGCCAATCATAATGATCTACTTTACTTGCATTAACGTAAGGCAGCAAGTCTTTGGTATGAAGCATCCCTTTGATCTCATCTAGATTGCTATTGTAAACTGGTAAACGAGAGTAATGTAGTTCTTCTACTTTTTTAATCAGTTCTTCAAAAGAACTATTATAATCGATACCGCTTACATCAAGCCTTGTGCGCATAATTTGTTTAACTGTAGTATCACCAAATTTTCGAATGCCTTTTAAAATTTGTTTTTCTTCAATAGTAGCTTCATTTTCTGGTAATAAATCAATAGCATAATCTAGTTGGCTATGATCGAGCATCGAAGAATTATGCTGGGAAAATTTTTCTTCAATATCATTACCAAAACCTACCAGTCTTTTACTCAGTCTATAAAAAATATTATTGAAAATTTCAATCGTAAGTGAAGCGGTAGAAGCAAACCAAATTTTATGATGAGTTGCCCAAACTTTTGGCAATACCTCTCCAAAAAGAACAATTAAGAAAGTGACTACAAAAACTTTCACCAAAAAATTAACCCAAAAGCTTAAATGAAAGACCGCTAGTACCCCATCCATCAATTCGCTTGATATTAAAATAATACAAATATTCACTAAACTGTTAGTAATAAGCAGTGCTGCTAACAAGGTTTTAGGCTGTTCCAATAATGTTATAATTCGCTTAAAGGAAGGCTGTTGCTTAGTCTTAAGCATATTAATATCCTTATAAGTAAGAGAAAAAAATGCAACCTCAGAACCGGATACGAGAAAAGAAATTATAAATAATACTACCGCTAAAAAGATAAGCACCGCGGAAGCGGCAGGTGTAATAGTAATTAATGTGAAGTGAAACAAACCGGCAGTTTCCATAACCGAATGGTAATCCAAAATTATTTTTTTAGTTAATAATATTTCTAATGAATCTACACTTAATAGTGGTTATAAATTCCTTTTGGGGGTTTGAAAATTAAAAAGGTAATATTTCTGCACCATCTTCATCGGTTGGGATACTTCCCATATCTTCTAAACCTTCTGGGGCTAAGGCAACTACACCACCTTCACTCCTTTTATCAAGCATGATCAAATTATCACCTACAATTTCTGTTGCAAATTTTTTATTTCCTTCCTTATCCTCCCAGCTTCTAGTTTTCAAACGACCTTCTATATATACTTGACTTCCCTTATGTAAATACTTTTGAGCAAGGTCTGCTAATCCTCTCCACAATACAATTGTGTGCCATTCAGTCTGCGAAATAAGTTTGCCACTTTTGTCTTTAAAGGTCTCGGTGGTTGCTAAGGAGAATTTAGCAACTGCAATATTGCCCTCCAAAAATTGCATATCTGGATCCTTACCCAAATTGCCGATTAACATCACCTTGTTAATACCTCTCATTTTTGATAAATATTATTTTAAGAATTAAATTCCTTTATACTAAAACAGATTTAAAGGTACATTTTTATCCGTTAAATAGTTACTGATAAATTTAGGGAAAGGCAGCTTATCAAATGCCTTTTTACTTACCTTTTGATATCCCTTTATTTCAATTGGATGGTTGACTGTAATTTTTACAAACTGCCCATAAATTGTTAGGTGGGTTAATAAATGTTTATAGAGAGGCGAAATATGCAACAATTTAAATTTATTTTTCCCTAACAGTTTTTTAAAATGAGATAAGTCACTCATTTCAATAGGGCCTTCTGATTCTATCAGCACCAATTCATACAAATTTTCCCAAATATCATTGGCTCCTCTTTTTCTTACATAAGTATCTCCCTTATAGTCAATCTGAAGATAATATAACCACCTTGTTTTTTTGGTAATGGTCTTTTCTTTAACTGGTAATTGCTGAACGTTACCCTTTAAAAAAGCTTTGCAATTTTCACTCAATCCACAACTGTCGCAAAGGGGCAACTGAGGTTTACAGACTACTGCGCCAAAATCCATCATTGCCTGATTGTATTCGCCCGGCTGACGTTTATTGAGTAATTCATTTGCCAAATTGCCAAAAACTTTCTTTCCTTCTAGGCTATCGATAGGAGTTGAAATACCAAAATACCTTGCTAAAACTCTAAAAACATTGCCATCTACCACTGCATAAGGTAGTCCAAAAGCAAAAGATCCAATTGCAGCTGCTGTATAAGGACCAATTCCTTTTAGAGATAATATATCCTGATACTGATCTGGAAATTTTCCATTCAAATTATTACTAATATGTTTTGCTGTGACGATCAGGTTTTTGCATCGAGTATAATAGCCTAATCCTTCCCATAATTTAAACACTTTTACTTCTGGAGCCTTTGCTAGATGGTGAATTGTAGGAAATGCAGCTATAAAACGATGATAATAATCCAAGCCCTGAGAAACCCTAGTTTGCTGTAAAATAATTTCACTAAGCCAAATTTTATAGGGGTCTTTTTCACCTTTCCAGGGCATTTCACGCGTATTTTCATCCCTATTCCACCTAATAAGGTTTTTTACAAAGTATTTTTGGCTAGCTTCTTGTGTCATTATTACTCAAATGTCTGTTAAATTAAGAACCAGGAAAACTTTGTTTTTTAGGTTATGGTGATCGTTTAAGGGTTTAAATAAAAAAATAATAAGGTTTTACCCTTAGAAGGTTTATTACTAACTGATAATCAATTAATAATGTTGCATCTATCGAATTTATTAATTAATTTGCTTAAAGAAAATCTTAAACTTTAAATAATGAGAAAAGCAGACCTAATTTCAGCTATTTCAGAAAAAACGGGTATCCCCAAGGTAGATGTTATATTCACTTTGGAGACCATGTTTAAAGAAATCAAACAAACCCTTATTGCAGGTGAAAATATCTATATCCGTGGATTTGGTAGCTTTATAACCAAAAAAAGAGCTGCAAAAATTGGAAGAAACATCAAGAAGAACATTGCCGTAGAAATTCCAGCTCACAATACTCCTGCTTTTAAGCCTGCTAAAGAGTTTGTATTAGAAGTAAAAAACAAAAAATTAGCCTAAAACGTCTAGCCTTAAACGCTTACCTTTGCGCCTTAACTAATTTTTGTGAAAAAACAACAAATTATTCTTTTGGCAGGAGGTCTTTTTATTTTTACATGCCTATTCTACTTCGGCAAAACTGTTGCAATAAAGGAGCCCTCGTCTATGGGTGAAGCTTCTGGGCCATCTACGGCAGCTGCTTTCAATATTGAAAAGTACATAAAAGAGGCTAAATCTAAGCTAAGTGTTTCTCAAATAAACTACATTAACTCTTTGGAAAACAGTATCTCCCGAGGAGATGTGGCAGCTCAACAAATAAAGGTTTATAACCAGCTTGCCAGCTTTTGGGCAGATTCTATTCACCAGCAGGAAATATATATATTTTACACTTCGCAGTCAGCTAAGTTGGTAAATTCTGAAAAAAACCTCACCTTTGCTGCCCAATTGATTTTAGCGGATCTCAGAAACGAGTCTGATCCAGCCAAAAGAGGTTGGAAAGCAGAGCAGGCAATTGAGCTATTTGAACATGCTATTACACTTAATCCTAACAATCCAAATCTGCAAGTAGGTTTGGGAAGTTGTTATGTATTTGGAAAAGGTATGGTGGGTAATCCTCAAGAGACCATGAAGGGTATCCAGCAGCTTTTACAAGTTGTGCGAAAGGATTCTTTAAATATGCAGGCTCAATTGGTACTAGGAATTGGTGGGGTGATTTCAAATCAATTTGATAAAGCCATCGACCGCTTATTAAATGTATTGAAATATGAACCAAGTAATTTAGAGGCAATATCTTGGTTAGCTGATGCATATGCTGGAAAAGGAGATAAGACCAACGCATTGAAATGGTATGAGATTAGTAAACGGATGATTAACAATCCCGTTTATACAAAAGAAGTAAACGAAAGGATTAAATCGTTGAAATAAATATATTGGGAGTTAAACCAACTATCTTATTTCATTAAATATTTATAAAAATTTTTATTAACAAAAAAAAGACTAGGTATGCCTTGTGGTAAAAAAAGAAAACGTCATAAAATTGCAACACACAAACGTAAAAAGCGTTTAAGAAAGAACCGTCATAAGAAGAAATAACTTTCTTTTTAACATAAGTGCCGGCTCCCTCAGGCCGGCACATCTTTTTATTCAATAGGCAGTAAAGGTTATCAAAAAATAACACTTTATGCCTCGTTGTACGTTACCTTTTCGTGCTGTACCCGTCTGTATTAAAAGTAAAATTAGTGACAAAGGAACTGATTATAAATACTACCCCGCAAGGCGTTGAAATAGCCCTGTTGGAAGATAAAAAGCTCGTGGAGTTGCACAATGAAAAAGCTGATGCAAACTTCGCTGTAGGTGACGTATACCTAGGAAAAGTCAAAAAGCTTATTCCAGGTTTAAATGCTGCATTTGTAGATATCGGATTTGAAAAAGATGCCTTTTTACATTACACCGACCTAAGCCCTTATGTTAAATCAATATTGAAATTTACCAATATTGCTATCAATGATCATTCAGAAAAAGGCTTTGATTTTGGTAAATTTCCAGTTGAACCAGAAATTGTAAAAACTGGAAAAATTGCAGAAGTTCTAGGAGGTAAACCAAATGTATTGGTTCAAATATTAAAAGAACCTATTGCTGCGAAAGGACCAAGATTGAGTTGCGAACTTTCCCTACCAGGCAGATATGTAGTGATCACTCCATTTAATAATATCATTGCGGTATCAAGAAAAATCCATTCTAGCGAGGAAAGGAAAAGATTGCACAAAATTGTTGAATCAGTAAGGACCAAAAATTTTGGAGTAATCGTACGTACTGCTGCAGAAGGAAAAAATACGGCTGAACTTCATGAAGACTTACTCAGTCTTTTAAACACTTGGAAAACCATTCAAGCAAATCTTAAAGGTGCTGTCCCCCCTTCAAAAATTTTAAGTGAGCAAGGGAAAGCAAATAGTATGTTGCGTGATCTACTCAATGAGGATTTTAACCGAATTGTAGTAAATGATAAGAATATTTTTACCGAGACAAAAAGTTATATTCAAAGAATTGCCCCTGAAAAAGTGGAGATCGTTTCGCTTTATAACAATAGTGCTCCCATTTTTGACAGCTTTGGTATTACCAAACAAGTAAAAGCTGCATTTGGGAAAACAGTAAACCTTCCCAGTGGAGCTTATCTAATTATTGAACATACAGAAGCTCTTCATGTAATTGATGTAAATAGTGGTTATAAAAGCGTAAGCAATAACCAGGAAGAAAATGCTTTGGAAACAAATTTAGAAGCTGCCGAAGAAATTGCAAGGCAATTACGTTTAAGAGATCTTGGAGGTATTATAGTAGTTGATTTCATAGATATGAAATTAATGGAGAATAAAAAACGTTTGGCAGATGCGATGGAACAGTTTATGCGCACAGACAGGGCGAAACATGCAGTACTTCAGATTAGTAAATTCGGATTAATGCAAATTACCCGGCAGCGAATGAAGCCGGAAATGAATATTAATACTTCAGAAATTTGTCCAAGTTGCAGTGGCACTGGTAAAATTTCATCTTCTCTTATACTTGAAGATGAAATTGAAAAAAACCTGAGTTACTTAATTATGCAAAAACATACAGGATTAACCATTCATGTAAATCCAATTTTGTATACTTTTCTTACCAGCGGATTCATTTCAAAACGAAGGAAGTGGAGTTGGAAATACAAGCAAAAAATTAAAGTAGTAGCTAATTCCAATTATCATCTTACAGAGTTTCATTTTTTTGATAATAGCGATGAAGAGATAAAATTATAATCATAAAAAATGCCCCATGTTATTGGGGTATTTTTTATGAAAAATCTTTGAGCAATTTAATTTCGCTTCGATACAATAAAACTTTTCCATCATTTTCCATATGTTTAAGTAGCCGCGAAACTACCACTCTTGAGGTAGCCAATTCATCTGCAATTAAATAATGAGAAGCCTTTATCACATTAGAGCCGGATAATCTTTTTTTCTCTTTAAGATAAGCTACTAAACGTTCATCCAACTTATGAAAAGCAATACTTTCAATAGATTTAAGCAACTCTAAAAAGCGTTCGTTGAAACTCCGCATGATATAATTTTTCCAACTTGGATACTTGCAAAGCCATTCATCGAGCTTACTATGAGGAATCGCTATTATCTCGACATCATCTTCTGCAATTGCCTTCACTTCACTTTTCTTAGCTTCTACACAACAACTATAAGCCATCGAACAACTTTCATTGCTAGATAGATAGTACAATAAAATCTCCTTACCAGTTTCATCCATTTTAAAAACTTTGATAGTCCCCTTTACGACTATGGGCATCATACGGATATATTTACCATAATCCATAATAATATCTCCCTCTTTAAAATGCTTTAGCTCACCAAACTTGTTCATCTCTTTTAATAAGGCAGGTTCAAAAGTTTCGCCGAAATGTTCTAAACTATTCATAGCATTAATTAATAATTGTTAAAGATAGTTGGAATCCATTAATAAGGTAATTCCCATCAATACCAATCACCTGCAAACTAATATAGAAGATGCAACCCTATTGAAAGGCTCTGTAAATATTCCAATAGCTCCTCTTAGTTGTAAAATCAATATTTCATCAATTTAATAATTGGATAAAAATCACATCATTCAAAAGCCGACCCTTTTTATAAGATCGGCTTCTTAAAATAAATATAAATACTTAAGACTATTTTACAAATGAACTTACTTGATCCCAGGTGCCACCATTGATAACATTAGCAATGCCATTTTGTTCCAAAATAACCTTAGCCTGACCACTTCTATTTCCACTTCTGCAAAAAACAATAATATTTTCTTTGCCCTTAAATTGATCTAATTGATAGGAAATAAGATCCAAAGGGATATTTGTAGAACCCTTAACATTCCCGCCTTTAAATTCTTCTGGAGTTCTGACGTCTACCAGAAATGCTCCTTCAGAAATCAATAATTGTAAATTACTATTCACTGTGTCGGTGAAAAACTGATTTAAAATATTCATTCTATATTATTTTTAAATTGAAAATTTCTTGATGACTCCTAGCAGACCTGACTTTTGAACAACACCAGTTTGCCTCCAAATGGGTTGGCCATTTTTAAATAAAATAAAAGTAGGAACACTTTGCACCTGATAAGCACTAGCAGCTTGAGGATTTTTGTCTACATCCACTTTTATAATTGTAGCTGTATCACCAATGTCTTTTTTAAGTTCCTTCAGTATTGGTGCCATCATTTTACAAGGACCACACCACTCTGCAGAAAAATCTACTAGCACTGGCTTGTTTGATTGTATCATTTCGTTGAATGTCATATTGCTTCATTTTTTTCTTCTGATTCAATTATTGGCTGATCGTCCTTTTTAAATATTCCCAGTAATAATGCACCCATCAATGCACCATATAAAGTACTATTTAACGGCCGAGAGGTTATCATGCAAGTTCCAGTGGAACAACCTATTTGTTGCCAATAGAAATAGCCAGCTATTCCACCCAATATTGCCCCTATTGCATATAATTTATTTTGTTTAAACCACTTCTTCATAAGTTATTTCTTCAGTTTTTAGTTTGCTATGTTTCAGGGAGACCGAGCATCCTCCATTTGCACAACAACCGATATTAAATATAGGCATGCTGGTAAATAAAATACCTACTACAGTCATCCCCCAGTCTTTAACAAAAACTGATTGAACAATAATAGCAATACCTAATACGAGTCGAACTATTCGCATAAAATTCCAATTGGTTAAAGTCGATGATTTCATAGTAATATTTTTAATTTATCAAACAAATCACTACTTCTTTTTTGATTCATAAGTATTTAATCCAATCAAAGTATAAAGAGGACAAAAACTCACTAAGCTAGTCAATGCAAAAACACAAGCAACTATTAGCAGCACTATTCCCAATACTCCAGTTATTATATTTGAAAAATATAAAATTGCCATAGCAAGAGCTAATACAATTCTTATAATTCTGTCGAGATTACCCATATTCTTTTTCATAATAAATAATTTAAATGCAATTTAAACAACCGAGTGGACTGATTTGGTAACTTTAGTTACACTTTACAAAAGTGATTTTTAAATTTAAACCTTTGATTTAAAAATATAGATGACTTTTTTCATTCTTATTGATGATAAAGGACATTAACCAAAGCGGATACTAGAAGAAATAAAAATGGGTTAAAAAAAATTTTAACCCATTTTATTATAGAAATTAATATTAACCCTTTATTCCATCTTGTTCTTCATCGTCATCAATAATGAATAAGCGCCTTTGGTAACAAAATCAGCTGAAAATAAATTACTGTTAGCTGGTAAAATAATCTCTGTAAACCCATTCTCACTTTCGCCCAGTTCTACCAAAATCATTTCAAATTTATTGCCACCCAAAGATTGGTAGATGTAATGTTTACCTTCAAAACGAACAACCGCATCGGCTGGCAAAGAAATTGACTTTTTATTTTTCACATCTATTTCTGCATTCATAAAAGTTCCCGGAACCAATGATTTATCGTACACTTCAAAATGGCAATGTACTTCAGTATTTCCCTCAGCAGAAATCTCCTTCCCTATTAATATTATTTCACAAGGATGTTTTTTTTCAGGATAATTATTAGTATACGTTACAAGATGCTGACCAATAAAAAGTTTGTCTAGATTTTTTTCAAAAACTTTTAAATTTAAATGGATATCCAGTGGATTGATCAATTCAAACAATACATCTGTTGGTGATACATATTTGCCCATATTTACATTGACCTTGGAAACAAATCCATTGATAGGTGAAAGAATATTTATACTTCTTAAAATATTTGTCTCACTTATTTTTTCAGTGCCTATTCCCAATAAATCAAGCTTAGCTTCCAATGCAGTAATTAGTACCCGCTGGCTTCTATATTCAACTTCAGACAACTGAGACTGTTTATCACTACTAGCCTGACTTTGATTCAATTCTTTCTGACGCTTAAATTCATTTTCGAGGTACCCAATTCTTGCCTTCGCTGTTAAATAATCCTGTTGTAATTGTATATATTGTTGATCTTGAATCACTGCAATCACTTGACCTTTATTTACACGCATCCCTGGTAGTAATTGAGTGGTTTTTAAATATCCCCCCAATGGCACACTAATAGATACTAGGTTCTGAGGAGGTACATCAATTTTACCATTTACTTTTAAAATTGATGAGATCTCTCGCTGCTCCAACTTGCCCGTTTCAATACCTGCATTTTTCATTTGAGCTGGAGTAAGCGATACAGTTCGTTCTTCCTTGCTGAGTTCAATTGGTTTGCTTTCTTTTTTCGACGAACAGGAAACCAATAAAAAAATAGATGCTATAAAAAAAATGAATGACTTCATAGGTTAAAATATTATTGATTAGTTAAATAATTTAGTTGAATGATAGATTCATTCAAATTTTTCAATGCTTCCAAATACTCATTTTTTATCAAAGTAGCTTGATGAATAACTTGCCCCCACTCTAGATAATTGATATTACCGCGGAGTAATTGCTGATTGGCGGTAATAGTAATCAGCGAAGCATTTTTTAAAGCTTTCGATTCGTAATAATTTACTGTCTCAAGATGCTTTTTGTATTGAACAAAAGCAATTTGATAATCGGTTTGCAATTTTTGCATACCAGACTGGTACTCTTGAGCAGCTAGTTCTCGACTAAATTTTGCAGCAGTAATCTTATCCTTTTGTGTTCGAGCAAAAACAGGAATGGCTAACCCAAGCTGCACGGCACTAAAACGCTGACTACCTGAATAAAACTTATTGTCTGCCCCAGTTCCACGTATACTAGAGTTATTGTATCCTAGTGAAAAATCAGGCAGTAACCTACTCTTTTCAACTTCAAGATTAGCGTTGGCAATTTGCTGTTGTTGTTCAATCAATCTTATAGTAGCATGGTTCTTTAAAAGGGAGGTATCTAAAACTGCAGACCACTTTAATTTATCTTCACTTTCCAATGGAACATAAGATGAACTAGTATTTAATAACAATTGAAACTCAATCTTCAATATTTCTTCATCTTGTAAAATTTGGTTTAACTGCAACCTTACTCCACCCAATTGAGTTTCTATACTTGCCTTTTCAAGAATATTTGATTCACCTTTTGACAACCTCAATTCAGCACGTTTATATAAATCAGCATAAAGGCTATCTGCCTCTAGAAGGAGTGACTTTTTTTGATTCACATATAAAATAGTATAAAACAATTGTGCTACCTGTTTTTTCAACAAACTTTCTTTAACTGACACATTCAGTAAACTACTTTTCCATTCCTGCTGCATCAATTCTCTTTGATTTAAATATACTTTAGGAAAGGAAAAAGATTGACTGAAGCCAAGCTTTGAATCATTGTAGATGCTATTTATTTGTCCAGCCTCTGCTGCAATAGCCATCTTTGGTAATGCTGCTCTTGCAGGGATAAGCAATTGCTGATATTTAGCTTTTAGTTGCTCATTTTTAACAAACAAATTATTTTGAATAGCAGAATCAGTAGCTGCTTTTAGAGTGATTGATTTTTGAGCAATGCCAACACTGCAGTCAGCAATCAATAAAAGTAAAAGTATAGAGGTAATGATACCAGTATTATTTTTGGTAGATTTTATTTTGATGAAATTTCCAGATTCAAAAACCATGTATAAAACTGGTAATACAAAAAGGGTTAAAAATGTTGCAATCAATAAACCGCCGATTACCACTGTTGCTAAGGGCCGCTGAACTTCAGCTCCTGCACCATTACTTAAAGCCATTGGCAAGAAGCCTAAAGAAGCTACACAGGCCGTCATTAACACAGGGCGTAACCTTACTTTTGTACCCATCAATACAATTCGTTTGACATCTTTCATACCTTCATTTTTTAATCGATTAAATTCAGCAATTAAAACAATACCATTTAAAACTGCTACGCCAAATAATGCAATAAATCCAACCCCTGCACTAATGCTGAAAGGCATGCCCCGAAACGCCAAAAACAATACACCTCCAATAGCTGACAATGGAATAGCAGAATAAATCAATAGCCCTTGCTTAATAGAAGTAAAAGCAAAATAAAGCAGTATAAAAATCAAAAGCAATGAAACAGGAACAGCGATCATCAGTCTTTGCTTGGCTTCGTTCAAATTTTCAAAGGCACCGCCATAGGTAACATAATAACCAGCTGGAAACTTTACTTGTTTCTCCACCTTTTTTTGTAGTTCATTAACTATACTTTGAACATCTCTGCCTCTTATATTAAATCCAACTACAATTCTGCGCTTTGCATCTTCTCTTTGGATCTGATTGGGGCCATCCTCTATTTGAACATCAGCCAATTGATACAAAGGTATTTGTGTACCCTGAGGGGTAGGAATAAGTAAATTTTGAACATCCTTTACATCTCTTTTTAAATCGCCTTTTAAACGCACTACTACATCAAATCGCTTTTCTCCCTCAAATAACAAACCGGTACTTTGACCTGCAAAGGCAGTATTGACAATTCTATTGATGTCATTAATATTCAAATTAAACTGAGCGATGGTATTTCTATTATAACGAATAATAATTTGAGGCATTCCCGCAATAGGTTCCACATATAAATTTTTTGCTCCCTCTACACCACTTACAATGGCTCCCAATTTGGTAGCATAAGTAGCGAGCGTATCTAGATTTTCACCAAAAATTTTACACACCACATCCTGTCTAGCTCCAGTAATTAATTCATTAAATCGCATCTGAACAGGAAACTGAAATCCAACGGTAACCCCTGGCACTACCTGAAGGGCAGTACTCATTTTTTCAGATAATTCATTAAATGTATTTGCCGATGTCCATTCTGACTTTGGTTTTAATATCACCATCATATCGCTAGCATCCATTGGCATTGGATCAGTAGGCACTTCACCACTGCCAATTTTAGTTACTACTTTTTCTACTTCAGGGAACTGAGTTTTTAAAATATGTGCTGCCTTCTGAGTATTAACGATTGAAGTATTTAATGTACTTCCACTTAACATCCTAGTCTCTACTGCAAAATCACCTTCTTCTAAAGCTGGTATAAATTCACCTCCCAAAGAAAGTAATACAAAAACAGATATGATAAACATTCCTACCACAGAAATCAATACTGTTTTAGGAAAAGCAACTACCCTATTCAAAGCGGATTGGTAAACCCTCTCTACCTGCATCATCAATCTATCTGACCAATTGGGCTGATGTTTTACTTTTTTGCTTAAAAAAAGCGCACTCATCATCGGGATATAAGTAAGAGAAAGAATAAATGCGCCTAACAAAGCAAAGGCTACTGTTTGCGCCATCGGCTTAAACATTTTTCCTTCTATTCCTTGTAATGTGAAGATGGGCAAATAAACTACTAGTATAATGATTTGTCCAAATACCGCACTATTCATCATTTTGCTGGCTGAAAATTTAACTTCCCCATCCATCTGAGGTTGCGACAACTTATTAATGTCGGCAAATTTCTTACTATGAGTAAGTTGATGCATCACTGCTTCTACAATGATTACCGCACCATCTACTATCAATCCAAAGTCCAATGCACCCAAACTCATCAGATTACCACTCACTCCAAAAAGGTTCATCATGATCACAGCAAATAGCATAGCAAGGGGGATTACAGAAGCAACTAAAAAGCCTGCTCTGAAATTTCCAAGAAAAAACACCAATACAAAGACCACTATCAACGCACCTTCTAATAGATTTTGCTTAACCGTTCCAATCGCATTATCAACCATTTTAGATCTGTCTAAAAATGGTTCTAATACTACTCCTTCTGGTAAAGATTTTTGAATTTGGACAACTCTTTCTTTTACATTTTTAATTACCTCGCTACTATTAGCTCCTCTCAACATCATTACTACTGCACCTGCAACCTCTCCTTTGTCATTGAAACACATCGCTCCATAGCGAGTTGCAAAACCAATTTTTATGTCGGCAACATCTCTAATAAATAAAGGAGGGCCATCGTTGGTTCTTTTAATTGCAATATTTTTGATATCCTCTATATTTCCAACCAATCCTTCTGATCGGATGTACAAAACTGCAGGCCCCTTTTCAATATAGGCGCCGCCTGTATTTTCGTTATTGGTTTCTAATGCCTTAAATACATCCGTAATGGTAATATTATAGGAAAGTAATTTATTCGGATCTACTTCTATCGAATACTGCTTTAACTTGCCACCAAAACTACTCACTTCTGCTACACCCTTAACACCCAATAACTGACGACGCACAATCCAATCTTGAATAGTTCGCAAATCAGTTTCATTGTACTTATTTTCATAGCCTTCCTTTGGTCTTACAACATATTGATAAATTTCACCAATACCTGTACTAACAGGACCTAATTCGGGAACACCGATCCCTTGAGGAATTTGAGATTGCACTTTTTGAATCCTTTCTGCTACTTGCTGTCGAGCCCAATAAATATCTGTAGCATCATCAAAAACAATCGTAACTAATGATAATCCAAATCTCGAAAAACTTCTGATTTCCTTTAATCCAGAAATATTATTATTAGCTTGTTCAATTGGAAAAGTCACTAATCGTTCAATATCTGTAGCTCCAAAAGAAGGAGCAATAGTAATTACTTGTACCTGATTATTGGTAATATCTGGTACTGCATCAATGGGCAGTTTTGTAAATTGGTAACTGCCATAGCCTACAAGAGCTATAATAAATAGCCCAACAATGAGTTTGTTTTTGATGGCAAAACCAATTATAGCATTTAGCATAATTGTCTTTTAAATAATGTAAAATGAATCTTTATACCGTGCCAATTATATAAATAGCACAAATTTGAGAAACCTTTGCTTTCTTTCAAAAAATTAACCTAACAAGATTTTGGGGGCTGCCAAATTGAGGCAATGCTGGAAGATGATATTGGAGAAATATAATATCCGTATATTTTTTTTTGATCGAGTTCTAAGGGCTTTATACAAGAAAATTGAACTGTTATCGGTACAAAATCTGCTATGGAAGCTGCAATACAAAAGCTTAAACTTTTAAAAGGCAACTTCATATCTCTTTCATAATCATTATCCTTTTGACTTCCATTGAGATAATGCATAGCTAGAAAATCCAGCATTGAAATATCTTTATCAGCTTGCTTATGCTCAGTATAGTGCTGGAAAACGATGGGTAGCTTCAACAACTCAGCCATTACCTGAGTAGAAAACAGATAAATGCAAAGAAATAATATGGCGGATGCTTTTTTCAGAATTCAAAGTTAGTTTATTTGGAAATACTTTTATTAAAGAATCTAGTCTGTCTACTTCATGTTTTCCCTTTATTTTCATTCTAGTACAAATAAAAATCAGCTATCTATTGAAGATTATTTCAATAGATAGCTGATCAAAGGATTTCGACTTGCTTTATTAAGCTAGGTGAATAAATGTTTTAAAAATAAAAGCGGCCAATAATCCTCCTACAATTGGTGCTATTACAGGAATCCAGCTGTACCCCCAATCGCTGTTACCCTTATTTTTGATTGGTAAAATTGCATGCATAATTCGAGGCCCTAAATCCCTCGCTGGGTTAATAGCATATCCTGTAGGTCCGCCCAAAGACAAACCAATACCTAAGACCAATAAGGTAACTGGTAAGGAATCTAAACTTCCTAAGGAACTAGAAGATTTTGTCATAAACAATATTCCGAACACTAAAACAAATGTACCTACTACTTCAGTTATAAAATTATTTACTGAATGTCTGATTGCAGGAGCTGTACTAAAAACTGCTAATTTTAAAGCAGGTTCATTGGTTTCATCAAAATGTTGACGATAAGTAATCCATACCACCAAGGCTCCAATCATTGCACCAGCAAATTGCCCTGCAATATAAACTGGCACCTCTTCCCAAGAAAAGTCACTAAAGGCCGCCATTGCTATTGTTATAGCCGGATTTAAATGCGCTTTACTTCCATGGGATGCCACATATGCCCCGGTAAAAACTGCTATTCCCCATCCAATTGCGATTACAATTAAACCGCTATCATTACCCTTTGTTTTAGGTAGCACTACATTTGCAACAACGCCATTTCCTAAAATGATCATTATCATTGTTCCTATTAATTCAGAAAAAAATGGATTCATAAAATAAATTTTTAGACTTATTAATTGATTAAATACTTTTTCGCGAGATCGTTAAATTTATCCAATTCCTGCTTTTCCCATTCAGCATCTTTACCATTAAAAAACGCTAAAGCTTTAGCTACCATCGGTGCCGCTTCCATTGCAGCCTTGGCGTCAAGAAAAAGCAACCTTGTTCTTCTTGCCAATATATCCTCTACCGTAATAGCCATTTCATTCGCTACAAACCATAATAATTCTGCTTTGGTATAGTTGTAGTCAGGATGAATCTTTTCTGAAAATGCTGGATCAGCACTTATCATTAATTGAATTTCCTCTTCATCTGTTCCATAAATACTCATGGAAGTAGTAGACTCGTTTTTTGTCCACCCATGTATTTTTAAATTTTTTGTATTACAAGATACTCTTTTTAATCCAGCCGACTGTATTGCTTTATCAATAGCATATTCAGCCATACTTCGGTAGGTAGTCCACTTACCTCCAGTAACATGGACTAAACCAGAGGGTAAAACTTTTACCACATGGTCTCTAGGCATAACTGCTGTCTTTTTTTCATTACCCTGTTTTGCCAACGGTCTCAAACCAACAAAAACACTTTTTACGTCTGCAGTAGTTATTTTTGAAGTGGAATATCGATTAAAGTGATTAATTATAAAATCGATTTCTTCTTTTAATGCAATGGGTTCAGTTCTTACATTTTCTACTGGCGTATCAGTAGTGCCCAACAATAATTTTCCTTGCCAAGGAATCACAAATAAAACTCTTCCGTCATCCGTTTTTGGAATCATCATAGCCGTATTGCCTCTAAAAAAATGATGATCTACTACTAAATGAATGCCTTGAGAAGGAGCAATCGTTTTTTCAGAATGCCCTTCTGCTAATTGGAGTAATCCATCTGCAAATACACCGGTAGCATTGATAACCACTCTAGCAGTAAATTCATACGACTTACCACTTAATTGATCTATTGCATTAACACCAGTAATTTTATCGTTTTGCTTAGTAAAATTGGTAACCCCGAAATAATTAATAACGGTTGCTCCCTGCTCTATTGCTGTCTGGGCAAGATTTATAGCCAGTCTGCTATCATCAAACTGACCATCGAAATACAATACTCCTCCTGTTAAATGATCAGTAGACAAATCTGGAAGTTGAACCAAGGCTGATGAGCTTGACAATAATTTTGTTTTACCCAGACTTAATTTTCCAGAAAGAAATTCATACAGCCACAACCCAATTCCATAATACCATTTTTGCCACCAACGATAAGAAGGCACTACAAATGGTATTGAATGACAAACATGCGGCGCATTTTTTAAAAGCCTTCCTCTTTCCAGTAATGCTTCTCTTACCAAACGAAAATTTCCTTGTGCTAGATACCTTACTCCTCCATGAACCAACTTCGTAGCCCTACTAGAAGTACCTTTTGCAAAATCGTGTTTTTCTAATAACAAAGTTTTATAACCTCTGCTAGCAGCATCAACAGCGCAACCTAAACCTGTAGCACCTCCGCCAATAATAATTATATCATAATTATTATTGGCGTTTATTTTTTCTATCTGCTCTTTTCTATTCATTGAAATGCTTAAAACGATTAAGCTATTGATAAAGCTGCTGTAATTGCTTTCTTCCAACCATTGGTTAATTCTGCTCGCTCTTGCTCAGGGATAGTGGAAGAAAATACTTTTTCAATTTGCCATTGCTCTTGCAATTCATCCGTATTTTTCCAAAATCCAACGGCTAAGCCAGCAAGATAGGCGGCGCCTAATGCAGTTGTTTCGGTAACTGTAGGACGTATTACTTTTGTATTGAGCACATCACTTTGAAATTGCATTAATAAATTATTTTTAGTTGCTCCGCCATCTACCCTTAATTCTTTAATGCTGATGCCGCTGTCTGCTTCCATCGCTTTTAACACATCCATCGTTTGATAAGCGATGCTTTCAACAGCAGCTCTTGCAATATGTGCAGATGTGCTTCCTCTTGTCAATCCAGTTATAGTCCCCTTTGCGTGTTGATTCCAGTATGGAGCTCCTAGTCCAGCAAAGGCAGGAACCACATACACTCCATCGGTGGTATCCACTTTTTTTGCCAAGGCCTCTACTTCAGACGAACTTTTAATAATACCTAATCCATCTCTTAACCACTGAATCACTGCTCCGGCAATAAATACACTGCCTTCCAATGCATATTGAGTAACCCCATTAATTTTCCAAGCTACTGTCGTCAATAAATTATTATTAGAAACGATTCTTTTCTCTCCAGTATTCATCAACATAAAACAGCCTGTGCCATAGGTGTTTTTCACCATGCCCGGCTGAGTACACAATTGACCAAATAATGCTGCCTGCTGGTCACCCGCAATTCCTGCAATTGGTATTTCAGTTCCCAACAAGGTAGTCGTACCATATAATTCACTACTACTTCTAATTTGCGGTAACATATTTCCCGGCACATCTAAGATTTTTTGTAGCTCTCCATCCCACTCGCAATTTTCAATATTACAAAGCATCGTTCTACTCGCGTTACTTACGTCAGTAATATGAACTTTGCCATTCGTTAAATTCCAAACCAACCAAGAATCTACTGTGCCAAAACATAATTCGCCTTTGTTAGCTTTATCCCTTGCGCCAGCCACGTTATCAAGAATCCATTTCACTTTGGTTCCGCTGAAATAGGCATCAATTACTAATCCTGTTTTTTGTTGGATATTTTTTTGAAGCCCCTTTGCTTTTAACTCATCACAAAAATTGGCCGTTCTCCTATCCTGCCATACAATTGCATTGTAAACAGCTTCTCCAGTATTTCTATCCCAAACGATGGTCGTTTCACGTTGATTGGTAATTCCAATTGCTGCTATTTCTTTTGTTGAAATATTTGCCTTTGCTAATACTTCCTTTGCGGTAGCCAACTGTGTTTCCCATATTTCTTTAGGATCGTGTTCTACCCAACCTGGCTTTGGAAAAATCTGAGTAAACTCTTTTTGAGCAACGGCTATGATGCTTCCACCTTTATCAAATAAAATTGAGCGACTACTAGTAGTGCCCTGATCGAGGGCTAGAATATATTGTGGCATCGTTAATAAAATTTTTAGAATGAAAAGTTAAGCAGAATTATCTGGAAT
The DNA here is from genome assembly GCA_945876095.1 of Chitinophaga pinensis. GTDB lineage: Bacteria > Bacteroidota > Bacteroidia > Chitinophagales > Chitinophagaceae > Ferruginibacter > Ferruginibacter pinensis_E. The sequence goes on from CAMCMP010000005.1 coordinate 78,778, forward strand.
TAAATAGATAATGGTTAGTTTAAAGTAAATTTATTCTTCACTAATAACTGATAAACGTTTTACCATCTCTATTAAATGACAAGGCACCTGATGTATAAAACAGGTGCCTTGTAAATGGTGTTATTGATAAATAGACTGATAACTATCTATTCGGAAAAATTTAAATTAAATACCTAATGACCAGCCTTCGCGATAGGTTCTTTTTACAAACTGATTTGCCTCATCAAAGTTGGTAACCTTCATATTAGGACCATCCCATAGTAATTTAATATTACGTCCAGGATATAGATCTTTACCCTTTGCATCTTTCTTAGAAATATTATAACTTCTAATAGCAAGATTACCCATTAAAACACTTTCGGTTAAAGGACCTGCAATGTCAAAATTAGAACTTAGGTCCTTAGCTTTATCACTACCATATCCAGCGATAGCGCCTTCTACCCATGCTGCGTAGTGACCATTGTCTCCATTAGGTACACGTGCGATGCTTTGAGCTACCATTGCTACTGGTTCTTTAGTACGAGAAGTAGGTAATAGATTTGGTTTAACACCATAAGTGCCGCACATCATCTTGCCTTTTGTTCCTAAGAAAATAGCTCCATTACCTCCGTCGCCCATCACTTCATTGGCACCAAGTTCCTCTGGACGATCAGGTTGCATACCACCATCCATCCAATGTAATTTAATATCTGGCTTGCCATCTTTTCCTTTAAAGGTAAGTGTGATAGAAGACGCAACAGGACCTGAATCTGGATATACACCTCTCTGCCAATTTTCAACATAAGGAGTTGCTACACTACATTCAGCAGAAGTAGGATAACCTAATCCTAAAACTGCAAAAGCAGGTGCCATAATATGGCAGGCCATATCACCTAAAGCACCGGTTCCGAAATCCCACCATCCGCGCCAATTGAAAGGCAATAATTTATCTACATAATCTCTATAATTTGCAGTACCCAACCAAAGATTCCAATCCAAACCTTCAGGAATAGCTGGCTTGGCAGAAGACCATGGAATACCTTGTGGCCAAACTGGACGATCGGTATAACAATAAACAGTATGCACATCACCGATAATTCCTGCATTGTACCATTCTTGTAATTGTCTAACCCCATCTCCAGATGCACCTTGGTTACCCATCTGAGTAACTACTTTATTGTCGTGTGCTGCTTTGGTAAGCATACGCGCTTCGTAAATATCATGTGCTAATGGTTTCTGAATATACACATGCTTTTTTAATTGCATTGCTGCCATACCAATTACAGCGTGCATATGATCGGGTGTTGAAACAGAACAAGCATCAATTAATTTATGTTCTTTATCCAACAGCTCACGATAATCTTTATAATATTTAGCCTTAGGGAAACGAGCCCTCATTTTTGCAGCTTGCCTATCATCTACATCGCACAAAAAAGCAATGTCTGCCTTACCGCTATTGAAAAAATTGGTGATATCGCTTTCGCCTTTTCCACCAGCACCAATACCTGCTACTTGAAGTCGATCACTGGGAGCTGTAAAACCTCTACCCAAAACATGGCGAGGTACAATATAAAAACCAGCTGCAGTCAAAGCAGCATTGCGAATAAAATCGCGTCTTGGTTGATTAGCTTGATTGTTTGATTCCTTTTTCATAAAATTTTTTCTTTAGATAAAGCAAATGAAATTTAAAGGTTCAAGTTAAGATTTACAAGTTATTCAACCAAATGCAATTGATTTTTTTACCCTTTATTTTAAAACCATTCTATTTCCTAACCTTTTGAATAAAACTGATTGCAATCAACTGAATCCGATAATTAAAAGCTTTTTTTAAGAATATTTATTAATGAAAAGATATTTCTAATTAGTCATCTCTCAAAAAGCCGGGTTAAGCAATTTGACATTATAATTGTTTGAACGCCCTCGAATAAAATTGCTAGAAATCTGAAATATCAGACGCTAATAAATCATAACAATTTAAGTAACGCAGTGTTTTAATATCTCATTAATAGCAAGTCGATCCTCTCTCTGTTTGACGCCCTCGAATAAAAAGTGCTAGAAATTTTAACTATCAGCCGTTAAAAAATCAAGGCTGTTTGAGCGAGCAGGCCCATTAAAGTAACTTACTCTACCCGCGAGTTCCTTGATTTTAGGCTGATAGTTAAAATTTCAGCCTTTTTATTCGCAGGATTGATTTTTTTTGTTACTTTTTTGCATCAAGGCAAAAAAGTAAAAGCACTCTATTCCAAAGGAATTCAATGCCCAGATGGCAAACTTTTATTTTTCATAAAAAGCAAGAAAAAATTATTCAACTGATTATCTGTTGATTCATTTTATCTAAAAGCTTCCCCCAATAAGCACTTAAGACTTTTTTAGGGTAGAATAATAATTAAAACAAAAGGCTCCCCAATACTATTGGGGAGCCTTTGAAAAAATATATAGTTTACTTATTTATACTGAGCCATCAAGCCTTTTGCCATTTCAGTCATTTTTTTCAGACCTTCTTCTGGCAGGTTGCCTTTTTTAAATTCAGCTAATAAATCAGCATGCTTGTTTTCCATTTCTAATAAGAAATGCTCTTCAAATGCTTTCACATTTTTCACAGCAACTTCTTTCAATAAACCTTGCGTACCTAAATAAATCATCGCTACTTGTTTTTCAACAGTCATAGGTGAATATTGCAATTGCTTCAATATTTCTACGTTCCTAGCGCCTTTATCAATTACGTTTTTAGTTGCGGCATCCAAATCACCACCAAATTTAGAGAAAGCTTCAAGCTCTCTGTAAAGCGCTTGGTCTAATTTCAAAGTGCCCGCTACTTTTTTCATTGATTTAATTTGAGCGTTACCACCCACACGGCTAACCGAAATACCTACGTTGATAGCTGGACGAATACCTGCGTTAAACAAGTTACCCTCCAAGAAAATTTGTCCATCAGTAATAGAGATTACGTTAGTAGGAATATAGGCAGAAACGTCACCCGCTTGAGTTTCAATAACCGGCATTGCGGTCAATGAACCTCCACCTTTTACAAGATGACGGATAGACTCTGGTAAATCATTCATTTGTTTAGCGATGTCATCTTTGGCAATAACCTTGGCGGCTCTTTCCAACAAACGACTATGCAGATAGAATACATCCCCTGGATAAGCCTCACGGCCTGGTGGACGACGCAACAATAAAGAAACTTCACGATAAGCTACCGCTTGTTTAGAAAGATCATCATAAATGATCAATGCTGGTCTTCCGGTATCACGGAAAAACTCACCAATTGCAGCACCCGCAAATGGAGCGTAGAACTGTAACGGAGCTGGATCAGATGCAGAAGCTGCTACAATCGTAGTATAAGCCATTGCACCATATTCTTCCAATGTTTTCATGATACCTGCAATGGTACTTGCTTTTTGACCGATGGCTACATAAATACAATATACAGGTTTACCTGCTTCGTAGAATTCTTTTTGATTAATAATGGTATCAACGCAGATAGCTGTTTTACCAGTTTGACGGTCGCCGATTACCAATTCTCTCTGACCACGACCAATTGGAATCATTGCATCGATGGCTTTGATACCAGTTTGCAATGGCTCTTTAACCGGCTCACGAAAAATAACTCCCGGTGCTTTACGCTCCAATGGCATTTCGTACAATTCGCCTACCAATGGACCTTTACCATCAATTGGCTCACCCAATGTATTGATAACACGACCGCTCATGCCTTCTCCTACTTTAATAGAAGCGATCTGACCAGTACGCTTTACTTTATCACCTTCTTTAATAGCACCGCTATCTCCCATCAATACCACCCCTACGTTATCTTCTTCAAGATTCAATGCAATTGCTTTTACGCCATTTTCAAACTCCACCAATTCTCCACTTCTTACATTGTTCAATCCGTATACCCTAGCAATACCATCACCTACTTGCAATACAGTACCCACTTCTTCAAGGCTTGCACCTGCATTAAAATTGCTAAGTTGTTGACGAAGTATCGCCGAAATCTCGTCTGGTTTAATTTCTACCATAAAAATTGAGTTTTGTTTTGTGCCCTGCTAAAAAAATGTTTACCTCTTTTATTCTAATTTGTTGGAATTGTAAACCCCCTTAATGGATGCTTTTAGCAAAAGCCTTCATTTAAGGCTGCAAAGGTAATGGATGAGGGTAAGAATGGCAAAAAAATAAGGGGTTTTTAAAAGAAAAAAGTCCATATTTTCTGATATGGACTTTTATTAAAGCCAATAGATTGTAATTATCTGGCTAAACTGTTTTTATCTGTTTTTAATTAGATCGCTAAAGGCTATTGATGCTTAACAATTGGAATAGGCAAAAAGCCCCTTATCTACCTTATTTTGTGTAGATAATCATTATTCAAAAACTGCTTTTTAACATCTTTCAAATCTCTTAAAATACTTGCATCGAGCGATTTGCCTGCTGCTTCCAAAATAAAACCTCCGATTAAAGATTCATTCACCGCTGTTTCTAGGTCGATATTACCAGTTGGATTGCCTTCCTTTACTTTGGACAGGATACTATTTTGTAAAGCATCGCTCATCGGAACAGCCGTAGTAATCTTTACTTTATGTATATTATTGATAATATTATATTGATCAACAAATGCAGCAGCAATTTCTGGCAAATTGGTTTCTCTAGTTTTGGTTACCAATAATTTGATGAAAGAAGAAGTTAATACGCTTACTCTTTCCTTTGTGATAGATTCAATTACCTTTCCCTTGGCCGTTGGCTTAATGATTGGGCTGCGCAAGACCGCCAAAAAATCTGGATTGGACTTACAAATCCGTAAAATAAACTTCATATCAGCATACACTGTATCTAATTGCTTTTGCTCGATGGCTAAATCAACAATACTTTTTGCGTATCTGGTTGCTAAACGTGGATTGATCATTTAATTTAAAAATTAGAAATTAGAAAAATATCCAATTGGAAAGGATTGCCCTTTTCCAAATCTGAGTATTTACTAATTAAGTTTCGCTTCTGATGCTAATTGCTTAATGTAAAGCTCCTGATCTGCTTTATTGCTTAATTCGCGACGTAATATTTTTTCACTTACTTCTATCACCAAAGTACCTACTTGATTTTTAAGGTCAGTAATGGCAGCCATTTTCTGATGATTGATAGTAACCTGTGCATCCGCAACAATCTTAGCAGCCTGAGCTTTCGCTTCTTCTTTTGCATCGCTAATCATCTTGTCTTTAATTTCTTTCGCCTCTTTCAAAAGCAATGCTCTTTCTTCACGCGCTTTTATCAAAAATGCTTCATTGTCATTTTTCAATTGAGACATTTCAAGTTTTACTTTCTCAGCTGAAGCAATTGCCTCAGCAATATTTTGCTCCCTATCAGAAAGTCCTTTAATAATAGCAGGCCAAGCGAATTTTTTCAATAAAAAAAACACGATTAAAAAAGCCAATAATGTCCAAATTAATAATCCTAAATCGGGGGTTAACAGTTGCATTTTTTATACAATTAAAACTGAAAAATAATAATTTCCGAAAACTGAATATTTAAAACAGCAGTAAGGTGTTTACTCAACAAATCCCTAGAACTGAAAAAATCAATAATACTGCATCCTCCGTCCTGTACATTGGATGCAGTAATGATTTAGGTAGTGGTGATTATAACACCATTGCCAAAAATCCGATAATGATAGCGAACAATGCAGCACCTTCCACCAAAGCCGCAGCTAGGATCATGTTTGCACGGATATCATTAGAGGCTTCTGGTTGACGGGCAATCGCTTCAACAGCGCCTTTACCAATCTGTCCGATACCGATACCTGCTCCAACAGCAGCAAGACCTGCACCTACCGCACCACCTGCATTTGCTAATGCATCTAATAAAATAAAGTCCATAATTGTGAATTTATACTGGTTAAAAAATAAACATAGATTCAATCAATACTCACTAAGCATGTGCATGTTCATCCTCATGATGATGCTCTCCTTCAAATGCCTGTCCTATAAACACTGCCGTAAGTACAGTAAAAATAAAGGCCTGCAAAAACGCTACCAATACCTCAATAAAATATATAAAAACAGTAAATGCAATTGAAACAGGTGATGCTGCAAACCCCAAAACAGGTTTTATCTGAGCAAATATAAAAATCAATGAAATTAAACATATGATAATGATATGACCTGCTACCATATTAGCAAATAGCCTGATAATTAAAGCGAATGGCTTAATGAAAACACTTAGAAATTCTACTAAAACCAAGATTGGTTTTACAAAGCCTGGTACTCCAGGAGGATTAAAAATATGTCCCCAATAATGTGAGTTTGAACTAAACAAAATCACTACAAATGAGATCAACCCTAGTACTACTGTAAACGCAATATTCCCAGTAACATTTGCAGTGCCTGGAATTAATCCAATTACATTGTTGATTAAAATAAAGAAAAATACCGTTAGCAAATAAGGAAGGTATTTATTTGCCTTGTGGCGCAAATTAGGACGAGCTACTTCGTCTCTTACAAAAGCGACTAGCACTTCAACCAAATTTTGTTTCCCTTTAGGAGCCGAACTAACGCCTTGACCACTCGAATAGGTTTTAGCTACGCTGATCATCAACCAAACCAAAAATGCCAATGCCAAGATCATCTGAACTACATTTCTTGTAGGAGATAAATCAAGCACTTTTACGCCCGCCTCTACAGGCAATATCTTACCTTCTTCCAATTTATATCCTGCAACTTCCTTATGTCCATGCTCAAAGGCAGAAGACATAAAAACAGAAAATCCATTTTGGGGAGAGTATAAAAATACAGGTAATGGAATAGAAACAGGGTGAAGTTCTCCGTCGCTACCTTTATAGTTAATGAAGTGAAATTCATGGGCGTCCATGATATGCTCAAATATGACTTCTTTTGCATTAAAACCCTCTTTTTTAGGAGCAGCATGCTCTTCGGCACCATGCTTTGCTTCATGCTGTGCGTTTACAGTAAAGGAGTAGCCCAGTAAAATTGTACTTAAAACCGCTACCAGTAATGATTTAATGCTCTTTGTGGCCATATCTTTCCCGAAATTTGGCGCAAAGATAGGAGAATATTGAATAATTGGGGAAGGAAATGAAGCTTTTTTAAGCTGAATTTTGACAAATTTTGAATTCATCCAATACACCCCATTGCTAATGGTCAGAATCTTTATCATTCAGGCCTATGGGATAGGAGTTTTTAGACGGGTGGCCAAGTTTTAAGGCAGTAAAATGGCCAAAAAATGATTTTTTAGAGGCCAACTAGTCTATCGCTTGTTTTTCAAACTGCATTTGATTTAATTGGAAATAAAGTCCCTTTTGTTTCATAAGTTCTTCGTGAGATCCAAATTCCTTTATTTCCCCCTTATCAAGCACAATGATCTTATTGGCTTTTCGAATTGTACTAAGCCGATGAGCAATAATAATAGATGTTCTTCCTGTTATTAATTTGTCAATCGCCTGCTGAATCAACTGTTCACTCTCTGTATCTACCGAGGAGGTGGCTTCATCTAAAATTAAAATTGCGGGGTCATAAAGTAATGCTCTTACAAATGATAACAATTGTCGTTGGCCTAAAGATAGCGTTGCTCCTCTTTCCATCACATTGTAATCATAGCCTCCTGGCAACTGCAAAATAAAATCATGAATTCCTATTAATTGAGCGGCTTCAACAACCTGCTCTTTTTTTATATCGCTGTTACGAAGGGTTACATTGTCATAAACAGACCCACTAAATAAAAACACATCTTGTAAAACCACTGCTATTTTACTTCTTAAATAAAAAAGATCAAAGTCAGTAATATCTATTTCATCAATTGCAATTCGGCCCTTTTGAATGTGGTATAATCTGTTCAACAAACTTATGATAGAAGTTTTTCCACTACCGGTATTGCCAACAATGGCGAGTGTTTCACCAGCTTTAATAGAAAACGAAATGTCTTTCAAAACATACTGTTGTTTCTGATAAGCAAACCATACATTTTGAAAAGATAAAGCTCCTTTTGAAATTGCCAATGAATTCGTATGCAATTCTGAACCACTATTTGGACGAACAAAATCTTGGTTATCCATTAACTTAAAAACCCTTTCACTAGCAATCATTCCCATTTGCAATACATTAAATTTATCAGCAATAACCCTCAGCGGTCGAAACAATAAATTAAGACATAAAATAAAAGCTGTGATATTACCTGCGGCTTCAGGACGTTGGGTACCGCCTGCCCACCAAACTAGCAACCCAAGCGAAATAGCCAATATCAATTCCACGATTGGAAAAAAAACAGAATAAGCGAATATAGAGCGGACGTTGGCATTGAGGTGCTCTTCGTTTATGTGATTGAACTTTTTGAATTCTCTATCTTCCGCAGCAAAGGCCTGTACAATACCCATACCAGTAATATGCTCTTGAACAAAAGCATTCAATTGTGCCACCGCATTGCGCACGCGGGTAAAAGACCTACTCACACTTTCTTTAAAAAAATAAGTTGAAATAATCAATAGAGGAAAGGGGGCCATACAAATAAGTGTCAATCTCCAATCAACATAAATCATATAGCTCAACACTGCTATGATTGACAATAAATCAGCAATGATGGGAATTAATCCATCACTAAAAATATCATTGATCGACTCAATATCATTGATCGTTCTGGTGGTAAGTGTGCCAATGGGAGTTTTATCAAATTGAGATAAATTTAGATTGATCACTTTTTGATAGGTAGCTACCCGCATATCTTTTACCACCATTTGTCCAAGTGATGCTGTAAAAAAAGTAAAAATAAAACGGCAAATAGTTTCAATTAGAAGGATACCCAGCTGTATAACTGTAATGCCAATAATTACTTGTGCAGCCCCTTTCAAAAACCAAACTTCTGCCCCAGGCTGCATTCCTTTATTGATGGTGATTTGAATAAGCCATGGCCGAATAGGAGAAATAATTGCCAAAAAAATAGCTAAAAATAGGGACCAAAAAAACTTTCTTTTATAGGGTGCAGCAAATTGAAATACCCTTCTTAATATAGAAAAATTGAAAACTTTTTTATCTTTTGCCAGTTCCGTCATTCAACAAAGGTATTGAGAAATTGGCTGTTGTGCCAACCTTGTAGACATTGAGAAAAGAGCTATAGCACTCCTTCCATTTTTTTATTATAGGCTTTTATAAAAATAGCGCCCAGATTTTTATAAGGAGGTATGTAATCATCCCAACTTTCTCTCACACCCTTATTTTTATCACTGTAAAATAACTTGGTTAGGGATCCCCACATATCTTTCCAAACCAGCATTTTTTCAGAGGCGATCGACTGATTAAGGTAATTAAGAATGGGCCTATTAATATCCCCCTTACCTATTTCCTTGGTAGAAATTATATGAGCGTCGGGGCTGGTGCTAATAATTTGACTCAAATTTTTATAGCCACCACATGAACCCAACACAATTATTTTTGCACCTCCAACCATTCTGTCAATTGTTCGAGGCAGCCAATAACTATGTCCTCTGTGAACGACCACTGCGGGTTCTAAATCATTTTTGGCAAGATACTTCGCTAAGTGAATTTGAGCTGTGTCATCTAAATTTTGATCGTTGTCCAAAGGTAGATTGGCGTAAACCCATACTTTTTTTCCTGAAAGAGATTTAATTTCAACCCATTCCTTTTGATAATTTATTTTCCACTCCTTTGGAGAAAAAGAATTAATGAATTGTGGGAAATACATCTTTCCATCCTCATCACCATAAAAGAATACCTGTTCTATTACTCGTCCACTATCATCTGCAATATATTTATAGTCGAGAGAATAAATAGATGGAATTCCTATCTGACTGGTTAGGTCAATTGTATTGTTGGCAGCAGACAAAAAAATTGTTTTAAGCAACCCGTAAATCGTTTTTCCTTTTATATTATTTTGATTAATTCGTTTCTGCTCATTAGAAGTTACATTTTTCAAAATATTCTGAAGCAATACCGTATCAGTGATGCTACTATAGCTATCCGCCACGTCCACCGCGTCTTCTAAATTATTTCCATCATCCAAATTAGCAACAAAAGCCTTCATTAAGGTGGTACTATTATTAGCCGGCATCGTTTTTAAAAATGTATCCAGCTGATTAAAATTAGCCGCCATCTTAATAAACTTTTTAAAGAAATCCATATTGACACTTAGTAGCAGCGAGTCTCCCCTAGGCTTTGACCCCATACGCTGCAGTAATCTAGCAAAACTGTGTTTGTAACTAGAAGTATAAATGTCGTTTTCTCCCATCACAATAACATAATAAAGATCTTCCGCTGATAAAGGGTCAATGGCCCGCATGCGAATGTTTAAATTATTCTGCTCATGTAAATTATTGATGGGGGTAATGAAATGCTTGATCGCTTTTCGCTGCAACATTTTTCTCAATCCGTTTTCTCCAAACATTGCAATGGGTGTATCTTTCATCACCCCTAGCCTATAGTAATACTCCTTTTCTGTTTTTACCAATAACTTAAAATATCCGATGCTGTCCATCTTCATTTCGCCATCACCAATAACTTTTTTTATCGCCCCAATCGTAACCTTATTCGTTAAAAGATTGTCTAAAAATGGATAATATAATAACGCATTGTCTAACTTAGTTATTTGCACAATAGTCTTTACAGTGGGATTGGTATTGCGCTGTATGAGCTTTCCCTCCAAAGACTTGGTAGAATTAGCATAATTATACAATTGTTCTGGGTCATTTTTACAGGCTACCACCACCAAGCTGTCCGCAAAAGTTTCGTTCGCATAAGGTCCGATGAGAGAAAGAATTTTATCTGGATGAAGATGGCAATATTTAACAAAAAGCCAATTTCTACTTTCTGTATAACCTTTATTTTGGGGAAACACTTCAGTTAGAACAGATCCTGCCTCAAAACTCATTTCTGCTATGAAAGGAAATATGCTAGCCCCTTTCCAATTGGCTACCCAAGCCCTATAAAATGCATCAACCAATAAGGGTGCTAGGGAAGGATCTATTTTTTTTTGTCTCCAAGAGACTCTAAAGTTTCTAATAAATGACTCTATAAAGTTAAGTTGCCTTATTTTTTCATTACTACTTATTATTGAATCATTGGTTTCAACCAAATATTGATATTCGTTCAATCTTCTTATCAGCGCATCTGTTACCTGAAGATTTACTTCTTCATTCTTAGATACCCGGATCATTCCATCTATTTTACCATCTTCCTTATCAACCAATAATTGTTCATTATCGATACGATCATGAAAAAGTTGCCTATTAAGTGGAATTACTACAGAATCTGGTGAAGCAAATACTTCTCCACAACAAAAGATCAATAGTATGTTAAGAAAAAACTGTTTCATTAGATTTGAAATCTTCTGCAAAGATGCCAAAAAATCCGATGGTTTTAAAAACCTTGTCTAAAAGCTTTTCAAAATTGAAAGAATTTAGCATTTATACTCACTAAATCAAAAGGTTTTATTGTATTATTTTACATTGGAATGCCTTAACAATTTAATAATACAGTAAAGGCTGCAGTCTGACACAATGATTGAAGGGTTAACCTACTTTTGCACAGAGAATAATATATGAGCAGACCTAAAAAAATATTAATTGCAGATGACGAGCCAGATATTCTGGAAATCATTCAATTCAATTTAGTGGCAGAGGGCTATGAGGTAATCACTGCAAAAAACGGTGATGAAGCAATTGAGCAAGCTAAAAAATACCTCCCTGACTTAATTATTTTGGATGTTATGATGCCTGGAAAAACTGGCATAGAAACTTGTAACATTCTTCGCTCTCAACCAGCTTTTAAAGAAACACTGATTATTTTTCTATCTGCCCTTAGTGATGAAGAGACAGAAATCCGCGGCTTAGAGTCAGGCGCAGACGATTATCTTACCAAGCCTATCCGACCAAAAATTTTAATAAACAAAGTAATTGCTCTTTTTAGAAGACTTAAGAAAGAAGGCAAATCAATTGTTCAGCATGGCGATTTGATTATTAATAAAGAAAATTATCTCGTTAATTATAAAGGAGATGATATTATTTTAGCAAGAAAAGAATTTGAACTACTAAGTTTATTGGCCTCCAAACCTGGTAAGGTTTTTTTACGCAACGAAATTTTAAATCAGGTATGGGGAACCGAAGTAATTGTTGGTGACCGTACCATTGATGTTCATATCCGAAAAATTCGACAAAAACTCAACCTAGATTGCATTACTACTGTTAAAGGGGTAGGCTATAAATTTGAAATATAGCCCGAATTGACAAGTTAATTAATGAATTGTTGCTTATATTCGTAAGGTAATCTTACAACCTCCATGAAATTTTAACCAGGAAAAAAGATGTTTTCACAAAAAAATCTTTCCCCGCAGCAATTATCAGCTACCACCGCTTTAATTATTTCTTTACCGTTTTCTATAGGAAGTTTTTATCTTCAAAACTCTTGGTGGGTTCCACTTGTTTGTTTGGTTGTCATTTTCATAGCCTGCTATGGTTTGATACTGTTTATGGTACAAAGTTTTATCTACCGGAAAATAAAATTGATTTATAAATTAATTTATCAAACGAAAGCTAGCAAGCGAGAGGAATTTTATTACAAAAACATTTTACCACAAAAAAGTATTGACGAAGTAAGGGAAGATGTAGAAAATTGGGCACACCAACGAAAAGCAGAAATTGAAGTATTACAACAAAATGAAGCCTATCGAAAAGAATTTCTTCAAAATCTTTCTCATGAATTTAAAACGCCGATTTTCGCTATTCAAGGATATGTAGACACCTTACTTAATGGAGCCCTTGACAATCCAGATGTAAATAAAAAATTCCTCAATAATACTTCTCGAAATATAGAAAGACTAGTGAATCTAGTAGATGACCTTGATGAAATTTCAAAACTTGAAAGAGGTGAATTGCTATTGGTTAAAAGTAATTTTGTTATTCAAGATCTAGTGAAAGAGGTGTTTGAATCACTTTCCATTAAAGCAGAAGATAAAGAAATTAAAATGGCTATTAAAAAGGGTTGTGAAATAGCCCTTACCGTATTTGCAGATAAGGAAAAGATAAGACAGGTATTAACTAATTTGATTGACAATAGCAATAAATATGGAAAAGCGAATGGCTTAATCGAAGCCAGTGTTTATAAAATTGATGGTGAAAAAATTTTGATAGAAATCAGTGATGACGGTTCAGGGATTTCAGAAGAACATATTGGAAGGATTTTTGAAAGATTTTATAGAACTGATTTGGCTAGAAGCAGAAAAGTAGGTGGAAGTGGTTTAGGGCTCGCAATTTGTAAACATATTATTGAGGCGCATGAGCAAACGATTCATGCAAGAAGCACAAGTGATGTTGGTTCTACTTTTGGCTTTACCCTTGAAAGCAAAAAAGATTAAATCCTTTTTAATAGTTCCGCCTTTTAATGCTTAAGAGTCTATTTGGTTAAGCTTTTGATCAAAATAATATCAACCAATTTGGATTTGAAATTTCCTTTCGGAATAGAGTTCTTCTGATATTTAAAATTTCTAGCACTTTTTATTCGAGGGCGTTGCTGAATTAGCTTCGACTGTATGTTAAGACTAAAATAAAATACAGCTTTACTTTAAAGGGGTGTAATTGTTTAACGGCTGATGTTTAAAAATTCTAGCAATTGTATTCAAGGGCCGTATTGAAAGGGAGTTCAAAAAACTAGGATATCAAATCGCCTCAACTCGATTAAGGATGATTGATGGTGAAATAATTAAAAACATCTATTTTTTCAAAGAGAGTATCAATTCTTTAGCAGCAGCAGATAATTCTGTTGACTGCATTTTTCCTTGAAGTGAAAAAGAAAAATAACTACAGCCTGATTTATTCATTCCGAAGTTAATATCCTGGATTACTTTATTCATTTTAAAAAAATGTAAGGATCCGTCAACGCCACAAGAATAGTTCATCTTGCTATTTTTTTGAGAAACAAAGTCTGTAAATTGGCTAATTATTTTTTGATCTTTTATTATTTTTACTGCCACCACTGAATCCATTGTACCATCACCTTTGAAGTAGTTGATAGCAACACTATCTGAATGAATGATTTGTTCTTTAATCAACTCATTGGACTGATTGCAGGATAAAATAATAAAAAATAGACTGGAGAATAAAAGATAACGCTTCATACAACAAAGATAATGAATTGAATAATGGCTAGTGAATCGACAGAAATAATGTACAAAAAAAGCCACCCTAATAAGAATAATGGGTGGGAGAAGCATTTAATTAAATGCTTATTGCTTAAGGAATTTAAAAATAGATATTAATCAAATAATTATTGAGAAAACCATATTATCATTTAGTTAAAACTCAATTCAATCGAATGGAAGGATTAAAAAAGAGGTTTTATTTTTCCTTTTTTTTTGTTGTAATTGGCAGTATCGAAAGCATATCGAGTGCCATGTTTGTAATCGTAAAAACTCCTTACCAAAAAGGAACTTAAAGTAATGGTTTGAGAAAAAGTCGTTTTTGATTTTTTGGGTTCAATTAAATGAATGTCTTTTTTATTAACCTTTTTAAAAGTAAAAATCGTACTGTCCTCATTGCTTGACTTCCAATTATTAGAAGAGTCTGTACTGCTGATTAAATAAAGTGTTTGATCTTGGAATTTCCAGTTTACAAATTTTAGGTCAGACAATTTAATTGAATCAATTTTTAAAAATGTGGAGTCTCCTTCAACAATTTTATACTGATGCACTTGTATTAAAAAGTCGGAGGATCTACTAAAATAAAAATAATTCGTATCGCTACCTTTTGTAACTTGATAATTGGCATTATCAAAAAACAGTTCCAAATCAGAAAACGATTTTAAATTTTTGGCTAAAGTAAGGGAGTCAGTTTTTGAGTTTTTATCAACAACCGCCTCCTGATTTGTGTTGTTTTTTTTATTACCCTCCTGCTGATTACAAGATGCAAAAAATGCTACCAAAATAACACTAAGAAAAATAAACCTCATTACTATAAAATTTTACATTAAAAGTAAAAAAAGCTGCCATAATAAAATGGCAGCTTTTAAGAAAATATTACTATAGAAATTAGAATTTAGTCCAAGTCTTCCACCAAGTATCACCTACTGCACAAGCTCCTTTATAAGTAACTGCAGTGAAATCAGATACACCATTCGTTTTAGTAGTTAATTTAGTACTAGTAAATGCAGCTCCGGTAGCAGCAATTGAACTAGAAGTGCTAGGGTTGAAATCAGGTGCTGAATAGTTAAAAGGTGCTACTAAACCTACATCCGTATTGTTTGCAGTGATTGTGTTTGCAAAAGAGGCGGTGTTAACCCAAGCTAAGATAGTTGCTGCAGTTGCGCCAGTTGTAAGAGGGGATGCAGCAGCAGAATAGTTTACAGCATTGGATTTATTTCCAGCAATAATATTATTAGCAAAATTTAAACCACCAGTTGGTGCAAGGCTTAAATCAGTTGGTGTTCCTTTACTTGCATCAATTAATAAACCCTTCACAGCTCCTTCGCCCCATCCAAGAATCAAAGAGTTAAAGATACTAATTTCACTGTTTCTACGTATTTGAGCAGCACAAAGAAATAAGCTATTTCCAACAGAAGTAGAAGTGACTTTTGGTCCCATTACCGTCATATTGCTAAATACAGCAGATGTTCTAACAGGCGCTATAGCAACCAAATTATTTGCACTAACTGCAATTGATTGCAAATAAGTTTTTCTATCAGATCCATTGGCATCATTATCAGATTCAAAAGCTTCACTTTTTGAAATGTCTGCAATGGCAGAATCTCTCAAAGAAATACCAAATTGAACCTTACCATTGTAACCATTATCAGTATCAAAATCATCATCTAAAGTTCTAAATGAAATAAGGTGTTTGCAATTTACAGAACCACCAAACCACTCAAAGCTATCATCATTTGCATAAGAAACTTGCACATAATCAATAACAGTTTGATTACCTACTCCACCAAACGTTAAACCATTAACTTCTTTATCAGGTAAAAATGCATAACCAGCATACTCAATACGTACATAACGTAAAATACCACTATTGTCTGCAAGGTTAGACGTAGCTCCTAAACCATATAAACCTAAACCATCTGAATTGTTAATACCACCTTCAATCTCACCAATTCCATCAACACCATTAAAGGAAGAATTATTAGGTGCTTGACCTAATATAACTACTCCAGCCCAATCACCTCTTTGTGGAGTAGCAGCTTCTGAAGTAAACACAATAGGTTTATCAGCAGTACCATCAGCAATAATTTTAGCACCACGAGTAATGACCAATGCGCCATTTTTATTTAATTCTCCGACTATTTTAGTACCTGGCTCAATCGTCAAAATTGCACCATTGGTAACATACACCAAACCTCTTAATTTATAAGTGTATCCTGCCTTTAAAGTTAGATTTTGAATAATTCTACCTTCTAAAATTGGATTAACGACTACTGAGTCTGTTTTTACAGTATAGTTATTAACTGTCGTAGAGGTTGGTCCGTCCACTTCAATTTTACGACAACTTGATACCATTGCTCCAACTATCGCAATAAGAATAAATGCTTTTTTCATGCTGTTTTTTTTAAAGAATTGTTTATTTGAGTTTGTGCTATTTTAATTTATATCCAAAAGAAATACTAACGTTTGTTCCATATTTACGAGTAATGGCCAATGCATCTACATTTGAATCGAATTTGCCATTGTTATTTAAATCGTGATAAAAATTAGCTCTCTGATTAAGAAGGTCAGAGATGTTTAATTTAAATTCTCCCCTCGATTTCATTACTTTTTTAGCGAATTGAAGATCGAATAAAGCACGGGGTGCTTCCCAAACTGGAGGAACATCACTTCCACCTACATAGTAAATTCTTCTGCCAATTTGATTGAATAAAAGAGTGGATGAAAATCCTGTTTTTTCAATATCGTATTGTAAACCTAGGTTAACCAAGTAAGGACTTTGACCTTGCATCGGCCTGTCTAAATCTGCTACACGATTATATATATAAGCTAGATTACCGTGTGCTGTGAAATTTTGAAGAGAAGTATTAAAATCAAGTTTTTTTCTAAAATCTAGCTCAGCTCCATAACTTTTTGCATGATCAGGAGAAATATAATTAAATGTCCCAGAACTTCCTGCACCCGTATTATTGAAATACAATTCAGTGGGAGATTTGAAATATTTATAAAAAGCACCCACCGTAAACAACTCGCCTGCTCTAGGATAAATTTCATACCTTAAATCAAAGTTGTTAACCTTTGTTCTTTCTAGGAGAGGATTACCTGTTACGGTAGCTCCTAAATCAAAATCGTAAAAGGAGAAAGAACTCAACTCTCTAAATTCTGGACGAATAACTGTTTGAGATCCTGATAAACGAAGATTGGTTTGATTGTTTACTTTAAAAGATAAGTTAACTCCTGGTAAATAATCTCTTTTTTGAATATGCAAATGTCTAGAATCTGTCTGTTTTACACTTCCAATGATTTGATCATAATCTTCTACTCTCAAGCCCCATACAATCCTTAATTTATTACTTGCTAGCTGATTATCAAATTGAAGAAAACCTGCATTCAATATCGAGTTAGCCATATAACGATAACGAGCATCGTATATTTCGTTGAAAGCAAATTTATTATTTATACCATTTCCAAAGTTTTCAGAATTAAATATTGACCATTCATTCAAATGCTTCAAAGAAGGATTATCTATTGGCATATAAATAGCAAATGGCCTTGAATCAAATAACCTATCCTTCACTTGGAAGAAATAACCACCCTTGATAGTTTGAGTTTGATTATTCACAACAAACTGTTTGCTGATATCTCCTCCAGTAGTGTAATTGTAATCATTTAAAAAACCATAGTAGCGACTTCCGCTTTTTTGTGATGATTTAGAAGAGCTTACTAGCATTGAGTAAGGCGAACTTGCTACTGCTGGATCATCCTGATTAAACTGAATACGTCTTTGATCAGGTATATATTGATCCAAAATTTGGAAACTTCCAAACCAATGAATTTTAGCTTTTGCCTTTACTAAAGAATGGTCTCCAGAAATTTGGGTATTGAAAAAAGTATTGGCCTTAAAAGCCAGCTCTGATGCTCTTATATTGTCACCAATAATTGAATTACTTTCAAAATCTTTTCCAGTTCTTAAAGTTGAATAATTGGTAGTATTTACATTTAAAATGTTTTTAATAGCAATTTTGCTATTATTTCCTAATTGTAGGGTGATATTTCCTAGTACTCCAATAAGAACATCTTGAGAATATTTGGTATTGTTATAATCAAAATTGGTACTAGCAATGCTGTTAGATATTGAGAATATTCTATTTTCAAATTCAGTACGCTTGGGTGTTAGATTGTAATTTACCGCAAACACACTTGAAAGTTTATTTCTTTTTCCGAGATTACTTGTAAAACCACTTGAAAATTTGAAGTTTCTATTCATCAAATTTGTACTATTATTTTGAGTTTTGTAAGTTGCCCAAACGTTTTCAAAATCTTTAGCATAGACTGTTTTTTGCAACTGAGTCAATTCGTTAAAATCAGATTTTAGAGGGAATCCAGCTGGCAGCTCTCTTTTACCATCATCTACACCAAAAATGTCTAAACTACCTCCTTTGTATTTATAAAAATCTTTTCCGATTGTTTGAGTATTAAAACCAGTACCGATGCTGATGTCAGCAAAATTTTTAGAAGGTACGTCGTTTGTATTCACTTGAATTAAACCTCCAGCCCACTCACCAGACATCTCAGGTACAAATGCTTTATTAATGATAATATTGTCTATAATGGAAGAAGGAAAAATATCAAATGAGAAAGTCTTTCTGTCAGGCTCTGTACTACTCATCAGCACTCCATTTAACATAGCCTGGTTATATCTGTCAGCCAAACCACGCACTATTAAATATTTGCCATCTTGAATAGATAAACCAGGTACTCTTTTTAAAACTTCACCTGTATTTTTATCAGGAGATCTTCTGATTGCCTCAGCACTAATCACCTGTGCAACTACTGGAGTGTTTTTTTGGTAGGCTATTAATGCAGCTGTTGATTCTTTTCTCGCTGATGACTTTATGACTACACTTGCTTCTGTTTTTGAAGCAACATCAAGGGTGATATCTAAGTGTGTAATGTCATTTCCCTTTACTTCTACTTCATCGATTTGCTTAGTAGTGAAGCCTACTGAAGATAATTTAATTGTATATTTTTTACCAACAGACAAGTTCAGTTGAAAATAACCATCCGTATTGGTAGATGTTTGAGCAGTTTCACCATCTACTGAAATTGTAACACCTGATAATTTTGATCCAGACTTTGAGTCGGTTACTTTACCCTCAATTTTTGCTTTTTGAGAAAAGGAATTCAATGAAAGGGATATAAAAATAACAATTAGTCCAAGAAATCTCATGCTTAAAATATTTATGCAAAGAAAATTCTTCTATGTTAAGGAAAAGTAAAGAGAATGTTACAGAAAAGTTACCTCTAGGTTAAGGAATTGTTACCGAGGGTATTAATTTTCGATAAAATCAATTATTAAATACCTACAAATTTAATAGTCTACCCTAAAAAAGCAGTAGTCCTCCTTTCAGCAAAGCTTTTTAATAAAATGAATTGATAAAGAATTACCAGATAATCAGTCAAATGATTAATATCCTTACTATTCTTATTTTTTTAGTAAAACTATTTTGACTTTGAATTCCATTTGGAATAGAGTGCTTTTACTTTTTTTTCTTGATAAAAAAAAGTAACAAAAAAAATCAAGCCTGCGAATAAAAAGGCTGAAATTTTAAATATCAGCCTAAAATCAAGGAACTCGCCGGCAAAGTATTTTTATTTAAAGGTTAAGCCTGCTCAGACAGCCTTGATTTTTTAACGTCTGATATTTAAAATTTCTAGCACTTTTTATTCAAGGGCGTTTAAACAACTTTTATAACTAATTGGAAAAGCCGACTGTTTAAGAGTCAACTAATTACTATTACAAAAATTCAATAATTTAATCATGTCTGATTCAACTGAATAATTAATATGATTTGCCTTTTCAAAATTGATAATGGATGGCTGAGAGCTCTCCTTAAATGTATTAAGGAAATCTTTCAAACGATAGGCTTTGTTGACTTTAGTATAATTCTTTAACCAATAATGTTTTACTATTTCAACTGCATAGTTGCCTTTATACATTCTAGTTAGGTAAACATCCGATACCGTATTGCTCACCACATTAATGCTTTGTTTGGACGAACCTGTATGATCAACAGTGGCAATTAAAGGCTTTAATCTTCTATTATAAGTTGCCAACAATGCAACCTTACCAATATTAGAAACCACCTCATAAACTATGTTATTGAAAGGCACAAATTTTCTACCTGAAATGTAAATGGTGTCAACACTATTCAAATCGGTCAGGGTATACATCAGATCCCCCTTTTTAAACAGAATCGATTGGTCAGTAGAAAGGTAATTTAATGGCGCTTCGTTCAAAGCGCCAGATTTTAATAGCACTTTGCCCTCTATAAACTGTTCAAAAATCATTGACTGTCGCCTGATTGAAGTG
This sequence comes from Chitinophaga pinensis, assembly GCA_945876095.1. Lineage (GTDB taxonomy): Bacteria > Bacteroidota > Bacteroidia > Chitinophagales > Chitinophagaceae > Ferruginibacter > Ferruginibacter pinensis_E. Next base: position 99,269 of record CAMCMP010000005.1, read on the forward strand.
TCATTGGCAGACTGAGCATAATTCAAAAAAGGAATTAAAAAAAATAAGGTGACAGTAAAAATTCGATTTCTTAAAACACAAGCCTGTAGCATAATATTAATTTAAAAGGAAGCCTAACTGAAAAGTAAAATAAAGATTGAAAACTATATGTGGCAAACGAACTAAATTTCTCCTATTAAATAATAGGAGAAATAAAAAGTTTACTTAAACATACAATAAAATTTCAAAATAAAAAAGGGCTACTTTTAGGTAGCCCTTTTAAAAAATATAAATCAAATTCTGGTGTTAAACCAAAAATAAAAGATTACTTATAATAGGTATCTATATTGTATCTGTAAGCAGCGCCATTAAAAACAACATGTCTAATCTCAATTGTTTTCAAATCTGAAGAAACAGTTACTACAGGCTGGGTAACTACTGTGATTCCATTGAGCGTATAAGCCCCTTCAATTTCGTCTGGAGCAATTACTGCTTTAAAGTTAGATAATACTCCTCCAGTATTTTTAAAAGAAAGTAAGAAATTTGGTTGAACATAATAACCAGTAGGTACTTTTACTGAAGTTGGATTAACAGGAGAGAAAACTACATGCTCACCATAAAAAGTACCTCCAGCAGGACTACCCGTACCAGCCTGGTTATTTCTTCTTTCATAATCCCAATTGTACGCACCAGCAATTGGATTACCAATTACATGGAAATGGATAATTCCGAAATTACCACTAATGGTTTTACCTCCAGCATCTTTAATTACCACTGGTAAATTGTAACTTTTTGTTACATCAATTTTAGAAGGATAAAATACAATCTTAAGAGAAGCAATTCTTTGACCTGCTTTAATAACAGCAGTTTTACTCATAAACTTGTACAAGGAGTCAGGCATTAATGAATAATCAATAGCATCACCCTTGATATTGTCGAGAACTTTCGTTGCATCCACACCCACCGTTACAGTTAAATCTGAACTTAAGGTTGTTGGACCAGCAAGATTAACATTAAAGGTAGCCGTATCTGATACATGAGAACCAGGATAGGTTAATGCACCACCACTAAAATATTGCATTCCAGAGTTGATAGTACTTCCACTACCATTCTCAATAAATTGCAAGGTTACAATTGAACCGGTTGGGTTCTCGGTATCTATATTTTTAGCACCTTCTTTTAGACACGATGCCATTGTCATCGCAACCATCAAAAACGCAAATAGTTTTTTTAATTTAATTTCTTTCATGTTGTTGGTTTTTATTTTTTAACTATTGAGCCCAAAAAATCAAAGAGGTAAAAGGAGTTATATTTTTTGGCACATTAGCTCCGTTATAGGTACCTTCTGCAACAGGATACATCACCCTTGTTGGTAATTTATCTGCACGAGTACTTTCTGAAACTGATGAAGCAAAAGTTTTAAAGCCATCTCCACCTACAGTAATTGAAGGGTATTTAGTACGACGGTACTCATTCCAACCCTCATAACTTTCAACGAAATTAAGTGCAATAAACTTTTGAGTAATGATTGCTTCCAATTTCTGAGCATTGGAGGTAGCTGCTGTAAAATCAACCAAAGGATTGCTTAGGTTTTTGATTTTATAAGCCGCTACGGTGTCAGCAACATTAGCAGTTACAGAACCATCAGGCAATTGATAAGTATAATTAAAAGCAGCGGTAATTCCTTTATCAAAAAGTACATCGGTTGTACTACCTGTAGTAAGAATACCATTTAATCTAGCTTCCGCTTGTAGGAAATAACTTTCAGCAGCTAATATTACAGGGTAGCCAGCATTGGGTCCTTTTAAGATACCATAGTTGCTACCATTGCTTTTTCCATCACGATTGGTACTTGCATGCCAGAAACTTCCTGTTGGACTTGATACTAAACTATTACTTTCAATACCTAAACGGTTAATACCAGTTGAAGGATATTGATAATAGATAGCTCTTCCTCTTGCTGCATCATAAATTGAGTGTCCATCATAAAAACCAAATATGAATTGACTAGGCATCCAAGCTTTATTAGCAGCACTTCCTGTGTACCCATAAGCCCAGGTATTCCAAGCTGGATTTTGCTTTGCATTATCCCTAGTGTAACCAGGGTTAATCATAGCATCAGTTGAAAGGAATCCATCAGCAGTGAAGGTAGTATTAGAGAAAGTAACCTTCCCGTTTCCACGCACAATAATACGCAACTTAAGGGTGTTAGCAAACTGCTTCCACTTAGTCATGTTACCAGCAAAAAGTACATCAGATGCACCTAATGGAGTTACTCCAGCTGTAGCAGCACCTTTGGCGATTTCAGCGATAGCGGTATCTAATTGACTAGCTAAATCCTTGTAGATAAGATTACCGGCAGTATAAGTAGGAGTCAACTTACTTGAACCCTTCAATGCGTCTACATAAGGAACATCATTGTAAGTATCTACCAATAGTTGGAAGTTTAATACTTTCATAATTCTTGCAGCAGCAGAGAAATAACTATATAAACTGTTACCAGCACTAGTATTCAAAATAGTCTGGTAATCTTCTAAGTTATCATAGGTAGAACCCCATGTACCAGTACCGGAAGTGGTGTAATTATAAGTAATGGATTCGCCAAAACCGCCATATCCGCCAGCATTGGCACAATATAAACCTGTTTGAGCTCCATAACTGTTATAGCCGTTCAACACAGCTGCAGTATAAGTTATTGCCTGTGGCAATATTAATTCCGGAGTAACAGAAGAGGCTCTGTTGGGATCCGTATTTACATCAAGGTATTTTTTACAGGAAGTACCTAGACCTAGTACCAAGATTCCTGCAAAAATTCCGAGGATTGATTTTTTCATAATTAAATGTTTTTTGTTTACCTGTTTCATTTAAACCCTTAACCAATTTGTAAAAAACGTAGTAAGGATAAATGATTTGATGTTATTATTATTATAAATTTTTAGAACTTAAAAGAAATACTTGCTCCATAAAAACGTGATGGAGGAGAACTTAAACCTGTAATACCAATACCATTGTTATCGCTACCAGCTGAGCTATATTCAGGATCTGTATACAAATTGTCTTTTGCTAACCAAAGGAATAAGTTTCTTCCTTGAAGGCTAACTGTTAGTCCTTTTATTACGTTGCTCTTCCCAAAAATTTTGGTTGGTACATCGTAAGCAAGAGAAACCTCTCTTAATTTCCAAAAATCTCCAGAAGTTACATAGTTACTTGTAACATCACGGTTAATACCATCTGTCCAGAAACCATTGTTACCATTACCATTCGCAATAGCTACACTAGTGTTTGGTACATAGCTTCCAGGTTTAGCAGGATCTGCATAAACTGAATTCGGGAAAACAAAACTTTGTCTGTCGTAAGCTGCAGTTCTTATACCAGTTCCAGACCAGTCCATTTCTGTACCCATTGAGTTAAAGATTTGGTATCCACCACGGTATTCAAACAATACTGAAAAACGGAATTGCTTATAACGAACAGCTCCATCTAAACCAAGACGATTTTTTGCAGTTGCATTACCTAATACAGAAATAGCATCCGTCTTGGTAGGTAGACCAGTAACGCTACTAACGATAACTCTTCCAGAATTATCTCTTTTATAATCAAAGCCCATAATTACTGGGAATGCTTTTCCTGCTACTGCATAAGAAGCACCTGATCCATTGCTAGATAAAGCTAGCTTAGGTAAATCAGCACTGATGAAATTAACTTTGTTGTCAAGATAAGTATAGTTACCACCTACTGTCACACTCCAGTCTGAGTTTTTAACTAGATCATAATGCAAAGTTGCTTCAAGACCCTGGCTTTGAGTTTGTCCAGTATTAGTCAAAAGACTAGTAAATCCAGTAGTTGAAGAAACCGCTGTGTTCACTGTTTGATCATCTGTTTTTGAGCTAAACCAAGTCCAAGTAGAAGTTAACCTATCATTGAACATGTTCAAATCTAAACCTACTTCATAAGCTTTGGTTATCTCAGGCTTCAAATTATTAGACACCAATAAGTTTCCAACTGTATAACCAGCAAGACCTCCATAAGGGAATCCATTTGAACTACCCCCGAAGGTAGGAGCCAAAGAATAAGCACCAAATTCAGATCCAAGATTTACCTGGCCTACTTTAGAAACACCTGCTCTTAATTTAATAAGACTAATTTTTCCACTGTTACGAATATTTTCAAAAGCATCCGTTACAATGAAAGAAACGTCAGCTGATGGGTAGAAGAAAGAACGGTTTTGAGTAGATAAAGTTGAAACCCAGTCATTTCTACCTGTACCGTGTAAGAATAAAAAGTTTTTGTACCCAATACGGAAATCGCCATAAGTACCTACCTGACGAGCAGTGTAATTGCTTTCACTAGCTCCTGGTGTTCCTACCCCGTTAGAAACGTTGTACAATTCTGGAACAACCAATCCATTAGCAGATACATTTACATATTTAGATTGGTTTTGAGTCAACTGAGAACCACCAATTAAATTAAGTGTGAAATTATTCACCTTCTTTTGATACTGAGCAAATAAGTCAGTCACAAGGTTGGTAGAATAAGAAGAACCATCACTAACTGATGCAGAAATATCTGACTTAGAACTTGCATCCGTATGTTCAGCCCAGTAAGTGTAATTAAATGCACCTACTGTGTTCTTATTAGAAGCATTTCTAGTTGCGATACCTTGACGGCCAATGATATCTAAACCAGCAATTGGCGTAAATTTCAATTCAATATTTGCTGTCAAATAATCATTGCGTTGTTTAGAACGATAGTTATCTGCAGTAAAGTAAGGATTTTGGTACCATGGATTGTAATATCCATTTGGATTAGCAAATTTATCAGTACGCCAGTTTTTGTATCTAGTAATATCAACGTTAGAAGGCATGTTCAGCATATTGCCATACATAGCACCTGTCTCAGTAGTAATATCATATCTATTTTGAGTGTAGGCAGTTGAATAGGTAGCGTTTACCTTGTTACCCATTCTACGAGTTCCGTTTACACGTATGGTAGAACGATTGTATTTATCACCAGGAGTAGTACCTGTTACATCAGCATATTGACCTGATAGATAAAAAGTAGAGTTTTCATCACCATTAGAAACTGAGAAATCAGTTTGGTTGGTAATACCTTTATTCCAGAAATCATTGTGTCCAGGATAAAAAGCATATAAAGAAGAATCCTGAGATCCATCCTCTAATTTTGGTCCAAGTGCTCTTTTTTTACCGTCAAAACGCATACCATATGATTGATTTTCAAGATAATCAGGATAAGGATTACCATTGGCATCTAAACCATATGCAGTACCACCGGCACCGAATGAAGTTTGTATTTTTGGATAAAATGCTACCTGCTCTGCAGTAGTAGTATTCGATACATTAATAGAAGTTAGCCCTTTTTTACCTTTTTTAGTAGTTACGATTACAGCACCGTTGGATGCCTGAGAGCCGTATAATGCAGATGCACCAGAACCGTTCAATACCACCACATTTTCAACATCTTCAGGATTAAGGTTACCTAACACAGTGTTTGGAACTACCACGTTATCTAGTACTACCAAGGCTTGGTTATTACCAGTTAATGAACGTTGACCTCTAAGGATCAAACGGTAGCTAGGATTTACACCACCACCGGTTCCACTAATTTGAAAACCTGCTACTTTACCTTGTAAGCCATTTGCGATGTTAGTAGCCTTACCTGCTGTCAAAGCAGCTGCTTGAATAACAGTTGTAGCAGTACCAATCTCTTTTCTTTTAGATTTAATACCACCCGCAGTTACTACTACCTCATCCATTGCACTTACACTTTCAGCCAAAGTAACTGTGTAAGCATTGCTTGCAGTTACTGGAATTCTAGCAGTTGCGTAGTTAACAGAAGAAATCACTAAAACATCTCCGTTTTTAACATTAATTTTAAAATTACCGTCTTGATCAGCGGCAACGGCTCCTTCGCCTTTTGATTTTTTGATTGATGCAGCCGGTACAGGATTGCCCTTGGCATCAGTCACTTTTCCCGAGATTGAACGGGTTTGCGCAAATGTCAAGGAACTTAATACCATCAACATCGAAAGCAGTGATAAAATTTTTCTCATTTTTAATTTTTTTTCGTTACAATATTTCATCTAAAAAAATGTAGAAACCATAAAACAGTGACTAGAAAAAATAACAATTTCTTGTCAATCATTTAATAATTTCATAATAAAGACCAGCAAAAATAAGGATTAGCTGCTTTATTAACAAAATATTTGTTAAAATTTTTGACAATTTCTAATATAAAACAATTTAATTATTTTAATTTTTAAATAAAAATGACATAATTATTGAAAAAATAATTAACATTTTGACAATAAATTATACGTTTTCTAATTGTTAAACTATTTTTATAATTAACATTTATTTTTTTTATATTATTATTAAATAATATATACATTGGTGTTTTGGTGAGAATTTATTTATAAATAGCCAAATTCCCTCCCTCCAACAAAAACGACTGCTTAAAAAATTGGTTGAAATAATATAATAAATACCTTGTCGTATTACTAAATCATTAACAATTAAAAATAATTGCATTTTTTTAATCGTAATCCTTAACCTTTGCTTCAAAAATAGATTATGGCAGGGCTCAACTCGATTTTTAAAATATTTCTTCCCAAGGACCGTGTATTTTTTCAATTATTCGAAAATGTAGCACAAGAGCTAGTGAAAATGGGCGAAAAGCTAAAGACAATGGTCAATGAGCCCGATTTTGACAAAAGAGCTCAGCTGGTTCAGGAATTAGAGGACATGGAGCATGTAAATGACGATTTAACACATAATATTTTTACAGAACTTGGTAAAAATTTCATCACCCCTTTTGACAGGGAAGATATTCATTACCTAGCCTCTGCTCTAGACGATATTGCGGATTACATTTATTCATCTGCAAAAAAGATAAATTTTTATCGGGTTAACCCTAATGATATGGGTATTCAAAAAATGGCTGAATTAATCGCCGTTGGCTGTGTTCAAGTTCAAAAAGCGGTAATAGAGTTACGCAATATGAAAAATATGCGTCAAATTACTGATGCATTGGTGGCCATCAATAGCATAGAAAATCAGGCAGATGATATTTTTGATATGAGCATCGAAAGACTATTTGCAACAGAACCAGATGCTAAGGAAGTTATTAAAAAAAGGGAAATCTATCAAGTGATGGAAATTGTAACAGACAAATGCGAGGATGCAGCCAATGTGATAGAATCCATAATTGTTAAATACGCATAACCGAATTAGCTGGTTACCAAATTTTTCTTATGACGCTCCTAATAGTTATCGTTGTTTTGGCTTTAATATTTGACTACATCAATGGTTTTCATGATGCTGCTAATTCGATTGCTACCATTGTTTCTACCAAAGTATTAACTCCTTATCAAGCTGTTGTTTGGGCAGCCTTTTTCAATTTCGTAGCTTACTTTATTTTTCAGGACCATGCAGTAGCCAACACCATTGGTAAAACAGTTCATCAAGAGTTTATTACCCTTCCCGTCATATTATCAGGTTTGATTGCTGCCATAACTTGGAACTTACTCACCTGGTGGTACGGTATACCCTCCTCCTCCTCTCACACTTTAATTGGTGGATTTGCAGGAGCAGCTATTACTCATGCCTTACTTACCAAGGGATTTACGGGTATCAGTAATATAATTGAAATCAAAAAAATTACTCAAATCATCCTTTTCATCTTTATTGCTCCTCTTATAGGCATGATAGTTTCAATCTACATCACCGTAATTACAATCATGCGTAATACCTGGGCCAAAATTGGACTGATTGTTTTAACTGGTATTGGAACCTGGTTTTTATTTGCTCATTTTGAACAAATAAAACTGCAAGAAAATTTGGTAAAATATTACAATATTGATCAACTTAAGAAAGAACAAAACACCAACTCCTCTAAAACAGTAGCTTATACGGAGGCTGTTGCAAAAGTTACAGCTGCAACCCCTTTACTAGGAGATTACAAATCATTGGGTGCAACTAAATTGGCTGAAGAAATTAAATTGAAAGTAGACAGCAAAGTAGATACAGCCAAGTTATCAAAAACCCTTGAAAAAGCAGATAACTCTATTATAGCTTACGGAATTTTGGGAATGATATTTGTTTTTATCTGTGTTTATATTTACTCAGAGAAAGTGAAGACCCCCAATGCTTACCGAACGGCTAATATGTTTAAAAAACTACAGCTTCTCTCCTCGGGCGCTTTCAGTATCGGACATGGAGGAAATGATGCTCAAAAAGTAATGGGTATTATTGGTGCCGCCTTTGTAGCCTATAATAGTTCTAAATACCCTGATGTAGGAGCAGTTCTAAAAGACCTTACTTGGGTGCCAATTGCTTGTTACACTGCCATCGGCCTTGGTACTATGAGTGGTGGTTGGAAAATAGTAAAAACAATGGGTACCAAAATAACCAAGGTAACCCCACTTGAAGGTGTAGCAGCTGAGACTTCAGGGGCACTTACTTTATTTATGACTGAGCAAATGGGTATTCCAGTTAGTACCACGCATACTATCACCGGAGCCATTATTGGGGTGGGCGCTACCAAAAGACTCAGTGCAGTAAGATGGGGCGTTACAGTCAATCTTCTTTGGGCATGGATACTTACCATTCCAATTAGTGCTTTATTAGCAGCGATCGTTTACTTCATTACTAACTTATTTTTATAAAGTAGTTTTAATTCTAATTTTTTATTAATCACTCCCCCTAAAATGAGTGATTTTTTATTTTGGTCAAATTCAAACAGTAAATTTGTAAAAATAATTCTACATTGTAGTTAGTTAAAAATGGGGTTAATCCGTATTATAAATGAATACATAAGCTGTTCTCATATTCATTGAAATCTGGTAGTAATAAAAAACATTTGTATTCTTTCATTACTACCTTAGCTAATACAACTCTTTATAAGTGTCGACTGATTTTATTAATACTGTCCAACATAAAATTTCAATTAAGAAATACATGAGTAAAATTTTAGTAACCGGAGGATGCGGATATATAGGAGTTCACACCATTGTAGACCTAGTAAAGAATGGTTTTGAAGTTATTTCTGTCGACAATAATTCCAAAAGCAATGCATCTATTTTAGAAGGAGCTGCACAAATAATAGGCCAACCAATCAAAAATTATACGGTAGATCTTTGCAACTTAAAAGATACTGAGCATATTTTTGAGCAAAACAGTGACATCACTGGTATCATACATTTTGCTGCTTACAAGGCGGTAGGTGAGTCGGTAGAAAAGCCACTGATGTACTTTGAAAACAACCTTATTTCATTGGTCAATATTTTAAAATGTGCTGCAAAATATAATGTTCCGAACTTTGTATTTTCTTCCTCTTGTACTGTTTATGGTAGTCCAGATGTCATTCCTGTAACTGAGCAAACTCCTCAAAAACCTGCCGAATCGCCCTATGGAGCTACTAAGCAAATGGGAGAACTGATTGTAACAGATACTGTAAAAAGTCATCCAATACAAGCAATATTGTTGCGGTATTTTAATCCGGTAGGTGCACACCCTTCTGCCTTGATTGGAGAAATTCCTTTGGGAAGGCCCGCCAATTTAGTGCCTGCAATTACTCAAACGGCTATTGGTAAATTACCCACCATGCAGGTTTTAGGTGCCGATTATGATACAAGAGACGGGAGTTGTGTGCGAGATTATATTCATGTGTGTGACATAGCTCACGCCCATACCCTAGCACTTAATTTATTGATTGATAAAAAAGCAACCGTCAATCCCGAAATTTTTAATTTGGGTACCGGTGATGGATACACTGTTTTAGAAGTAATTGAAGCTTTTGAAAAAACAACTGGAGTAAAATTAAATTACACCATCGGCCCCAGAAGAGCTGGGGATGTTGTAGCCATCTATGCTAATAATAATAAAGCGAAAGATCAACTTGGTTGGATACCTGCCTATGAATTAAATGACATGATGTCCTCGGCTTGGAAATGGGAATTGAAATTAAAAGATGAATCCACACAAAAAAATTAATAAAAATCAGTTTAAATTAACTGCAAGCCATAACTTGCGTCCTAATTAATCAACCACCAACTAAGGATAATTTTTTATGTTAAAAGACATTCAGGTAACCGGTAATAAAGATACCCGCAGCGGATTTGGAGATGGCATTCTAGAAGCAGGGAGGAAAAATGAAAATGTGATAGCGCTAACTGCAGATTTATTAGGGTCAATGAAATTGAATGCTTTTGTAAAGGAATTTCCTGAGCGATTTATCCAATGTGGTATTGCAGAAGCAAATATGATCGGAGTGGCCGCAGGATTAACCATTGGAGGTAAAATCCCTTTTACAACCACCTTTGCCAACTTTTCAACCGGCAGAGTGTATGATCAAATTCGTCAATCTGTAGCCTATAGCGGAAAAAATGTGAAAATATGTGCTAGTCATGCTGGATTAACGCTCGGAGAAGATGGTGCTACCCACCAAATTTTAGAAGACATCGGATTAATGAAAATGCTGCCAGGGATGACTGTTATTGTACCCGCAGATTATAACCAAACCAAGGCTGCTACCATGGCAATTGCCGAAATGGACGGACCAGTGTACCTCCGATTCGGCCGCCCAGTTTGGCCGATATTTACCAAAGAGAGTGATTTTGTTATTGGAAAAGCGCAGGTAATTTCAAAAGGAACCGATGTGAGCATTTTTGCTTGTGGTCACCTTGTTTGGAAAGCTATTGAGGCAGGAAGAATTTTAGAAGAAAAGGGTATTAGCGTTGAAATTATCAATATTCATACCATTAAACCATTGGATTCAGCGGCTGTTTTGGCTTCAATTAGCAAGACCAAATGTGCCGTTACCTGCGAAGAACACAATATCATTGGAGGCCTTGGGGATAGCATAGCGCAATTGGCTTCCAAAAATTTACCCATTCCAATTGAATTCATTGGTACCAACGATACTTTTGGAGAAAGTGGTACTCCAGCTCAATTATTGACCAAATACGGATTGGATGCCTCCAATATTGTAGAAGCTGTTGAAAAAGTGCTCGGCAGAAAAAATGCTTAAAAAAAATTAACAAGAGATTAAACTTTTCACCATAAAACCAGTCGAATGATTGGTTTTTTTTACTTTTATACTGTTTAACGCTTATGGCTCAATCATTTTTAGAAGATAAAGAACTGCTTTTGCAATTTAATGACCCCGCTACCAAAGAGCGAGGCTTTACCGCTATTATCAAAAAATACCAGGAAAAATTATACTGGCATATTAGAAGGATGGTGGTAGAGCATGAGGATGCCAACGATGTATTACAAAATATGTTCATCAAGGTATGGAAGGGGCTTGAAAATTTTAGAGAGGATAGCCAATTATATACTTGGATGTATAGAATTGGTACCAATGAATGCCTTAGTTTTCTTGAACAACAGAAAAAAAGAAAGACCGTATCTCTTAGTAATGAAGAATCTGGCTTAAGTAACCAATTAAAGGCAGATAAAAACTTTGATATTAATAAAGCAGAGTGGAAGTTACAATTGGCAATGCAGCAATTACCAGAAAAACAAAAGGCTGTATTTAACCTAAGGTATTACGACGAAATGCCTTATGATGAAATGAGTCGCGTTTTGGAAACCAGTGAAGGAGCATTGAAAGCTAGCTATCATCATGCTGTAAAAAAAATAGAAGATTACATATTAAACCATTAATACAAAAATCTATCTGACTATAGGAATGGAAACAAAAAACGACCTTTTAAATGAATTGGAATCACTGAGTCCGCTGATTGCAGCAATGGATAAAGTGAATGTATTTACTGTTCCTCCAGGATATTTTGAAAGTTTGAGTTATACCGTATTGGCCTGTGTAAACGATGAGCAAAACACTACTACTAATCATTCAGCTATAATAAATCCAACCATTCCGGAAGGATATTTTGATCAGTTAGCAGCTTCTATTTTAGATAAAATTAAAACCGAGCAAACTGCTAAAGAGGAAATAGAAACTTTATCTCCTATATTAAGCGGCTTACAATTTAAAAAAGTTTTTGAAGTGCCGACAGGTTATTTTGAACAACTAACAATTGATATAAAAAATTCTATTCAAGATAATTCTTCTACTGATGAGTTAACAAAATTATCTCCTGAGTTGCAAAAATTGCAAAGAGTAAATGTGTTTGAAGTGCCGACTGGATATTTTGAAAATCTTTCGAATAATATCCTTAAAAAAGCGAAGACTCCTTCTGCAAGAATAGTTAATTTTCAAGTACGTAATTCATTTTTAAAATATGCAGTAGCTGCAATCATAACTGGTGTAATTGCTATGGGTGGTTTAAGATATTTACAACCATCTCAATCTGCAAATACCATTGTTACACCATTGGCAATGTTGGATGAATCTATTGAAAAGGGTAAAATTATGAATGACAAGCAGTTTGAAGAGACCTTACAAAAGCTTACTTCGTCTGATATAGCTAAATACTTAGAAAATAATGGAGATATCACAGATGTGGCGACATTAAGAAATAATATTGACGAAAACAATTTGCCTAATGAGGATGATTATATATTAAATGAAGAAACCCTAGATAATTTTATCAAAGAAATTAACAACAATACTTTGAAAAATAATTAACCGGAAATAAACAATCTATTAGAAAGGTGAAGATGAAAAACTTAGAATCTGTTTTATAGTTTTCAAGCTTAAAAATTAAAAAAAACAAAATGAAAAAATTTTACTTACTGCTAGTATTGGTTAGCATTACTGCTTTTGTAAAAGCGCAGGATGAAGCGGTAAATACTGAAAAAAAACAACAAGGTATTGATGCACTAAAAGTGGCGTTTATAAGTAGAGAGTTAGATCTTACTCCAGACGAAGCACAAAAATTTTGGCCTATTTATAATCAATACGCAAAAGATTTAAAAAATACCATTGGCCGTGGGAATGATGCGTTGGAGAGGGATGAAAAAGTGCTGAATCTAAGAAAAAGTTATAAGGAGCAATTTTCAAATGTAGTAGGTCAGCAAAGAATGAATAAGATGTATAATGCGGAAGGAAGGTTTCGAAATTTGCTAATTAAATCTATGCGCAATCAAAATCAAAACCAAAATCAGCGTCCGTCAAATAATCGAATTGAACGTGGAGCGGGAGGTTCTAGGCCTAATCGTGAAAGGGGGCATTAAATTTTAATTATGGCCCTCCGGTGACTCACCGGAGGCAGTGACTCACCGGAGGCAGTGACTCACCGGAGGCAGTGACTCACCGGAGGCAGTGACTCACCGGAGGCGGTGACTCACCGGAGGCGGTGACTCACCGGAGGGGGTGACTCACCGGAGGGGGTGACTCACCGGAGGCAGTGACTCACCGGAGGCGGTGACTCACCGGAGGGGGTGACTCACCGGGTATAAATCGGTGTCTTAATATCGTGATAAAATAAAAAAGTCCAACTCTCTGCTTCTCCTTGCTGCCACCATTGCTGCCGTAATTCCATACACTTTTTGCCATCGAAATCATATTTTGCAATCAACCTACTCTTCATCTGCTGAAGCTGAGGCGCCACATCTCCACCAAAGAAAATTTTTTGCCCTCCTTCTTCTATCCAAAATACTTGGTGATTTGGAGAATGCCCACCAACTACTTCATAAGTAATCAACTCATCAATCACCCCCTTTTCACTTGTAGTAATTACTTGGTCTGAATTGGTCATTAATTGTAAATTAATGAGTGATCTCGAAGAAGTTTCACTTTGTAAAGCGTCCTTAAGCTCAGCATCATTTATATAATACAAAGCACTGGGGAAATTGAATATTTGCTCTTGTTGAAATTTATCCTCTGAACTTATGCCTCCAGAATGATCCTTGTGTAAATGACTCAGCAACACTTTAGTAACTTCCAATGGATTGATACCATTGTTAATTAAATTTTGATGTATTTGCAATACCCCCTCTTCGTTTCTAAACCCTAAGCCAGTGTCTATGACTATAATATCTTTTGAAGTGACAACGCAAAAAGGTTGAATTTCTACCAATAAACTTCCAACTGCTCTTTGCTGAATATTATCTTTTGCTTTGTCAAAGGGAATGAATTGCTTGGTCTTATCAATCGAAAATGCACCTTCACTTAGTGGAATTATCTTCATGTTTTTTGAACCCCTTTCGGAAATTTTTTACTCTATTCCCAATTGAGTATTTATTTAATATTGATTATTACTAAAATTAAAAATATACAGAACTACTATTCTGCCATCCTTTCAAAAACCTACTTATCTAAGTATCATTAACCTATCAGCATCTAAACGAATCAAAATGAAAAGCAAAATAGTAAAGGTCAACAATGAAGATCCTCCATAACTTAACAAGGGTAGGGTAATGCCGATAACTGGAGCTAAACCAATCGTTACACATATATTTACTGCCACATGAAAGAAAATAATACTTGCTACACAATAAGCATATACCCTACTGAATGTACTTCGCTGCCTTTCAGCAATATTAATTATTCGAAAAATAATTGCCATGTATAACAACATCAACAGGGTGCTTCCCCAGAATCCGAAATTTTCACCAACGGAAGTAAAAATAAAATCAGTATGCTGCTCCGGCACAAAGTCTCCCTGCGTTTGGGTTCCTTTCAAAAATCCCTTTCCATAAAAACCTCCAGAACCAATCGCAATTTTTGATTGTTTAACATTATAATTTTGCTGAGCATCTTTTTTCTGTTTTGCTTTTTGATCTTGTGGATTTAGAAGTCCTGACACATTTTTATCCGCAAATGGATTATCCACCCCTACCATGCTAAAGATTCTATCTGCCTGATAAGGTTTAAACACGTATTTAAAAGTAAGTGGAACTGCCAACCCAACAAAAGCTGAACAAAACAACCAAACTCCAATCACCAGTCCAAGTAAACGCTTATTTCGTTTAATTTGTCGTCGACTTACATAAATAAATAATATAGACAATACAAAAAAAGCAATCAGTAGTGTTATCGGAGAAAATAGAAGGGAAACAATCAATAAAATTGCCATTGCTAATCCTGTAATCAAATAACCTGGAGGTAAACCCTCTCGATACATTGGTATTAAAAAGGAAAAATACACTAAAGCAAGCCCTGTTTCACCCTGCAAAATTGACAACATAGCAGGAGTAAAAGAAATAGCTGCGGCTATCAATTGAGATTGCGACTTTTTAAAATCTATATCTGGCATAGATAAATATTTTGCCAGTGCTAAAGAAGTAAAAATTTTACAAAGTTCTACAGGTTGTAAATTCATGAAACCCAATGGTATCCAGCTCTTGGACCCTTTAATTTCTTTACCCAACACAAAAGTTGCTAAGATTAAAAGAAAACCGGCGAGATAGGAAATATTCGCCATTGCAGTAAAAAGTTTACTGTCTGTTAATAATATAAAAATAGCTACACCTAAACAGACAATAAAAAATATAAATTGTTTACTATAATTTTTTTTAAAGCCCAAAAAGCTTTCGATTACGCCGTCAGTAGTTCTGTATTCTACCGAAAAAATACAAATTAACCCAATTACTACTAAAAGGGCATACAAGCATACCAATACCCAGTCAAATCCTTTTCCAATAACAGGGTTTTTTTGAAACATTTTTAAAATATAAATTAGGATGTTATAACGAAGGTCATTAATTTTTTATAGTAACTCTCACTACACTCTTTCTTTTTTCCTCTGGTAATACTGCTTCAATATACCTTTTAAATGAAAAAGGAAAGCTGTCTTTTTTAGACCTTCTCCCTTTATTCAAATCGCTATCCTTTTTAAATCTATCGATCAACTTTCTTTCATCGCCCTCATCCAAGAAATTAGTATCATTCATTTTCCTTAAAGATGGCTTGCCAATTAAATTGGAAGATTCGCTGATTTGCCTCATAGAATCTTGTCTTCTAATTTCTTTATAAATTCTAGCAGGCAATAAATTAAGGGCAGACAATTTTTCAATTTGATCTAATCTTCCAGTATTACTAATAGAGTCTTTTAAATACTTCTCAATCATCAAACCAACAATAGGCGCAGCATAGGTGCCGCCAAATTTTCCGCTATTTTCAACCACACACATGATGGCAATTTTAGGGTTTTCTCTTGGAGCAAAGCCACAGAAAAATGTATGATTAGGTTGTTTTACTGCTCCAATATAATTTTCAACGGTTCCTGTTTTTCCGCAAATATCAATCCCTTCTACCTTTGCACCTAGTCCAGTACCTCTATCTACCACACCTTGCATGGCTTCGTGCACAACTTCAAAAACACTGTCTGAAATATTAGAAGTATTGTGTTGCTCACTGTATTTTGTTAAAAGTGAAAACTGATCACCTCCCTCAATAGAATCGACCATATGAGGAGTTTTAAACCAACCTTTATTGGCAATAAAAGCCATTTCGTTGGCTACCTGTAGAGGAGTTACATTCACTTCACCCTGACCAATACTTACCGATCGAAATGTACAGAAATTCCAATGTCCAGCTCCATAAATTTTATTGTATTGAATGGGTGTAGGTATATTGCCAGCTGCTTCACCTGCAACATCCACACCTAATTTATGTCCTAATCCAAAAGAATACATATATTGATTCCAAGCAGCTAAACTACTATCAACGTTAGGGTATTTTGGATTGTTAATTACTCGCTGCATTACATTGGCAAAATAAGTATTATCCGAAATAGTGATAGCGCTTCGTAAATCAAAGACTCCCTTATCCAAACATTGCATTGGCCTTTGGCTTCCACATCCATAGAAAGCACCGGTACAAGAAAATCTTGTAGTGGTTTCAATTACCCCTTCGTGCAATGCAATGAGCGCTTGCAAGGTTTTAAAAGTAGATCCTGGTGAATAGATAGCGCTAACAGTTCTATTGTAAAGAGGGAGAGCTGGATTTAATAATAATTCTGCGATATGCTTTTTTCGGGTAGAACCTGCCAACAACTTTGGCTTAAATGTAGGGCTACTAATCATTGCCAAAACTCCACCTGTTTTTGGATCCACAGCTACAATCGCTCCTAACTTATTCTCCATTAATTTTTCTCCTAATGCTTGTAATTCTATATCGAGGGCAAGATGCATATTATTGCCAGCGATGGCTGCAGTATCCAAGCGGCCATTATCTAGCCTTTCTGTTAACCTGTTTTTATTATCTCTTTTCCAAAATTCAATTCCTCTTTTACCCATCAATACCCTTTCATAGGTTCTTTCCAATCCTGTTTTACCAGCATAATCACCAATCTGATAACCCTCATTAGAATGCTGCTTCAAAAAATTACTATCCACTTCGGACAAATAACCCAAAATATTACCTCCCGCATCTACAGGATAACTCCTTACGGGACGCTCTTGTAAATAAAATCCGGGAACGAATTTGTACATGGCCTCATTTATCATCGCCATTTTTTCATCGCTAAGCAATGCTTCAAAAACTGAATGTCTGCTTCGGCCATTTTTAACAATTACATCTACTACTCTTTTTAAAAACTGCTCTGTATCAATCTCAAGAACTCTGCACAATGCTGCAGTATCAATCCCTTTTAATTTATTAGGCGAAATCATCAAATCATAAATAGTCATATTTTGTAAAATAGCCTTTCGATGACGATCATAAACAATTCCTCGATCTGGATAAATTACTTTTCTAAATTTCCCTTGATCATCTGCCATGATTCGATATTTCTTAGAAAAAATCTGCAAATTTGCTAGCTGAAAAATTATAATAACAAACATGCCTGCGAAGGCAAGTTTAATTACATTTTTACTAGACTGATTAAAAACTGGCAAAGGAGTTTAATTATAATTTGATGGTAGATATTTTCAAAATTGTAACCCTAAAATATAAAAATCTTAATAAATAAAATCACACAGTGTTTGTTCTAAAAGCTTGTTTCCTTGAAAACAACAATTCCACAATCATGATAAGCAATAAACTGATGGCAGTTGAGAATACTGTTTTTACAATAAAATACCAGACATCTCCAAATTGTATGGCTTCTAAAAAAAACAACCATCCATGGTGAACCAAAGTGAGCATTCCTGCATAAACTAAATAAGGAATAAAACCTCCCATACTTTTTGCAGAAGGCGCTTGATAATTGTTCTCTGCTCCCTGTTGAGATATTAATAAATTAACTACAAATGGTCGGAGATAAGCAATTAAAACACAGGCGGCAGAATGAAATCCTGGATGATGACGAAAACCATCAAGCGTAAAGCCCAAGGCAAATGCAATCAACATTTGAAAAGCGCGATTGCCTTCAAAGGGCATCCATAAAATAAAAAGGAAATAAATATAGGGAGTAACCATATAATGCAAATGGATTCTGTCTAGTACATAAACTTGTACCAGGATAAGCAGAATAAAACGAAGCATATTTTTTAACAGTGTACCCATTTCTTGTCTTCTAGATTCATTTAATTATTCACTTTATTATTAGCATTTTTTATTAGCTGATCAACCTCTTCCCTTTGTAAATTTTCTATTGCATATACATATTGAATGTTATAGAAATTTGCAGTTGATTTTAAATAGAGAATATAATTATTTGTGCCCTTGTCCTTCACTATTTCTTCAATGGTTCCTATCATTAATCCATATGGAAATGTGGTAGTAAAGCCACTAGTGTAAACTGTATCACCCTTGGCTACTTGGGCACTTTTTCTAATATCAATTAATGAAAGACGATTGGGATCTTTTCCGTCCCAAATCACTTGTCCCACTTCTCCGCCCTTTTTAAGTTTTGCACTTATTTTACTATCCTTGTGAAGAAGACTCATTACCACCGCATAATTTTCGCTTACATCTGTTACAATGCCCACTACGCCATTATTGAGATCTACCACCCCGTCATCTTTTTTTATTTGTTGACCAGTTCCCCGCTGCAATGCGATAAAGTTATTTTGTGCAGAAACAGAATTTGAAACCACTTTTGCAGAAAAGTATTGCCATTTTCTTTTAAGCCCTGTTGTGTCATTTAAAATATCCTCATTAACAATTTTAGTTGAGCTGTCTTGTCTTTCAAAATTTTCATTTAAAAGATTTGTCAACCGTTCATTATTTTTAACCAGCGCCTCATTGGTATTTCTCAATTTTAAAAAGTAATCTACCTTATTAAACTGGGTATTGACCCTTCCTGTAACCTCATTCATAAAATTAGAAGCCAATGCATTGTGATAGCTGTTATAATGAACCAAGAAGTAGATTGAAAAGCCCTGCAATAATAATAGAACAATGAAATTGGAATATCTGCGAAAAAACAGAAAAAGATTATGCATATGTTAACCCTCCTAACCTTCTCTGAGAAGAGAAGTCTGCACTCTGTAAATTTAAAAGAATTTTCATACCAGAAAAGAACACTGTCTTTTTCGCCCACTGGCGGATTGTGATTGATGAAAGTTTAGCGCATTACAAAAGGATATTTGTCATAGTTCTTCAATGCAATGCCGGTTCCTCTAACAACACTTTTAAGTGGATCATCCGCCACATGAACAGGCAATTTTATTTTTGCTGCTATCCTTTTATCCAGTCCTCGTAAAAGTGCCCCACCTCCAGTTAAATATAAGCCTCTTCGGTAAATATCTCCAGCCAATTCGGGCGGAGTAATTTCTAAGGCCTTCAATATCGCTTCTTCTATTTTAAATATACTTTTGTCCAATGCTTCAGCCACTTCTTGGTAGCTTACAAAAACTTGTTTGGGTATACCGGTCACCAAGTCACGGCCATTAACCGGAATATCATCGGGAGGATTATCTAGATCTTTCAATGCGGCACCTACCTGAATTTTAATTTGCTCAGCAGTACGCTCACCTATCAATAAACTATGGTAACGTCTTAACGCCTCCATAATATCGGCAGTAAATTCATCTCCAGCAATACGTATACTTTGATCACAAACAATACCTGCTAGCGCTATCACTGTAATTCCGGTAGTTCCTCCACCAATATCTATAATCATATTCCCCACCGGTTCTTCCACATCAATTCCAATTCCAAGTGCGGCAGCCATCGGTTCATGAATCAAGTATACCTCTTTAGCACCTGCTTGTTCAGCACTATCTCTTACCGCACGCTTTTCAACTTCAGTAATGCTACTAGGAATACAAATCATCATTCTCCAGCTAGGCGCAAATAATGGTTTTTTGGGATAGATCATTTTAATCATTTCCCTAATCATCAATTCGGCAGCATTGAAATCTGCAATTACTCCATCTTTCAAAGGACGAACCGTACGAATACTTTCATGGGTTTTTTCATGCATCATCAATGCCTTTTTACCCACCGCTAAAATATTCTTCGGATTATTTCTGTCCAATGCCACAATAGAAGGCTCATTCACTACCACTTCATCATTAAAAATGATCAAAGTATTTGCAGTGCCCAAATCCATTGCAATTTCTTGAGTAAAAAAATTAAAAAGGCCCATAATTTATACAGAGAAGAATAGTTTGTAAAGAATGAAGCAAAGTTGAAGTAAATTATTTGAATTAACAACCGTAAAACCTTTATTTTTCAAGATTTTTTGCAGATAGGGGATGAATAGATTTTTACTTGCTGATTTTTTATTTTTGAAATTTTGTTTTACCTAATCAGAATTTGAAAAAAATACTTATTTTGAAATTTAGATGGCTCTAATTTGAAAGATTTTTTTCCATTTTTTGGGCCTTGAAACAAACCGTTTTTTAATCTTCTGCCCAAATACTAAATTTCAAAATCACTTAAATTCATAACCGATATCATCTCGTAAGTAAATTCCATCAAAATCAATTTTTCCAAGCATCTGATTGGATTGAGAAACAGCTTCTGTAATATTAGCTCCAATGCTAGTTACAGCCAATACCCTACCCCCATTAGTCAATACTTTTGTCCCCTCTTGCCTAGTTCCAGAATGGAAAACAATTGTCCCTGACAAAGCAGCCTCATTAAGACCCAATATTTCTTTACCAGTTACATATTCATTTGGATATCCACCACTAACCGCTACTACTGTAACAGCAGCCATAGGACTGGTTTTGATAGTTATTTCATTTAACCTTTGCTGGGAAGTAGCTAGGAAAATTTCGACTAAGTCGTTTTCAATTCTTGGAATAATCACTTCGGTCTCCGGATCTCCGAACCTACAATTGTATTCAATAACCATTGGCTCCCCTTTAACATTGATTAGCCCAATAAATACCACCCCTTTGTATTCTAATTTTTCATCCACCAACCCTTTTACAGTGGGCTCTATGATTGCCTTTTTTACTTTTTGCATAAAGGCTTCGTCTACAAAAGGAACTGGACTAACGGCCCCCATTCCACCAGTGTTAAGCCCTTTATCCCCGTTACCAATTCTTTTGTAATCCTTTGCTTCTGGGAGTAGTAGATAGTTTTTCCCATCCGTAAGCACAAACATACTCAACTCAACACCTTCTAAAAATTGTTCAATAACTACTCTTTTGCTAGATTCGCCAAACTTTGCCTGCTGGATCATCTGTTCAAATTCAACCAGTGCTTCTTCATGACTAGCGCTAATAATTACTCCCTTTCCGGCAGCCAATCCGTCTGCTTTCAACACGATGGGCAAGTCATGAGCCTTAATGTAATTAACGCCTTCTTCAAAATTAGTAATATCAAACTCACGGTAGGCTGCTGTTGGAATTTGATGGCGATCCATAAACGCTTTTGCATAAGCCTTACTACCCTCCAACTTCGCAGCTTCTTTTGACGGTCCAATTACATGGATAGCAGCTGTCAAAGGATTGGCTTTAAAATAATCATAAATCCCTTTCACCAATGGGTCCTCTGGACCAACCACTAACATTTCAATTTTATTTTCAAGACAAAAAGCTGTCAATCCCTCAAAATCAGTAGCAGCAAGGGATATATTGGAACCCACTAAAGCGGTTCCTGCATTACCTGGAGCAATAAATAATTGATCACATAAGGCACTTTGTTTGAGTTTCCATGCCAAGGTATGCTCTCTGCCACCACTGCCGATTATTAAAATATTCATGAATGAAAAGGATTGTTTTAAACAATGAATTAAAAGAACGAAATTAAAGTACCTAAAACAGTTTACCATAATAATTTGATAATTGCTTTGAAATAATTGGTTCCTATTTTAAATCTCTAATCATTGCTTTTGATTTGGTAACAAGAAATTGGCTAATTTGAGTTACTAAATTCAATTATTATCCAAAAAAATACAATCGCATGAACGATCAGATAGTACAACAAAAACATCCAAAAGGGTTGTGGGTTTTATTTGGAACAGAAATGTGGGAACGATTTAATTTCTATGGAATGCGGACCTTACTTTCCTTATTTCTTGCCCACTCTTTGCTAATGGGAAAGTCTGAAGCCTCCATTATTTACGGAGGATTTTTGGGTCTTGGTTACCTTACCCCAATGTTGGGCGGGTACCTATCAGACAAATTTTTAGGTAACCGAAATTGTATTTTAATAGGGGGCACCACAATGGGAATAGGGCAATTGTTACTTTTCTGGAGTGCCAGTCAGGCGCATACCCCTGCTGGAATCGCTACAGGCACCGCCATCATGTGGGGAGCGTTACTTGCCATCATTTTAGGAAATGGTTTTTTTAAGCCAAATATATCTTCCATGGTAGGAAGCCTTTATCCCAAAGAACAGAAAAGTAAACTCGATTCTGCATTTACCATTTTTTACTTGGGAATAAATGTTGGAGCAACCTTAGGTCAGTTCATTTGCCCATTCTTTGGTGATGTTGAACAAAATGGAGTGCGAGATCTTTCTGCTTTCAAATGGGGTTTTCTTGCGGCAGCCTTGGCAATGTTTGTGGGCACTTTAACCTTCCTTTTTCTAAAAAATAAATATGTAATTACCCCCGAAGGTACTCCCATCGGAGGTAGGCCTAACAAAGCAGATATGCCGGCAGATGAATCTGATTCTGCAAAATTTACTACTGCTAATATCCTGATTTCATTTGCTGTATTGATTGTATTAACCTATGGTTTCCATTTAGTGTTGGGAGGTATTGGGGTTTCTTTTATTAAAGCTTGGCTTTATCCATTCATTCTTGCCTCAGGCATCAGCTTAGGATTTTTAATCATGTCGGATAAAACAATCACTAAAATTGAAAGAGACCGAATATGGGTATTATATATTGTTTGCTTTTTTGTAATGTTCTTTTGGGGTGCATTTGAACAGGCTGGTTCTTCATTAACTTTTATTGCAGATAACCAGACCGATACAAATATATTAGGATGGAAAATGCCTCCCAGTATGGTTCAAAACTTCAATGGTATTTTTGTAGTGATCTTTGCTATTCCATTTAGCATACTTTGGGTATGGATGAATAAGAAAAAGTTTGAACCTATCTCCCCTGTTAAACAAGCATGGGGTTTATTACTGATTGCTTTGGGATACTGGATCATTGCAACTCAAGTAAAAGGTTTGGGCATCTCTGGAAAAGTAGGTATCATCTGGCTAATCATTTTATACCTTTTACATACCTGGGGCGAATTGTGTTTATCACCAATCGGTTTGTCATTGGTTGCAAAACTTGCTCCCAAAAGATTTGCTTCCCTATTAATGGGGGTATGGTTTTTAGGAAATGCTGGTGGCTATGTATTAACAGGTGTGTTGGGTGCTTTACTTCCACCTACCACCGAAGCTTATGTGAGTATGGAAAAACAAAATATAGATCTGAAAAAAGTATTGGATGGCGATAAAGAACCGAGCGGATCAGAACTGTATTCATTGGCAAAAGAAAAAATTGCAACGACTATTGATTATGAAAAAGCAATGAAAAATAATATTGACTTTGTGAATATATTAAATAATCCAGACTCTGTATTAACCGCTCCACAACTTGACTTAATTGAAAAAGAAAAATTAGTAAAGGTGGGTTACCCTGTATTTTTCGGTTTCAAATTAAAAAATCTCTACGACTTTTTCATGTTATTTGTGGTGTTATGTGGACTAGCTGGTTTACTACTTTATGGATTAACTCCTATGATGAAAAAGATGATGCATGGGATTAGATAAACAATTATTTTTTCTTAGCTAATATAGTCAACTATGCAGGATTGGAATTCCTTTAGGAATAGAGTGCTTTTACTTTTTTGCCTTGATGCAAAAAAGTAACAAAAAAAATCAAGCCTGCGAATAAAAAGGCTGAAATTTGAAACATCAGCCTAAAATCAAGGAACTCGCCGGCAGAGTAAGCTAAATTAAAAAGTGTGCTGGCTCAGACAGCCTTGATTTTTTAACGGCTGATAATTCAAATTTCTAGCACTTTTTATTCGAGGGCCTTACTCTATGCGTCGACTAAATCGTAAGACTAAACTAAATTAAAGCGTTATTTAGAAGGGCTGATAATTCACATTTCTAGCACTTTTTATTCAAGGGCGTTCAAACAAAAATTATCTCAAATTACCTAATCCGACTTTTTTAGCATCGACTAATTTCTCAAATTAATTTATTAAATTGTACTTGAAACGATACTTTCTATGAATGTAAAAATTTTAAAATACCTATCGCCTGCTACAATTTATATTTTAGCATACCTAGCCTTTAGTTCTCAAGGTTGGTTAATATGGGCGCCCATGTTATACGCTTGGGTATTCATTCCTATTGTAGAATTGTTGATAAAGCCTGACGAAAAAAATATGACCGCTGCCGAAGAAGAGCTAGCATCAAAAGACAATATCTATGACTATGTATTGTATGTATTTGTAGCCCTTCAATTGGCAGCCCTTTTATTTTTTTTAAAATCAATGCAACAAGACAGTTTAAGCTGGTGGGAGATTGCAGGAAGAGTAGGTTCGATGGGTTTATTGTGTGGCACTTTTGGAATCAATGTAGGCCATGAACTTGGACACAGGAATAATCAATTGGAACAAGGCTTAGCAAAAATCTCTCTACTCACTTCGCTGTACATGCATTTTTTTATTGAGCACAACAAAGGACATCATAAAAATGTAGCGACTCCAGAAGACCCTAGCAGTGCCCGATTCAACGAGCCAGTATACTTTTTTTATTTTCGTACCATTGTATTCTCTTATCTTTCTGCATGGAAAATCGCTGCGGATGATTGTAGAAAAAAAGACCTATCACCTATTCATTGGAGAAATGAAATGATACAAGCTCAACTACTACAAATTGTATTAATCGTATTTGTATTTTTAACTTTTGGGAAATTAGTAACAATTTATTTTTTATGTGCTGCTGCCATTGGAATTGGCCTATTGGAAACTGTTAATTATATAGAACATTATGGATTGCAACGTAAAGCAACGGGTCTTGGTAAATATGAAAGAGCACTGCCACATCACAGTTGGAATAGCAGCCATATTTTAGGTCGATTAATGTTATTTGAATTGAGTAGGCATAGCGATCACCATTATCTTGCGAGTAGAAAATATCAAATCTTGCAACATCATTCGGAGGCGCCCCAATTACCAACTGGATATCCTGGGAGTATGATTCTTTCGCTAGTGCCTCCGGCATGGTTTTATATAATGAACCGACGAATCAAGCAATTACAGTCTACTGAAGAAAAACAGTAAATTCTGCTTTTTTATCAGAATCGTACAAGAAGAATTATTAAATGTTTTCAGCTCCAAAATAGCGATGTAAAACTTTGGGTAATCGAATACCTGTTTCCGTTTGGTTATTCTCCAATAAGCAGGCAACTATTCTTGGAAGTGCAAGAGAGGATCCATTCAAGGAATGCAGTAATTGAGTTTTACCCCCTTCATCTTTGTATCGTATTTTCATCCTATTGGTCTGAAAGGTTTCAAAATTACTAACAGAGCTTACTTCTAACCACTTTTGTTGAGCTGCACTAAACACTTCAAAATCATAAGTAAGTGCACTTGTAAAACTCATATCGCCACCGCATAAACGCAAAATACGATAAGGCAATTCTAATTGTATCAACAACTGCTCAACATGCAATACCATTGCTTCTAAAACATCATAGCTACCTTCTGGTTTTACCAATTGAATAATTTCCACTTTATCAAACTGATGTACTCGATTCAATCCACGCACATCAGATCCAAAGCTTCCTGCCTCTCTTCTAAAACAAGGAGTAAAGGCGGTCATTTTTATCGGAAGCTCTTGCTCTTTAACTATTTCATCTCGGTAAATATTAGTTACAGGTACTTCTGCAGTTGGAATCAAATAAAGTCCGTCGGCCGTTGCATGATACATTTGTCCTTCTTTATCTGGCAACTGTCCGGTACCGTAAGCAGAAGCTTCGTTTACCATTAAAGGAGGTAAATATTCGGTATAACCTGCAGAGGTATTGTAATCCAAAAAATACTGAACCAAGGTGCGCTGCAATTTAGCCCCCTTGCCCTTATACAAAGGAAAGCCACTGCCTGTTAGCTTAGCACCCGTCTCAAAATCTACTAAATCATATTTTTTTATTAAGTCCCAATGAGGCACAGCTGTAGAAGGTAATACTGGCTTCACACCGCCTTCCCTAACTACTTCATTGTCTTCGGGAGTTTTTCCATTAGAAACAGAACTATGGGGCAGGTTAGGTAATTTAATTATTTCATCCTGCAAACTTTTCTCTGCAGCATTCAGTTGATCATTTAACTCTTGGATATTATTTTTATGAATGGTTACCTGCTGCTTTTTTTGTTCCGCCTGCTCTTTTTCACCCTTCGCCATCAGTAATCCAATTTCTTTGCTAGCAACATTCAGTTCAGCTTGTAATGATTCTGCCGCTACTTTTAAATTGCGAACTTGTTCATCCAAAGCCACCACTTTATCTACAGCAGAAAGATCCCCATAATGCTTAGTACCTAACCTTTCTTTTACCAATTCTGTATGTTGACGAATAAAACTTATCTGAAGCATTTTATTGTAAATTTTGGTAAAGGTACTATTTTGATTTTTTTATTGAGATAATCTACCCTAAGCTTTTATTAGATCAGCATCGAGGTCATCTTTTGATCAATTTTGATGCGGATGATTAACCACTGGCAATCTTTTAAAATCCTCGGGCAGAAATGGGCTTATAAAATTTATATTTGCAGAATGCAAAATGCAAAAGACGATTTACAGATTCGATGGCTCAAGCTACGCATCAAATTAAAAGAGACCTATGGCATTAAGCCTGATATGGATGGGGTGCTTTTTTTGATAGGTGTACAAGAACTAGGAACTGGAAAACAAGTTTATACTAAGGAGCAGAAACAGGATCTCATGCACATTGCAGTTTGCACCGTTTTGCTACCCAGCGGTTACTATATTATGGAGGGTTTCGATGAAGAGGGTTGGCCTCATTTTAAGCAATTAAAAGCACTACCCGAGTTTAACCTTTTTGAACAGGAAAACTTTTTAAAAGATCATGTGCTTCTTTATTTTGACCAATTTTTTAAAACAGAAAATTAAAGCGAATGCATTTCACCAATAAAGTTGTTGTAGGGATTCTACTGGCTTTTAGCACAAGTATTTCAAATGGACAGACCATAAAAAAACCAGTTCCCAAACCAGCTGCTTCTGAAATCCAAATAACCTTAAAAGACAAGCCCAAAGACACTTTACCTCCACCTAAAACAATAGGTACAAGGATAAAAATAAGCACTGATTCAGGTGTAATAGTAATAAGCTTATATGACAAAACGCCCCTTCACAGAGATAATTTTATCAAACTGGTGAAAAATCATTTTTACGACAGTTTACTTTTTCACAGAGTTATTGCAGGCTTCATGATTCAGGGTGGAGATCCTGAAAGTAAAAATTCATTACCCGGTCAGCTATTGGGTAAGGGAGATATAGGTTATACTATCCCGGCTGAGTTGGATTCAACCCTTTTTCACAAAAAAGGAGCATTGGCTGCTGCTAGAACCCTTAACGCTGAAAAGGCAAGTAGCGGATGCCAATTTTACATAGTACAAGGTAAAAAAATTACTGAGCAAGAACTTTCTGCCATTGAAAACCAAAAAGGCCTATATTTTTCGCCTACCAAAAGAAAGGCCTATACTGAGCTGGGAGGAACCCCTAAGCTAGACATGGATTATACCGTATTTGGTGAGGTAGAAATAGGAATGGAAGTAGTTGAACGAATCGCCACGTCCCAAAAAAATGAATTAAATCGCCCGAACACAGATATTCGAATGAAAATGGAATTGATTAAATAAAATGAAAGTTTACCAATATTTCCTTCGAAAAGGAAATAAAAAAGATTTAATTTGCAATTCATTTTCAAATAAATAACCTCTTACCACAATAAAGAAAGTATGAATTTTCCAGAAAATCTCCGCTACACCAAAGACCACGAATGGGTATCCATTGAAGGAAATATTGCAACCGTTGGTATCACAGATTTTGCACAAGGCGAATTGGGTGATATCGTTTATGTTGATGTTGCTTCTGTAGGAAAACCCCTTGCAGCGGAAGAAGTATTTGGAACGGTGGAAGCTGTAAAGACAGTAAGTGACCTTTTTTTGCCATTAGCAGGCACTGTTTCTACAGTAAATCCAGCACTGGAAAGTCAACCTGAATTAGTAAATTCTGATCCTTATGGTGAAGGATGGATGATAAAAATGACCGTGGACAACGCTTCAGACTTCAATAATTTATTAACTGCCGAAGCATATACTGCAATGGTAGGTTAAGTTTGGCCTTGACTTAATTGCCCAATAAAAAGTTGCTTTTTTTCTGTATCTCTTTCTTTTGCTTATTTACCCTCTTCGCGATTAAGCAAGTTTCTTAGACGAATTGAAAAATTAAAACTTTACTAATGAATCGTAAAACCTTTATCAGGTTTACACCAGGCATCGCATGGTTTATAATTGTGACGGTACTATTATTTGCGCCAGGCAATGAATTTCCCTCCACTAAATGGTTTGGAGATATCCAAGTTGACAAATTGGTTCATGCGGGTGTTTTCGGACTAATGGGACTACTTTTTATGATTCCAATTG
Source organism: Chitinophaga pinensis (assembly GCA_945876095.1). GTDB lineage: Bacteria > Bacteroidota > Bacteroidia > Chitinophagales > Chitinophagaceae > Ferruginibacter > Ferruginibacter pinensis_E. The sequence continues at coordinate 128,137 of CAMCMP010000005.1, forward strand.
GAATTTCTTCTATTGAAAAAAGAAAAAAAGTCCTGTACTTTATTGAGATCGCTATCGTTATTTCCTTATGGGGATTAGCCTCTGAGTTTATCCAAAAATATTGGGCTATTGGCAGAAATTTTGATCTAATAGATTGGCTAGCTGATAGCGTAGGTGCTGCAATTGCATTTGTATTTTGTAAAAAAAAGTATACCTAATCCCCCTAACAATATAAATTATAAAGAGAAAAAACCCGAAACTTGCTGCTTGTAAAGGTTTTTAGTACATTTGCCTATATGATGAACGTAGAAAATATGGAGTACAATACCACTCGCAATCATTTAACGATGAGAGAGTATGGTCGCCATATACAAAAAATGGTAGAATACCTCTTATCAATAGAAGACAAAGAAAAGCGTCAGCGAAATGCGATGGCTTTGATTGAATTGATGGGATTTTTAAATCCGCATTTAAAAAATGTAGAAGACTTTCGTCACAAATTATGGGACCATCTTTTTCTAATCAGCAACTTTACGCTAGATGTTGAAAGTCCTTATCCAATTCCAACACGTGAAACTCTAAAGGCTAGACCAGAGCGATTGAGTTATCCAAAAAAATACCCGAAATTCAATCATCTAGGAAAAAACATTGAGGTCGTTATCGACAAAGCATTGAAAGAAGAGAATCCAGAAAAAAGACAGGGCTTCGCCAATTCTATTGCTTATTACATGAAGCTTACCTACAGTAATTGGCATAAAGAATTAGTTCATGATGATAATATTCAGGCCGAATTACAAAGTATTACAGAAGGTCAACTAGAATTCAATAATCGTCCATTTGTAAAACACAGAACGGACAACCGACCAGACCGAGATGACTATAGAACAGGTGGCGCAGGTGGTTACCGGAAAAATTTTAGTAGCAGAAACAATGCGGGAGGTAGGGATAACCGAAATGGTGGTGGACAACGTGATAACCGAGGTGGCCAAGGCGGTGGTGGGCGCGACAGTAGAACTGGAGGAGGTGGAGATAACAGAAATTCAGGTAATCGTAACTTTAAAAAAAGATACTAATTGGTTAATAGGTCATAGGAATTTATATTATACATTCCTATGACCTGTTTTTGAAATAATTACTTCGAAGAATAGCCCTGACAGTTAATATACGTTAGGGCTTTTATTTTTTATCATCCATATTTAAATTGATCATCCAAGATGAGCTCATTTGAAGTTTACGGAGGAAAAAGACTTTCTGGTGAAATTACTCCCCAGGGAGCCAAGAACGAAACCTTACAAATTATTTCTGCAGTATTATTGACTTCAGAAAAAGTCTATATTGATAATATCCCCGATATCATAGATGTAAATCTGCTGATAGAATTGTTGGGGGAAATGAAAGTAAAAATTGACCGGACTTCTAGAAACAGCTGCACTTTTCAGGCAGACAATGTAGATGTTGATTATTTAAGCAGTGAAGATTATCATAAAAAAAGTGGTAAACTACGTGGCTCTGTAATGCTGGCTGGCCCGATGTTATCAAGATTTAAGAAAGCCTATATTCCAAAACCGGGGGGAGATAAAATTGGACGTAGAAGACTAGATACCCATATCATTGGCTTTGAAAAATTAGGAGCTTCTTTTCAATATAATTCGGAAGGATTCTTTTATTTAGCTGCCAAAGAATTAAAAGGAACCAATATTTTACTCGAAGAGCCCAGTGTGACTGGTACTGCAAATATTTTAATGGCTGCAGTGATGGCAATTGGTACCACCACTATTTATAATGCAGCCTGCGAACCCTACCTCCAGCAACTTAGTAAGATGCTCAATCGAATGGGTGCAAATATTAGTGGAATAGGAAGTAATATGCTTACCATTAAAGGAGTAGATTCATTGGCTGGTACTGAACATCGTATTTTACCAGATATGATTGAGGTTGGTAGCTTTATCGGATTAGCTGCCATGACACAAAGTGATATTCTCATTAAAAATGCAGGAGTGGAGCATCTTGGAATTATTCCTGAAAAATTCCAGCAACTAGGAATTCAAATGGATTTTCCTGGAGATGATATTCATATTCCGGCGCAAGAATTATATGAAATTCAAAAATATATGGATGGTGGTGTCCTTACAATTTACGATCATCCATGGCCTGGTTTTACTCCCGATCTTTTAAGCATTGTTTTGGTAACTGCTATACAAGCAAAAGGCAGTGTTTTGATACACCAAAAAATGTTTGAAAGTCGACTGTTTTTTGTTGACAAACTGATTGATATGGGTGCTCAGATTATTTTGTGTGATCCTCACCGTGCTGTAGTAATCGGTTTAGAGAGGGAGCAAAAATTAAGAGGTATTACTATGAGCAGTCCTGACATTCGTGCTGGTGTTGCCTTGCTAATAGCAGCACTGAGTGCAGACGGTAAAAGCATTATCCAAAATATAGAGCAAATTGATAGAGGATATCAAAATATTGACTCCCGTTTGCAACAACTAGGTGCAGATATTAAACGAATGAGCATTTGATATAGTTAGTATTGTAAATCGAATTGATTTAATTTTTAACCACATAATTCACTCAAAGAAATGTGAGCCACTCTTTACTATTCGGCTTTTCTTTCTTTTCTTTGCACATGGCTATTCAAAATAAAATTATCATTATCACTGCTCCTTCTGGTTCTGGAAAAACATCCATTACCAAGCACCTGATGCAACATTTCCCTCTTTTAGCTTTTTCAATCTCTGCTGCCACCAGAGAGGCCCGAGGTGCTGAAAAAAACGGCGTAGATTATTACTTTATGAGTGAAGTTGATTTTAAACAAAAAATCCAGCACAACGAATTTGCAGAATGGGAAATGGTTTATGAAGGAAAATATTATGGTACCCTAAAAAGTGAATTGCAAAGAATTTGGTCGCAAGAAAAAGTGCCTGTACTAGATATTGATGTTAAAGGAGCCATTCATGTAAAGCAACAATACCCAGAATCATGCATCACCTTGTTCATAGAACCACCTTCCGTTCAAGAATTAAAAAAAAGATTGGAAAGCCGTGGCACAGAAAATCCTGAATCATTAGCCGCAAGAATTAATAAAGCTGCCTATGAAATTTCTTTCAAAGACCATTTTGATCAGCAGATAGTGAACGATGATTTACAAAGGGCCTGTGAGGAGGCTACTGTAATTATTGAGCGTTTCCTTGTGCAATAATATCCATTCTTTAAAAATCAATGTTCTTTATTACATTTACCGTATGGATTGGATAGCACTTTTGTCAATACTGATTTCGATTCTTCTGATTTGTTTTTTATCGGGAGTTGAGATGGCCTTTATTTCTGCTAATAAATTATCTATTGAACTAAGAAAAAAAAAGGGTACTTACAGTGGCAAAACATGGGGAGGCTTTGCCGATCAACCTAATAAATTTATAGGCTCTACCTTAATTGGCTTCAATTTGATTCTAGTAGTCTATGGTCTATTTTGGATCAATTTCATGGCAGGAGTTTGGCGAAATCAAATTGGTGATTATAGCTTGAATATTAACAACCCCTATTTTCATTTGATCATTGAAACGATTGTCTCCACTTTTTGCTTGCTTTTTTTTGAGGTCATTTTTAAAGCCTATTTCAAAGCCAAAAATGAAGCCATTCTAAGTAATGGATTGATTGCACATCTTAGCTTTTCTGTATTCAAAGCACTTTCGGGATTAGCTGCCTTTTTTGTAACCATTTCAGAATGGATTCTAAAATATATTTTCAATATAAAATTGAATGAAAAAAAGAATGTATTCTCCAAAATTAATTTAGACTATTTTATTCAGCAAAGTAAAAATCATGATGTAGAAATTGCAGATGAAATAAATAAAGAATTATTTGAAAATGCTTTATCCCTAAGTGATAAAAAAATAAGGGATTGTCTTGTTCCAAGAAAAGAAATAAATGGTGTAGATATCCATACCAATATTGAAAAAGTAAAAGACAGGTTTATAGAAACCAAACTAAGCAAGCTGGTTGTTTTTGACCAAAATATAGACAATATCGTTGGATACATTCACCAGTTAGATCTATTCAAAAATCCGACTGATATTCAATCTATTTTATTACCTATTCCTGCCATTCCAGAAAGCATGAGTGCAACGGATCTAATTACTAAATTTAGTAAAGAAAGGAAAACCATTGCTTGGGTAGTAGATGAGTTTGGAGGTACTGAAGGGATTGTAACCATGGGTGATTTGTTGGAAGAGATTTTTGGGGATATCAAAGACGAATACGATACAGAAGAATTGGTGGAAAAAAAATTAGGTCCAAAAGAATTTATTTTTAGTGGCAGATTAGAATTGGATTACATCACCAATAAATATAAAATTGAATTTCACGATAGTGAAGATACAGATACACTTAGCGGCTTCATTATTCAAAATAGAGATGAAATTCCCAAACAAAAAGAAACTTTTACGATTGGAAATTACCAATTCGATATTTTAAACGTAACCAACACAAGAATTGAAGCGGTAAAATTAAAAATACTTAAATAGCCAAGGTGAAATTTGATTAAATGAAGAGCAAGGATATTTTTTAAAGTATTTTTGCCTCCGAAAAATTTCCCTTTTTTGAGTTCGAATTTGTAAAAAATATTTAACTTTTTAATAATAATATTTAGCTGAATGATAATAGCCATTAATGCAAACCAACATCCCTATTCAGTCAGCAATGATTTTTATTTAAATAGTTTAATGAAAATTGCTGAGGAACATACAGATCATCAATTTATTTTGATCAGTTCCAATACATTTGGAGAATTAGACAATGTCCCTGATAATATTGTACCGGTCATTTCAGCTCCACTATTAAATAAGCGTTGGATGTGGGAATACTGGTTTAATAAAACCTTGCCAAGCATCATCAATAAATACAAAGCCGCTCTATTGATCAATACAGGTGGGGTTTGTACGAAGGGAACTACTATACCCCAATGGATTTTTGTAAACGACCTTTCTCATTTACATTTCCCTCTTCATTTTTCTAAAAAACAGCTGAACTTTCTAAATAATAAAGTCCCTGAATTTTTGGAAATAGCTGATGGAATTGTTACCTCCGATGACTTTATTGCAAAAGGAATTAAAAAGCAATTCTCTGTAAAAGATGACAGAATAAAACTTTTTTCTATAGCTACTTCAGAAGCATATCAGCCAATTTATTGGGGAGATAAAGAGTCTGTAAAAAATTCTTATGCAGATGGGAAAGAATATTTATTATTTAGCGGAGAAATTAGTCCGCGCTATGATTTAATCAACTTATTGAAAGCTTACTCAATTTTCAAGACAAAGCAACAAAGTAATATGCAGCTAGTAATTACTGCAAAATCTCTCAGTTTAAGTGACCCTTTCAATAAAATTTTTAACACTTACAAATACAGAAGGGAAGTTCATGTGCTAACAGGCTTGTCAGAAAAAAAATTAGCAAAAATAACTGCTGCAGCCTATGGATTTATTTACCCTGCGCTTTCTGCAGAATCTGCCTTATTGCCATTGCAGGCAATGCAATGCGATGTGCCAGTAATTAGCAGCCCGTTAGAGACGCTAAAAGAAAAGCTTGGAGATGCCGCATTGTACGCAGACCCTTCCAATTTTGAGGATATTGCAGAAAAAATGATCCTCCTTTTTATTGATGAAACCGAACGCTCCGATATGATCGAAAGTGGCAAATTAATTGTCAATAAATTTAAGGATGAAAAAACAAATGCTAAATGGTGGAAATCAGTTTTGGCTCAAATCAAAAAAGGGAAAAAGTAGTCTTGGAGAAGGAGAGTAAATTAATTCAACAATTGCAGCTAAAAAATCAGCATTTAATGGTTTAGATTATAAAGGAATTATCTTTGTACTCAACTATTTATAAACAGGCTAATCAGCTAATCAACACATGAAGCAATCGACTATTAAAATTGACGTATTATTAGATCCTAATAAAGTACCTGAACAAATCAGCTGGACGGCTTCAGACAGCACAGCCGATATGGCCCAAAAAGCAAAGGCCATGTGTGTAGCATTTTGGGATGGGGCAGATAAAACTGCCATGAGAATAGATCTTTGGACAAAGGATATGATGATGGATGAAATGGCTGATTTTTATTATCAAATGATGATGACAATGGCGGACACTTTTAAAAGAGCTACCCAACAGCAGGAGTTAAGTGATGATATGAAAAAATTCGCTGAAGCATTTTTTGAAAAATTCAAAGCAATTCAATTAAAAGAACAGCAATAAAATATATAAAGTTGATCAATCAAGTTAACGCTAAGCCGCTTGAATGGCAATAAAAAAAACAAAATGGTAAAGCTAAATTTGCCATTGCAAAATAAATCAATCAAATAATAAACAACAAAAAATATGGCTTTAGAACAACAAATAATGGCTGAAATGAAAGATGCCATGAAATCAAAGAATGAAGGCTTACTTCGGAGTTTACGCGCCATTAAGGCTGAGATCATCAAGGCTAAAACTGAACCCGGTGCAGCAGGAGAAATTGATGAGGCTACCGAACAGAAGTTTTTACAAAAAATGATGAAGCAAAGAAGAGATTCACTCGAGATATTTGAAAAGCAGGGCCGTACAGACTTAGCAGCTAAAGAAAAAGAAGAGATGGAGGTAATTGAACGATTTCTTCCAAAACAATTATCTGAAGCCGAGATTAAAGCAGCAGTTGCAGCAATCATTACTCAAACAGGTGCAACCACGCCAGCAGATATGGGCAAGGTGATGGGCTTAGCTAGTAAGCAATTGGCGGGCCTTGCGGACGGAAAGATTATTAGCAACCTAGTAAAAGAATTATTAAGTCAGTAATTTAAATTTCAGGACTTTGTTGATGCCATTCTTCTTCATGAAAAACATATAATGTTAGATATCATTTTTGCCATTGTAATTGTAATCGCTCTTTTTAAGGGATATAAAAAGGGGTTGATTATTGCTATTTTTTCTCTGGTCGCCCTAATTGTTGGTATAGCGGTAGCGGTTAAATTATCTGCAGCAGTTGCCAGTTATTTTCAGCCCCAAGCTTTGGGTTCCTCCAAATGGATTGTTGTACTTTGTTTTGTAATATTATTTTTAGCTGCAGTATTGTTAGTTCATATGACAGGAAAGCTAATTGAAAAAACTTTTGAAGTTGCATTTTTAGGATGGGCCAACCGATTAGGTGGCATTTTATTGTATGCTGCTCTATACACTATCATTTTTAGTGTATGTTTGTTTTATGCCGATAAAATTCATTTACTTGGAAAACCAACTCTTGAAGAATCTCATGTATACCCTTATGTGCAGCCAGTTGGGCCTAAAATCATAGATGGAATCGGTAAATGGGTGCCAATTTTTAAAGATGCTTTTGCACAATTAGAAGATTTTTTTTCTGGGGTATCTGATAAAATTCATGCTTAATTAACAGCCATTAGCATTATTTACTGTAATTTCAACCCGATTATATAATTTAGCAATTAACAAGCTAGCCGAATTTATTATTAGTTCCAACAGAATGAGTTACGAAATCAAACAAGACGGAAAGTTCAAATTCATTGAGGAAGGTCAAGGTGAACCAATTATGTTACTTCATGGCCTTTTTGGTGCATTGAGTAATTTTTTGCCGCTGATCGAGTTTTTTAAAAAAACGCATCGGGTAATTGTACCTATGTTGCCTTTACTGGAACTTGATTTACTTCATACCTCGGTTGGAGGACTAGAAAAATTTGTTCAAAAATTTATTGAACATCGCAAATACAATCATATTCATTTGCTAGGCAATTCACTAGGAGGTCATGTGGCGCTCATTCATATTTTAAAACATCCAGAAAGAATAAAAACGCTTACATTAACAGGCAGTTCTGGACTTTTTGAAAATGGCATGGGAGATACTTATCCTAAGCGAGGAGATAAAGAATACATAAGAAATAAAACAGCACTTACCTTTTATGATCCGGCCATGGCCACTGATGAGCTGGTAAACGAAGTATTTGAAATTACCAATAACCGATTAAAAGTAATTAAAATTATCGCACTAGCTAAAAGTGCAATTCGAAATAACTTAGGTGAAGAACTCAATGAAATAAAACAGCCTACTTGTTTAATTTGGGGAAACAATGACACCATCACTCCGCCATTTGTTGGGAATGAATTTAATCGGTTAATCCCTAATAGCGAGCTGCACTTTATTGATCATTGTGGCCATGCCCCTATGATGGAGGTGCCGGGAGAGTTTAATGAAATATTAGCTACTTTTTTATCTAAACATTAAATATTCTTTATTAAAGCTAGATAATAAATATTACTATTTGGACGTTACAATCTTTACAGCTGATATTGTTCCAGATTTTACAAACTCCTCAAATTATTTATATGCTATCCAATGAACTCATCAACCATGCCATTCCACAGCTACAGTTGCAGGATAGTATTAATAGGGCATTACAGCTTATTCAAGAATACCGGCTTACCCACTTACCTGTAGTATCGGGTAATACGTTTTTAGGTATGATTGCTGAAGACGACCTATTTGATGCAGTTCAAGAAAATGGAAATATTGCAGTTTTACAAGATAATTTTATTACAGTTGCAGTTAGAGAAGAAGATCATTTTCTTACTACTTTAAAATGTTGTAACCTTTTTGAAACAAATATTGTCCCAGTTGTTAACCAACAAAATGAGCTGATGGGTGTAATTACTTCATCAGATCTTTTAAAAGCTTTAGGAGATTACTCTGGGTCCAATGATATTGGCGGAATAATCGTCTTAGAAATGGATCGATACCGATTTTCTATCTCTGAAATCAGCCGAATTGTTGAAAGCAATGATGCAACAATTCTGCATCTTAATACTACCTTCCATTCAGAAAACAGCTTAATTACCGTTACTCTTCAACTAAATAAAAAAGAAATAGCCACTATTGTTTCTGCTTTCGAAAGATATGAGATTACGGTAGTTCATTATTTCGGTGATGAAAAGTTTGAAAATGAAATACACAGCAACTATCGTCATTTGATGAGTTATCTGGATATTTAATTTTTCCATCAAAATCTCTGCAACTCTGGTGGCATTATTGATTACAATATATTTTATAAATACAGAGGGATAAGAATTGCTGAATCAATGAATATTTTTAAAAAAATAGGATGTGGGATTTTATCCTTACTGTTCGCTTTAAATGCAACTGCTCAAAATATAGAGGTAGTTACTGCTACCGATTTGCCACTTATTAACCCTGCCTATAAAGGAAAACTCCAAATTCATGAAATTATAATCAAGGGCAATAAAAAAACAAAAGGATATATAATACTTAGAGAAATACAATTTAAAGCAGGAGATTCAATTAGTATTAGCACCTTGAACGAATCGATTCAGCTAGCCAGACAACAGGTTTATAATACAACCCTTTTCCATGAAGTAAAAGTAGAGTTAGCTATGATAGCTGCTTTTCAAATCAATGTTATTGTAACTGTTAAAGAACGATGGTATATATTTCCAACCCCTCTATTTCAACCTGTTGACCGTAGCTTAAATGAGTGGCTAGTTAAATACAAAGGTGATTTGTCTCGAATCAATTATGGAGTAAAATTTGAACATTATAATTTCAGTGGCAGAAAAGATCCTTTCCATCTTTTTTTTATGAATGGTTATACAAAAAATATATCTTTCTCCTATTCACAGCCTTATAGCAACAATGCTCTCAATCAAGGTTTTGGCCTAGGTGGTGGTTTTTCTGAGAATAGAGAAGTAGCCTATAAAACATCTTCTGACAACAAAATTCTTTTCTATACAAAAAATGATTTTGTCAGAAAAAACGCCTTCGGAAATGTCAGCTTTCGATTACAAAAAGGAATCTTAAATCGACATCTCTTTAACCTTGCTTACTCAAGAATTACAGTTAGCGATTCAATTGTATCATCCTATTTCAACCCAAATTATTTCAACACCAATAGCAATACAAGCGGATTAATTGATTTTACCTATACCTATCAATATACCAATGCAAACAACGCTGCCTATCCATTAAAAGGTGTTACTAGTTATGTAACGATATCTAAAAGAGGAATTGGATTTACAGGTGGCACCAACCGATTTCATGTAGAAGCTGCGTATAATAAATTTTGGGCTTATGCTCATAATTGGTATTCTAGTTTACAGGTGATAGGAAATGTAAAACTTCCATTTGAACAGCCTTACATTAATCAAAAAGCGATTGGATACGGTAATGCCAATTTAAGAGGTCTTGAATATTATGTAATAGATGGTGTTGCGTTTGGGATTTTAAAATCAACCCTAAAAAAGAAATTATTTTCAATAAAAATACCAATGCCCTTTACCTCATCTATCATTCCATCACTCCCCTTTTCGATATTTGCTAAAACATATGCTGATATAGGTTATTGCTATAACAAAAAAAACTATGATACCAAACTAAATAATCGCTTTCTTTATACTGGAGGATTTGGAATAGACATTTTAACTTTATATGATATCAGCTTAAAAATTGAGTACAGTTTTAATCAATTGGGACAACATGGTTTATTTTTTGAAACCCGTTAACCCTATTTTAAAAATTTTACATTATTTGCTCCACAGAGTTTGACTATATTTATCATCCGAAAAAATGTAAATTACTAGGAGAAGCGTTTTTCTTTGTAATTTATGTAAAATTGGAGCCGATTAAAACTTTAAAACTGGAGCTAAATTTGTTATTTGCCCGAAGGGTTGATTGGATTTTTTAATAATAAAATATTTACATGAAAATAGCCATCTACAGTCGTGGTATAGAAAATGACCAACATAAGGACATGGTAATTTTGCTGGAAGAATTGAAAAAACACGAGGTAGAACCTGTTTTTTTTCAAGACTTTTTCAACCAGTTTTATTCCGCAGTAAATATGACGGATAAATACTCTACTTTCAATTCGGCTGAAGATTTAGACGAATCGATTGATTGTGTAATTAGTTTGGGTGGTGACGGCACTTTACTTGATACAGTATCCTTTGTTCAAGATAAGGGAATACCGGTTTTAGGAATCAATTATGGTCGATTAGGATTTTTAGCCAATATTGGTAAGGAAGATATTCGCATAGCTATTAAAGCATTAGCAGAAAGAACTTATGTAACAGACAACAGAACTTTAATTCATTTGGATGCGGATATTCCCATTTTTGACAAAGTGCCTTACGGTTTAAATGAATTTAGTATCCAAAAAAAAGACTCTTCCTCCATGATAAAAATTCATACTTATTTGAACGGAGAGTTTTTAAATGCATACTGGGCAGATGGTCTAATTGTAGCTACTCCCACCGGCTCTACTGGTTATTCATTGAGCTGCAATGGCCCTATTGTGTTTCCTGATAGTGGAAGTTTTGTTATTACTCCTATTTCTCCACACAATTTAAATATCCGGCCTATTATTGTCCCAGATAACAATATTATATCTTTTGAGGTAGAGGGAAGAACCGATTCTTTTATTTGTACACTCGATAGCAGAAGAGTTGTAGTACATAAAGAGGCGCAGTTAGCTGTTAAAAAAGAAAAATTTGGAATCAACTTAATTCGATTGAATGAGAATAATTTTTTACAAACACTTCGTAACAAGCTTTCATGGGGCTTTGATAAACGTAACCCATAATCCATTGCTTTTGGAAATTGTTAATTAAATTGCAAAAATAAATTTTTAATAAGATGGTATTGGTTAATTCGTTTTAAATAACAAAATCCTATTTTGCAATTATGAAAAAAATCTTCCCAATACTTTTTGTTTGGTCCCTCCTTTTTTTAAACGTCTCTGGCCAGGGGGTTATTGAACAATTAGGAGAGTTTGGGTTCACAGTAGGGGCAGCTCACTATTTTGGAGATCTCAATACGCGTGGCAAAATCAACCGACCTAAACAGGCTGTAGGAATTTTTTATAAGAAACAGTTTAATAATTATTTGGGATTAAGAGCTAGTGCGCACTATGCTCAGTTAGGCTATAGTGACATTTATAGCGAGGATGATTATCAAAAAAGAAGGAATCTAAGTTTTAATAGTGATATTTTTGAACTAGCCGTTCAAGCAGATTTTAACTTTTTTAAATTTATTCCTGGTGACCGCTATTATTACTTTACACCCTTTGTTTCACTAGGATTAGGTGCATTCAGCTTTAACCCTTACACTTACCTTCAAGACAAACAAGTATACCTTAGGCCATTAGGTACTGAAGGTCAAAATATAAGCTATTTAGATCCTGCCACTAACAGCAAAAGAAGCCCCTATGGTAATACAGCAATCTGTTTCCCAATTGGAGCAGGTATTAAATATAATCTTTCAGATAATGTAAATCTGTCCTTTCAGATTACACACCGGCTAACATTAACCGATTATCTGGATGATGTAAGCACAACCTTCATTGGCCTTGATAAATTTGCAGCAATCAACGGACAGACTTCCGTAGCAGGTATTTTGCAAGACAGAAGCTTTGAGACAGGTGCTCCAATTGGTGTGGAGGGCAGGCAACGTGGATTAAGTAATCAAAAAGACCAGTTTATTATAGCAGAAATAGGAGTTTCTTTTAATATTAGCACCTACAAATGCCCTAGTTATAAATAAAGTTTTTTTAAAAAATGTACCCACCTACTCCTCTTTGCGGCAAAGAGTCCAATAAACTGTTAACATTTGCTCAAAACGCTTATTCCAACTAATTTTTATTACTTTTGCACCCCTTAGTCAGACACATCCTGACTAACCAACTTTTTGTTAATATGAGTTTAAAGGACAGTATCAATGTTGAACGATTACCGCGTCACATCGCCATTATTATGGACGGTAATGGCAGGTGGGCTCAGGATAAAGGGGAAGATCGTCTTTTTGGACATCTCCATGGAGTGGAAAGTGTTAGAAATATTGTTGAAGGGTGTGCTGAATTAAAAATTGAATACCTAACACTTTATGCCTTTAGTACAGAGAACTGGGATAGGCCAGCTGATGAAGTAAGTGGATTAATGGAATTATTGGTAGATACTATTAGAAATGAAGTTCCTACACTAAATAAAAACAACATTCGACTTCATGTAATTGGTGACATGAGTATGTTGCCAGACTCAGCTAGAAAAGAGCTACAAGATGCACTTAAAGAAACCCAATTGAATACTGGAATGAATCTAGTAATGGCATTAAGCTACAGCAGTCGATGGGAAATACTGAAAGCCGTAAAACAAATAGCCTTAGAAGTTAAATCTGGTCATCTAGACCCTGAGACAATCTCACAGTCTATTTTTCAACAATATTTATCTACCAATGAATTGCCTGACCCAGAATTAATGATAAGAACGAGTGGTGAATATAGAATCAGTAATTTTTTATTATTTCAGCTTGCCTATGCCGAGCTGCACTTTACCAATACTTTATGGCCAGATTTTAGAAAAGAAAATTTGTATGAAGCAATAATAGATTTCCAAAATAGGGAGAGAAGGTTTGGAAAGACCACCGCTCAAATAGAAAATTTGTCTGAAACACAAAATGCTAGTAACTAAGCTTTTTGAATAGATTAAGATTGAATTAATGAAAAAAATAAAAGGATTTAAAGCCCGAAATTAAATATAAAAGGGATTTATAACCTAATGGTTTAACAAATAGTTTTCAATATTGCAAGTATATTGCAAATCGTAAAAAAAAATTAATGCCGAGGATTTACCAGAAATATTTATTGATTATTGTCACTGTTTTGATTACTCAATGGGCGTTTGGCCAAAAAGATACCTTGTCGTCTGTTTCCGTAGACCCGCATTTATTGGAGATTCTTGATTCAAAAATACCTAAGCAATTCACATTAGCCGGCATAACGGTTACGGGTGCCAAAGCATTTGACCAAAATTTAATTATCTCAATTTCCGGCTTAGCAATTGGCGACAAGGTAACCATCCCGGGAACTGATGCATTCAGTAAGGCTATTAATAAATTGTGGAAGCAGAATTTAGTAGTAGATGTGGAAGTGTTTTTAACAAGGGTAGAGGGAAATAACCTTTTCATTGAAATGGTAATTACAGAAAGGCCAAGGTTATCCGATTTTAAATTTACCGGAATTAAAAAAAGTGAAAAAGACGACCTCGAAACAAAAGTTGGGTTATCGAAAGACAGAGTGGTAACCGACAATATGAAGCTAAGTGCAATGGAGGTGATTCAGAAATTTTTTGCTGACAAGGGATTTCGTAATGTAAAAGTTGATGTGAAAGAGCAGCCATCCATAACCATGCTCAATGCTGTTACCCTGGTTTTTAATGTTACCAAAGGAAATAAAGTAAAAGTCAATAGCATCAATTTTGCAGACAATGAAAATATCGCTGATGCAAAGCTGAAAAAGCAAATGAAAGGGACCAAAGAATTGTCTAGAATGACTCTTTACCCTCCAGAACTGAGTAGCCCTTATGGAGACAGTTCAATTCGACCCAGCTTTAATGAATATTTGAAGCAGATGAATTACTTGTCAATCACCAAAACAAAGGACTTTATTGATCCTTATTTTAGATTTAAATTATTTTCTTCAGCAAAATTTAATCCTAAAAAATACGAAGAAGACAAGGAAAAAGTACTAGACTATTATAATTCACAAGGATTTAGAGATGCTGTAATTTTAGCAGACACGGCTATCAATACTATCAAAGGTAATATTGACCTTCACTTGAAGATGAATGAAGGTAGAAAGTATTATTTTGGCAATATTGTTTGGAAAGGCCAGACAAAATATTCAGATTCCATATTGAATGTATTACTTGGAATCAAAAAAGGTGATACCTACAATTTGGATGTTTTAAATAAACGTTTAGGCAAAACCCCTAATGCTGAAGGCGGCGATGTGCAAAGTTTGTACATGGATGATGGTTATCTTTTCTTTAGAGTAGACCCAGTAGAAACTGCTGTATATAATGATACCATTGATTTTGAAATTCGGATGCAAGAAGGCCCGCAAGCAAGTATTGGTAAAATAGAAATCAGTGGTAATGAAAAAACAAAGGACTTTGTAGTACGTAGAGAATTAAGAACTATCCCAGGTGAAAAATTTAGTCGCGCTGATTTAATTCGTACCCAAAGAGAGCTAGGACAATTGGGCTTTTTCAATCCTGAAAAAACAAATCCGAATGTAGTACCTAACTCTGATGATGGTACAGTTGATATCAATTGGCAAGTAGAAGAAAAGTCCAGTGATCAGCTTGAATTATCTGCGGGCTTTGGTGGATATATTGGTTTAACAGGTACGCTGGGTATTACTTTTAATAACTTTTCAATCAACAATATTTTTAATAAAAAAACTTGGGACCCATTACCTTCTGGTAGCGGACAAAAACTAAGCGCCAGAATTCAGTCCAATGGTAGAGCCTATAGAACCTATAATTTCTCCTTTACAGAACCATGGCTAGGTGGTAAAAAAAGAAATTCGTTTTCGGTAAGTCTATACAATACCAAACAGAGCAATGCATTTAATATGTATGGCCAGTTTTGCAGAAGTTGTGGAGACACTTCTTATATTAAAATTATAGGGATGGCTGTGTCTCTGGGCAAGCAATTGAGGTGGCCAGATGATTATTTTTCAATGAATTATTCTTTTACCGTTCAACAGTATAAACTAAAGAATTATTCCAATATTTTTAATGGCATCAGTACAGGTGTTTCTACAAACATTAGTTTTAAACTAGGGCTTGCAAGAACTTCAACCCAGGGAAATCCAATTTTTCCAACAGGTGGATCCAACTTCTCACTAAGTAGTCAATTTACGCTACCTTATTCTGCTCTTGGAATGATTACACCTGGACAAAATCCATATAAATTTCCGGAATTTCACAAATGGCGTTTCAATGGTGAATTTTACGTCCCTCTTGGAATAGCTCGTGGTGCCGAAAAAAACAAGCAGTTCATTATAAAGGCTGCTGCCAAATACGGATTTATTGGACGATACAGTAAAGACCTTGGAATATCTCCTTTCGAAAGATTTCAGCTGGGAGATGCGGGTCTAAACAATACCTATGCATTAATGGGAAAGGATATTATTGCTCAAAGAGGTTACCCAATTTATTCAACTAGTAATCCGAAGATAAACCCCGACAACGGAACACCTACTGAATTTTTTACCATATTTAATAAATATGTACTCGAATTACGCTATCCATTTAGCACTAATCCAAGTAGCACGATTTATGGATTGGCATTTTTTGAAGCCGCCAATGGTTGGTATACCTTCAAAGACTATAATCCTTTTAAATTACGCCGTTCGGCAGGTCTAGGTATGAGATTCTTCTTACCTATGTTTGGATTACTTGGATTTGACTATGGCTTGGGATTTGATAGGATAAAAGAAGGCGAACCGATGAAGAGTGCCTTTAAATTTACCTTTATGTTAGGTCAGGAGCCTGAATAAAGTTTCACCGATTCCTAAAAACATCAAAATGCATAAAAAAACATTTATTCTATTCTTATTTTTAGCCTTTGTAGCAATCTCCAATGCCCAGCGCTATGCGGTAATTGATTCTAAATATATTTTAGAAAAATTGGCGGATTATAAAACATCTCAAACCAAATTAGACCTGGTTAGTGTTCAGTGGCAGCTTGAAATTGAAAAAAAGCAAATAGAGCTGGATAAAATGTATAAAGACTATGATGCTGAGCAAGTTATGTTGAGTAATGAACTTAAAAAGAAGAGAGAAGACGAGCTTTTCAACCGTGAAAAAGAGGTAAGGGACCTTCAAAAGAAACGCTTTGGTTTTGAAGGAGATTTATTTAAAATAAGGCAGGAATTAATAAAACCTATCCAAGATCGAGTTTATGTGGCGATTCAAAAATTGGCTATAGAACGATCTTATGACTTTATTTTGGATAAAAGTGAAGGAATTACCGTTATATTTGCCGACCCAAAACTTGACAAGAGTGATGAGGTATTGAAATTTTTAAGTGTTAAATAAATCACAATCAAAGATTCACAAGCAGCCTAAAGGCTACTGTAACAACCTTTAAATCAAATAAACAATCAAAAGAACAATGAAAAATCTAATCGTTGCACTTGTATTTGGTATTTCCATCTTCGGACTATCTAATACTTCTATTGCACAAACTCAAAAAATTGGCTATATCAGCTTTGATGAATTAATTGGATCAATGCCTGAGGCAGAAAAAGCGAGTGCAGAGTTACAAGAATACCAGATTGCACTTCAACAACAAGGAGCTAACTACTACAAAGAGCTAAACGAATTAGATAGCCTTTTTGCCAAAGATTCAGCTACTATGAACAAAGCAACCAAAGAGTTGAAAAGAAATGATATGATTGCTTTATATCAAAAAGTACAAGGATGGCAACAAACCATGCAGCAGATGTTGGAAGAAAAAAAATCTGCTTTATTGGGTCCTATACAAAAGAAAGCAGTTGATAATGTTAAGCTCGTTGCTAAAGAAGCAGGATATGCTTATATTTTAGAGGCAGGTTCTTTATTAGTAACTCCTCCAGCGGATGACATTTTACCATTGGTGAAAAAGAAAATGGGAATTAAAGATCCGTCACCAGCTGCTAAGCCGGCTGCTGCACCCGCGGTTCCGAAAAAATAATCATAATATAATAAAATTTTTACAAAAGCCATCCCTTTAATCGGGATGGCTTTTGTATTTTTGAGCTATGAGCGATGGACCCATTGGAGTTTTTGATAGTGGATATGGTGGCCTTACGGTATTAAAGGAAATCACCGAAATGCTACCTGCCTATGATTATATTTATCTAGGTGACAATGCCCGTGCCCCCTATGGAGGTCGAAGCTTTGATACCGTTTACCAATACACGCTACAATGTGTAGAATGGTTTTTCAAAATGGGCTGTCCACTCGTCATCATCGCTTGCAATACCGCTTCGGCAAAAGCACTGCGAACCATTCAGCAAAATGACCTTCCCATTATGGGGCCTGAAAAAAGAGTATTAGGTGTAATAAGGCCTACCACTGAAATTATCGGAAACTATTCCAAGACCAATCAGGTGGGTATATTGGGAACACAGGGTACCGTTCAATCTAAATCTTATCCTACGGAAATTTCCAAATTTTTTCCAGCGATAACTGTATTGCAGCAAGCCTGCCCAATGTGGGTACCTTTAATTGAAAACAATGAACATCTTTCAGCTGGGGCAGACTATTTTATCAAAAAAAACATAAAGCAACTACTCGATCAGGCGCCGGATATTGATACCATTTTACTCGCCTGTACCCACTATCCTCTGTTGTTAGAAAAGCTGCAACAATTTGTTCCAGCCGGAACTACCCTTCTTTCTCAGGGTCATATTGTTGCCAAAAGTTTGAAAGAATATTTAGGAAAACATGAGTCACTTGAAGAAAACTGCACTAAAAATGGTCGAGTAAGCTTCTATACCACAGATTCTACTGAAGATTTTGACAAACAGGGGGCTGTTTTTTATGGAAAACCTATTATCTCCACTTATTTAGAACTTTAATTTGTTTTGAGATTACTAGATTCATAATTTTTTACTACCTTCGCCGTCCTTTCACAAGCAGCAGGGATGGTGCCCTGATGAATGTAGATAAAAATGCTTTAGAAAATAATTTTTGTAAAAGGAAAAACTCAATACAATGCCAGGCAAAAAAAGAACCTATCAACCGCATGTACGTAGAAGAAAACACGTGCATGGATTTCGTCAGCGTATGCAAACTGCAAATGGCCGTAAGGTATTAGCTAGTCGTCGTAAAAAAGGTCGTGTAAAACTGACCGTTTCTGATGAGCGCTTCGGTAAAAAATAGAATCAATCAAAAACCCTAAAAGGGCGAAAAATATTAATAGCTTTCCTTTGGAGGGCTTTTTTAATTTTAGATCATTGGAGAAAAAACAACGATATAAGTTGGGTAAAATGGATCGGTTGAAAAGCCGTAAGACCATTGAACTGCTTTTTACCGAAGGAAAATCTTTTTCAATTTTCCCTTTCAGGATATTGTATTCTATCTCTTCGATTGGCAACATGGCTGCTGAAAATAATGCAACTAATAATAATGAAAATTTGCAGGTAGGCGTAACCGTTAGTAGCAGAAATTTTAAAAAAGCAGTCGACCGAAACCGCATTAAGCGCTTAATGCGAGAAGCTTGGCGACTTCAAAAAAACGAACTTCAATTATCACCGCTGCTTGCCCATCAATCCTTAAAAGTTTTTTTAATTTTTACAGGTAAAGAGTTGCCAGAATATGCAATGATTCACCAAAAAGTTACAGCAGTAATCACCCGATTAATAAAATTGGCCGGTGAAAAATAAAAGCAATTTATTATTCAGTAGAATAAGTTCGTTACTCAGCCTGCCATTCATAGCCCTAATAAAATTATATCAACTTATCATCTCACCTTGGCTAGGCAATCAATGCAGGTATTCGCCCACTTGTTCGCAATACGGTATTGAAGCCCTGAGAAAATATGGACCCATCAAAGGTTTATGGCTAACTGCCAAGCGCATAGCTCGATGTAATCCTTGGGGGAATCATGGGCATGATCCAGTGCCTTGAGGTGAATGGGCAGTTGTGAATAGTATACCCTCGAATAGTGATAAGCTTTTGATCAAAATTGATTGATAGAGAACTTACAGATAATTAGTACCTATGTATTGCTTTTTGGTAAAACTATATTTGCTTTGAATTCCATTTGGAATAGAGTTCTTTTACTTTTTTGCCTTGATGCAAAAAAGTAACAAAAAAAATCAAGCCTGCGAATAAAAAGGCTGAAATTTTAACTATCAGCCTAAAATCAAGGAACTCGCCGGTAGAGTATTTTTCTTTAAAGAGTATGCCGGCTCAGACAGCCTTGATTTTTTAACGGCTGATAGTTAAAATTTCTAGCACTTTTTATTCGAGGGCATCACTGAATGGGCACTTGCTAAATTTTGAGGGTCGAAAGTCTGTTAAGACTAAATCAAAACATAACTTTACTTTAAAGGACGTGATTTTTTAACGGCTGATACCTATTATTTCTAGCACTTTTTATTCGAGGGCCTCAAACAGAGGATTGACTATCTATTAATGAGAAATTAAAATACTGCAGTACTTTAAAGGGTATGCCTCCGCCGCGGCGGATTGATTTTTTAACGGCTGATAGTTAATATTTCTAGCACTTTTTATTCGAGGGCGTCAAAACAACTATTATGTCAAATTGCGTAACCCGGCTTTTTGAGGATCGACTAAATAGACCTTCAAAAATGAATTGATTTATCACCAGTAATTGCATAAGCCGCCTCTTTTGGTTCGGTCCCGATTTATCGGGATTGGTAAAATGGCGCAGCAAATTTTACCAAAGAAGCAAAAGCAGCGGCGTTGCAGTTACGCAGCCCGCCGGCTGCGGAGGCGAAGAGTATGTAATTAAAAGATAGGGCCAATAAAGTAAAAGCTAAATGGACAATTTGAGAAGGGCATTAAAAAAGCTGCAATATTCATTGCAGCTTTTTAGTACTATTTAGTTACTTAACTATTTTACTGATGCAGAAAAACGTTCTGCAATTTTTGTCCAGTTCACTACATTCCAAAAGGCAGCTAAATAATCCGCTCTTCTGTTTTGATATTTTAAATAGTAGGCGTGCTCCCAAACATCACAACCTAAAATTGGGCTACCCTTCACCTCCGCTACATCCATTAAAGGATTGTCTTGGTTAGGAGTAGAAGAAATTTCAAGCTTGCCCTCTTTTACGATTAACCAAGCCCAGCCGCTACCGAATCTTGTTAAACCTGCTGCTGCAAACTTTTCTTTAAATGCATCTAATGAACCGAAGGCTGCATCAATTGCTGCTGCTAAGGCTCCTGAAGGACTGCCACCTGCATTAGGAGCTAAACTTTCCCAAAAGAATGCATGGTTCCAATGTCCGCCTCCATTGTTGCGAACTGCTGGACTAATCGATCCAGCAACCGCTACTAATTCTTCTAAACTTTTTCCTTCATTTGGAGTTCCTGCAACTGCCTTATTTAGATTGTCTACATAAGCTTGATGGTGTTTGCCATGGTGAATTTGCATGGTCAATGTGTCAATATGAGGCTCCAATGCGTCATGAGCAAAAGGAAGTGCCGGTAATGTAAATGCCATAATAATTGTTATTGATTGTTTGAAATGAATAGAATTAAATACTGATACAAATTTAATAAGGTTAAAGCTAGTTTTCAAATTCAAAGGCATCTCATTTTTACGAGAACGGATAATAAATTGGGGAAGGGGGAATGGTGAATGGTGAATGGGCAATGGTGAATTGGCAATAGTGAATGGGCAATGGTGAATTGGCAATGGTGAATGGGCAATGGTGAATTTTACTACAGTGGGTAAAATTTTGTCGTTTATCTTCTTGCTTTGAAAAAATCTTTCATTAACTGAGCGCATTCTTCAGCTAATACCCCTCCTACTAAGCTGGTCTTTGGATGAAAGGGTGAGCAATTGCCCGCTACTCTTTTGTACCCATTTTTTTCATCTTCTGCACCATATACAATACCTCCTATCTTACTCCAGTACAGAGCACCGCTGCACATTAAACAAGGCTGAAGCGTAACATACAAAACCGCTTCAGGCAAATACTTGCTCCCTAAAAAATTAAAAGCAGCCGTTAATGCAATGATTTCAGCATGGGCAGTACTATCAGTCAATTTCTCTACCTGATTGTACCCCTTCGCAATAACTCGGTCATTCATAACGATGATAGCCCCTACGGGAACTTCCCCTTCCGAAAAGGCCCTTTGGGCTTCTTGCAAAGCCATGCGCATATAACGATCGTCTGACATACAAATTCATTTTACTAACTTGCCACAAATTTAGCATTATGGTAGATACGAATCAGTTATTATCCATGCGGTCTTATTTTGAATCGGGAAATACCCAATCCACTCAGTTCAGAAAAGCACAACTCAATCTGCTAAAGCAAGTAGTTACTGAATATGCACCTCAACTTCAGGAAGCCTTGTTCAAGGATCTCAAAAAAAGTCCTGAAGAAAGCTGGGTGACTGAGACTGGTTTCTTCTTGTCTGAAATTAGCAATGCCATTAGTAATCTAGACCAATGGATGAAACCAAAAAGGGTAGGAACCAACTTATTGAATCTTCCTTCAAAAAGTTACGTTATGAATGAACCACTAGGAATAGTGCTTATCATCAGTCCCTGGAACTATCCATTACAATTATTGTTTACTCCATTGGCTGGAGCCATCGCAGCAGGAAATTGTGTAGTACTTAAACCATCCGAATTTGCACCCGCCACCGCAGCTGTGATGAAAAAAATAATTGAGTCCACTTTTGATAAAAAATATATTTTATATGTTGAAGGAGAAGGTGCGGAAGTAATTCCAGCAATGATGAACCATTTTGTATTTGATCATGTTTTTTATACCGGTAGCACAGCTGTAGGGAAAATAATTTACCAAATGGCTGCTGCCAATCTAGTTCCTGTTACGCTCGAATTAGGAGGAAAAAGTCCCTGTGTAGTAGAAGCAGATGCCAATATAACTGTAACGGCTAACCGCATTGCAATGACAAAATTTTCCAATGCCGGACAGATGTGTGTTGCTCCTGATTATTTATTAGTACATGAATCTGTAAAAGAAGATTTAATCGCTGCTTTTAAGCAATCAATTAATCAATTTTTTGGTGCAGATGCTGCATTAAGTTATGACTACGGCAGAATCATCAATGAACAGCAATTTAATCGACTATCTTCCTATTTAGAGCAAGGAAATATTTTATTGGGAGGCAATACTAATAAAGAGCAATTGTATATTGAACCCACCCTAATGGACCAAGTATCTCTGACATCGCCGATTATGAATGAAGAGATATTTGGACCGATATTACCCATCCTTACTTTTTCAAATCGAGCCGAAGCAAAAGCTATTATAGCTAAGCATAAAAACCCACTGGCTTTCTACGTTTTTACATCGGATAGCAAAAAAGAAGCTGCATGGATTGCTGAAATTCCTTTTGGAGGAGGTTGTGTAAATAATGCAGCACTTCATTTAACCAATCATCGATTACCATTTGGGGGACGTGGATTAAGTGGTAGTGGAAAATATCATGGTAAATTTTCTTTCGAAACTTTCAGTCATCAAAAAGCAGTAATGAAAACGCCTACCTGGCTTGACCCTGCGGTGAAATACCCTCCTTTTAAAGGAAGATTGAAATTATTTAAATGGATCATAAAATAAATAGGAAATGCAAATGAAAAATAAAAAATGGGTAAAATGGATGGGAGTATTATTATTGCTCGTATTACTAAGTTGCTCACTAAACATTTTTAAAACAACAAAAAATTCAAATAGTATGACAACTCGTCAAAAAATATTAAAAGCTGGCTACCCTGCAATGATGTGGTTTACCAAACTCACAGGAGTTAATTCAAAGTCAATAACCAATAAAGGAGTTACCGCTCCAGAATCTTTTTATAATTTACCTGCTACATTAATTGATGACAGTACCATAAACTTAGATCAATATAAAGGAAAAAAAATATTATTGGTCAATACCGCCTCTGATTGTGGATACACAGGCCAATACGAGCAGTTAGAAAAACTTTACCAACAACACCGAGAAAAATTAGTGATACTTGGATTTCCAGCCAACGACTTCAAAGGGCAAGAAAAAGGCACCGATCTTGCGATTGCTAGTTTTTGTAAATTAAATTATGGAGTCAGTTTTCCACTTTTCAAAAAAAGTAAAGTAATCAATGGTACAGACCAGAATGAAATTTTTAAATGGCTTTCACAAAAAAATAAAAATGGATGGAATGAACAGGCTCCCACTTGGAATTTTTGCAAATATCTTATTGACGAACAAGGAAGATTGACACACTTTTTTGCTTCTTCTGTTGAGCCATCTAGTCAAGAAGTTTTAGCAGCGATCAATCAATAGTTACCTGCTTATCAAGATTTTTAATGGGGTAATCTTTCTCTAAAATAGCCATATACCCATGTGCCTGCAATAGCGCTAGCCAACACTACCGATATTACCAAAGCGCCTGTTCCAATTTGAGCAAACAATGGGCCTGGGCATGCTCCAGTTAATGCCCAACCCATTCCAAATAGTAATCCACCATACACTTGCCCCTTATTAAATTTTTTAGGATGAAATGAGATAGACTCTCCATGAATTGTTTTAATTGAAAACTTTTTTATTAACCAAACAGATATCATCCCAACTACCACTGCAGTTCCAATTACTCCAAACATATGAAAGCTTTGCAAACGAAACATTTCCTGAATTCTAAACCAGGAAATAATTTCAGCTTTTACAAAAACAATTCCAAATACTATTCCAATGGTTAAGTACTTAAAATTATACCACCAAGGATGTTGTTGTTGAGAATCATTGATGCACATTGAATCAAGCGAACGGATTTCAAAATCCATGTCATCATTAATTAAATTAGCCATAGTAGCTTTTGCATTTGTATCAGATAAATTATTTTCGTTGGGCATTTTTTATTTTTTTAGATATGATTTACAAACGCAAGATGATTGGCAAAATAAGGTTTGCCATAATGAACCCCCCTGCCATGAAACAACAGGTAGCGATAAAGGAAGGGACTTGCAAATTGCTAAGGCCCATAATAGAATGACCGCTAGTGCAACCACCTGCATAGCGAGTTCCAAATCCCACTAAAAAACCACCGACCACCATCATGATAAATCCGCGCAACGTGAATAAACTTTCAAATGAAAAAAGTTGCTTCGGTACCGTTCCGCTAAAATCGGTTATCCCATATCCAGCCAAATCGCTCACTAGACGCTGGTTGACTACTATCGGACTATCACTATTCAAAAAATGAATGGCAATCATTGATCCAATTATTACCCCACAAACAAAAAAGAAATTCCAAATTTCTTTTTTCCAATTGTATTTAAAGTAGGCAATATTAGCAGGGAAACAAGCAGCGCAGATATGGCGCATATTGGAAGATATTCCAAAATGTTTATTGCCAAAAATTAATAATGCGGGTACAATCAATCCAATGATAGCACCTGCCACATACCAGGTCCACGGTTGTTTTAAAAATTCCATCATACAATATTTTTTACTCTTTTATAAAAGGTAAGCTACAAGTTAAGAAAAGACTTTTGGAAAATAGTCGAAAATTTACATGTTCTATTTGTGATTGTAATTTTAGTGAAATAAGGTTTCTTTTGCGATGATATAAATTCCCATTATTAAAATGAACCATGCAAAAGCTTTTTTTAATTTTTCCCCTTCTATTTTTTTTGCTAATTGTCCACCGATCAAAATTCCTATAATGGCAATAAGAGTAACTACTAATAATAATTTCCATTCAATCACAAAATGTCCTAGGTCGCCAGTGAAACCAATTAGAGAATTAACTGCAATAATCAGCAAGGAGGTTCCCACTGCTTCTTTCATAGGCAATCCCAATACGATTACTAAAGTTGGAATGAGTAAGAAGCCTCCTCCTGCCCCCAATAATCCCGTGATGAAACCAATGACGATTCCATAAAGAAAAAAATGGGAGAATGTATTATTCTTAGCCGAAGTTTTTTCTTCTGCATTCGGCTGCTTCACAATCATAGTATAGGCAGCCATTATCATCAGTATAGAAAAAAGAATCATGGTAAATATTGCCTCTGTGATAGTAAAGCCAGCGATAGTTAATGAAAGACCTTTGATAGCAGGAATTAGAAACTTTCTTGTTAAAAAAACAGTGATGACAGAGGAGAAGCCGAATAACACCGCAGTTTTTAAATTGACCCTGCCCATTCTAAAATTAGTAAACGCCCCAAATAGACTCGTAACGCCCACTACAAATAATGAATAGGAAGTGGCTAACAATGGCTGTACGCCAAAAAGATACACCATCACTGGAACAGTCAGAATAGAACCTCCTCCCCCAATTAACCCAAGAGAAATTCCAATGATGAGTGATGCGATATAGCCAGCTATTTCCAAGGTCATCTTATTTTATACAAATATCAGTAGGTTCTAGGTCATCCCCTACAAATAAGTAAATAAAAATGAATTTATTTATACTTTATAATGATCTTCAATATAGTATTCTTTAATTAATAAAGTAATTGGATAGGATGAAAATTGGATCATTGTAATAAAGATAGATAACTCTTCTAAATGAGCTAAGGGCTGATTTAGAAGAAAAATTCTGCCTATTTTTACACACCTAACCAATTGTAGAAACAAAGTTCATCATGAATTCGAATATTAAACGCCTTTACGAACTGAGTAATAAAAGCCAGAGAAGAGTGATTGGATTAATGAGTGGTACATCTCTAGATGGATTAGATGTGGTAGATAGTATTTGTTATGGTACAGGCATAAATACTAAAATTGAAATACTTCATTTTGAAACTATTGCTTATCAAGAAGATTTTAGAAAAGAAATAAAATCTATTTTTTCGAAGCGAGTAGTTGATCTGCAGAAAGTTTGCTTACTCAATAGTTGGGTTGCCGAGCAACAGGCTACTATGATCAATGAATGTTTAAAAAAATGGAAAGTGGATGGATCCTCTATTGATCTGATTGCTAGTCATGGACAAACGATCTTTCATGCACCGAAACACTTGCATGGAGTAGATAAATTTTCAAATGCCACTTTACAAATTGGCGATGGTGACCATTTAGCGTTAAAAACAGGTATCATTACCATCAGTGATTTCAGGCAAAAACATATTGCTGCAGGAGGTGAAGGTGCTCCCCTAGCGCTTTACGGTGATTATTTTTTATTTAGTAAAAAAGGCGAGAATCGACTACTATTAAATATAGGCGGCATTGCTAATTTTACTAAACTACCCAGTAATTTAAATAGAAGCGAAGTGTTAAGCACTGATACAGGTCCTGGTAACACCCTAATGGATAATTACCTTCAAGAAAATTTTACAGGAAAATATTTTGATGATCAATCCGCCATTGCCAGTAAAGGAATTATTAATGAAGCACTACTCAGTAGTTTGAAAAAAAATGCTTTTTTTGAAACACCATTTCCCAAAACAACAGGACCTGAATTATTTAACCTTAGCTATATTGAAGCAGCTAAATTAGCAGCTGGCATACCGACTCTTTCACATGAAGATATGATGGCTACGCTCAATCGATTTTCAGCAGAAACCATCGTGCAGGCTATAAAAGCATGTACTAAAGGTTGGGATGATATAAAAATATATAGTAGTGGTGGCGGAATTCACAATCCCTTATTGATGAAAAATATTCAGGAACAACTACCCAATGTTGGTTTTTCTACTACTGAAACAATAGGTATTGATCCAAATGCAAAAGAAGCAGTACTTTTTGCTGTATTAGCCAATGAAACAGTTGCAGGTGAAAACAATTCAATAGGAAATATGGAGACGGGTCATCCATTGGTAAACATGGGGAAAATAAGTTTTCCGAATTAATACCTGAAGTAATCTTTATTAATGATGAATCAAATAAACCATACAGAATCACCATCTCATTATGATGATTTGGAAAAGAAATCAGTGTTGGAATTGATTACTGACATCAATAATGAAGATGCAAGCATTGCAAAGACAGTAAAATCTGCCTTACCTCAAATTGAAAAATTAATTAATGCCGCGCTAAAAAAAATGCAGGGTGGTGGACGACTTTTTTA
This sequence comes from Chitinophaga pinensis, assembly GCA_945876095.1. Taxonomy (GTDB): domain Bacteria; phylum Bacteroidota; class Bacteroidia; order Chitinophagales; family Chitinophagaceae; genus Ferruginibacter; species Ferruginibacter pinensis_E. The sequence continues at coordinate 155,708 of CAMCMP010000005.1, forward strand.
CATTGGTGCTGGCACGAGTGGTCGATTGGGCATTTTAGATGCTTCTGAAATTCCACCTACTTATGGAGTTGAAGAGGGAGTAGTGTTAGGTATTATCGCTGGAGGAGATAATGCAATAAGAAAAGCAATTGAATTTGCAGAAGATGACCATCATCAGGCTTGGATAGATTTAAATAAACACCAAATTAATTCGAAAGATTTTTTAATCGGCATTGCCGCATCTGGCGAAACACCCTATGTATCAGGAGGTATTGCCATTGCCAAAGAAAAAGGAATTACTACTGGCTGCATTGTTTGTAACTCAATGAGCAGTATTGCCCAGATGGCCGATTACCCCATTGAGCTTATCACTGGACCGGAATTTGTAACTGGAAGCACTCGCATGAAAGCAGGTACTGCTCAAAAAATGACCTTGAATATGATTTCTACTTCCCTTATGATTCAACTAGGAAAAGTGAAGGGAAATAAGATGATGGAAATGAAGCTTTCAAATAATAAATTAAATAAAAGAGCCATTCATTTATTAATGCAAGAATTAAATATCTCTAATGAAGAAGCGACCAGCTTAATAAAAAAATATCGGAGTATAAAAGAATCGATAAAGGCTTTTTTAACAAAATAATAATCGGTTATAATAGGATCCTCCTTGAGAAAATTGATTTTTACTGTCTTCATGCTATTTAACAATTTACTATCTTTGGTAAAATTAAAAACGCTTTAATTTTACTTAAAATTCAACCTTATCATCATTCTATGATCCAAAAAATATTCCTATTAGTGCTTGTTTTTTCAGGAGCTGCTACCATCGCATCTGCCCAAGAAAATACCTTACAACAAAGTATCACCAAAGGCGAATCCATTTATGCGGCTAATTGTTCTAGTTGCCATATGCCTACTGGTGAGGGACTTGGCGGCGCCTTTCCTCCATTAGTCAATTCAAATTGGTTAAAAAATCAAAAACAGATTATCGGAGTAGTCTTAAAAGGATTAGAAGGAGAAATAAAAGTAAACGACGAAGTGTATAATGCTGCGATGCCTTCCTTCAACCAATTAACTGATCAGGAAATTGCTGATGTGTTAAATTTTGTTTCCAATAGTTGGGGTAATAAACAGCCGATGATTAAGCTAGAGCAGGTAAAGGCAGAGCGAAAATAAAATTGGTGGACTTGGGTGATTATGAAGATGAAACCCAATTCATCAAATCACTCCTCATGTGGATATATAGCATAAAATTTTAATTAGATTTTATCTTCAATACTTGAACAGCAGCCCTCTGCTGATAGCTAAGTCTTTCTATCGCTTCGAGGATATATATTCTCAATTACTATCTCAAAAATATAAGGAACTAAGAGTAACTTCGGGCACAGACTTATTATGCCAAAGACCGAAGAAAATAGCTTATTAAATTCCTATGGAATTATCTTGCTTGCTGCAGGGCAATCAGCTCGTTTAGGAAAGCCCAAGCAATTATTGAATTATAAGGGCAAGACACTACTAGCGCATAGTTTACAAATAGCCATTGAAACTCAACTACAACCCATTGTAACGGTATTAGGGGCCAATCTAGATACATTAAAACAATCCATAGAACCCACTAACACAAACATTGTTATCAATCAAGAATGGAGCGAAGGCATGGCCTCCTCTATTAGATGTGGGATGGAGGAATTACTAAAAATTACACCCTCAATAGCAGGTATAATTATAATGGTTTGTGATCAGCCCTATGTAACATCTAAATTATTGACCGACTTAGTGGAAAAGCACGAGGATTCTTCCAAACCGATTATCGCCAGTAGGTATAATAATAATATTGGTACGCCTGCTTTATTTGATAAAACTATATTTGCATTGCTACTTTCTTTGAAAGGAGACAGTGGAGCAAAAAAAATTATGAAATCTAATCCAGATTGGGTGGAAACAGTCAATTTTCCTTTTGGAGAAATTGATATTGATACCAGCCTTGATTATGAATTATTAATGAAGGATTTTAAAAATAATTAAGCGCTTGAAAAAATTATTAAAAAGATTGACTGCATGATCCTAGACTCTTTTGGTCGTAACCATAATTATTTAAGAATATCACTTACTGATAATTGCAATCTTCGTTGCTTTTACTGTATGCCCGAAGAGGAGTATGAATTTACGCCAGCTAGTAGATTAATGCAGGCTGATGAAATAGAAGCCATCTCTAAAATATTTGTAGCACAAGGAGTAAACAAAATAAGACTAACAGGTGGTGAACCACTAGTAAGAAAAGATGCTGGGAAAATAATTCTTTCTCTTTCAAAACTGCCGGTAAAACTAACACTCACTACCAATGGTACACGCATTCACGAATTCATAGAACTATTAAAGGAGGCAAATATCCAAACCCTTAATATTAGTCTGGATACTTTGCAATCGGATAGATTTATGCTGCTCACCCGACGCGATCAATTTAAATTGGTCTATGACAATATCCAATTATTAATCCGCAACAACTTTCAAGTAAAAGTGAATGTGGTAGTAATGAAAGGAATGAATGATGGAGAAATCAACGATTTTATTGAATGGACAAAAGATACTCCTATACAAATAAGATTTATTGAATTTATGCCCTTCAGTGGTAATCGATGGACGAGTAATAAGGTATTTACTTGGCAGGAAATACTAGAAGTGGTGCAAACAAAATACCCCATTGTTCGACTCGAAGATGAAATTAATGACACCGCAAAAAAATATACAGTTCCTGGTCATACAGGTTCCTTTGCTGTGATCAGTACCATGACTTCACCATTTTGTAGTGGCTGCAATCGGATGCGACTTACAGCAGATGGAAAAATGAAGAACTGTCTATTTTCAAAAGAAGAGACTGACCTATTAACTGCGTTTAGAAAAGGAGAAGATATTTTGCCGCTGATACAAAAAAGTATAGCTAGTAAAGCGAAGGAATTAGGTGGACAATTTACTGCAGATTTTGAACAGGTGCATGCAGAAGAAATTCAAAACAGATCGATGATTACCATTGGCGGATAAATTATTTACCCAATCATGATAAGCGTAAACGAAGCGAAAAAAATTATTCAAGAACAGGTAAGTCCTCTCCCTCCTGTTCAATTACCGCTTCTAGAAGCTGCAGGCCTAACGCTTGCTGAAGCTGTTTACTCAATGATCGATTTTCCTCCATTTAATCAGTCTTCAATGGATGGCTATGCATTTTGCTTTGACAGTTGGAAAAATAATGCAGCACTCGAAATTGAAGGAGAAATTGCTGCAGGAAGCAACACCACCAAAACTTACTCATCTGAAAAAGCAGTTCGAATTTTTACAGGAGCACCCGTTCCTAGAGGAATGGATACGGTGGTAATGCAAGAAAAAGTTACCGTTACAAAGAACGTTGTAACAATCGAAGATCAACATATACAAGTAGGGATAAACGTTAGACCAAAGGGCGCTGATATAAAAGTTGGTGAGTTAGCCTTAGAAGCGGGAAGCAAACTAACCCCCGGTGCAATTGGTTTTTTAACTGGCATAGGAATTACATCGGTATCCGTTTTTCCAAAACCCACCATAAGTATTATTCTTACAGGGAATGAGTTACAGGTTGCAGGAAAGCCATTAGCACATGGTCAAGTATATGAATCTAATTCCGCTTCCCTTTCAGCAGCACTCCAGCAAATTGCCTCCCCTGAAATAAAAGTTTTTTGGGCTGAAGACAATTTGAGTGTTTTACAAAAAACATTAGAGCAAGCAATCAATGTATCAGATGTAATTTTACTAACGGGCGGCATCAGTGTAGGCGATTATGATTTTGTTTTGCAAGCAGCAGAAAATTGCGGTGTAACAAAATTATTTCACCGAATAAAACAAAAACCTGGCAAGCCTTTGTACTTCGGTAAAAAAGAAAATAAATTAGTTTTTGGCTTACCGGGAAATCCCTCTTCGGTACTGACTTGTTATTACGAATATGTACTTCCTGCATTACAGCAATTAAGCAATCAAATTGTAGGAATAAAAAAAATAGAAGTCCCCCTGTTGAAATCGATTGATAAAGTGGCTGGACTTACTCAATTTTTAAAGGGTTATTACAATGGAGAAAAACTAATGCCTTTAGGAGCACAAGAAAGTTATCGGCTGAGTTCATTTGCCCATGCAAATTGTTTGATTGTCTTAGATGAAAATACCACCCACTGTGCCATAGGTGAAAAAGTAACCATTCATTTATTACCGGAATAAAGAAAGCATATGGCTGAAAATTTAATTTTATTATACGGTCTTCTTTTTTTAGTTGCCTTTTTATATGCATCCGTTGGACATGGAGGTGCAAGCGGATACCTTGCCCTGATGGCCTTATTTAGTTTTACCCCAGAGGTAATGAAACCTACGGCACTCTTACTCAATTTATTTGTATCCCTTACTGCATTTATTCAATTTTACAGAGGAAAGTATTTTATAAAAAAAATATTTTTGCCACTAGCTTTGGCTTCCATTCCGATGGCTTTTGTAGGTGGCTTATTGATATTGGACGGTGCTTTGTATAAAAAAATATTAGGATTATTATTACTCATACCGGTAGCAAGGTTTTTATTGTTTAGTAATACACCTGCTAGTGAACAAAAAAAATCAAACACTCCCCTGTCATTATTGATTGGGGCATCAATAGGATTTCTTTCTGGATTAATTGGTATTGGAGGAGGCATTATCTTATCGCCTGTACTATTATTTTTAAAGTGGACCGATCAAAAACAGACCGCTGCCATCAGCGCATTGTTTATTTTTGTAAATTCCCTGGCGGGTTTAGCTGGACAATATACCAAGGGGATTCAATTTAGCTCAGCTATGATAGGCTATGTATTGGTGGCATTTGCAGGTGGACTGTTGGGTGCATATCTTGGCGCAATAAAATTTAAGCAAACGATATTAAAAAATATTTTGGCGATCGTACTATTACTTGCAGCGGTCAAATTAATATTTACTGGTGCTTAAAGTTTTTTTAAAAGAATAGAATTAAAAAATAAAATAATGACCGTTCATATTATGCTTTTTGGACAACTCGCAGATATCACCGGAGTTGATAAAATAACAATAGAAAATTGTTTAGATACGGATAGTATGGTAAAGTCGCTTCAAAATACTTATCCTGCTTTAATTCAATCAACCTTTGTAATTGCAGTAGATAAAAAAATCATTTCATCCAATACCTTATTAACCGATCAATGCACGGTGGCATTGTTACCTCCTTTTTCTGGAGGATAAAAAATGAAAGAAGAAACTCCATCATACGAAAGATACCAGCGACAGATTCTTTTAAAAGGATTTGGTTTAGAAGGTCAGCATAAACTACTTCAAGCAAAAGTATTGGTGATTGGTGCAGGCGGATTGGGCTGTCCAGCCCTTCAATACCTTGCAGCAGCTGGCGTGGGCACTATTGGCATTGTGGATGAAGATATTGTTTCCATTACCAATCTACATCGACAAATATTGTTTACCGTAGATGATATTGGCCTTCAAAAAGCCTTCATCGCCAAAGAGCGCTTAGCAAAATTGAATCCTGAAATTATTATCATTAATTACAACGAACGGTTAACCACTAGAAATGCATTAAAGATTATTAATGACTATGATATAGTGATTGATGCAACAGATAATTTTTCTACTCGCTACCTTATCAATGATGCCTGTGTATTATTAAATAAACCCATCGTATATGGTGCCGTTTCACAATTTGAAGGACAGGTAGCTATTTTAAATTATCATTCAACTATTGGTATAGCTTCGGCAAATTACCGTGATTTGTTTCCTACGCCACCTATTGATGGAGAAGTGCTCAATTGTGCAGAAGCTGGTGTGTTAGGCGTTTTGACAGGTATCATTGGCAGCATGCAAGCGAGTGAAACCATTAAAATTATAACCGGAATTGGAAAGCCACTAGTTAATACTGTATTGACTTATCATTCGCTTACCAACCAGCTGTACGAAATTGAAATAGTGGCCAAAGCGGCAACCCGCTCTTTAATTCCTGCTAATGCTGCAGATTTTATTACGATGGATTATGAATGGTTCTGTACTTCTTCAAATAATAAATTTGAAATTGGTATTGAAAATTTTAATCGAATAGCTAATTCAGCCGATGTTGAAATCATCGATGTAAGAGAATTGGGTGAAAGTCCAATGCCAACTGATTTTAATTATGTTCAAATTCCACTTTCGCAATTCAATAATAATATAGCTGCCATAAAAAAAGAAACGATTGTAGTATTCTGCCAATCTGGAAAAAGAAGTTTGCAGGCTGCTCAACTCTTATTTGATACATTTGGTGAAACAAAAACAATTTACAGTCTAAAAGGTGGCATTACAGAATGGGTTAAAAACAAATCAACTGAAAAGAGATGACAGAGAAAAAAATAAAAAACATTTTCATCGATGGTCCTGTGACTGCTGATTTTATAGGAAAGAGCATTCAAAATCACAGTAGCAAAACAGATATTGGCGGCCATAGTATTTTTCTAGGACAGGTTAGGGCGGATAAAATCGATGGTCAAGACGTAGCGACGATTGAATATACCTGTTATGAAGAAATGGCGAATGAAAAAATGCATGAGATAAGAGAAGCTATTTTTGCAAAATATGACCTTACCTGCATGCATGTATACCACAGTTTGGGTAAAGTAGCGACAGGTGAAATATCTTTGTTTGTATTTACCTCTTCTAAGCATAGAAAAGCAGCGATCAATGCCTGCGAGGAATTGGTAGAAAATATAAAATCGAGCTTACCGATTTGGGGAAAGGAATTATTTACTAACGAAAGATATCAATGGAAGGAGAATAAATAATTATGGTAAACATCACACATAAAAACAATACGCTTCGAAAGGCAATTGCCACGGCGATACTCACAGTATCTAAGCAAACCACTATTGATGCCATTAGAGAAAAGAAAGTGCCCAAGGGAGATGTGTTTGAATTTTCGAGAGCCGCAGGATTATTAGGTATTAAAAAGACGAGCGATTTAATTCCAGATTGCCATCCATTACCAGTAGAGTTTGCATCTATACAACATCAGATAGAAGGCTTGTCTGTTATCATTACGGTAGAAGTGCATACCATTTATAAAACTGGAGTAGAGGTAGAAGCAATGCATGGTGCATCTGTTACGGCACTTACTATGTATGACATGTTGAAGCCATTGGATACAGGAGTAGAAATTTCTACGATTCGATTAGTAAGTAAGTCAGGTGGTAAATCAGATTTAAAAAATGATTCTATATCCAATCTTCGTTGTGCAGTAATCGTGTGCTCGGATACAGTAGCTGCTGGAAAAAATGAGGATGGTTCTGGAAAGAAAATAATTGACAAATTGAGTTTATTAAATGTTTCAACAGAGATATACAAAATCATTCCAGATGAAGTAGCGGCTATACAAGCAATAGCCAAAGAGTTAAGCGAAGATGGTTTTCAATTGGTTTTGTTCACTGGTGGCACGGGGCTTTCACCAAAGGATCTTACACCAGATGCCATCAGTCCATTGCTTGACCGTGAGATTCCTGGAGTAATGGAGGCAGCCCGAAACTATGGACAGCAAAGAACTTCATTTGCTATGTTATCAAGAGGTGTAGCGGGATTCATTAAAAATACTTTAGTAATTACCCTGCCTGGCTCGCCTCGTGGAGCAGAGGAAACGATGGATGCTATATTTCCTGCCATATTGCATGTATTTAAAGTAGCAGAAGGTAAAAGACATGAAGGATAAAGTGTACACATCCTACTATTTTTGAGTTGCTTATTTATTGAATTCTAGAAAAAAAGTTTTATGAAAAAATTTACTTTTATTTTAGCCAGTGTATTATTTGCATTATTATTTTATGCTTTTAATCAACCAAAAATTGATAATGAAATCTTTGATCCTACTGGCATTGTAGTACCGAATGCAAAACTAGAAATACTAGGTGAGGGCTATAGTTTTACTGAAGGACCAGCAGTGGACAAAAAGGGAAACATTTTCTTTACTGATCAACCGAATGATAAAATCATTCAATGGTCTGCTAAAACTAAAGCGTTTACAATCTTTTCTGCTAACTCGGGTGGACGGGCCAATGGAATGTATTTTGATGCAGCAGGCAATCTAATTACTTGTGCAGATATGGATGGAGAAATATGGCGTATGGATAAAAAGGGTAATCACAAAGTGATCGCTAAGAATTATGAGGGCAAAATATTAAATGGTCCAAATGATTTATGGATCAATCCAAAAAATGGCGGCATCTATATTACTGATCCAAGGTATAAAAGAGATTATTGGGCAGCCGCTGATCCACGACATCTTGGAATGCAACAGAGCGGAGCTTATTTATATTACCTCGGCCCAAATAGTAATACATTAAAAAGATTGGATGAAAATCTGATTGAACCCAATGGGATAGTTGGATCTCCGGACGGCAAAAAATTATATGTAGGCAATATTAAGCCGGACATAACTTATGTTTATGATATTATGCAAGATGGCAGCCTTTCGAACAGACAAGTTTTTTGCAAAATGAAAACAGATGGCATGACCATCGATGAGCAGGGAAATGTTTATTTGACGAATAGTTTGGGAGTAACCGCTTTTAATCAAAAGGGTGAAAGAATTTTTAATGTACCAACTGGTGAGGGTTGGACAGCCAATGTAGTATTTGGCGGAGAAAATAGAGACCTACTTTTCATTACCGCTATGGGAAGGGTTTTTGGATTAAAAATGAAAGTAAAAGGGGTAGTCAAATAAATTTCTTTTTTAATAAAAGAAGAGTTAACAAAAAATTAAATCTATTTCGACTTTACAAAAGTCACTGCATCTATAAAATGAGGGCTTTCTATTTTTAAAATATAAGTACCTGCTATTAGATTGGCTAAGTCAATATTAACCCCTTGAAAAATAGTAAAGCCTGATTCTTTTCTTGCCATTACTTCAAATCCTTCGGCCGACAAGATGCTGATTCTAAACAATTCTGTTTTTGGAGCCAGCATTGAACTACATTCTAACCAAATGTGGAAGGATTTGAAGGAATTCTCCGAATTGCACAAAGTCATGTCTATGATTCTAAAGCTTAATAAAGTCAAGCAATTGCTTTACTTAATATTTGTTTATGTAAAGCTATTGCTTTACTTTTACATATAATTAGTCAAGTTAAAACTTTACTTTATGAGAAATGATAAACTTCAGTTCCAGCAACTGAATGAAAAAATGGACAAATTAACTGTTTTGCAGCATCTTATTATGCCATCTATTGGATGGATAAAAGCTATCCGTAATGGTATTGGTATGTCTATGGAACAATTAGGCAAAAAGCTTTCCATAACTAAGCAGGCTGTTATGGATATTGAGAAACGTGAAAAGGAAGGCGCTATAACAATTAAGTCGATGCAAGAGATAGCAAAGGTGATTGATATGAAGTTTGTTTATGGCTTTGTACCTAATGCAGGTAGCTTGGAACAAATGATAGAAACACGTTCTTTAGAAATGGCTACAAAAATTGTACAACGCACTTCCACTTCAATGAAGTTAGAAGACCAAGTAAATTCAAAAGAGCGTATTGAAAAAGCAATCAAAGAAAGGGCTGCAGAAATTTTAAACAAAACACCTAAAATTCTATGGGACTAAATTTAAAATATAATGATGGCCAAACACCTCTTGACGAAGAGGAGAAAGAAGGTCTATTAATTAAATCAATTTCTACAAAAGGGGAATTAAATGAATTTGAACAACAGAATATAGAAGATGCGATACAATGGAGTTTAACTAGAAAATTTAAACCTGATCAAATCCTAACTGAAACCTTTATTCAAGCCCTTCATAAAAGAATGTATGGGAGGGTTTGGAGTTGGGCTGGCGAATACCGAAAAACAAATAA
>CAMCMP010000006.1 GCA_945876095.1 Chitinophaga pinensis
TTAAAGTAAAAAATAACCTTGTATTGCCATCCCTTTTTCCAAAATGAACATGGGGGTCGACTATTAAAATAAATTAACAATTCAACAAAACCAATACTTTCAACCGATAAAAATTACATTTTTAAGTTTAGTCGGTTGGTAGTGATAAAAAATGTATATGGGTTCGCCCCACTTGATAAATTACTTCCAAACTCTATCTCAAAAATAAAGTTCTAATTCGTTATCGATGCCTTTATTTTTTCAATTAATGCCTTATCCGGTTTACTATAAAACACCCCTGACTGAGCACCTGTTCTTACGCCTCTCAGGAATAAGTAAATAACCCCTCCAAAATTTTTATCATAATCAAAACCCGGTATTCTTAAGGCTAAGTATTTAGTTAACGCCACCGTGTAAATTAAATATTGAAGGTGATAATTATTCTCATACATAGCAGCCTTTACATTCTCCTCATTGTAAAAATCAAGAGAATTACCCAAGAAGTTTGACTTCCAATCTAGAATATAAAATTTGCCCTCCTGCTCAAAAAATAAGTCCATTTTACCATTCATAATACCCTCTAATTCTGCAATAGAACGAATTCTGAATGGATGAGTTTTATTTGAAAGCGCTTCTAAAATTCCAGTATTAAATGGCTTTAGCAAAAAATCAAACTCAAGCTCATTTAGTCTTTTGTCATTGCTTAGTTGATTAAGTGTAAAAGGATTATTTCCCGGCATAATGGCTGATGTTACTTGATGCAATAATTCAATGATATTGTCTCTGTAAACTTCATCAGCAGATCCCGATAAACGCTTCATAGCTTGTTCAACCACCCTAGCCCAATTATCACTATTAGAAAAATCAATATGCTCAAAAATATAGTGCAATAAATTACCAGTATGGGCCCCTTTTTTCAATTCCTGGAAAGTAAATTTATCATACTCATCGTCAATTGAACTGGAGGACCTTGGAGCTGGAACTGAATCATGCTCTGGATTTAAACTACTATAGCTTGTTTTAATCCAGTTTACATTTTGTAAAATAAAATTATTAGCCATTGCATACACTGGCTGAACGGCGGCAGATACATTATTGTATCTAAAATTGCGGACAGGCTCTGGAGGTATCCAAAATTCAACTTGTTTTAAATTTTTAGCAACTGGATTCAACGCATTGCTAAAAGTTCTTAACGTCGAATTTTTATAATAGCTAGCAGTATTACTTGTAATATAACATTGGTATCTGGCTCTTGTAATGGCAACATACAATAAACGTCGGTTTTCTTGCTCACTTTGATCTTTATATAATTTTTCTTGTCTTACGTCCCATAAGTTTTTTTTAACTACATAGTATTCCCCGTCTTCAGGATCTCTATAACTACAATTTTTAATATAAGACTCATCTTTCAATAAATCTAAATGAGGAGCAATCACTATATTATATTCCAATCCCTTACTCTTATGGATGGTTACGATTTGTATCGCATCCTGATCATTTTCTAGCCTTTGTTCAAACTCATCTCCTTCACGAGTATCCCCTTCCATACCTTTTTTTAACCATTGAATAAGTTCTTTAGGTTCGTAATTTTTTCGGACAGCCATTTTATGCAAAATCTCAATTAACTGTTGAATATTTGAAATAACTCTTTCAGGATTTTCAGCAGTTGGATCAAATAAGCGCTCATTTACTTTATGATCTGAGATAAACTGTCTCAACATCAAATACACTCCTCTTTCCTTCCAGGTTTCTTGATAAATTTTAAATTGTGCTAATATTGCTTCTTCGTCAGTACTCAATAAACTTTTATTATTATAGCCTCCTAAATTGGTAAGCAAAGCTCTATTGACATGTGCGGTTGAGATTTCATTGACTGCACTCAATATATAATATAATTGGTTTGCTTCTTCTGATTCCAATAACCTAGTCTCGTCAATTGTTACAGCTGGAATTCTTAAAGAAGCCAATAATGCCTTCATGTCTTTAGCCTGTCTTTTAGATCTTACCAATATTCCAATATCAGAAGGCTTAATTGGATTTGTTTCTTCATCCTTAACAATAGTGTATTTTCCTTCTGTAAATAAATCAGTAATAATTCCTTTTACCGCTAATTTTAATGCCTTTTTATTTGAATGGCTAGAGATTTTTAATGGTTGAATGGCCTTGCCATTGTAAAGTAATTCACCTTTTGTATTGGGTTTAGGAGAGCCTACTTCTATATACTCAATTGCATTGGGGATATCTGGATCATTCTTAAAATTAAATGTATCAAAATCAACTGCTGGTTGAAAAAACTCATTCATCGCATTTATATATGCTTCTGTAGAACGATGATTGGTGTTCATTTCATGTAAATTCGCTACATTCTCTTTGGCTTTAAAATAAGTAAATATATCCGCCTTCCTAAATGCATAAATTGACTGCTTGGGATCTCCTATATAAAACAGTATTTTCTCTTTGCTAAAAAGCTTTTCAAAAACTGCATATTGCTCTTTATCTGTATCCTGAAATTCATCAATAAATACCGCCTCATACTTTTGTTGTAATGCAATAACTAAATTTTTATTCTTATCTCCCTCTATTATTGCTTTATACAAAAGCATAATCATGTCATCAAAAGTGATAATTCCTCTATTTCTTTTTACTTCTAGTACATCATTTTTAATAGTAACAATGGCTTCAATGGCTATATTATTTACAATAAAATCAAATTCTACTTTCTGATTTTTTTTCAAGTTTACTATTTCAATTACCTCGTTTATAACATCCGCAAATATTTTAGTAACATATTCTGTCGTACTTTTTTCGCAAATAGTTTTTATAACTGCGTACCAATTCTCCTCTTTAAAAGAAAGTGAAAACGCCTTTCTAGGATTTTCACTACTATTAATTTTTTCTAATAAATTAACTTTATTTGCTATCAACTTGTCAATAACTGTATTTGTTAATTTAGTAATAATGCTATTGTCATTCAATAATTTTTGATATAGCCTATCTTGATAGGTTTGATTTAAAAAGTCATTCGGAATTGACACAGTAGAAGCCAGCATTTTTCCTGCCAATGCCTGTTTTGCCAACTTTAAAATTTCCTCGTGCTTAAGTTCTGAGGCTAACATTAATTCGAGTAACTCTTTCCTGATTGTTGTAATACGTTTTCTCCAAAACTCATTAAAAGCATCCTCCGTTATTTGATTAAACTCATCTGGAGTGATAGTTTCAGCCCCAAAAATTTGACTGGTTTCAAAGGAAAACTCAGATAATATTCTTTTACAGAAACTATGAATAGTCAACACCGAAGTTTCATCTAAAAATAATTGTGCAGTGTTTAACCTGTCCTCAACTAACGTAGAGTTATGTTTAGTCATCAGACTTTCAATCAATCTTTTAATGGTTTCATCTTGGATTTCCTCACCCCTACTTACTTTTAGGGCTAATCTTACAAAAGATCTCACCCTGGTTTCTAATTCAGCAACTGCTGCCTTAGTAAATGTGACCATCAGAATCTTTTCAATAGGGATATTGTTTTCTATAATGAGTCTTAGGGTAAGTAAGGCAATTGAATAAGTCTTACCAGTGCCGGCACTTGCTTCAATTAAATTACTTCCTTCAAGGATTACAGTCTCGGAATTAAAATTTTTATTACTATTCTGTGGCATTGAATAATCTATTTATACTGGTCCCTTTGTTATTTAATTTTTTTAAAAACTAAAGGCAAATGAAAATTGATAGGTTCAAAAATAGCCTTCGCATTTTCTTGAATTTGTGAATAGGATGTTTCAGCAAAAAATCCATGTTCTACTGCCTTATTTAAATAATCATCCTCAAATGTAAAATCAAGTTCTTTGTCTTTTGCTTCTTCATAAATATCCAAAAATGTTTCATAGCCATGGCTAATCATTTCCATTTCACTTTGTCCAAGGGCAGGAAAGAAATAGAAATATTCTTGATGACCATTCTTATAATATGCTAGATATTGAGCTATCGTATCAATAGCCACTTGCTGAGAAATGGTTCCTGCAGGTATTCTTTGAAATCCATCTATGTATTTTGAAATAAATACAAACTCTAATTCTTTGCCTTGTGCAAGCATCGCTAAGTATCTAACATAGGCTACTAATAAATATTTTAACTGCTGCTTAGAATTACAGATACTAATATATTTGTCGCCAAATACTGGTTCAACTTTCCCAATTATTTGAGTATTAGCAATCGTAAAATTAATGTCAACCTTTTGGGGCTTTGTATTACCCTTAGCATAATTAAACCTTTCGCGCAATGGAGCAACTTCATCTATCACTTCACCAATAGAAGCTTTTCCCATATTATGAAGAGGAATTTTACCTGTTTTTTTCTCCTTTTCATAATAGTCTTCAGTTTCTTCAATATTCATCGACATAATCTTATCCTGAACATTCCACTTTGCAAGATGATCAAAGTCAAATAATTCATGATCCTTTAACAACACATCGTCCTCTGTATAGAAAATATTAAACTGTTTTTGCAAATACAACTTTGCAGGGTTTTGTAAAAACCTAGCTATATCATCAATAGTAACGTTGATAAAAGAAAATGCCTTTTCTTCTGTTTTTTTAGATTCTGGTTTTATGCCGGTTTGGTAACTTGATTCATTTAAATAACTAACTAAGCCTGCTGGCGCCGTAGGATTATACTTGCTGCTAAAACTATGCAAGGGATGTAATGTAACCCAGTCGTTTTTAATTACCTCCGTATCCTGTTGAATACCTCTAGCTACATAATCAATTAACTCATCAACCATAGAAGAAGGTGGCAATTTGGCGCCGTCTTTTGGATTCGCAGCTGTATAACTAATGTATAAATATTCCCTTGCTGACATTAAGGTTTCAAGGAATAAATGTTTATCGTTATTTTTTACATTCCTATCTCCTGGCTGCCATGATTGTAATAAACTAAAGCTCAATGCAGTTTCTTTCCGTGGAAATTTATCAAAATTCATTCCTAATAAGGCGACTACCTTAAATGGAATACTTCTCATGGGCACCAATGAACAAAATGTTATCCCTCCTCTTGCAAAGGAGCCTACCTTTTTCTCCAAACTAAGTCTTTGTAAAAAGCTATGACGGAATACTTCAAAACTTATTTCAACATTCGCATTCTTTTCCAACAAAGACATTTGTTCTGTAAATTGAATAAGCTTGGTATAATCCTCGTCATCTTTTTCACCCGCTTGAAAAATCATATCCTCTACTATTGATTGAAGGTATTCAGCCCATTGAGAGATAGTTCTTTTTTGATTTCTTTCGGCTAACTTCTGTTGTAGTGTTTTTACAAAATACATTAAACGAACACGCTCAATGGCTTCAGCTCCTTCGGCAGTATCCAATGGGATAAAATGTTCCTGTCCATCATTTACATTCGGCTCCCCGCTCATACAAATACCATACATGATTTTCTTTATTCCATACTCCCAACTTATGTAACGGGTATCGTCTTCCTGTCTTCCTTTAATACTAAATATAATTCCTGCTTGTCTAGCTGCCGTTCTTAAATTTTCTTCATCTTTAATTTTAAATCGATTTCTTATATAAGGAGATTCCAATAATTTTAAAACTATTTCTACTTTAAAAGTCTCAGCATCCAATGATAAAATATCTTGAATTGCCGTAAAAATATTATTCCCAGCCGAATAACTTTCATCTGCAATATTATAGGGAAACTTATAAGGTGAATTGCTAAACACTGCGTGAATGAATGGTGCGTATAATTCAATGTCACTTACTAAAACTACAATATCCTTTGGTGATAAGGTTATATTTCGCTTATCTATTAACTCTACCAAATAATTATATAAAATTTCTACTTCTCTAACCGGAGTAAAAGCTCCATTAACAGTAATAGATCCATCCTTGTAATCCAATGCTGTCAATAGATTACGAGATGGTTGATTTAGATTATTATAAATATCATATTGAATTTTTTTAAGTAAAGTTCTAGGCTCAACAATAGGTACTGCATCCTCTTCATTATATACATTAACAAAATCATCATTATCCATTAATAATTTAAAAGACTCCTTTATAATACCTCCCCAATTCAATAACAAATCATTTCCCACTAGCAAATGATCCACGTCTTTTCTTTGCTTTTTTCTTTTTTGAAGCAATTTTGTTATTTGCTGCTCAGAATGGTCATCCATCCAAATTTGTTCTGGGCATGGATTCACCAAGTACAAATGGATATCAATAAACTTTGCAAGTGCATGAAAGATTTGTAAATAATAAGGAGTGATAACGGCAATACCAAAAAGATGTAAAGCAGGAATTTTATTTTTAATATTCACCTGCACTTCTTCAATCATTAAGCCATCGATCAACAATTTGGCCATTTCTACCCTATCCTGGTAGGCATCCCCTAACTTTATTTTAATCTGATGCCAAATCCATTCCTGCCAATCTTCTGCCACCTGATTATTAATTAAACGGTCATCCCAAATTTTTACTGTTTCATGTCGATATACTTGATATTGGTCAAATAAATCAGCAAGCTCATCGCTCAAAGCAATCCGCTTGATGTCATTATTTAGATAATAGCTAGCTATATCCGTGTATGTAGTCTTAAATTCCGCATTATCCAATAACTCATATATACACCAACGTATATTTTCTGTATTTATAATTTTTTTCCCAACTTTTAAACCTCTTTTATAAATTTCAGCAACTATATCATTGGGTTTGCAAAAATTTATATTTGCTGCAATTCCGTTTTGTTTTGCAATGTTTTGCTTTAACCAACTATTCATACCCTCAGTTTGAGTCACTATCCATTGCTTCACAAAAGCATTTTGATTAGTTGCTTGTAAATCACTAGCCAGCCTAACAGACAATGGCTGTAGTGAATTTGAAACATTTAAATATATACTCATACTTTCTTCTCTAATTATTATTAATCGACTCTTCCAGTGATACCTGAAATTCTTTGAACACAAGATTCAACCGAGTGTCTAATGGTATCCATTTCTCCTTGAATGGTTATACTTGTTCTTGCCCTTGTAATACCGGTATATAATAATTCACGCGTTAATAATGCATTAGAAATTCCTTCAGGTAAAATAACCATCACCTGATCAAATTCTGAACCCTGGCTTTTATGTATGGTCATTGCAAAAGCAGTTTCACAATAATTTAAATAAGCAGGCAGAATAGATTTAATCCCCCCTTGGCCATCCTCAAACCAAACTTTCAAATTGCCCTTATCGTCTTTTCGCATAATTCCTGTGTCCCCATTTAGCAATCCTAAATCATGCATATTGCGGGTGACCATAATAGGCTTGTGTTCATAATTTTCTCCATCGGGTCTAATAATTCCTTTTTTTCGAAGATGTAATTCAATGAGTTTATTGGTTGTATACAAGCCTCTTTGACCTTGTCTTACAGCTACTAAAACTCTACATTCATTTAACTTTTTTAACGCAGTTTTAATATCTGCTTCTTGAATATAGCTGGCGTACCCTTCCACAAAGGATTCTAATAATTCAGGTGTATACTGATGATCTATTTTTACATTGGTGCCGGCAGAATTTTCAATTAAATTTTTAAGTTTTTCTGTATCTCCTTCAATTACAGCCCTACTTAATTTACCAATGGCTCCCTGACTATTAAAACGATGACTAAATTTTAATTCAATAATATGGCTTGACATCAGTTGTTGCTGGTCGCCAATAAATTCAGGCTTAATTTTTCTTTCAGAGTCGGTAATAAAATCATTGATCCAGCTTGCCGCCTTAATAGAAAAAATATTTAAGCTTGGTAATGTTTGACATAAATCACCTAACAAACTGCCCGCTTCCACTGAAGCCAATTGATCCTTGTCTCCCAATAAAATAATTCTACAATTGTCACCTAAAGCATCAAGCAACTTAGAAAACATAGGGACATCAATCATGGAAGCCTCGTCGACTACCACCCAATTATAAGGCAAAGGATTTTCAGCGTTGTATTTAAAGTTAACGGACTCTTTTTTATAACCTAATAAACTATGAATGGTGCTTGGCTTTAATCCATCAATCGTTTGTTTAGTGGATATAGAAAATGGCAATGTGCTACTTTTTAAAGACTCAAACATTCTCATGGAAGCCTTGCCTGTTGGTGCGGCTAGTGCCACTTTCGCGTCTGGCTCCAATTCATACAACACAATAAGTAATTTAGCAAGTGTAGTGGTTTTTCCAGTGCCCGGTCCACCAGTAATAATGCTAAAATTATTTAAGAGCGCTTGCAATACCGAAACCATTTGCCAATCTACTTGCTCTTTATTGGTTAATCCATTTATATTGTAATTGGCATTAAGGGATTGTATTAATTTTACCTTCAACTCTAGCTGTTTCATCCTATCAGCTACCAGACTAGTTTCTGCAGCAATTAACTTTTTTAATTTTTGAATAATGCTGGTTTCATATTTGAAGTAACGTTGAAAATAAAGTCTATCATTATGAAGAATAAAAGGGGTTGTATTTACACCATCTTTTGAAACTAAATTTGAGTAATTCAATAAGTCTTTAGCTGATACTGCATTTGTATAGGGAGTGGTATTTAAATTAGAATGCATGTCGTCTAAAGAAATACAAATATTACCTTCTGTTAGTCTCTGTGATAAAAGATAGGCATAAGGCCAAATTGCTTTTTCGTCAAAATATTCAGCAAACTGTCTGTGTATATCTTCGGTAATATTCATGAAACTCATTTTCTTGCTTTACTATTTATTTTTTACTTATTACGTTAATAAGCATTTTTCCTAATGTTAATCTTTATATTCACAGTAAATTATTTTTTGAAGTTGCCATTAAAAACCATGAAAAATTTATGATAAGAATTTTCACAAATTTTCAAGAGATTGTTATTGTTTTTTGAATTTTATAACTTACTCTATAAAGCTCCAACTTTTATTAGCCAGTTAAGAATTATGTCAAATTATAAATTATTTATTCAAAAAATACAATTATTAAATATTTAAAGTTTTGGCTACTTCTATTTCATCCTCTATACTAAAAATACTTTTTATAATTTCTTAATTAACTAGAATCCTTATTTTAAAAGATCCCTTTTTCAAATCATTGGTTAGATTTTCTTAACCTTTACAAATTTAAAGGCCTGAGAATCAATTATATGATTATCAGGCCTTTTTATAGCCAAATTTATTCATTTATAAACGAAATTATGCCCCTGAATTAATTATCATTTCATCGAAACGATTACCACCTCGACCCTTCTATTGGCTAACTCTTCCTCCCTAGTTTTTTCTGGATAAGGATAAAGTGGGCGGCTATGACCAAAACCTGCATGGCTAATGCGGGTGGTTTCAATTCCGTTTTTAACGAGAAATTCTTTCACTGCCATTGCTCGCGCAACCGACAAATTTGTTAACTCTGTACCCAAATCCATACCATCCCCTTCATTTATGGGTCCACAGCAAATATGTCCTTCAACACGAATAACCATTTTAGGATTCGACTTCATCACCTTGAGTAATTCATTTAAGGTAGGTAAAGATTCATCGACAAAATAATGATACCCTCCAATAAAATTGATAGTTTTCAGGGATATTTTATCGCCTGAATTTAATTTAGCGCCTGATAAAACTTGCTCTACTGTTACTGTTTTTTCAGATGTTTTATATAGAATTATAGATTCATTAACAATTATTTCAACCCTTCTATTTAAACTTCTTTGCTCTTTGGTAGCATTCTCATTCAGCGGTTTGTTTTCTCCATAACCTTTCTTTAAAAGAATAACAGAATCAATAATTCCTTCAGATATAAGAAACTGATGAACCGCTTCTACTCTCTTTATTGAAAGGCGATCATTATAAGCCGAGGATCCAGAAGAGTCGCAATGTCCATAAAGCTCAATATTGGCCCAAGCACTCGTCTTTAACTCTTTTACTAAATTCTTTAACTGTCCTTTACAAGAATCGGTAATAGCAGACTTGTCAAACTCAAATAAGATAATAGTGGTTTTTGTAGTTTGGGAATGTAGTTGAAGGAAGCCTGTTGATAGTAAAAGAAAAAAGAATGATTTCATATTGTTAATTTTTAAAAAATTTGGATTAAAATAGTTATAGGTTACTTAAGTTAGAGCCTTTAACGAATTAGAGATACTAAATATTATATATAATTGAAAATTTATATCAAATTTAGAAAAATATTTTCCAATTACAGTTAGAAGTAGTGTTGATACTCTTTTAGAAGTTCCCAAAATTCATTCAATCATAGCAGTTAAAGAAGACAGGGGTGTTCAAACTATTTTTTTAAACTAGCATCAAAATAAACCTTTTGGCAAGTAGTTTCTAAGTTAATTATTTTATACCCTGATATCACTTCCACATGGATTGACGTAAGATGTCATCAATATTATTCGTAGAAATGAAATATAATAATCTCGACAAATGATATATTCCTAAAATTATACCCAAACAATAGGCAATTTTTTTACTATATAAAATTTTTTGAAAATATTCTTTTTTAGTAAAAAGTTCTACAGACAATGTTAAAATAGCAGTCAAACAAAATACAAATGTCAACGGTCCAAATAAATGATAATAAAGGCTTTTTTCTACATCACCTTTATAGAAAAAAATTAATGATTTAGTCATGCCGCAACCTGGACAAGGAAAGCCAGTTAATAATTTAAATGGGCATAATGATTGTTCTGTTTCAATAGACCGATTGGCAGATTGAAGCATTACATAAAAAGGAAATGCCAGTGTCAATAAGGCACCGGCAATTCCTAATATTTTACGAAACCGCTTTGGGTTAGTTATATAATTTGTTGATATCACCTTGTACAATCATTGCTGCAACCATAGGAAATAAGAAACCAAGAATAATCAAAAGTGTTGTCTGGTCTTTTCCTACTTCTCCAGTTTTCTCATATACTTTTGGCAAACCTTCTTTGCCTGCTAAATAATAAAAATATAAGTTGACCGGCAAGCAACATCCCGCAAATATTGCGATGGGTTGTGAAATAATTTCTTTTTCAGCAGCTGCATTTAAAACTTGGGCAGCTTTGATATTCCAATAAATTAAATATAAACCGCAGGTGATGAGGCCAAGTATCAATACAAGAACTGGCTCATTTTTGAATTGTGGAATTGGTTGTGACATTTTATTTTTTTTGTTGGTTTTGAGGATTTGGCTTTTTACTTCGCCCCGTTTTTTATGTGGTTGCTAATCTCCACTACTCATAACAAGATAATGAATTTGATAGAATTAAGTGCTTTTTCTAAGAATTATTTATACAATAGCTAAAATAATCAGGTGCTGTAAACCGAAAATCTATCGAATAAAACAACCTTACACATTTTAAATTTATTATATATACTTTCAACGCATTGAACTAAACTTTGATTTTTTTAATTTTTCCTGAAATTGTATTTAATGAAAGCGGTTATGTAATTGTTACGGAAAGCAGAATCAAAAGTTAATGTAAAAAATAATCATACTTTTATCCAAATAATTTAAAATATGAAATGCCTGTCAATTCTTTTAATATGTTTAAGTTCTTTTTTTTCAAAAAATATTTTCTCCCAATCTGTATTTATCACCAAGCCCTATTTACAGATTGGCCATGAGGGAAGTCCAAATAAATTAGCTTTATTATGGCACACAGCTGATACAGCCAGCGAATGGGGGGTAGAAATAAAATTGAATAATCGTTGGGTAAGAAGTACAAAGATTTATTTTAATAGAGTTTTTATAAAAAATTATCAGCCATTTGTAGTGTACCACGCTACACTTCAAAACTTACAAAATGGAAAAGAGGTTAGTTATAGAGTGCTAAAAAATAAAGTGACTGTATTTGAATCTTTTGCTCATTCACCCAAATCAAAAAGTCAAAATTATAAATTCGTTGTCGCTGGAGATATTGGAGCACTAACTAAAAATCAAAAGAAATTAGCCAACGTAATGTTTGATCTGAATCCAGACTTTGTAGCTGTTCCGGGAGATATTGTTTACGGTCATGGATTAGCAAATGAATACACTACAAAGTTTTGGCCTATCTATAATGCTGATAACAACGATTCAACTGGTGCGCCGCTATTAAGAACCATTCCATTTATGGCATCAGTGGGTAATCATGATGCAAATGATAGAGACATGGACAAAACCCCCGATGCTTTAGCCTATTATTATTTTTGGGAACAACCTTTAAATGGACCCTATGATAAAGAAGGTAGTGCGCTTTTACCCATATTAAAAGGTAGCGAAAGTAATCGAAATGCATTTTATGAGGCTGCTAAAAATGCCTATCCAAAAATGACTAATTTTTCATACGATTATGGCAATGCGCATTGGACAGTCATCGATGCAGATTCATACGTTAACTGGTCAAATAAAGAATTACAAAATTGGATAATACAGGATTTAAAAAAATCGTCAAAAGCAATGTGGCGTTTTGTAATGTTTCATCAACCAGGTTTCAACTCATCTAAAGCACATTTTGAAGAACAACATATGAGGCTTTTATCACCAATATTTGAGGCAGGAAAAGTAGATGTAGTTTTTAATGGACATGTACATAATTACCAAAGATCTTTTCCATTAACCTTTATTCCAGATACAATGGATGAGTCGGGCGCAAGAGTAAAAATAAAAATAGATGGAAAATTAAATGGAAAATGGACTTTAGATAAAAGCTTTGATGGAATCAATAATAAAAAACCAAAGGGAATTATTTATATCGTTACGGGTGCTGGCGGACAGCGTTTGTATAATTACGAACAAACCAATTTGCCTAACAGTTGGCAACCTTTCACAGATAAGTTTTTCTCTACCGATAATACCATCAGTTTTATTGAAATGGAAAAGAATAAATTTCAATTCAAACAAATTAATACCAATGGTGAAACGGTGGATTCTTTTACAATCGAAAAATAATCAAGCGAAACTATCATTCTACTTTCAATAGAATACCTTTGCTCCAAAAATTATAAATTTATTTTAAGATTTTAGAAGCGAATTTAATCAGGCCGATGGAAGTTTGGTGTCAACTTTTCGAATACATCATCTTGGAAAAAAATCTTTTTTATTAAAATTAAATTTCAATAAATAAATTTAATTGCAGTTGTTTTAGATAAAAATGTTTAACCAACACTTACATATTATAAATTTTGAAGGGGAAGCCATCTACTATGGACCGATATTTAACTTTGAGCAGAGTAGCCTTCTTTTTGATGATTTATTAAAAAACATCGAATGGAAAAATGAGGAAATTATAATTTTTGGAAAAGAAATAATTAGTAAAAGAAAGGTTGCATTTTATGGAGATGAAGGAATAGAATATACCTATTCAAATAAAACTAAAAAAGGACTAGTTTGGACGGACCACTTATTAAAAATAAAAAGCTTGGTGGAAGATTATACACAAGTCAGCTATAATGGATGTTTGTTAAACTTGTATCATGATGGTGATGAAGGAATGGGTTGGCATAGTGATGGCGAAAAGGAAATCATCGCCAATAGTTCTATCTCTTCGGTTAGTTTAGGTATTGAAAGAAAGTTTTCATTTAAAAACAAATCATCAAAAGAAATAGTTTCTATACAACTTGAAAATGGCTCATTACTAGAAATGAAAGGGGCTATTCAAAAACACTGGTTACATGCATTGCCAAAATCTAAAAAAATCAAGACGCCTAGAATCAATTTAACTTTTAGGCAATTTCTAAAATAACCCAACTGTCAGATAAAATATTTATTTAGATTTATTTTTTTGCAAATTTTTCTTCAATCAATTTACGTTTAGTCCAACACTCATCTAAAGGGCCTCCTGTTGATTTTTGCCCTTTGTGTCTCCAATCACCGTCCAATACTGAATAGGAAAACTCCACCGACTTGCCAACGCTTTGTGCTGTTTTAGTGAAGTACTCTATATTTTCAACATACTTTCCATTTTCAGAAGTTTGAGTACCGCCGCCCGCATCAAAAAATTTTCTTGTCACTACATTATAACTCACCCACTGAAAATGCTTTCCAGAAATAATTTTCATGGTACGTCTCGGAAGAAATGGATTGGCTCTTCTAGATAA
Organism: Chitinophaga pinensis; assembly: GCA_945876095.1. Classification (GTDB taxonomy): domain Bacteria; phylum Bacteroidota; class Bacteroidia; order Chitinophagales; family Chitinophagaceae; genus Ferruginibacter; species Ferruginibacter pinensis_E. Next base: position 14,035 of record CAMCMP010000006.1, read on the forward strand.
TACGTCCTTTGAATAGTTACCACTAATTATCCATGCTCCAAATAAATCTCCTGATACACCGTCATCCAATTTTTTTAAATCACTTAATAGTTTGCCTATAGACAAGTGTCCATTTTTTTTAATCACTACAGAAAGTTCAGCGGTAGTATTTACCAATAAACTGTCTTGCGAATGCCACTCATACGACAATTGAATATTTTTTTTATTCAAACTATAAGTGCCTCCCCAACTAAAATTAAACTTTTTATCCACTAGACTATAGTTGGCAACGCTGATAACATTATCAGCAAAAATCACTAGGGTTTTTATGTTATTTTCCTCTTTGCCCCATGCTCCCATTATATTATTTGTACTTTGCCCTTGCACATGAACGGTAAAGGATGTCACAAAAAAACTAGCAAAAATTAAGATTAAAAAAAATCTCATGATAGAGTTTTATAATGTTATAAATTATGATTTAAAATTAACCTAAAATTTTACTTGTAATTAGTAATCATCACTCCCTTTTCTTCACTTACAGGAAACTTTAAATTTTTCAAGGCAATGCCAGTTGTATTATTAAACAGTGCTACAGGCAATTCAATTGCTTTAGGAACTGTGAAATTTTCTAAGGCTACTCCTTTTACATCATCAAAAACCAAGGCTGGTCGAAAGTCGTCCTCCAAATAAAACACTTTTACATTTTTCATTTTTATTCCTTCTGCATGACGAACATAAAAACCCCAAGAAGGTAACTCTCCAAACATAGAAAATTCTGGATAATTCGATTCATTCTCTGGGACAGAAGTGATGGCGTTGAGTGGGATATAAGCGATCTCTTTACTTGATCTGCCTCCATAACTAATTTCAACATTCTCGATAGTAACATTTTCGACAGGGTATCCCGGCAAGCCAACAATAGAAGAAGGAATCAAATTGTAGGGTAAAAAAGGATGCCCATAAATATGAAAACTTCCTGGGCGTTTCGGCATTTTATCTATGCCAGGTTTAAGATGATCTGGAGGCCCCTCAACCGGATAACCTTGATCAGGCTTGTTAAGGGGTACTTCTACTTTTACATTGGCAATATAAATACCTTTCAGCGTTCCCACATTTCTTGTTGTATTTCTTTTCCCTCTTTTGATAAAAATCGCATTCCCTGTATTCCTCGCTACTATATTCTGTATGTCTATATTTTCAACTACTCCTCCATCTACCGATTCGATTGCAATTGCTGAACGGTAGGTATCATAAATTTCTAAATTTCGCACCTTGATATTTCTAAATCCTCCAGATGATGCGGTACCCATTTTAAAAGCACTAGCACTTGAGCGAATTTTACAACTGTCAATGTAAACATCTTCACAACCAGAATTTGGATTGCTCGACTTCAAACATATTCCATCATCGGCAGAGTTGATGAAACAATTTGTGATTCTTACCTTTTTACAATCGGTAATATCAATACCGTCATTATTCCAATAGGCTGTACTCTGAACGGTTATTCCATCAATTGTTAAATTGGTGCATTCTGTATAATTTTGAACCCAACCTGAAGAGTTTTTTAACGTAATACCTGAGACAGTAATATTGCTGCAAGAATCAATTGCAAGTATTACCGTTCTTACCCCTTCTCCAGGACGTTTTACGCGCCACATATTATCCTGCACAATTTCTCCACTTCTAAGTTTCTTCAAAATATCAAGCATCAACTCCTGAGCCCGACCATCAATAACACCTGGTCCGCTGATAGAAATGTTTTTTTGATTTTTTGCTTCAATCAATCCAGCTCGTTCAGGCCTATAATCATTTCTATCAATAGTGCCCATCAAACAAGCGCCTGCTGATAGATACAAGTCTACTCCTGATTTTAAGAAAATTGTTCCTGTTACAAAATTTCCTGGAGGAATAATCACCTGACCGCCACCAGCAGCAGAAACTTTATCAATCAGACGCTGTATGGCAACTGCATTGTTAGTTTTGCCATCTGCTATTGCACCAAAAGATGTTATAGAATTTTTGATTTTTTGATTACATCCTACAATAAAAAATATTCCAACAATTAATAACCCCGTAATGGTTTTCATAGAATTTGTTTTTTAAAAAATTACTTTATTTATCCTTTATATTCATTAAACATAAAATTGATTCCTCTTTTAATACATTGAATTAAAATCCTATTTGCTTTACAAATTTATACTCTTAAAAGATGTAATATAATTACCTATTCAAAGATTTGTGTTCCACTCTTGATATTATAAATACCACTTATAATTGCAGCTCATTTTTATTTTTGATTCCTAATGGTTGTAAGTAATACCGAAAGCTCTTTTACCTTGTCAGGATATTTTTGATAAAGATTATTATCCTCATGGATATCTTCGTCAAGGTTGTAAAGTTGTCCAACCGCTTCGCCTGGCTTAGATTTTACCTCTGATGGGTCGGTAAAACCGCCGGAGCCTAATCCTATAATGAGCTTCCATGGCCCCTTACGAATAGCGAATAATCCTTTAGATGAAATAACAACAACAGGATGTTGTTCTGCAGATTTAGCAACTTTAGATTCTAAGTTTGGAAGCACTGAGAAACTATCACCTGTTTTAAACTTATCAGAGCTTTCACCCACCAGATCTGAGCAGGTAGCCATAAAGTTAGCCAGAGAAGTGGTGACGTTGCTAACAGATCCTGCTTTTACTTTTTTAGGATAACGCACAATCAATGGAACGCGGTGACCGCCCTCAAAGGCATCTCCTTTCATCCCTCTAAATTGTCCCGCGGCATGGTGGTTATATTGTTTCACAAAATTATCGCGCCAGTAAGGTCCATTATCACTTGTAAAAACAATCATCGTGTTTTCTGAAAGTCCTAGGCTATCAATTGAACGCAACAACTTACCAATTGCATCATCCACCATTTGAACAAAATCTCCATATTCACCGGCATTCGAACGACCTATAAAACCAGCGGTAGGAAGCCATGGAGTATGAGGTGCAGGCATTGGGAAGTAGAGAAAAAATGGGTTCGCAGCTGCCGATTGATTTTTGATAAAGCTAATTGCCTTATTAGTAAAATGAGGAAGTACCTCTTTAAAATCAAATGAAGGGGACATTAATCCAGCTCTCCAGAATGGTCCTGTATAACCCGATTCAAGTTTACTTCCAGGAGTAAAGCCAGTAGGCATTTCCGTTAGTGCATCATTTTCAAGATAGCAGTAAGGAGGCATATCTAAAGAAGCTGGCAAAATATAAGAATAGTCAAAACCTTGTGTTCTTGGACCATTGATAGGAGGAACAGAAAAATCAATCTGATCAGGATTCATATCCGATGATATCCCATATAACTTGTTGTTATTGATTTGCTTCTCTACCGAATCTTTGGATCTAGCATTTGGAACCCAATCTAATCCGAGGTGCCATTTTCCGACCACTCCAGTTGTATAAGCATGAGACTTCAATAATGTGGCAACAGTTGGTTGATTCTTTTCAATTAATGTTCTGCTATAGCCATGCAGTACACCCACTGGTAGTCGGCTTCGCCAAGGATAAACGCCTGTTAAAATAGAATATCTTGAAGGAGTACAAACACCTGAAGTGGTATGAGCATCCGTAAAACGCATTCCCTGTTTTGCTAATCTATCAATATTGGGAGTCTTAATTTTTCCATCTGCATTATAAATCGAAACGTCTCCATATCCTAGATCATCCGTAAGTATGTAAATGATATTCGGAAGTTTTTTTTGACTCTTACTCTTTTTAATTCCTTGCGCGTTGACAAATATATTTAGGTAAATTGACAACAATAGTAAAAGATACTTTTGGGGAAATTGCATATATCTCATAAGTATTTATATAATAAGATAAATAATAAAATAGCCATTTCGCAAGCGAAACGGCCATGTTAAATTAGTTACTGTAAGACAAGGACAAGAATCTAAAATAGTACTAAAGCAACTATTTTGATTTATTAAAATAATAGGTCCCTTTCAAACTGCCTTCAGAAGTTTTGGTGACAAAGTCATAAATCAACTGATTTCCATCCTGGCTTAATTTCCATGTTTCAATCGTGTTAACATTTTGTTCTCCCGAATTGCCATTATAAATGGTATTTGATTCTATCAATAATGAATTTTCTTTTTCTGACCATTGCGCTTTAGATTTTCTAGGCATCTCATAAATCACAATTTTAGACTCCTTATTATCCAAGGTAAGATTTTCATTAAATGGATAATTCTCTCCATTAGAATTTTCATATACCCTTTCTGTAAGCAGGTTGTCATTTTCAACTTTAATATTAATTGCAGAAAGAAAAAGAGAACTGCCTGTGGTAGAAGACTTGGTTCTGTCCAATTTCCAATTTCCAGCAAACGCCGGTTTTCCATCACCTGCAGAAGCAGAAATTGTAAGGATCAAAGAAGCCAAAAGACTTAAAAGGAATTTAATTTTCATATTGTCAAGTTTAGTTAATGTTTATAATTATTTTATCTTCTACAAATCAAAGCTAATATACTGTAATTCCCAAAAATATATTTAGGTAAAAAATGAAATGTCAAATTTGGCTATTCATCTCTGAATTGAACTCCTGCAAAACTCATCATCAATTAGCGAATGTAAAACCGTGTCGAAATTTTAGCAATCGCTTATTAAAGCTATCCCTACTATTTCTTTTCATTTCCTAAAGCCCTTCTGCCATCGTTCGCATTTGAATTTCAATAATTCTTGAACCAGCCGATTGTGTACAAGCCAGCAAAATTGATGCCGCTACATCAGTAGTTTCAAGCATTTCCGATTTGGCTACTCCCTCTTTCGTTCGACCCTTTCCAATGGCAAACTCGGTTTTTACTCCTCCGGGACAAATAACCCCTACTTTAATTCCTTTGGGTCTAAGTTCTTTATCTAAAGATTTAGCAAATCCCATTTGTGCAAATTTGGTTGAACAATAAACCGCTTGCCCGGGATAGCCATTGATACCAGCCATTGAAGAAATCATTAGAATAGTTCCACTTCCTTGAAGAATCATTTGTGGAACAACGTAACGAGTAAATAAAAAAGTGGATCGCATATTGGTAATCATCATTTCGTCATACTCAGCAACAGAAGTATCAACCAATTCTTTATAATTTCCAATTCCCGTATTATTTATAAGAATATCTACTCGTCCAAATTCTTTGATAGCAGCATCTACCGTTTCTTTAGCGGTTGCCTCCTCGCTTGCATCTCCTACTATATAAATAGATTCAGTTCCTTGCAGCTTAAATTCGTTTGCCAAGTTCTTAAGTCGGTCCTCTCTGCGGGCTGTAATCACTACACTTGCTCCTTCATTAGCCAACATTCTTGCAGCTGCTTCTCCAATTCCAGCGCTAGCTCCTGTTACAATGGCAACTTTGCCGATTAATTTTCCTGTCATTATAAATAGTATAAAAATTTAAAGAATTGCAATATACAAACTAAAGCAACCATTTATTGTAGCAATTAAAATCCAACAATGTCTTCCTGTAAATAGTTAAACTTAATTCAGTATTCCTATGTGATAATAAAGAATAATAAAAGGAAGACAATAAGTAAAATCCTTAATTTTAATAAAATGGCGTACTCTTCACTAAATCAAAAAAGCTTGTCCCCTAGTTACCTCGACCATTTGGATTGTAAATCCTAATAGACCTTATAAAAAACATTAATGAAGAAATAATAAAAGACATTTGGTGGATTTTTTTAAATTACATTAATTAATAAACTTATCTATGATGAACAGAATTTTTGGAATACTATTATCATTGGGCTTTTTCTCACCAGCACATTCCCAAATTAAAACACTTTCATCCAGACCAAATATCATTTATATACTTGCAGACGACTTGGGTTATGGCGATGTTCTTGCATATAATAAGGATTCAAAAATTCCGACTCCTAATATTGATCGCCTAGCATCATCAGGCATGAAATTCAAAAATGCCCATAGCGCTTCAGCTGTTTGCACTCCTTCTAGATATAGCATTCTGACTGGAAATTATCCTTGGCGATCGGGACTTAAAAAAGGAGTTCTATGGTCTTATGATTGGCCACTAATAAAAAAAGATCAATTAACTGTCGGACAATTTTTAAAAAACAACGGTTATAATACTGCAATTATTGGAAAGTGGCATTTGGGATGGAGCTGGCCAATAAAAAAAGGTGAGTTCATTGATTCTAGTCGCTGGGGAGCTATGGAAGAAACAATTGAAAGAGAACGAAGAATTGATTTTACCCAACCATTAAAAGGTGGTCCATTATCTTGTGGATTTGACTATCAATTTGGAGTGGACATTCCAAGCTTACCTCCGTTTTGTTTTATAGAAAATGGAAATATAGTGGGTGGTAATCTAACTCTACAAAAACCGCAAGATATAGTAGGTGCGAAAGGAATGATGCAATCAGGATGGACCTCAGAAAAAATGCTTCCTACCATTATTAACAAAGCTGATGAATATATCAGACATCAAGTAAATATGAATAATCAAAAGCCTTTCTTTTTATTTTTATCTTTATCCGCACCACATGTTCCTATAGCCCCCAATCAATTATACAAGGGAAAAAGCAAAGCAGGTGATTATGGTGATTTTGTTTTTGAAATGGATGATTATATTGGAAGAATATTAAATACACTGAATGAATTAAATATAACAAAAAATACACTGATCATTTTTACAAGTGACAATGGTGGAGCCATGCAGGCGGGAGATTTAACAACAAGAGGAATTGAAGCCTCAACTTATGGATCATTATACAATCTTTTCAATCACAACTCAAGTGGGAAATGGAAAGGTATTAAAGGAGATATTTGGGAAGGAGGACATCGCGTGCCTTTTATTGCATCATGGCCTAGTGTAATACCTGCTGGAAAAACTAATAATAATAAAATAAGTTTGACTGATTTTTTTGCTACTTGTAGTGGTATTTTAAATATTTCTTTACCCCATTCAGCTGCAATAGACAGTTATAATATGTTTGAAGCATTTAAAGGGAAAAATCAAAATAAACCCATTAGAGAAAATATATTATATTCATCTTCTAAAGGTTGTATAAGTATTCATAAAGGAAGGTGGAAATATATAGACTGTAATAACTCTGGCGGAGGTCTTATTAATCAGTATATTAAAAATGACTACGTCTATGAAACTGCTGGACAATTATATGATATGGAAAAAGACGAAACTGAAACCACTAACTTATATAACAAATACCCCCTTATTGTTAAGCAACTAAAACAATTGATAGAAAATTATAAAGCTACAGGACAACCTAATTAATCAGCTTATAATTTTTAAAAAAATAATTCGGCACATCATAAAAATAAAATATGAAATTTAATAAATCGTCACTGCTTTGCTTGTTGTTACTTCTGACATTTTCATTTGTAATTGCAAAAGATAGTGCCCCCACCTTTTCTATTGCCAATACCTTACAAAATAATATGGTCATTCAGCAAGGCAAACCGCTACATGTTTGGGGAACGGCGAATAAAGGGTCTGAAATAATGGTAAAGGCTGATTGGAATTCAAAAACATTTCAAACAAAAGCTACTAATGAGGGAAGGTGGAGTGTTGACATTCCTGTACCCAATGCAATGTCTGGAGAATTTAAAAAAAATAAAATTTCGATTTCACAAGGCAAACAGATTAAAGAACTCAATAACATTTTAATTGGAGATGTTTGGCTTTGCAGTGGACAATCCAATATGGCGATGGAAATAAGACCCTGGCTGCCATGGCTTTTAGGTGCCGATAATTTCAGAGTTGAAATTGAAAATGCCAACTATCCTGAAATTAGACTTTTTAAAGTTAGAACCGATTTTAAAGCATTGCCAGAAGAAGATTGTGGCGGAAATTGGGAAGTTTGTTCGCCCAATACTGCTCCGCATTTTAGTGCAGTCGCCTACTTTTTTGCACGTCAAATTTTTATAAAAAAGAAAATTCCTATTGGTTTAGTAATTAGTAGTGTTGGAGCATCTTCTTGCCAAGCATGGACAAGTAGAGAAACTCTTTCAGCCGATAGTATCTTAAATAAAAAATATTTATTCCCTTATGATACTAGCAGACTTTCCAAAGAACCCCTAGACTCTGTGGTAACTTTTGAAAAAGTAGTACGTCCGACTCTTTTTTATAATGCAATGATTTATCCGCTTAGAAATATAAATTTCACAGGGTCATTATGGTATCAAGGTGAGTCTAATAGATATGATAGCTCTATCTATACTCAACTCTGTGCTAAAATGATTTACAATTGGAGAACCCTTTTTAAAGACCAGGAACTTCCTTTTTATTTTGTACAAGTGGCGCCCTATAACTGGTCACAGAATGATAATAAAGTTTTTGAATACGCATTATTAAGAGAGGGGCAATCCAATATTAGAAAAATTGTTCCTCACACAGAAATGGCGTCAACAATGGATATTTCTGATCCCAATGATATTCATCCAAGAAATAAACAATACGTTGGATTTAGGCTTGCAAAAATTGCACTAGCGAATGTATATAAAGAGCCCAATACAATATTTCAAGGGCCAGAGTACCTTGCTTATAAAATTGAAAATAATATTATTAAAATTAGCTTCAGCAATGCAGGAAGTGGTTTGGCTACTAATGATGGTAAAGAGCCTAAGCACTTTTTTATTGCAAATGAAAAGGGGATACTTTATGAAGCAAAAGCTAGTATTGAAAAAAATGAAGTTTGGTTAAGCTCTGATAAAGTAAAAAATCCCACAGAGATTAGATATGCATTTACCAATTATCCGGTAACTAATTTTGAAAACAATGAAGGCTTTCCTGCAATACCATTTCGTTTAAAATTAAAATAAATAGAAACTTTATTTTGAATGATGTAGAAAATCAAAATATTTATAAAAAATAGAGGAGCCTTTTTCAGTAATTTTTTATACACCGCTATTAATCGTAAAACCACCATCCACAGTAATAATTGAACCTGTAACAAATTTAGAGGCGTCACTTAGTAACCATATCAATGCGCCCGTTAATTCTTCGGGATTACCAAATCTTTTGAAAGGTGTCTGACGAATGATGGCATTCCCCCTTTCAGTCAGCGTACCGTCTGGAACTGTCAATAACGCTCTATTTTGCTCAGTCAAAAAGAAACCTGGCATAATTGAATTCATCCGAATAGCATCGCCATATCGATTAGCCATCTCCAATGCAAACCATTTAGTATAGCAATCCACTGCTGTTTTACCCATACTATAACCAAGTACACGGGTAACAGCTTGCTTAGCACTTACAGAAGAAATATTTACAATGCTTCCACTTCCAGATTTCGCTATTTCTGGACCAAATATTTGCACTGGAATAATTGTTCCCCAAAGATTTAGGTCCATTGCATTTTTAACCCCTTCAATATTTAAATCGAAGACATCTTTTTCGGGAGGCAAAACCCCTGTTGGTATATTACCTCCTGCTGCATTAACCAAGCCGTCAATTCTGCCATAAATAGAAATTATTTTTTCTCTCGCATTGATTAGCTGAGCTTCCTCCAATACATCTGCTACTATAAAAATGGCATTACCTCCCCTGTCATTAATTTCTAATGCCCTTGAGTTTCCTAATTTTTCATTTCGTCCTATGATTACAACTTTAGCCTCTTGTTCAGCAATTGCTTTTACAAAAGCGCCACCCAAAATCCCTGTCCCGCCACTAACAATGATTACTTTTTCTTTCAACGAAAAAAGTCCTTCCTTTTTATAGCTCATAGTTTTCAAATTCAATAATGATAAATAATTTTCTTTTCCTCTTAAAACTCTCTAGACTCAAAATTAATTGAACCGAACATATTTATCAATAAATTACTTGAAAGTTATCAATATTAAAAAAACAACAGAAAATAAAAGACTGAAAAATTGTCGTATATTTCTTAGTCTGGAGTGAAATGCCGATTTAAATCTAGCGAACTGACTTACATCACTTAAAAAAATTATAATTCAAGGAAAAATACCAAGACGAAATTACCTGATTACTCAAATCATTTTTTAAAGCAGCCTCGTCTTTAACATGACTATTGATATTTAGATTAGTCAACCCTTTTCCAATACCAAAAACTGAACCTCCGCTAATAGATAATTTTTTTGCAATCACTATTCCTGCTCCTATTGGAATTAAAAAATCATTAGCTCCAGTGGTTAACCCTAATTGTAAAAACGGATAGAGCCAATTACTTTTCGATGAAAATAGTAGATTTAAAAATACTGCTGGCCGAACCTTTATAATTCTTTCCTTTGTTTGAGCAACTAACCATTCGCCATCGCCCTGTTGCAAAGCATATACTGGATATATTAAATCGGTATAAAAAATACCTGTTGAAACAAATGGAACAATTAAATGATGACGAGCAATTATACAATCCAATTGAAAATTTTTGTTAGCTCTCATGTTTCCATCTTTATCTATTGCGTTAACCCTATAAGTAAGGTTGATCATTTTTTTGGGAGTTTCTTCTAAATCTACCTGACTTTCTATTCGATAGCCCTTGATATCAGATTCAAAATCACCTGCAAAATTGTTAAGCGATTTTAATAAAGCAGAAAACTTTTTTAATGCCTCGCTCTGACTATCCATTCTTGTTGCGGCATTCATAAAAATTATAATGGAAGCAGCGGATGAATACTGTTTAAAACTTTCTTTAGCTGAAACCTTTAACAAAGGAAAGATTCTAGTATTAAAATTGGTAGTTAATAATTGTTGGATTTTTACAATTTCCTTCTCCGCTAATTTTCGGGTATTCGTCAATTCTTCTTCTACAGTTTTTGATAGCGTAAGTTCTTTTAAAAATAAATTATAATCGGACGGACAGTTTAGTAAAGATTCTTTTCTTGTTTCAAGCCACTTACTGAATCCGTTGTTTTTGCCAGAATCTGATCCATGATCAATCATAATTTCACTTCGAAATAAATAATTATCAACAGGCTTCACCGCATCATTTATTTGTTCTACTAACGAATTATACAATTTTTGTTTTCCCATTGAAGTGTCGGCTTTGATCGCAACAAAGTCTACCTGACTAATAAAATCAAAAGTCCATTGATAAAGTAATAAAGTTAAATTGAATTGGGAAAGGTTTTTTTGCAATGCATCTAATGGATGATTCACCGACTCCAAAAAGGGGAAATTTTTAAGTAATGGTAACGCTGTATTTACAAACTGAGTCAAAGAAAGATAAATTGGATCAGCTACATTTTTGAAACTGCTAGTCACATTATATTGTAAAGGATTATAAAATTTCACATATGCCCCCACAGCATGATCATAATTTTTTTTTACAGTAAATACTTGTCCGCTTTTTATATCTCTCCATATGCTATCCCGATCAATTTTATATTGAAACGAAGATGTTTCATTGTTGCGAAAAAATATATTGTCATTGACAGAAATTTCGTTTAGTCTTTTTATAATGTCGGGCTCCTGACTATAAGAGGCAAAAGTTATCAGACAGATGTAAAGAGTTAGGAATAAAATTTTCATATTTTTTTAAAATAGTTCGTCGTTTCAGCAAAAATTTTATTTCAATGATACCACCAATTAGAATTAAAAGTTCTTGGTCGATTTTGAAAGCTTAGTGGCAGAGTGGGGGGAGGGCGTTGAGGAATAGACGACTTGCCGGCAAATAATTGATTAGAGCCAGTAGCGGTAGCAAAAATCAGAAAGCCATTCAATAAGGCAATGATATATTTGATACTATATGAAATGAAATAATTATTTGCAGCCAACTGATAATTAAATTGAATCCCTATAAAAGAAACGAGTATTGAAATAATTAATGCAAACCATCTTGGGCTAAAATTAAAAACAGATTGAAAAACTCCACAAATGATATACACAATTCCAGTTGTGCCCGCTAATGTAGAAAAGCTTCCAAAAGTAAAAAATTCTTTTGGGCTGGGAATGGGTAACTCTAAAAAGATCATATTAGAAGTGTTTTATTGATGCCAATCGATTGAATTACTGACTGCTGTTTTATTAGAATTATTTACTGCTCAAAATATATTCATTGAGCTGCCTATTAAGTGATTCATAGCTTCTTTAGCAGGTTTTATAAATGATGCTAATTTTTCAGATGGTGCATTATCATTAGTTGCTCCTAATGCGGCGTTAACTGCTCTAAGCGCATTGACTCTTCCAAAACCCATTCGATCATTATGTCCTCGGTAGTAAGGCAGGTGCCCTACTTTGTCTGCAGTTTGTTTAATTATATCTCTTACTTCTTTTTCTGAAAGTGATGGATTGGCAGACAAGATCAATGCAGCTATTCCTGCAACAATAGGCGTAGAAGAAGAAGTGCCATTAAAATCGGTATAGTTATGCTCTTTATTGTAGCCGTTACTGCCGCTAATATCGGTTGTTAAATTATGAACACCAGGAGCTGCAACATCGACTTCGGCGCCGAAGCAAGAGCCCCACCAATATTCTCCATCCTGACTAAATTTAGTCTTAGGCTCGTCATATTCATTGCTAGCCGACACGGTAAGTACTTCTTCTAAATTGCCTGGATATGAGACTTTTGCATCTTCATTTCCAGCTGCAATCACCACTACACAACCCTTGCCATTTCTTCCATTTTCCCTAGCGCGATTAAAAGCATTAGTAATTGCATTAGAAGGTGCTCCACCTCCCCAACTATTACTCAACACATCGGCACCGCTTTTCCATGACCAATCAATGGCTCTTCTAATAATTGAATTGCTTGTAATCCATTCCGACTCCGGCGCTTTAGAAAAAGCAAGTCTTACTGCAAATACAGCACAACCTCCTGATAATCCTTTAATGCCAAATTTTTTATGTTCAGCTGCAGCCAATCCACAGCAAGCAGTTCCATGTCCATCCCAAGAGTTAGGTTCTTGAAAAGTATCATCGTCTGTTGCATCAAATGATTTTTCGATCACTGCTTTCAAATCAGGATGTGTTGTCTCGACACCCTCGTCCAAAATTGCAATCTTTATATTCTTACTCCCTAAATGAATTTTCCAAGCTTCCTCAGCCATCGTAACTTTCAAAGCATATTGAAGTTTACTTAGATCTTTTTTATCATCTATTTTATCGTCTGAATCAGGAAAATTGTAGGAAATTTTTCGGTTATTATTAGAACCAATCGTAATAAAATCGGGCTCTACATAAGAAACTCCATTTTCCTTTTCTATCAGCTTCATCAAATCAAACATATCTGCAGCCTCCGGAATTCTTACAATCATTTCATTATAGGATGCTTCTATTTCTTCACAATTATATTTTTTGAGAAGTAGTGCTGTGTTTAAATCTGTTGATTGAAACCCTATTATAATTTTATCGGTAGCCACCACTTTTTTATTACCCGATTTAAAGACCGGTATTACTTTTTTAATCTCATCGGACTGATTTAAAAACGTAAAAGCAGTATTTGTTGCATTAGGACTATTTTTGGGTTGATGCATCAATCTAAAAATGGTAAACTTTTCGCCTGGAAGTTCTACGCGCTTTGAAAATTCGCCCAGCATTTTATTTTCATTTACAAACTTAGAGCGTTCACTTCGCGGAAAAGGCTCGTAAAATTTCAATGCAATATGGTCGGAATCAATAAGCAAGTTTATTTCTTGCCCGTTAACCTGATAGCTAAATTTATTATTATTCATGAGGTGGTGTTTTTAACTTAGAAAATAGAAATCTAAAAAATATTAGGCTATGGATAAAAAGCAGATAAACGATACTGTCTCTTCATCTACTTTTATAGCAGTTCAAGAAATTAACTCAGTTATCGATTGTGTAAAAAGGTTATGGAGAAGTAATTCGTAGAAATAGATTCAACAACTAACATACTACCTAATTGTGATAAATGCAAGTGGCGGGGCTAATAATTTTTTTATTAGTAACTGTGAAATATACTTTAGCATTAAATAATGAGGAATTACAAGCTTTGCGATAATAATTTTGCAGCTCTAAGACCTTTAATTTTTTATAGCTTTTTATTGCATATCCTCTTCAGTTCCTTGAAATGCATCTTCTTTTAATTGTTGGTCGACTGATTTCCATGATTTGTGAAGATTGGTTATCAATTTTTTGTAGCAAATTTTAAAATTAATCTTTTAGGGGTACCCTTTTTTACCTGAAAGAATAATTTTGTTTACTTTTTATTTGATTTTTTTTTGAAATATTAAACAGTTTTTTATTGATAAAAATTTAATACGCTTACTTTTTTTTTATTTACTTTTTTCAAATTATATTCACATAAAAAATATCATATTTATGAAAAAAACCATCAACCTACTATTTAGCTTATGCTTCTTGATTGTAGCATTTTCTGGATTCAAAAATCCACCTGCTAAAACTGCTGAGCATGACATCAGCATTACCAACAAAACTCATTATGACATTCATCATCTTTACATCAGCCCTGAGCATGAAACTCATTGGGGTGCAGATGAATTAGATCACGATCATATCGTTGAACACGACCACACAGTTACTGTTGCAGTTGCTTGTGGTACTTGGGATGTTAAAATAGTAGATGAAAAAGGTACAGAACACATGTTTATGCATGTTGAGTTATGCAAAGACGAGCATTTTGAATTTACTTTCGATGACGCTCATGAGCATCATTAAGATTATTTGTTTTGTTTAGGCAAAAAAAAATCAATTTCATTTCCTTACAATTAGTTTAGATAATTAATCTTTACTGATTGTAAGGAAATATTTAAAAGCACTTTAGTTTAGAATCCTTTTGTTATTAGCCATTCTCTACTCCGGCTATCTATCCCTCCGCTTTAATACACTAAGATTATTCCATCTTCATTCCATTCAAAAATTTTTCTATCTCTCACCCTACACAATACATCAAGGTTAGATCCATTAACTGTGATCCTGAAAATCAATTAAAGGATTGCCTTAAGCAAACTCAAAAAATTACAAAATAAAACACCTCCACTTCTTTACACAAAACATTTGATTTTTTATAGAATGCGAAAAGAACACAAAATATTCAAAAGATAAATAATGAATTCGGATGGCTTTTCTTTTTTACTATAATTGGATATAATTAATAAAGTCCAAAGATTCCGTAATTTGCAATAATGGCAATGAAAAGTGAATAAAAAAACGGCTTAATTACTCAGATTTTTTAGAAGAAAATTTTTTTATTTATGGACGAGGCATTTGAAATTCCAGTATTATACAAAGGGCAGGAGCTTTTATTTCCTGCTAGATTATTGAATG
Organism: Chitinophaga pinensis; assembly: GCA_945876095.1. Taxonomy (GTDB): domain Bacteria; phylum Bacteroidota; class Bacteroidia; order Chitinophagales; family Chitinophagaceae; genus Ferruginibacter; species Ferruginibacter pinensis_E. The sequence goes on from CAMCMP010000006.1 coordinate 29,228, forward strand.
TTGGGTATTCGCACAAATTTTTGGTAACCATCAATGGGCTAGAACTTTTTTTTGAACAAGATAACAATGGTAAATATCGAGCATTGGCCACCGCTTCAAACCAAGTTGACGTGAAAAATTTAGATGCCGATTTACTCAAAGCAATCGCTGAATCTATTGAATCCATCCTAAACCAATGATCTGATTATTTATGTTTGCACAGATAAACTACCCATTAGAATTAGATCCCGAAGAATTGGACAACTATTTAGCAAATGGCTGGTTCAGAATGCGACAAGCAATATTTACAACCAATTTTCTTCAGTTTCATGATTTTTTTTATTCCGCTATTTGGCTTAGAGTACCACTGGCTGAATTTAAAGAAGACAATAAATTTAAAACACTTAAAAAGCTAAACAAAGAATTCCGAATAGAAATAAAAAAATCTGAATCCAAAAAGTTTAGTGAGGCGCATGAGCAACTGTTTCAGGAGTACCGCCAAGCTATATCTTTTGAAGTTTCAACCTCTCTCGGGGAACTTCTTTTAGGCAATGATAGTCCCTCTATATTCAACACACATGAAGTCAATATTTACGATGGCGATAACTTGATTGCTGCAGGCTTTTTCGACCTAGGCAAAACAGCTGCTTCAGGAATTACCTGTATTTACCATCCTGCATATAAAAAACATAGTCTAGGCAAATACCTTATATTCCTAAAAATTGATTTTTGCCTTACCCAAAAGCTTCAGTATTTCTATCCAGGATATGTAGTTCCAGGTTATCCGCCTTTTGAATATAAATTAACCATTGGTAAATCTACGCTTCAGTACTTGCAAATGGCTTCTCAGCAATGGCTTCCAATTGATTCAGCTTCGGCTTTACAAAATCCTTTACAAAAAATGGAGGAGAAACTTATGGAGGCACAAAAGAGGTTGAATGAAGTTACCCTTCCCAATACTTTACAACATTATCGATTTTTTGAAGCCAATTTAAATCTTCATTATTTAGGAACTCAATTGTTAGACTTTCCGGTTTTTTTAATTTGCTATCCAAAACTTCACAACACTGATTTAGTAATCATTGCTTTTGATGTTTGTGACAGTAGTTACTATCTTTTACAAGTTAGTTCAGTCATTCAACTTGGTCCTCATCAGGAAAATAGCACTATCTATGAAGAAAGTATACTCAAGGTTGACAGTTGTCTCTTTATTTCCCCTGAACTTACCGAAATGTTGAATTTTTTATCAATGCTCTAAGAGAGGGTTTTATTATTATTTAAAATTTACAAATCAGAATGAATATTAGTTCTCATTATTAAATTTTAACCATACACTAAAAATAATTTTAAGGGTGCTATAGTTTGTGATATAAATGAAATCCTTCTAGCTCCCTTTTTTAAAATTCTTAGCGCTAACCATTTTTTTAATTTAATCTAACCCCTTTTATACTTTCTATAAATCCTTTCCCCTGATTCATAAATAAACTGATTTATAGCAAGTTGCGAAATGTCATAATTCAAATCGTCACCGACCTGTTTCCCCATAAAACATGGATATAACAAGCCTTTCAAAGTAACATTAACTATTTTTACCGGACACCAATAATTATAAATGTATTATTAATTAAATATATTTATTTAAATTAATAGAGTGGGTAATAGCTCAATATCAACTTGTAAATAAGCCCCGATATAATATTAAGCCGTCTAAGACTAAAGTATTGCCTATTTTCTGAAATATTTAGCCTCCCAGTTCCACTTTATCCAGAAAATAAATTAAACATTTCGACAGTTAATGCTCGATTGGGCGTCTTATTAATTAAAATAAATACTTTTTATGATGCGATTTTTAGGATTAAGCCTGTTCTCAATGTTTTTCGGATTGGCTTTAATGGCCCAAACCCCGTCTACTCGTGGCCTAGTTAGAGATGAGGACAAGTTGCCGATTTCAGGCGCTACGGTCTCGGTTTTTACAAAAAAAGACAGTTCTCAAGCTGGAACAAAGAACAGTGTAACGGATGCAAGAGGTCGTTTCCTTTTACCAAGCTTCGTAAAAGGTGGTTTCATAATTGAAATTAGCTCTATCGGATATGAAAAATTTAGAAGAGAGATTACTACAGTAGAAGGAATGAAAGAATTGAGTGTAATCTCCGTGAAAAAACAAGGAAAAGAATTAGAGAGTATTACAATTGTTTCAAAAACACCTCCAGTTAAAATGAAGGGTGACACCTCCGAATTTAGTGCTAGTCAATTTAAAGTTAACCCAGATGCAACCACAGAGGATCTCATCAAGAAAATGCCAGGAATAACAGTGGCCAGAGATGGTACTGTTACTGCTCAAGGTGAACAGGTTCGAAAAGTTACTATTGACGGGAAGGATTTTTTTGGAGATGATGCTTCTGCTGCCTTAAAGAATATGCCTTCCGATGTAGTAGATAAAATTCAAGTATTTGATAAATTAAGCGATCAAGCACAGCTCACCGGATTTGATGATGGAAACTCAATAAAAACCGTAAATATTGTAACTAAATCTACCATAAAAAACGGTCAATTCGGACGCGTGTTTGCTGGTGGTGGAACGGATGAAAGGTATAGTAGTGGTGGTAATATAAGTTTATTCAAAGGCAATAGACGAATTTCTTTGGTAGGAAACTTTAATAATATCAATCAGCAAAATTTCGCTTCGCAAGATTTGTTAGGATTAACTAGCGGCGGGGGTGGTGGATATGGAGGAAGAGGCGGCGGAGGTGGCAGAGGCGGTGGAGGAACGGATAATTTCATAGTTGGCCAAGCCAATGGTATAAGCCAGACCAATGCTTTTGGTATCAACTATAGCAATGTATTTAGAAAAAAACTTACCGTTACAGGGAGTTATTTTTATAATAACAGCGCAAACAACAATGAATCCTTAGTTAATACACAGACCTTTTTCAATCCAAAAGATCAGTTCAGTTTACAAAACAGCCAGTCCCTTACAAACAACAACAATCATCGTGTAAATTTGAGAGTAGAATATAAGATCGACTCGGCCAATTCAATCTTTATTGTACCAAGTATTAATTTCCAAAATAATAATACTTCCACCGTTTCCTCTGCACAAAATTATTATGGAACCGATGATTCATTGAACACCTCCTTTACCAATAGAAGTGTAGAAAGATCAGGATATAATATCAGAAACTATTTTGGCTTTCGCCACTCTTTTCCTAAAATAGGTCGTTCTATTTCTTTTGGTATGAATACCAATTTTACAAAAAATGATGGAGATACTTATACAGATGCTAAATTCAGATTTTTTAAAAATAGTCTTACTACCGACTCTATTCAAAATCAATTTTACCAAAATCCAACCGATGGAAACACCATTGGTGCCAATATAAGTTATACAGAGCCCGTGGGTAAAAAAGGACAATTGCAATTTGAATACCTTCCCTCCATTCAAAAGAATGAAACAGATCAACAAACCTTTTTGTATGACGGTGCTGCCTATTCGAAGTTTTCTCCTAGCCTATCGAATAAATTCGCTAATACCATTACTACCAACAACACTGGTGTTACTTATAGACTTGGAAAAAGCCGTGATGAACAAATTTCATTTGGTGTAAATTTGCAACATTCAACTTTAGAGAGCGAGCGAATTTTACCAACTACCTCTAGCGTAAATCAAGGGTTTTCTAATGTTTTGCCCAATGCAATGTGGAGAAAAAAAATTAACCAAAAAACCAATGTCAGCTTATTTTATAGAGCATCGACCGTATTTCCTACTGTGAGTCAATTGCAAGATGTAGTAAATCTTTCGAATCCTTTAAGAATAAGTAGTGGTAATCCAAGTCTTAAACAGTCATTTACTCAATTCCTTTCACTTAGATATAATTTTATTAATTCCAAAACAAGCAGAAGCTTATTTGCCAATTTGTATGCGCAAACAGCTAGCGACTTTATTTCAAATGCTACCTATATTGCAACAACAGATTCTATCATTCAACAAAACATTTTAATTAAAAGAGGTTCGCAATTAACTAAAGCGGTCAACTTAGATGGATATAAAAATTTAAGAACCTATTTAACTTATAGCTTGCCTATAACTGCAATTAAAACAACCGTTAATCTGAGTTCTGGATTCAGTTATGCTAGATTACCAGGATTGGCTAACTATAACCCTACCACTACCAACAATTTTACTTATTCGAATGGGATAGTGTTAGCAAGTAATATTAGTCAATTTGTAGATTTCAATATTTCATATAATAACAATTACAGTATTGCCAATATAAATGCTATCAACAGCTCAACTACCAAATATATAAATGGAGTTGCTGGTTTTCAGCTAAATTTATTAAACAAAAAAGGTTGGGTCTTACAAAATGATGTAACCAATCAAACCTATAGCGGATTAACAGATGGCCTGAATCAAAATTATTGGTTGTGGAATGCTTCCATTGGGAAAAAATTCTGGAAGAAAAAAGCGGCTGAATTAAAATTATCAGTGTTTGATTTACTAAAACAAAATCAGAGCATCATAAGAACCGTCACTGGTGCATATATTGAAGATTCGAGGAATCAAGTATTACAACAGTATTTTATGCTTACATTTAGCTATAGTCTTAAAAATTTCGGTGTAGCTGCAAGGCCTTCGTTTAATGGTGGAGGAGATAATAGAGGCGGAATGAGACCTGATGGCGGAGGAGGAGGACGTAGCTATGGCCCTGGTTTTTAGTCATAAATTTTAAGTATTTTTAAGTGGTATTAATAAATTTAATGTGGTAAACCAACCAAACGATTTAATTAGAAAGTTGCAAGAGGGGGATCAAATGGGGTTTACCACTTTAATGGATCTGTATCAAAATATGGTTTACAATACAGCCCTTGGTATTGTACAAAATGAAGAAGATGCAGATGATATAACGCAAGAGGTTTTTGAACAGGTATATGTTTCAATTGGTTCATTCAAAGGCGAATCAAAATTATCTACCTGGATTTATAAAATTACTATTTCGAAATCATTAGACCTTATAAAAAAGAAAAAAAGAAAAAAAAGATTCGGTATAGTACAAAGTTTATTTGGCGATTCGGATGTTGAAAAATATTCACCAGTAGAGTTTAATCATCCGGGAGTGCAATTAGAGCAAAAAGAAAGAGCTAGTGAATTATTTGCTGCACTTAAACAATTGCCTGACAAACAAAAAATAGCTTTCATACTTCATAAGGTAGAAGGTCAAAGCTATCAAGAGATTGCTGAAATAATGAACAAAAGTTTAAATGCAGTAGAAGCTTTGATGAGCAGAGCGAAAGCCAATTTAAAAACTTTGTTACATAATTATTATTATAAAAATTTATCGGACCAATAAAATTTCCGTTATGAATCGTAAAAAAAACGTTGACCATTTAGTTGAGGAAGCTTTTAATAGCATCGACAAGATTGAGCGTGCGAGCGTAAAGCCATTTCTTCTTTCACGCGTTAACAGTAGAATGTTATCCGAAAAAAGAAATTCTTGGTGGGAAAATATTGCATTTTATATTGGCAAACCAAGTTTCGCAATACCAGGTTTAGCATTGTTAATGTTAATTAACTTGACAGCTGTTGTTTTTTATGCAGCTGAGCCTTCTTCTATAGCAGAACAAAATATTCAAGCTTCTTCTGATGAATTTTCTTATTCGATTGCTAGCATTTATGAAAACGAAAACACTGAACCATGATTTCAAATAATTCAAACCAGCGAAAAGTATTGCTAATCGCCTTTACGATTTTGCTTGCAGTAAATATTGTACTGCTTTCATTTCTTTTATTTAAAAAAGATGGAAATCCCAAAGAGCACAATAGACCCGACAGAAAAGCCATGATTAGTAACTTTTTGAAAACCGATGTCGGGTTTGATCAGAGTCAATTGTTACAATATGATACTACTAGCAATTTGTACCGTAGTAAAATGAAGAGTTTGTTTGAAAGTTTTGGTACAAACAAAAATGATCAGCTCAAAAAATTAGTGGAAGGTACTTTTAACGATTCGATTATTCAAAAACTAGGAGAAGAGTCTGCTGTAAATCATAAAACTATGGAGATAAATAAGCTTACTCACATAAGAAATATCAGAGCGCTTTGCAAGCCTAATCAGCTTGCTGCTTTTGATTCTCTATTTACAAAAATATTTGGAAGGAGGGAGGAAGGAGTAAAAAAATAAACTTGAAACTCAATATATCTATCATAAATTAAAACTAAAAAAATGAAAAAACAAATTGCATTGCTATTAACTACTGCATTATTAAGTTTTACAGCCGTAAATGCACAAGGTGGAGGTGGACAACGTCAAACACCTGAAGAAAGAACAAAGGCGACAATGGAAAAACTAGGGCCATTAAGTTTAAGTCCAGAAGTCACTAAAAAAACAGAAGCGATTTTTACTGATTACAACAATACTTGGCAAAAAACAATGGACGAAATGCGTGCTAGTGGCTCTGTAGATAGAGACGCAATGATGGCTAAGCGTAAAGAGCAATCTGACGCAAGAGATTTAAAATTAAAAGCGGTATTTACTGAAGATCAAATGAAAAAATGGAAAGACGAAATTGAGCCTACTACTAGACAGCAAAGGCCTCCTTCAAACAACTAGTTTATATTTAATTATTAAAAAAAGCTGATCCATAGACTGCCCCCATTAAGTGTCTAACTTTTTGGGTGCAGTCTATGGATCAGCTTTTTTGTGTATTCATTTTTTTGACAATGCTACAATTCTGATAATACCTGATTTAATCTTTCTTTTAAAATTTCATAAGGGGTGAACCCACTAGATAACAGATGAAATTTAGTTTGATTTATTTGAAGTAATACTGCAGGATAACCGGTAACTTTTAATTGCTTACAAAGAGCGAATTCATAGAAGGCATTTTCCTTATATTCATCCGATTTTAATTTAGCATAAAATGTTTCAGGCTGTATAGAATATTTTTCCAACAGATGTCGATAGGCCTCGTCGTCACATAGGTCTCTTCCTTCAAAATGAAGGGAATACTGAAGATCGGTTGCAAATTCAATTTGTCTGTCAGGATAAAATTCTTTGAAAATACAAAGTGCAATGGCTGATTTTTCTGATGCGGGATGCCAATCACTTAGATCAGGATAGTTGATATGCCATAAATAATCTTCGCCGAATTTAACGCCGGTATGCTCTTCAACGACACTATAAGCTTTTTTAATAAAATCGGCGGTAACGCTAATATGTTTCGCATTTTCATTTGGAATCATTCCGCCGCTTAAGACTTCAAAATCCAGGTTATTTTTATATTGATCTTCGATTTTTTTAATTACTGAGCTAAATCCATAACACCAACCACAGTAGGCGTCGTAGCAGTAAATAAGCGTAGGGAATTCCATTTTAGGAGTTGGTTAAAAATTATTTTTACAATATGCTTACGGTTGCTTGCGGTGAGTCACCGGTTGGGTGAGTCACCGGTTAGGGTGAGTCACCGGTTGGGGTGAGTCACCGGTTAGGGTGAGTCACCGGTTGGGTGAGTCACCGGTTGGGGTGAGTCACCGGTTGGGGTGAGTCACCGGTTGGGGTGAGTCACCGGTTGGGTCATTCCAGTTTTGATAATGGCCAATCTTTTTGGTAAAAATAAGCTGCTTGTTCATTATGGGTAAAGATAAAATTATTTACCCCATTAAAAAATTCAAGTACACTGTTAGAATCTAACCAGCTTTGGTCATTTTGAACTAGAGGTAAATAAGAAGAGAATGGATATTTTTTATAATCCTGCACCATTTGATGTTTCTGAGCATTCGCGTTGGTATAAATAATAGCATGTTGTAAATGAGCTTCACCATTAATTTGGATTCTTTTAAAGGGCTTTTGAAAAATCCCTCCCTTTCTTAAATATTTATTGTTGATATAATTAGCATAAGAAACTAAAAAGCTATTCATTTGACGCTCAATTACTTTATTGTAAAAAATATCATTATCACATTCCTCAAAAAAATTATTCATTGAGTTTGTCCTAAGCTTTTTTGGAATCTGTTGAATAAATTTATAGATAGAAGCCGAAGCCTTTGTTTTAATAATAAGATGTGTGTGGTTCGTAAGAAGACAGAAACTCCATACATCCAAGAAGTCATGAGTAAATTTCTTAAATCGTTCTTTAAATATTTTAAAGTCGTCATTATCCTGAAAAAGTAAAAGTCCATCTATGCTTTTACAGACAACGTGATAATACTCTACTGGAGAAAAATGAGCTTTAAGTGCTTCGGGAGTGGGCATTTATTGTGTTTTAGTGCTGTTTTATCATTATTCAGTGTGTCTTCCAAATCGGTGAGTTACGTTCCAATGATTTGAAGTAGGATCAATATACACATTTTGCTTACTTATTCCAACATATTAGATTTTCCCGGTGAGTCACCGGCAGGGGTGAGTCACCGGTAGAGGTGAGTCACTGGCAGCGGTGAGTCACCGGCAGCGGTGAGTCACCGGCAGCGGTGAGTCACTGGCAGGGGTGAGTCACCGGAGAGGGTGAGTCACCGAAAGAGAAATTAATGTGCTATTAACCAATTATTACCTTCCCCAATTTCTGCATCTGTAGGAACACCATTAGGTAATACCATTGCAGTTTGCATACAATTCAATATCACTGGTTTTATCAGTTCCACCTCCTCCTTGTGCGCATCAAATACCAATTCATCATGAACCTGTAACAACATTTTTGATCTAAAATTTTGTAGCTTAAATTCTGCATGAATTTTTATCATCGCCAATTTAATCATATCTGCTGCCGAACCTTGAATAGGAGAATTAATTGCATTTCGCTCTGCAAAACCTCGTACCGTAAAATTTGCTGAGTTAATATCCCTTAACCACCTCTTTCTTCCCATCAAGGTTTCTACATATCCAGCCTCTTTAGCAAAGTTGATGGTATCATCCATGTACTTTTGAATATTTGGAAATTGCTTTTTATAATTATCAATAATCTCTTTTGCCTCTCCTCTTGAAATACCTAAATTCTCTGCCAACCCAAATGCACCTTGTCCATATATAATTCCAAAATTCACACTCTTAGCACGATACCTCATCTCTTTGGTTACATCAGACTCTTCCACATTAAAGACTTTAGATGCCGTAGCAGTATGAATATCCTTGCCCGTCTTAAAAGCCTCACACATATTTATATCTCCGCTGATGGCAGCAACAATTCTTAATTCAATTTGTGAATAATCGGCTGATATCAATAAATGATTTTCATCTCTAGGTATAAATGCCTTTCTAATCTCTCGTCCCCTTTCTGTACGCACTGGAATGTTTTGTAAATTTGGATTGGTACTGCTTAGCCTTCCAGTTACAGCAACCGCCTGAGCATAACTCGTATGTACTCTGCCTGTTTTTTTATTAATTAATAAAGGTAATGCGTCTATATAAGTATTCTTTAATTTAGTTAACTCGCGAAAAGTTAAAATGTCGTCACAAATTTTATTCTGGTGTGCTAATTTTGCCAACACATCTTCTCCAGTTGCATACTGTCCTGTCTTAGTTTTTTTTGCCTTAGGATCTAATTTTAATTTCTCAAATAATACTTCTCCTAATTGTTTAGGACTTGCCAAATTAAACCGAACCCCTGCCTGGTCATATACACTTTCCTCACTTATTTTTGCTTCAATTTCTAACTGTTTACTATAGACTTTTAAAAACGATTCATCAATACGAATACCTTCAAACTCCATATCTGTTAATACTTTTACCAAAGGATTTTCTACCTCATAGAAAATCTTTTCTACTGATTTAGAAGCCAATTGAGGAAGAAAAACATTTTTTAATTGCAGAGTGATATCAGCATCTTCTGCAGCATACTCCTTTATAGTTTCGAGATCTACATCTCTCATATTGCCCTGGCCCTTTCCTTTTTTTCCTATAAGTTCGGTTATAGATACCGGCATATAGCCCAAATATTTAGCACTAAGGGCATCCATACTTCTTTTTCCTTCTGGCTCTAACACATAATGTGCAAGCATAGTATCAAAAATATTTCCTCTCAATGTGAAACCATACCACTTCAATATCAACAAGTCATATTTAATGTTTTGTCCAATCCAAGTCTTGGACTCATCATTAAAGATTGATTCAAAGCTTTTAAGCAATTGAATACATTCATCTCTTTTGACTGAACATGGAACATAATATCCCTTGCCAGGAAGGATTGAAAAACTCAAGCCTACTAATTCAGCATTATTTGCATCTAGTCCGGTTGTCTCTGTGTCAAAGCAAATTTCAGTTGTTGTTACTAATAGTTTTTTTAATGCCTCAATTGAATCAGCTGTATTGATCAATTGATAATTATGTGGCGTGTTATTAATGTTTTTATCTGCTACCAAATCATTGTCAGCACCAATTTCTTGCTCGGGTGCATCATTTGCTTTCTTTACCGGCTGATCGACTGCATTACCAAATAAATCTAACTGACCAATAGCTCCGTTAGAAGTATTTTTAACAGCATCTAATTTATCAGATGTAATGTCTAAAACAATTTCTTCTCCTAAAATCCTTTTAGCCATTGCTTTAAATTCCAGCTCAGTAAATATTTCTTTCAATGCCTCACGGTTCATCTCTTTTATTCTAAAGTTTTCGGCATGAAATTCTGTTGGTACATTGATAATAATGGTCGCTAATTTTTTACTAAGCAATGCCATTTCTTTTCCAGCTCTTACCTTTTCTCCAACAGACCCCTTAATCTCATTTGCATGATCAAGTATATTTTCCAATGTCCCATACTCTTGTAATAATTTTGCAGCTGTCTTTTCACCGATACCTTTTATCCCAGGAATATTGTCTACTGCATCCCCCATCAAGCCCAGCATATCTATCACTTGAGTTACATTGTTAATACCCCACTTAACACAAATTTCCTCTGGGCCTAAAATTTCAGCACTACCTCCTTGATAAGGTGGTTTATAAATTTTAATATTTTCAGAAACCAACTGACCGTAGTCCTTATCTGGAGTAACCATGTATACCTCATATCCCTCTTTCTCGGCCTGTTTTGCCAATGCACCGATTACATCATCAGCTTCGTATCCATCAATAGCTACCACTGGAATATTTAAAGCTTCGATAATTCGCTTGATGTCTGGTACAGCTGAAAGAATGTCTTCCGGCGTTTCCTGTCTATTAGCTTTATAGTCTGCAAAATCGGTATGTCGCTCAGTCAGTGCATGTGTATCAAAACACACTGCCATGTGGGTAGGCTTTTGATTATTAATTAAATCAATTATGGTATTGGTAAATCCAAATTGAGCATTGGCATTTCTACCAGTACTTGTAATACGAGGGTTACGAATCAAGGCATAATAAGCCCTGAAAATAAGAGCAAATGCATCAAGTAGAAATAATTTTTTTTGCATCTGGTAAAAGTAAGTTATTAATGCAAATTGGTAAAATGCTTAATCATTGAAAACATTACTAAATTTTAAATTATATAAGATTATACTCTCATTCTACAATTTATTAACCTTACCTACAAAATACAGTCAATTAATTTTTTATTGTAAACTTGTCCATAAATTAATATTTTCCCTTTATCCTTTAAAAAGACAGTAAATTTCATTAATGACTTTAAAACAATATTTTTCTCTTTTATTTCTCTTTTTTTACCTATTCTATTCTCATTCAAAGAGTACAGCCAAGAAGGAAATGTAACAGGAGGGTCAGCAATATTTATATATACAAGTTCTCCAAACGCTTTTACAGATGCGTTGGTAGGTGGAACTTATCAAGCAAGAAATGCACTGAATAATAGCAATGTGTTAACGCTTTCTGTTAACGTAAGTGTTATTGGAAACTACTCTATCATTACACCTTCTTTTAATGGAATTATCTTTTCTGGATCGGGAATATTCACTACTGTAGGTCAACAGACAATACTCCTAATGGAAACTGGGGTTCCCGTTTCTGCTGGGACTTATAGCATTAGCCCAGGTTTAAATGGCTGCAATTTTCCTATTACCGGTAATGCAGCATACAGCCTAATTGAATCTCCAGAAAACTGCATTTGCTTTTCAATAGCTGGAACTTACACAGTAGGAAAAAATTTAACCGCAAGCAACTGCGCAAAAGTAAGTGTTACCATAACTTCCCCAGGAACCTATACTATTTCAACACAGCAAATTAATGGAATTCTATTTTCTACTTCTGGCACTTATTCAACTACAGGCATACAGACTTTTCAGTTAAACGGTTCAGGAAAACCAATAGCTGCAGGCGCATTTATTTATACACCTGGAGTAAGTAGCTGTTCAATTAATGTATTACCATAAATTAATTTACAATACATTTTATTTCGACAAGCGTATAGTTTTACTCTACAACCCCTTCTTTAATTTCAGTCCATAACTCATGATAAGCCTTGGCAGCTGAGCTGCTTTTTGCAAACTCTTCAATCGGCTGACGATGAATACCCATTTTTTCTACATCAGATAAATAGGGTACATAATTTTGAAAAAACTTTTTGTCTTTATATAACAATTCCATGATTTCATTATGCATATTTTTTCTAAGATCTGTCATGGTAAAAAAGCACATCATTTTGCTACTATCTAAATCCTTTTCCCTAAAATAGTCTTTTACCATATTATAAGTACGTACCGATAAAGTAGTAGGAATAATTGGCATAAGAACTACATCCGCGGCACTAAAAATATTTTCGCTCAATGAGCTAAAGCCAGGAGGGCAGTCTATAAAAACAAAATCATATTCATCTTCTAGCTGTTTCAAAATGCTCTTAAGCCTAGTTTTGTTTCCTTTCATTTCTTCCACCATAATATCAAAACTCTTGGATGAAGCATCTGCAGGAATAATCTCTAAGTTTTCATAATCAGTTGCCATGATGGCGCTTTCCAACTTAGCATCCTTGCTAATCAATTTTTTAATTCCAGATACACCTTTAGGTTTTACCTTATAATAAAATGTGGTGGAGCCTTGAGGGTCAATATCCCAAAGCAGGGTTTTAAAGCCATCTTTTGCTGCTAAATAGGCAAAATTTACACAGCTCGCCGTTTTTCCAACGCCGCCCTTAAGATTGTAAAGTGCTACTGTAATCATACAAGTGTCTTTTTATTTTATTAAATAATAGAATTGGAAGTTAGTAATTTAATTTGATATATTATTTCTTTGAGGCTACTTTATTATCTTCTCCCCTTTCTCAAAGCTCCTTCTAATAAAGGGTTTCAACCTTTATATCTCAAAAACGACCCTCCTGATATCGATCCCATACAACCTACTTGATTCTTTTCAATCATCCCGAATTGATCAATTTTGACCTAAATTTGCAATGAGCAAGATATTTTATTAAAACTGCCTCTTTATGAACAGAACCCTGGTGATTGGTGATATACATGGCTCATTCAAAGCTTTACAGCAAATTATTGAAAAGGCAGCGGTAAATGAAACAGACCAACTGATTTTTTTAGGAGATTTTGTTGATGGGTGGAGCCAATCATTTGAGGTAATTCAATACTTAATCGAATTAGAAAAAAAATTTAAATGTGTATTCATAAAAGGTAATCACGACCTATGGTGTGAGCAATGGCTTGAAAAAAAAATTGAAGATGAAACTTGGTTATTCAATGGAGGAAAGGCAACCTTTAGAAGTTACGACTCTAGGTCGGAGGCGGATAAGCTAAATCACTTAGCTTTTTTTCAGCGGATGCAAAATTATTTTATTGATGAAGAAAACCGCCTTTTTATCCATGCAGGATTTTCTTCTCTTCATGGGCCATACAAAGAACACTACAGCAGTAATTATAGTTGGGATAGAACCCTTTGGGAAATGGCATTGTGCATGGATAAAAGAATCAAAAAAGAATCAGTCCTCTATCCAAAAAGATTAAAATTATTTAGTGAAATCTATATTGGCCATACTCCTACTCTTCACTATGACAGCTTTGAACCTATGAATGCTGTTAACGTTTGGAATATTGATACTGGAGCCGCTTTCAACGGAAGGCTTTCTATTCTAGAAGTAGAAAGTAAAAAATTTTGGCAAAGTGATGTTGTTCAAAATTTATACCCAGATGAGACTGGTAGAAATAGAAATTAATGTTACCTAAAACTATTTATTAAAACCGTTCTTTACTTTTGAAAATCAACTGCTAATTTTCTAGCCTTTCATTTCGTCCAGTTGTTTTTGCATTCTAAACATTTCATCCCTTAATCTAGCTGCCTCCATAAAGTCCATATCCTTGGCTGCTTTTTCCATTTCCTTTCTAATTTTTGCAATCCCTTTTTCAATTTGTGGAATAGTAGAATATTCCACTTGGTCTTCAGCCGCTGCATTCACTAAGCCCTCGTCAGCAGCAACAGAATAGGGATTGGAGGGGTCATATCCCTTAACATCTAATACAGACCCTTGTGCAAAAATCTGTTCTTTGCTTTTAATAATTGTAGTAGGTGTAATGCCGTGTTTTATATTATATGAAATTTGCTTTTCTCTTCTTCTACTGGTTTCATCAATCGTTTTTTGCATACTGCCCGTCATCTTATCTGCATAAAATAGTACCAATCCATCCACATTTCGAGCTGCCCTTCCTGCTGTTTGGGTTAGACTTCTTTCATTGCGCAAAAAACCTTCCTTGTCTGCATCTAATATAGCTACTAAAGAAACCTCTGGTAAGTCTAGCCCTTCTCTTAATAAATTTACTCCTACTAATACATCTATAACTCCCAAACGCAGCTCTCGCAAAATTTCTATTCGCTCCAGTGTATCCACTTCGCTATGTATATATTTACTTTTAATGTTGATGCGTTGTAAATATTTGTCCATCTCTTCTGCCATTCGCTTAGTAAGGGTAGTTACAAGCACTCGATCCCCTTTGTTGATTCTTTTATCAATCTCTTCTAATAAGTCGTCAATTTGATTGATAGAGGGACGAACCTCTATCGGTGGATCCAATAATCCTGTAGGACGAACTACTTGCTCTACTACCACGCCCTCAGTTTTTTCTAGTTCAAAATCACCGGGGGTTGCACTTACAAAAATGGTTTGGTTAACCATATTTTCAAACTCATGAAAATTAAGAGGTCGATTGTCTAACGCACTGGGTAGACGAAAACCATAATCTACCAAAATAAGTTTACGGCTTCTATCGCCTCCATACATACCGCTAATTTGTGGAATGGTTTGATGGCTTTCATCAATGATGCAAATAAAATCATTAGGAAAATAATCCAATAAACAGAAAGGGCGAGTCCCGGGTTTACGCCTATCAAAAAATCTGGAATAGTTTTCTATCCCATTACAATAACCTAGTTCACGAATCATTTCCAAATCATAGTTTACTCTTTCATTAAGCCTTTGAGCTTCTATGAATTTTCCGCTATTCTTAAAATATTCTACTTGTGCTGCTGTCTCATCCTGTATTTCATTAATTACTTCTAGCATAATATCTTTGGGAGCTAAATATAAATTAGCAGGAAAGATAGCAGCATTGTCAACTAAACCAATACGTTTGCTGGTAGTAAGTTCTAGCGTCTCTATACTTTCAATTTCATCTCCAAAAAAAGTGATTCGATAGCCAAAATCTACATAAGGTAAATTAATATCAACCGTATCGCCTTTCACTCTAAAAGTGCCTCTTGTAAAATCACCTTGAGAACGACTATATAAACTATTTACGAGCGAATGCAAAAATCCCTGACGCGAAATCACCTGCCCTTTTTGTATTCTCACAATACCATTTTCAAACTCTGCAGGATTTCCCATACCATAAATACAACTTACACTTGCTACTACAATAATATCCCTTCTGCCACTCAACAATTGTGCAGTTGCTTGTAACCGAAGTTTATCTAACTCTTCATTAATACTCAAATCCTTTTCGATGTAAGTATTACTAACGGGCATATAAGCTTCTGGCTGATAGTAATCATAGTAACTCACGAAATAACCTACTGCATTATCGGGAAAAAATTGTTTTAGTTCCCCATAGAGCTGGGCTACCAAAGTTTTATTATGTGTAAGTACCAAAGTAGGTCTTTGTACATTTTGAATTACATTGGCAATTGTAAAAGTCTTACCACTTCCAGTAACTCCTAAAAGTGTTTGATATTGTTCCCCCTCCAAGATTCCTTCAGTCAATTGTCGAATGGCTTCTGGCTGATCGCCTGCGGGGGAATAGGGTGAGTTTAGATTGAATGGCATTTTTTAGTTTACAAAAAAACAAAAGGCTCAGAAACTGAGCCTTGTAAAATTAAAATAAATTTATGGTATTACTTACCAGCTAATTCAATCATTGTTGTTAATTCATCCACCAAAGCATCATCATTTCCGCTAAATCCTATAGATTTGAAGCGAATTTTACCTTCTTTATCAATTACAAATTTGGTAGGGATACCGCTAACCTTAAAATCGGCTACCATTTTATTATCGTTATCCATCAAAACATAAAAGGGATAATTTTTCTTATTCATAAATTCTTTTGCATTCTGCAATTTATTCTCTACAGATTCCCAGGTGTCTACAAATAAAAATTTTACATTTTCATTGTCTTTGTATTTTGCCAATGTTTTATTCATGGCTGGCATAGAAGCAATACAAGGCCCGCACCAGGTTGCCCAAAAATCAACAACGATAACTTTTCCTTTCATATCATCAAGGCCTAGCGTTTTTCCTTCAAAATCTTTCAAACTAAATTTTGGAGAAGCTTCATCTAAAATACTTTTTGCGATTTCCTGTCTTTTTTTATTTTTCGCATCTGCTTCAAGATCTGCTAAATAGGTAGTAAAGCCATTCTCAGAGCTCTTTTCCTTTACATATAAATTTTTAAGCGCTTCTTTTGTCTTAGCTGTTGCCACACCCTCTTTTACAAATTGCTCTATTAATTTTTTTGCATCCGCTGTTGGAATTACCTTTTCTGCCAACAGCGCATAACGTTCGTTGTATTCAGCATCTTTTAATTTGTTGATAGTTGCAGCTTCTTTGGCAATGGGATAAGCATTTTTATAATCTCCTAATTTGTATAATATAAAAGCATAGGTATCGCCAAACATAGCATAAGATGATTTACGTTGATCTTCCCATTGTTTAGCAGTGTATTCATCAGGTTTTTTTTCTGTTGGATGCTGCAGTTCATTTTTCGTATAACTGCTTGCATCTGCAGCCATTTTTTTTGCTTCCTCAAGGTGCTCATCCGCTTCAGCCATTGCCCAAGCAAGGTTATTGTTATTACTAGCAACTATTTCTTTAGCTAATCCTTTGCTCCATTCATAATAGGATTTAAAATCTTTGGCTTTGCCATATGCAAGTGCCAATTGTGATTTAAAATTATCAATTTGAGATTGATTAGCTTCTGAGGAAGGATATTTGGCAACATATTCTTGAAAGAGAATCACTTTTTTAGCAAGATCCTTTTCTTTATAAAATGCAGCTCCCGCTTCATTTTTTTTCCAGTCGCCTTCAGGGAAAGCTGCTTTCATTGCTACTGTTAGACTATCTGCTTTGGCCTTTTTTTTATCTTTATTATACCATTGAATAAGCGTATTGTATCCTGCTTCTTTTAAATTTCCCTTTGCCTCAAAATTTTCTAATTCTTTTGCTATAAAAGGAGCAGCTTCTTTTTTCTTTGCGCTGCTTAATGCGTTTAGATAGCTATTAAAAAAGCCAATATTGTTTTTTAGTAACGGATTTTCTTTTAAACCTTCTTCTAAAACAGCTAAGCCTTTATCTGCATCATTGGGTAAACGAAACAAATACTCCCCATAACCATTATAAAGGGAACTCACCCAAGCATAATATACATCTACTGGCTGTTTATTTTTTTTATATACAGGTACAATATAACCTTTGCTGCCATTCATATCTTTTTCTTTACCTGAAGAAAAATCAAAAGCAATACAATTGGCATTGCTGTCAAGTATGATAGAACCTGAATAAATAGTCCCCTTTTTTATAATAACAGGATCTAAGGCTTTTACTCCGTTTTCAGTAAACTGGTAAATAACAACCTCCACAGTTGGTTGTTTAATAAGAGAAGAGGTGTTTTTATTGTATTCAAAACTTAGTTTTCTACCCTGCATTGGATATTCTGGAGTGATTTTTAATGCAGTAAAATGGGTTTGCGAACTAACTTGAAAACTAGCAGCAATAAATGCAAAAAAAACTAGTAGCTTATTCATGAAGTAGGTTGTTTTAGATTCCAAACATAGTATTATGTAATGAAATAAAAAGTTAAAAATAAAAAGCCTTTAAAATAACTAGCCTTTAAAATGTAATCATTCAGCTAACAGCAATTACTGAACTATTTTGCTAGTTTACTTTACCACTAATTTTATCAACTACACAGTTGTTGGAAAATGATTTTAGCTCTCCTTAAACTGGTTTAGGAACGTTTAATTATGCCTGAGTGGAATTCAGCACTACATTTAACTAAAATAAATTTTTTTATAAATTAAAGGGAGCATTCGAGAGGCTTAATTAACAACAAAATATCACCAACTTAAAGTCTTTGTATTTATAAAACTCAGGATAGGTTATATTTGTATAAAGAACTCCTTCACATGCCTTCTCATGATCTTCAGTTAGCTGCAGAAAAAATTAAATTTGACGCTTTATTTGAATATGCTGCTTTAGGAATATTAGTTGTAAATCAAAAAGGAGAAATTATATTAGCGAATGCCTTTTTACTTTCACAATTTGGATATACGAATGCAAACGAAATAATTGGAAAAAAAATGGAGGTTTTAATTCCTCGTCGCTTTCATCATAGCCATGTACAACATAGGGATGGATATATGAATAAACCTGACAGAAGACCGATGGGCTTAGGTATGGATTTGTTCGCAGCAAAAAAAAATGGTGAAGAATTTCCGGTAGAAGTGAGTTTAAATAATTATCAAGTAGAAGAAGACTCTTTTGTAATTGCTTTCGTCAGCGATATTACTAAACGTAAAGAAATTGAAAATGCAACCCTCCTCCAAAAAGAGCAATTAGCTACCATTAACCAGCGCATAGAACAATTCAATAATGATTTAGAAAAACAGGTTGCCTTAAGAACAACCCAATTACAACAAACGCTTACAGAATTAGAAGTGTCTAAAAATGAATTACAGAAAGCGTTAAGCAAAGAAAAAGAGCTTGGAGATCTAAAAACAAGATTTGTTTCAATGGCTTCTCACGAATTTAGAACGCCACTAAGTACCATTCTATCTTCTGCTTCCTTGGTATCAAAGTATATTACAGAAGAAGAGCAAGAAAAAAGAGATAAACACATTAGTCGAATCAAATCTGCAGTAAATAATTTAACAGAAATCCTAAATGACTTCTTATCAATAGGAAAAATAGAGGATGGAAATATGGTTGCTCATTTTTCTATATTTAATATCAAGGAATTGTTAACCAGCATTTGTAATGAATTGGCTGGAATTGCTAAACCAGGTCAAGAAATAATTTATTTACACCAAGGAGAACAAAACATCACACTCGATCCATCATTACTTCGAAATGTAATGATCAATTTACTTTCTAATGCTATCAAATTTTCTCCAGAAAACACTAAGATTCAAGTTGTCAGTGAAAGCATAAACGGTGAAATAGTAATCCATGTTAAAGATAGCGGCATAGGAATTTCAACAGAAGACAAACAGCATTTATTTGAACGATTTTTTAGAGGAACCAATGTAACTAATATTCAAGGTACTGGTCTCGGATTACATATTGTAGAGAAATATGTAGAATTGATGGATGGAAAAATTGACTTAACCAGCGAGCTAGAAAAAGGAACAACCTTTAGGGTATCTTTTCATTCATCCAAGACCATCAAAGAATAATTTTACCCTCTACTACATAAAAATATTATTTATGCTACGCATTTTACTTATTGAAGATAATGATGAAATAAGAGAGAATACAGCAGAGATTCTAGAATTGGCAAATTATAAAGTAGATGCTGCTGCCAATGGAAAAATAGGAGTAGCTAAAGCATTAGAAAACACTCCCGATCTCATCATATGTGATGTTATGATGCCAGTGCTTGATGGATATGGAGTATTGCATTTAATACAAAAAAATGAAAGTTTACAATCCATTCCCTTTATCTTTTTAACAGCAAAAGCAGAGCGAGGCGACTTTAGAAAAGGAATGGAAATGGGGGCAGATGATTATATTACCAAACCATTTAGTGATATTGAATTATTAACAGCCATAGAAAGAAGAATTAGTAAAGCAAAGCACTGGAAAGCTATTTTAGGTGATGCGTATGCTCAACTTAAGCCTAGTGAGTCAGATAATATCCTAGCGCTTCACAGTTTAATAGAAAATAGTGATGCCAATTTTTATAAAAAGAAACAAATAATTTACAGTGAAGGCAATCACCCCGTTAGGATATTTTACATTCAAAAAGGAAAAGTAAAAACTTTTAAAACAAATGATGATGGAAAAGAATTGACGGTAGCTCTTTATGGAGAGGGTGATTATGTTGGATACACCGCAATACTCGAAGGCTCAGTTTATAAAGAAACCGCTGAGGCCATTGAAGATACTACACTAGCAGTAATGGGAAAAGAAGAATTTGAAAAATTACTACAAGAAAATAAAAGCGTTTCCCTGCAATTTATAAAGTTGCTTGCCCACAGTGTTACTGAAAGAGAAAAACAATTGATAGGTATTGCCTATAACTCATTAAGAAAAAGAGTGGCCGAAACATTAGTTTTACTCCAAGATAAATACAATACAAACAAGGCAGAAAACTTTTCTATCCATATTTCTAGAGAAGATCTTGCACATATAGCTGGTACAGCCACAGAATCAATTATTCGAACACTAAGCGATTTTAAGAGTGAAAAATTAATAGATATCAAAGAAGGTTCAATCGTAATTCTAGATCTTAAAAAACTCTCTTCATTACTAAATTAATTATAGCACTATAGAAAGTAAATATTGATTGTATTCATTTTTTAATTTTAAGAACTGCTTTTCTAAATAAACCATTTCGTTACGAAGCTTTTCTTGCATTTTACAAGCCTTTGAATCAGGTGCTTTTTTTTGAGTTCTAATTAACTGCAAATTTTTTTCATGCAATCGAATATCTCTGGCCATGTCATTTATACATTCATCATTAACAATAAACTGATTTTGAAAACGTTCTGCGTTTGAAATAATTCTTTTATCGATTACCATATCCACCACTTCGCTTAACCTAGTTTTAAAATGGCTATTTTCTTGATTAAAAAAATCAATCTGGCGCATCCACGTCATATTCTCATGCAAGAATTGTTCTATTTTATTCGATCCGCTCATAATTTGAAATTTTTATTTACGCTACCGAAATTTAAATAGCGGATTCATTATTTCTAACTATTGGATAACACTGATGTACCTCTTTTAAATTATATTTTAACGAGGGGCTTATATAGGGTATGCCCAGCCCTAGCCCACGAATAATTAAAAGGCAGGCTGTTAATGCCATCATTATTGGGTAAATTCTTTGAAGTTTTTTTCTTAACCCAATGCCAGCATAAATCCCAAAAAATGTCACACTCCACATAACTGGTAATGTCCCTAAACCAAAAGATGCCATAAAAAATGCACTTAAAAATGGGTCGGCCGATGCAGTTGCCCCAGCAATTGCCATATAAATTAAACCACAAGGCAAAAGGCCATTCAATACTCCAATCGTATACAAAGACCAGTTAGCCTTTTTAAAAAACAATTGCCCCAATAAAGCTCTGATGGTTTCATTATAAGCGGGCCATTGGAAATGCTTCCCCATAGCAGCTACCTGTCTTTTTGGAATAAAAAGAAATAATAAAATAATTATACCCATTATTATTGATAGCCACTGCTGAAATCCAAAAATTGAAAAACTTTTTCCTGCAAAACCAAATGCTACTCCCAATAAACTATAGGTTGTTATTCTTCCTATATTATATAAAAATGATCCGGAAAATCTTGCCCAATCGCTATCGCTTTTTAATGGAATAGATAAGGCTAAAGGTCCGCACATACCTACACAATGAAAGCTTCCTATCATTCCTAATGTCAATGCTGTTAAAAATAAAATTGCCATTTCTATATAATTATTTTCTTTTCAAAATAATAAGAAATTCCCTCTGCACTCCAGCTTAATTTTATATAATGCAAACCCCGCTTAGTTGCAGCAATCATCACGACTACTTTCTTCTCATTGGAATCAAAAGATCGCTGTATATCCATTTTTTTATTAGATGGACAATACAGTGTTACTGAACCTTTAATTTTTTTAGCGGCAAAGTCATCGGGAAAAGTAATCGTTAATATCTGTTGATTAAAATTCACCTCTATTGGCTTTGATAAGGAAGCAGTTCTTTTGATCTCATCAATTTTTTGCTGATATACCAATTCTTTAGCGTAGTAATCTTCCGTTACTAATTCAATATCCTGTTCGCTAGACTTAAATGCCATAAATAGCATACCTGAAATAAAAACTAGATACACCAGCACTATTTTATACCCCCAATTCATAAGTAAGCTTTTAAATTTTGAAAAATTTTTAGCGGCTGTTTATTTAAAATAAATGAAACTGTAGAATAATAAAGTTTTATTAATTGTAAATTTCAGGGCCAATAAATTTTGCTGTAATTGTTTTTATTTTCTTTTGATTTTCATACAAGCCAATTTTTATAGGTGTTTTCCAGCCTTTCACTTGATCTCGATTTAATTTTACAAAAAATTGAACGTTACTATACGCTTCTTTTTTCACTACCAACGTACTACTTCCTGCCATATTAATTTCTCCTTTTAAATTTTCGAGCTTCAAGTCAATTGAAATATCCTTATGTGTTTTGTTAGCCAATTTTAAACTATACAAGTTTTCAATCAGGCCATTGGGTAAGGAAGTATAGGTCATTCCACTGGTTCTCATTAGCCTTGCATCCAAATCTGATCGACTTATCAAAAGAAAAGCTAATAATAAAATTAACAACGACAAGACTGTTGTATACGCTTTTATTCTAGGGCTAAACTTCAACTGAACTCCTTTTACAATGCTATTTTCTGATGCATATCTTACCAATCCAGTTGGTTTGTGAATACTAGTCATAATCGTATCGCAGGCATCAATACATGCCGTACAATTAATGCATTCTAACTGAGTACCATTTCGAATATCTATACCCGTTGGACAAACCCGAACACAAGCATAACAATCAATACAATCACCCACTTTGTTTTCTTGAACTACTGTTTTTTCCTGCAGACTTTTACAAGCGTTAGTTCCTTTGCAATTGGCACACTTTTCATGTACTTCTTTGCCATGACTATTTTGATTAGTGTTTTTACCTCTAGGTTCTCCTCTTAATCGATCATATGCTACTACAATTGAATTTCTGTCCAATAATACACCTTGCAGTCGACCATAAGGACATACCACTATGCAGGCCTGTTCCCTAAACCACCAATACACTAAAAAGAAAATAGTGGTGAATATTAATAATGATATAAGTGTTCCAAAGTGCAATGCTGGACTAGATATATCAGCTATCAATGCGTCCATACTTATTATATAGGCTAGAAAAAAGTTGGCAATAACAAACGAAAGAGAAAAAAATACAATAAACTTACTGCTTCGTTTAAAGATTTTCTCTATGTTCCATGACATCGACTTCAATTGTTTTTGTTGAGTCGCATCTCCATCTATCCAGTATTCAATTTTTCTAAATACCATTTCCATAAAAATAGTTTGTGGACAAGCCCATCCACAAAAAATTCTTCCAAAGACTACTGTAAATAAAATAACAAATACAATAAATGTTACCATTCCTATTCCGAAAATAAAAAAGTCCTGAGGCCAAAAAATAAGTCCAAACAAAATAAACTTGCGTTCTAAAATATTGAACATCATTAGAGGCGCGCCATTAACTTTAATAAAAGGAACAGAAAAAAATACTGCTAAATAAAAAAGACTAAACCAAGTTCTTAAATTATATAGCTTACCCTTAGGCTTTTTGGGATGAAGGAAATTTCTTTTGCCCTCCTTGCTAATTGTAGCAACCGAATCTCTAAAGGACTCATCCAACTTTATATCTTTTACTGCCACCATACTATTGTTTTACTTCTTTTTGTGTATCGTGCTGAATCATCGTTAATGAATCCTTAGGCAAAGCCTCTTCAAATAAATCGCCTTGTGGAGCCTTAGCTCCTGGAGGATTAGAGCCCTGCAAGGTTTTTACAAAACTGGCAATTTCACTCATCTCCTTAGGATTAAATTTAACTGCCCAAGATTGCATCCCCTTGTCTGCAAAACCCAGCTTTATCGTATTATAAATATCATTGAGCGAGCCCTTGTGTATCCAATAATTATCCGTAAGATTTGGCCCTGCCCCTCCTTCTCCTTTTGAACCGTGACAAGCAATACAATTAGCTAAAAAATGTTCTTTCCCTTTTTTGATTCCCTCTATATCTGCCATTGGAACATTTGCTTCATCAATTTTGTCTTTATTATTAGATTCATACAACTCTTTAGCAATTTTTGCGTTAGCCATTTCTGCCACATATTCTTCGCTTGGATTCTTGCCATTTCCTAACACATGAAAATTTAATAAGTAAACCAATGCAAAGCCAATAGTGAAAATAAATCCATATTTCCACCAAGGTGGCAATGCATTGTCTAACTCTTGAATTCCGTCATAATTGTGATCCAACAATGCGTCTACTTCTTGTTCTATTGGAATAGCTTTTGTAAATATTTTTTTATCTAACCTAACCCAGAGTGCGGCGAGTTTTGACTTTTTAAATACTGTAGTAGATTTTTCAGGAATTAATTCCGCAAATATTCTTTTGATAGAAAAAAAGAAAAAGAAAAGAGTAAAAATTTCTAAAATAATTACCGATACTAAAGCGTAAAAAGTGGTGGGTGAAATACCTCCGTAGTTAGTTATCTCTTTTGTAGATTCATTGGCTATTATTGTCTGAGCAAATGACGTTTCAGAAAGAAGAGATAAGATTATAAAAATTGAAAGCACTGTGCCTTTTCCAGCCTCCTTATTTTTTTCCGACAACTGACGAGAAAGAGCCACTAGTACCTGACCCATTCCTCCTATTACAAAAAGCAATACAATCGCTACTGCGACTAATAATATCTCTAACATATTATAACTATCTGTTGGCACCGGCGAAACTGCTGCAGCATTTTGAGAAAATATTGAATTACTTATCAAAAGAAAAAATGCTATGCCAATCATTTTTTTATCTATAATTTTTTTGAAAGCCATACTTGTATTTTTAAAAGTGTTGACGTTAATTTTTATCTAAATCCAAAGGGAGATTCGACAATTTGTTGATCTGGGCCTTATCCATTTTTTTTACATGCACCAGAAGAACTACAAAAAATAAAAAGAAAATGAAGAGAGAGATCATTGGATATATAGCCACATGATCCATTTTTTCGGTATACTGCTGAATAAATTTATACATGGTTGAATTATTTAG
This sequence comes from Chitinophaga pinensis, assembly GCA_945876095.1. Classification (GTDB taxonomy): domain Bacteria; phylum Bacteroidota; class Bacteroidia; order Chitinophagales; family Chitinophagaceae; genus Ferruginibacter; species Ferruginibacter pinensis_E. The sequence goes on from CAMCMP010000006.1 coordinate 54,632, forward strand.
AAGGTGGATTGGAAATGTCTTTACCTAGTCGTTGTAAATAGGCTATCAGCGCTATAACTTCCTTATTCGGTGAAACGCGAATGCTGTCGCTACTTAAATTATTGACAATTCCTTTAGCTTGTTCCATCAGATGGCTATTAGCGATATCGCCAAAACCTTTTTCATAGGGAACTCCCAAAGTGATCATTGCATTGATTTTAGCCTTTGTGGTAGAAGTGTCCAAGTTATTGGTTAACAAAAATGCATAGGCGGGCATAATTGATCCCTCACTCATAGAAGAAGGTTCTCTGAAGTGTCTGAAATGCCATCCATCTGTTTTTTTAAGATTCCCAGTTCCTTCTCTTGCAAGGTCGGGTCCTGTTCTTTTACTTCCCCATTGAAAAGGATGGTCGTATACAAATTCGCCCGCCTTAGAATATTCTCCATATCGCTCAGTCTCACTTCTAAAAGGTCGAATCATTTGTGAATGACAAGTATAACAACCTTCTCTCAGATAGATATCTCTGCCCTGCAATTCTAATGGAGTATACGGTTTTACGCTACTTATGCTGGGCACATTTGACTTAATCATAAAGGTGGGAATCATTTCTACTGCTCCACCAATGAGAATGATAACCAAGCTTATCACCATAAATTGAACTGGCTTCCGCTCAATCCATCTATGCCAATGTTCACCTTTATGTGCTACATAAACTTTATCCAAAGAAGGCGCTTCTGCCGCTTCGTCAGCAACTAGTTTGCCTGATTTTACTGTTTTGTAAAGATTATATACCATTATCAATGCTCCAATGAGGTATAGCGTTCCTCCTAATGAGCGCATCGCATAAAACGGTTTCATATAAGTGACCGTTTCAAGAAAAGTATATTTTAATTGCCCCGCTTCTGTAAACTGCTTCCACATAGAACTCTGGGTAAATCCTGCCCAGTACATAGGTACTGCATAAAAAATAATACCCAGGGTGCCCAACCAAAAATGATTATTAGCTAATTTTTTTGAATAGAGCGAAGTGCTAAATATTCTTGGAATTAACCAATATAAAATACCAAAGGTTAACATTCCATTCCAACCCAAAGCACCCACATGTACGTGTGCAATAATCCAATCGGTATAATGACTCACCGCACTGATACTCTTAAGCGATAATAATGGACCTTCAAAAGTTGACATGCCATAGGAGGTTACTGCAACTACCATAAATTTTAAAATCACATCATCTCTAACTTTATCCCAGGCACCTCTCAAAGTGAGTAATCCATTTATCATCCCACCCCAACTTGGAAAAATTAACATAGCAGAAAATACCACTCCCAATGATTGAGCCCAATTCGGCAAAGCCGTATAAAGTAAATGGTGAGGGCCTGCCCAGATATATAAAAATATTAATGACCAAAAATGAATGATAGAAAGCCGATAAGAATAAACTGGCCGATTTGCCGCCTTTGGCATGAAGTAATACATCAATCCTAAATAAGGTGTTGTTAAAAAGAAGGCCACCGCATTATGACCGTACCACCACTGAACCAATGCATCTTGCACTCCGGCATATAAAGAATAACTTTTAGTAAAACTTACTGGTAATGCCATTGAATTGGTGATATGCAATACTGCGATAGTTATAAAAGTGGCTATGTAAAACCAAATGGCTACATACAAATGCTTTTCTCTTCTCTTTAAAATAGTACCAAACATATTCCAACCAAATACTACCCAAACTAAAGCAATGGCAATATCAATGGGCCATTCTAATTCTGCATATTCTTTACCTGCAGAAATCCCTAAAGGCAAGGATACGGCTGCTGCTACAATAATTAACTGCCAGCCCCAAAAATGTATTTTACTCAACACATCGCTGTACATTCTTGCTTTACACAATCGCTGCAAAGAATAGTAAATTCCCATAAACATTCCATTGCCAACAAAAGCAAAAATTACTGCATTCGTATGCAAAGGGCGAACCCTTCCAAATGTGCCATACTGAGGAAGATTAATAGAAGGAAAAATCAATTCAAGGGCTACATACAATCCAACGAGCATTCCTACAATACCCCACAAAACAGTGGCATAGGCAAAGTTTTTTACAATGCTGTTGTCATAATAAAATTTTTCTTGCTGCATGTTATTCTTTATTTGGTTTGAATAAGAGGTTTGGTTGAAGGCTCAGTTTTGGTTGGCTCTGCTGTATTATCAAATAGAATTCGAATAGATGGGGTATAGTCATCCTCATATTGTCCATTTCTTACACTCCATAAAAATGCAATCAAAAAACTGCCTGCCACCAAGATGCTAATACCGATTAAAATAAATAATGCACTCATTGAGGATAAATTTTCTCAATTACAAATTTATCCGGAGCCATTATTGTAAAATATGATGCTCAACCAAGCCAAATGTGACTTTCGTCATAGTCTCGTCTACAGATAATAGTGAGTATCAATCATATAGATAATTTAATTTAACCATGGGACTTTACTAGGCGCCTGATCGGCTAATGGGAATTCCTCTTTAAAATACCTAGTTCCGTTAGCTTAAAAGCTAATTTATCTGCTAGATAATATAGGTAGTCAGTTTAACTACCTGATTTGACTAAATAAGAAGGGAAAACTTAATTGATTATGCCGATAAAGATTCATTTTTACTAGCCTTACTCAACCCGCGAGCACATAAAGAAGATAAGAAGGTTACTAGCAATACAATACTAATACTACTAGTGGGCATTAGTATAGCAGCTACGATTGGAGACAAAGTGCCTTTAACAGCAAATGACAGACCTATGATATTGTAAACAATGGAAAGCGCAAAACTAGCTGCTACAATTTTTTTTCCAGTGCGCGCATAAGCTAGTAATGCATGAATCACGCCTATTTTACTTCCGTCTATTATTGCATCACAGGCAGGAGAAAATTGAGCACTATGATCACTAACCGCAATGCCTACATCACTTTGCATTAATGCACCAGCATCATTCAATCCATCTCCAAGCATCAACACTTTTTTATTTTGATCTTGTAGTTTTTTTATAGTATTGAGTTTGTCCTGCGGTGACTGATTGAATAAAATATTGTTTTTTGAAGCAAACAGCTTTTCTATGATTTTCTTCTCAGCATCATTATCACCTGAAAGCATCAATAATTCATATTTATTTTCTTTCAAGTTATTAATAGCTATATTAATTCCTTCTCGATATTGATTACTGATAACAAAAAATCCCTTATAAACGCCATCTAGTAAAATATGAATATAAGCACCGCTTCCATCAAAAATAGTCTGACAAGAAAGTTGGTTTACAAAATTTCCTGAACCAATTTTGACAATGACTCCATCTACTACAGCTGATAAACCTTTACCGGCATATTCTTTAAAATATTCAAGCGTTAATCCTACCGTTGAATGGTATGAACTCAGAAAATTATTAATTGTTCGACTGAGTGGATGAGCTGATTGCCCCGTGGCTAACTTTATAATTGCGATTTCATAATTAGTTAATGTAGTACCCTCGTAAAAAACTTTGGCAAATTCATTTTGAGTTATAGTGCCTGTTTTATCAAAAACAATTGTATTAATCTTAGCAAGACTTTCAATAACGCCTGCATTTTTAAGATACAATTTATTTTTCCCAAAAATACGAAGCATATTTCCGTATGTAAACGTTGTGGAAAGTAGCAATGAGCATGGACAGGCAACAATTAAAACCGCAGTAACTGATGGCAATATTTTTGATGAATCTACGAAGGCCCAATAAATCCCTGTGGTAATTGCTACCAAAAAAAGTGCAGCAGTAAAATATTTACTCCAGGGATGAATAAAGGATGTTGCAATGTTTTTCTTTCTTTTAAAAATATCATTATTCCATAGTTGAGTAATGTAGCTCTGAGAAGCTTCTTTTACAACTAGCAATCTAATGGAACTTCCACATTGTTTCCCGCCTGCATAAATGAGGTCACCTGTTTTTTTTGCTACCGGCTTACTCTCTCCACTCACAAAACTATAATCAACATTGGCTTCACCCTGATCCAATATTGCATCTGCAGGTACCATCTCTTCATTTCTTATGATGATACAATCACCTTTGGCTAGCTGTGTCACTGGGATATTAATTTCTTTTCCATTCATCAGTTTTGTTACTCCCAATGGAAAATAAGATTTATAATCTCTATCAAATGAAAAAGAATCATAGGTTTTATTTTGAAACCACCTCCCTATCAGCATAAAGAAAACAATACCCGTTCCCGAATCCAGCCATCCAGCACCTTGGCCTGATATAATTTCGTAATAACTTCTTCCGAAAGTAACCAATATAGCGAGTGCTAAGGGAACGTCAATATTTAAAAACTTTTGTCTCATGCCTTTCCAGGCGGAAATGAAAATTCCAGATGCACTAAAAAATAATACTGGAAGTGATAATGATAAATTTAACCAGGCAAAGGTTGCCTTTAATCCTGCTTGCTCAATATTTCCTGCTGAAAAATATTCAGGAAAACTTAGCATCATAATATTAGAAAAACAAAAACCTGCTACTCCTATGTGATATAATTCTTTTTTATTGAAACTAATTGTGGGCTTTTCGAAACTATCTTGTAAACGAATGAAAGGTTCATAGCCAATAAAGGCTAGTAACTCTACTACTTTTCTTAATGAAATTTTTAGCGGATCAAAAATAATAAAGACCTCTTTTCGTTGAAAATTGGTTATTGATTTAATAATCCCTGGTTCAATTTGATGTAGATTTTCTAATAAAAAAACACAAGACGAACAATGCATCTGAGGCAACTGAAAGGATACATTAGTTTGCGTATCACTAGTAAATTGAACTAACTTTTGAATGATCTCCGCATCATCTAAATAAGCAAATTTTCCAGTAACAAATTTTCCCTTGGCTTTAATGCCTGGAGCCTTTTCAAAATTATAGTAGACACATAAATTATTTTCATTCAATAATAGATAGACTTGTTTGCAACCTTCGCAACAAAAACTAATATTATCCATTTTAATAATTTCATCACATTGTTCACCACAGTGATAACAACTTACTGGTATCGTAATTTCATTTTTAATAGGCTAATCTTTTTGATGTTGATCAATAGTAAAAGCAAAGATGAAGGACCTTAGTTTTTCAATAAATGATGGGCGTCAAAGTTTTTATGATATTTATCATTATCGGATCAACAGGATCAACCAAAAATTGACATTTACCTTACCAATCATTACTACCACCTATGGAGAGCTTGGCACTCTTTTGTATAATTGCAACAATTACCACTAGTGTTTAATCAATTGATAGTTAAAAGGAGGGGGATATTGTCCTAATCTGGCCAATGGAAAGGATGGCTAAAACTATGGAAAGGCCAATGTTTATTTACATTTAAGCTTGCTTTACGGCAGAATTAGCCTACTTTTGCCGCTTAAAAAACAGCCTTCTTTCTAACTGACTAGTATTTATCCTAAAAATAAGCTGCTAAACAGGTAGAAAAGGCGAAAAGCAATTTAATAATGAATATAAGAAACATCGCCATCATTGCTCACGTTGATCATGGCAAAACCACTTTGGTAGACAAGATTCTACACAGTACCAACATTTTTCGTGACAATCAGGAAACTGGTGAACTTATCATGGATAGCAATGACCTTGAAAGAGAAAGAGGGATTACCATTTTTAGTAAAAATGTATCTGTAAATTATAAGGATACTAAAATTAACGTAATTGATACTCCCGGCCATAGTGATTTTGGTGGAGAGGTAGAGAGAGTATTAAAAATGGCAGACGGGGTATTATTATTAGTTGATGCCTTTGAAGGACCGATGCCACAAACTCGTTTTGTACTGCAGAAAGCCTTGCAACTTGGGTTACACCCAATTGTGGTGATTAACAAAGTAGATAAGCCAAACTGTCGTCCTGATGAAGTGCATGATTCGGTATTTGAACTGTTTTTTAACCTAGATGCTACTGAACAACAGCTTGACTTTCCTACCATTTACGGTAGTAGCAAAAATGGCTGGATGAACACTTCTCTAACTGAAATTGACAATATTTTTCCTCTGCTAGATGCTATTCTAGAGCATGTGCCAGAGCCTAAAGTAAATGAAGGAACCACTCAAATGCAGATTACCTCATTGGATTTCTCCTCTTTTTTAGGAAGAATTGCTGTAGGAAAGGTTGCCCGTGGTACTGTAAAAGAAAGTCAGTCAATCGCCTTAGTTCAAGCAGACGGAGGCATTAAAAGAATGAAAATTAAAGAATTGTACACTTTTGAAGCCTTGGGTAAAAAGAGAGTAACGGAAGTAAGTGCAGGTGATATCTGTGCAATTGTTGGTTTGGATGAATTCAACATTGGAGACACTATCTGTGATATTGATTTCCCAGAGGCATTGGCAGTTATCAGCGTAGATGAACCTACGATGAGTATGATGTTTAGTATCAATAACTCTCCTTTCTTTGGTAGAGAGGGAAAATTTGTAACTTCTAGACACGTTAGAGATCGTTTAATGAGAGAAATTGAAAAGAATCTAGCCTTACGTGTTGAAGATACAGACAGTGCTGATAGCTTTTTAGTTTATGGCAGAGGTATATTACACTTAGGGATATTGATAGAAACGATGAGAAGGGAAGGTTTCGAATTGACCATTGGCAACCCACAGGTATTGGTTAAAGAAATAGATGGCAAAAAATGTGAACCTTACGAGAATCTTGTAGTAGATGTTCCAGCAGAATATAGTGGTAAAGTAATTGACCTTGTTACACAACGCAAGGGCGAAATGCTTGTAATGGAAAGCAAAGGTGAAATGCAGCATCTGGAGTTTGATATTCCTTCTAGAGGGTTGATTGGATTGCGAAGCACCATGTTAACAGGTACAGCAGGTGAAGCAGTAATGGCTCATCGATTTACTGATTACCGCCCATGGAAAGGAAATATTCCTGGTAGAAGTAATGGTGTATTGTTATCTAAAAATCTAGAAAAGACCACTGCATACTCAATTGATAAATTACAAGACAGAGGAAGATTTTTTGTAGATCCAGGTGAAGAAGTTTATACTGGTCAAATTATTGCTGAACATATTAAGCCAGGTGATTTAAATGTAAACGCTACTGAACCTAAAAAATTAACCAATCATCGTGCGAGTGGAAGTGATGATGCAACAAAAGCGGCGCCTAAAATTTTAATGACTTTGGAAGAGTGTATGGAATACATTCAACAAGATGAGTGTATTGAAGTAACGCCAAAATCAATTCGTATGCGCAAGGTGATTTTAAATGAGGACGAGCGCAAAAGAATTTCTAAATCAATGGGACAAGACTAATTCAAAAAATGAATCGCCCTTAAATAAATTGACAGATTAAAAAATCCCGGTTGCCTCAGGTAGCCGGGATTTTTTGTGCCTAATGAATCTTAAGTAGATCAACAATATCTTTCAGATAACGCTCGTCTGTTGCATCAAAAAAATCGAACACTTCACTGTCTACATCTAGCACTCCTACTACTTCATGCGCACTAAAAACTGGAACTACTATTTCAGATTTTGATAAACTGCTGCAAGCAATATGGCCTGGAAATTTTTCAACATCTGGAACAATTAAAGTTTTTGCTTGTTGCCATGCTGCGCCACAAACACCTCTTCCTTTTTTAATTCTTGTACATGCAACAGGTCCTTGGAAAGGACCTAGCACTAATTCATCATTTTGTACAAGATAAAATCCAACCCACCAACAATTGAATTGTTGTTTCAATGCAGCGGTTACATTGGCTAGATTGGCTATAAGATCTTGCTCCCCTTCAATCAATGCAGCGATTTGTGGAATAAGTGACTGATACATCTCAATCTTGTTTCCAGTAGTTATGGTTAAATCATCAGACATATTCTAAATTAATTTCTAAAAGTTTGTATTGTGAATGGTCAATAGTGAATGGTCAATAGTGAATGGTCAATGTTTATTTTTGAGTTCATAAAAAATTCGCCGTACAAATTTTCACAATTCATGCTTTCACCATTCACCTTGCGCGCCTTCTAAAAAACTTTACCTAAAAACTCCTTCATATCATTCCAGGACTGCTTATCGGCAGCTTCGTTGTATTCAATGGGCATACTAAATTTTTTGCCTGTTGCAGTAGCGTCCGGATTTGAAAATGCATGGGTAGCCCCATCGTAACTATTAAAAGCATAAGCTACTTTTACTGCATCAAGATTGTCCTTGAAATTTTTAATATCGCCATCGCTTACAAATTTATCTGCTCCGCCGTGACAAACTAAAATTTTTGCCTTGGTCACACCAGGGGCAGCCGGTACTCCGGCTAAGCCACCATGAAAACTTACCACTCCCTTAAAATCCATACCTAATTTTGCAGCATTTAGTACCATGGAGCCTCCAAAACAATAGCCAATAGCTCCTAATTTATTTACATCCGTCTGAGCGTAAGAACTGATTTTTTTAATAGCTGCTTCAATCCTTGATTTACTTAGAGCAGGATCTTTGTAAAATACCCCAGCGAAAGCCTGTGCCTCACCTGGATTGTTTGCAATCTTACCATCACCATACATATCTACAGCTATCGCAATGTATCCTAGCTCTGCCAACATTCTTGCTCTCATTCTTACATACTCACTACATCCCCACCATTCAGGCACCACAATAATTGCTGGTCTTTTTCCTTTTTGTTTTTCATTGTAAGCTACATATCCTTTTAAAACAGTAGCTCCATCAGAATAAGTAATTTCCTCTCCTTTTATTGAAGCAGCAGTATTCTGTGCATTTAGAGATATTACTGTTCCCATCAATAAAATTATTAAAGCTGATTGAAGATATTTTTTCATTGTCTCGTATTTAATTTGTTAAGAGTTATTATTTTAAATTTTTGGTTTTCGAGATTCTGCATTTTAAAAGCTAGAGTCATTGCTGTTTTAAAAATCTCATAAAGTATTTTCGAAGGCAAGAAATTAATTGCTCGTCAACCAAGTAAATATACTCATTCGAAAATATAATATTGAAGCTAAGAACCAAAACTGAAAATTGAAAGTCGATTTCGATCTGCTAACGATAGCAGAAAACAACCGATAATATATTTTCAGTTCTGCATTTAAAATATTATCGTTAGCAGTTATTCTCAATTACTTTTAATTTTATCTTTTCGGATAGGTGAATAATCTGTTGCAGGTTGTCCATTTACAAGAAGTCTATCAAAATAACATTTAACACCTGTTGCGATATTCATGTTTTCTACGTTTTGAATATGGAAATGCAAATGTGGTTCAGATGAGTTTCCCGAGTTACCACATAGTCCTAAAAGCTCGCCCTGTGTTACTTTTTGTCCTTCTTCTACTTTAATTGAATACTGTTTAAAATGAGCAAAAAATAAATATTCATTTTTTGCAGTCTTGATAATTACAGAGTTTCCTGGATTATAATATGGATTTAAATCTCCCGGTATATTGTCTTTTACGCCGTCTACAACTAACACAACTTCTCCGTCACAAGGGGCAAAAAGTTCTTTGCCAAAAGCAAAGTAGTCTTCATTCGTCTCTCCGCTTGTTTTATATGTAATTCCCTTGCGGTTTTTAATTAAAAAATCAAAAGCATTTTTTTGCGCTACACTTTCAACATGATAATTTAACTCTTCTGTATCACCACCCCACATAACGCTCCATTCTCCTTTGAATGGTAAAATAAGTTTTGTTAAATTGCGATCCATCTTGGGTAGATTGTCATCTTTAAATGGTATCACAAATAATCCAGTAATTTTAGAATTTTTGTCAATCGAAATATTTACTGCAAACAAGGCTCTTTCAAAATTTGTCTTGTAGGAAGCATAGTTTCCCTTCACGTATTTTACGAATTGCCGTTTAACAATTTGGCCTGCTTCTGATTTTAAGCGTTTTAAAAAGGCTTGGGTTTTATCAATTGGTAAAACATCTTGCATCTCAGTTCCAAACATTGAAAAAATTGCTTCATAGTTGCCAGCGTTATATTTTTTTTCAAAATTGTCTGCTATAGCTTTGCTGTCTATTTTTTCAGTTTGTCCAAATGTGTTCGCTGAAAAGAAAGAAAATGCTAATATCAATAAAAAAAACTTCATATGTATTGGTGGATTATTGTCTATTATATTTACTGCCAATTTTTGGATTGACTCTATAAAGACTGCTAATTTAAAAACTAAAATAATGAATTACTAAAACTTTTTTAGACAACAAACCTACACCAATTAGATGATACTGTTGACTATGAATAATTGTTTTTTATACTTAAATTAATTATTGAGAAAATGGTAATTGAGTTATAAAAAAAATAAATATTCATCGTTTATAAATTATTATCTATAAAAGGTTTGTAAAGATTAAATTTGCTGTATAACTTTAAATCGCTGCATGCCAATTTTTGAATTGAAACTTCCCAAAAGTATAGCAAGGGCCTTGAATCTCCCCGTGAGTGACCCTAGGCGTCAACAAATTAAAGTGCTCAAAAAATTAATTCGCAAGGCAAGGTTTACTCAATTTGGTCAGCTATATAAATTTGATGAAATTTTAATGGGTCGTCATCCGGGTAAAAAATTTCAGCAGCTAGTTCCTACTTACGATTACAGTAAAATATATTCCCAATGGTGGCATAAAGCAAAGGATGGTATTCCTGATGTTTGCTGGCCAGGAGTAATTCATTATTTTGCTCTTAGCAGTGGGACCAGCGACGCATCCAGCAAATTTATTCCTATCACTAAAGATCTCATTCGAAGCAATACGATTACCAGTATCAAGCAACTTTTAAGTTTAACTAAATATGAAGATGTGCCACATAGTGCCATTGGAAAGGGTTGGTTATTATTAGGCGGAAGTACTCAATTGCAAAAAGGTCCTACGTATTTTGCGGGTGACTTGAGTGGAATTCAACAAAAGAATATTCCTTTTTGGTTTCAAGGGCTGGGTTTATATAAACCAGGTAAAAAAATTGCGAAAGAAAAAGACTGGGCTAAAAAATTAGATGAGATTGTTGAGAATGCGCCTAATTGGGATATTGGTTTCATATTGGGTGTACCTGCTTGGTTGCAATTGTGTATGGAAAAAATCATTGCCCGTTACAACCTCAATAATATACATGAAATGTGGCCCAATCTTGCTTTCTACGTGCACGGTGGTGTAGCCATGGAGCCCTACAAAAAAGGGTTCGAGAAATTGATGGGCAAGCCAATCACCTATATTGAAACTTACTTGGCTAGTGAAGGTTTTTTAGCGTATCAAAATAGGCAAGGGGCAATAGGAATGCATCTTGCATTGAACAATAATATTTTTTTTGAGTTTGTACCGTTTGATGAGATCAACTTTGATGTGGAAGGGAATATGGTGGAAAATCCTGAAGCATTTATGCTCCATGAGATCGAAGAGAATAAGGAGTATTCAATTTTAATCAGCACCAATGGGGGTGCTTGGCGATATGCAATCGGTGATACTGTTCGACTGGTGAATAAGGAGGAAAATGAAATTATTATCACTGGTCGTACTAAACATTTCTTAAGTTTGGTAGGAGAGCATTTGAGTGTAGACAATATGAATAAAGCGATTGAAATGGTAAGTGAAGAGCTTAATATTTCAATCCCAGAATTTACTGTAGCGGGTGTACCGCATGGACAATTTTTTGCCCACCATTGGTATGTAGCTACTAATGACGAGGTGAACAATGAAACCTTAAGATTAAGAATAGACGACAAACTAAAGGAACTCAATGATGATTACGAAGTGGAAAGAAAACATGCTTTAAAAGATTTAATGGTGACTGTATTAACTGAAGATATATTTATGAATTTTATGCAATCCAAGGGCAAGGTGGGAGGCCAGCACAAATTTCCTAGGGTATTAAAAGGTAAGATGCTGGAGGACTGGAAATTGTTTTTAACTACTACTTCTACAAAAGTGTAATTTCCTAGAAAATATATAAGTAACTGAAAATTGCACAATGCTCCCAATCAAATTAATAAGAGATGGCAGTTTAAAAGGTTTTTAAGATCTCGGTGACTCACCGGAGGCGGTGACTCACCGGAGGCAGTGACTCACCGGAGGCGGTGACTCACCGGAGGCGGTGACTCACCGGTGGCAGTGACTCACCGGAGGCAGTGACTCACCGGTGGGGGTGACTCACCGGAGGCGGTGACTCACCGGTGGCAGTGACTCACCGGAGGCAGTGACTCACCGGTGGCAGTGACTCACCGGAGGCAGTGACTCACCGGAGGCGGTGACTCACCGGAGGTCTCAATCGCATCCACTTCGATAATTATCGGGATGGTGATAATGGCCGCTAACTTAAACCCTAGAAACGCTATATGCCAATATATGATGATACAAAAACACACAATTTGACAAACTAATTTATGTTTAGACACAAAGGCAAGACAAGAACATTAAAGCATAATTTAAGAATCTCTTCTTTGCTCTCTTTTGTGGCTGGTATTGTAAATGTTGCTGGTTATTTAAATCAAGTTTTCTAGTAAAAGTCCTGCCCTTGTTTTTAGAATGTAAATTGCTACGGGTTAGTTTCAAAAACGGAAAGCCAGTCGTTATTGATGAATAAATTGTAGCTTACCTTTTTAAATAACATATAATAATTAATAATATGTGTGTCATGGAATCCAAAATCAAAAAGGGATATTCCAAAAAGACTTACATTTACAAGAAGAACTCAAAATTATATTCATGTTAAAAAAATTCACCCTTACAGACACTTTACTTTTTGTTTCTGCATTTCTTTCTTTGATATATTCAGAGATACTATTTTTTAATGGAAATGCTAATCAAGCTATTTTTATTGGACTTTGGGTTCCAAGTATTTTAAGTTTTGGTATTTATTTGAAACTAATCAATAAAGAAAAGAATGATTGATTTTATACCCTACTTCGCTGGGCTAATTACTTTGATATTTGGAGTTGCGTTTAGCTATGCCACAACAGATGGTTGGAATTTTAAATCCAAAAAAAAGTAAAACGCTTTCAATTATCTTTTTTAATTTATTTCTCCCCTAACGGTGGGTTTAATTAGTCGGTCGTTCAATTCTTAAATGACCTTTTTTTTCTTCTAATTCCGCCCTGTCGCAAAGCTGCAAAACCTTTGCATACATAGTTTGACGACAGTCCAAAAAAGATTAAACAAATAGAAAATATAATTAATGTCAAAATGTTTTATACCATTAGTAATTTTCTTTGGAACATCGAACGACATTTTATTTGGACAAAATTTACCTTCAATTCAACTAGACAGACCCGACCAAACAGAGTGTCCATTTATAACACCTAAAAACTATATTCAAATTGAAAAAGGGTTTGTCGTTGAGAATTTTAACAAAACACAAGAATCTTACAGTTATCCTTCTACGCTTTGGAAATATGGAGTAAATGAAAAGTTTGAACTTAGATTACTTACAGAATTGGTTTCAGAAAAAACAAATGGAAATATAATTACGGGATTTGTGCCCATTACGATAGGATTTAAAACTTCACTTTTTGAAGAAAATGGGTTTATTCCAAAAACCTCATTGATTGGCCATATAAGGACTTCTAAAATTGGAAGCAAAGAATTCCATACAAAATATATTGCTCCTTCTTTTAGATTTACCATGCAACATACATTAACAAACAAAATGTCACTCGCTTATAATTTAGGAGCAGAGTGGAATGGCGAAAATTCTGAACATAATTATATCTATACCTTTACAACTGGTTTTAGTTTGACAAAAAAAATTGGCTGGTATACTGAATTGTACGGATATCTACCTACCAATAATAATGCTGACCATAGATTTGATTGCGGTTTGACCTATTTAATTAATAACAACTTTATGGCTGATATTTCAGGTGGTTTGGCCCTGACAGAAAATTCTCACAAAAATTATATTTCTTTTGGATTGTCCTACAGATTTAAACCAATAAAATAAACAAACAAAGAACCGCTAAGAGAACTTTTAAGAAATTGGCGGTTCAATGTTTAAATAAAGTTTTTTTGTTTTATAGTCAGCCTGCTTACTATAGCTAAGCTGCCAACATACAGCGGTAATGTTTATTCCTTTTTCTGTTGCCAATTCTCGGACAACTTGGCTTCGATTTTTTTTATGATATCAGTGTCGAGTTCTCGATTGGTTACTTCAATCAATTTCTCGTAAACTTTCACCTTTAGCTCAGACTCTTTCAGCTTAGCTTCAAGTTCCTTGATACGTTGTTGAGGATATTTCATTGGGCGACCTTTTGATTTTCCTTTTTGATAATCAAATTTAACATATTTACGGCACCATAACAAAACAGTACTATTGCCGCCTAACCCATACTTAATTTGGATCTGATCCTTGTTTAAAAGCCCTTGTTCGTAGTCTCTTACTACTTCTTTTTTAAACGCCTCGCTGAACCTTTTTCGAGGCTGAACGCTTTTATGCGGATTGTTAACTGTTGCATACAATTTCATTCTGTAGTCAACTTTTTTCAGGACGAAGCAGTTTATTGAATAATGTATACAGTTGATTTTCTTAGTACCCTAAGTTGCCAGAAACTATTAGCGCTACTTTATTCATTTGTACTCCAGTGAAAAATAAGGACTTTATATTCTCGTTTGCTTCGCTTAATGTTTCTCATCGTTTCGTTAAGCTGCAAAGCCGTGTTAGAGAAGTCTTTTGATAAACTCTAATTTTTAACGTTATTTCTGTTTAATTTTTCAATCGTTCTATTTTAGTGATAGTTTGTAATTTTTTGCTCACACAACGATATGGCAAAGTCGGTTATGGTACTTTTTTTATAAGTACTAACAGACAATTGATAGGTGTTGTAAACATCAATAACATTGATGAGTAAATCAAAATCCTTTATTTTATTTTTCAGATTTAGGTCAACAATATTCTTAACTTAAAAATATTTGACTAAAAAAGTTTATTTCCATAATAAAGTTAAATTTGTAAAAAATTTATAAAAATGGTCTTATTTCAATCTAAATTAAAGCTGTTTTTTAATTTCGCTTTATTCATAATCTTATACATGCCGAACGCTTTTTCGCAAAGCAATGGCAGCATTTCGGGCAAAGTAATCGACAAATTAACCCAACAACCTGTGTCAAACGCTAATGTAATTTTAGAGGGCACAAACAAAGGAGTTATTACAGATTCAAATGGTGTGTTCAGAATTACAGATATAGCACTAAAAACTTACAATGTAATTTTTTCATTAGTAGGATATAAATCGGAAACACTTTTCAATATTGCCATAAATGCAGGCAATGAAAATAATGTAACCGTAGAGTTAGAACCTAACGCTGGTGCCCTAACAGAAGTGGTGGTAAAAACAAACAAACGCACTGTCCGTGCAGCAACATTAGAAACACCATTAAGTGTGCAAAGATTGACAACTGAAGAAATAAAAGCAAATCCTGGAGGTAATTTTGATATTAGCAAAGTAATTCAAAGTTTACCAGGCGTAGGCGGTGGTGTAGGAGGGGGTGGTTATAGAAACGATATTATTATTCGTGGTGGTGGCCCCGGAGAAAATGTGTTTTATTTAGATGGCATTGAAGTGCCTGTAATCAATCACTTTCAAACACAAGGAAGTTCGGGAGGTCCACAAGGTATATTAAATGTATCGTTTATTGAAGACGTAAAACTAAGTTCATCCGCTTTTGATGCCCGATACGATAATACATTGAGTTCAGTATTTCAGTTCAAACAAAAAAATGGCAATCCAAATAATGTACAAGGAAATGTAAGATTAAGTGCCAGCGAATTGGCTGCAACTTTTGAAGGTCCTTTATCTAAAAATAAAAAAACAACTTTTTTGGCATCAGCAAGACGTTCCTATTTACAATTGCTTTTCTCCTTAATTGATTTACCTATCCGCCCTAATTATTGGGATTTTCAAACAAAAATTACTCATCAAATTGATAAAAAAACAACCCTCTCTTTTATTAGTATCGGTGCAATAGATGAGTTTCAGTTTGCTGAAATAAAAAGTGCAACTCCTGAAAAATTATACATCATTAATTCTAACCCATTCATAAACCAAAAAACCTACACAGCTGGTGTCTCCCTAAAACGATTAATCAATAAAGGCTTTATAAACATTGCCCTTAGCCGCAATTGGTTCAATAATAATATAGAACAATTTGAAGATAATAAACTGCAATTGCCTTCCCAACAGATATTATCCGTTAATTCCACCGAAGTTGAAAATAAATTACGCATAGATGTAAACAAAAATAGCAACGGTTGGAAATTTGCTTACGGCGGAATGCTACAATTAGCAGAATACAAAAACGAAACATTTACAGTTTTAAGAAAAGAATTGAGAGACGATATAGGGACTATCATTCAGCCAAATGTTTCCATAAATTTTAAAAGTCCTTTAAACAATTTTTTAAAATACGGAGCATTTGCACAAGTAGGCAAGCGTTTTTTTGATAACAGATTGGGAGTAAGTGGTGGTTTGCGCACCGATATGAACAATTTTACAACCGACGCAAACAACCCATTACAAACTCTATCTCCACGCATTTCATTCAGCTATGTACTGGCAGACAAATGGACTGCGAATGCTTCAATTGGCAGCTATTACAAATTAGCTCCTTATACTATTTTAGGTTTTGCAGATAACAACAATACCCTAGTAAATAAGAATAGCAAATACCAAAAAAGCGACCACTATGTTGCAGGTATTGAATATTTACCCAACGATGGATTACGATTTACCTTAGAGGGTTTTTATAAAAAATACAACAACGTTCCTGTATCTATACGCAATGGAATATCCTTAGCCAACCTAGGCAGCGATTTTAATATATTGGGTAACGAAGCTGTAATAACCAATGGTAAAGGCAATACATATGGCTTTGAAATATTTGCACAAAAAAAACTAACCAACCGATTTTTTGGAATACTATCCTACACTTTTTACAAAAGCAAATACAGTGGTGCTAATAATATTTTGGTCCCCAGCAGTTGGGATAATGAGCATTTAGTAAGTGCCACCTTAGGTTATAAATTTTCAAGAAACTGGGAGCTGGGTTTAAAATTCCGATATCAGGGTGGTGCGCCATACACACAGTTTGATGAGGTTGCTTCAAGAACAAATTATCTTTCTCAAGGACAAGGAATATATGACTATACACAATTAAACACCCTTCGTTTAGGAGGCTTTAATAGTAGTGATATTCGAATTGATAAGAAATGGAATTTTAGAAAAACAACCTTTGATTTGTTTTTAGACATTACCAACTGGTATGCCGCAAAAAGCGTTGCACTACCTTCATACACTTTTAAAAGAACAGCAGACAATACTGCATTTGCTACAACTAACGGCTTATCAATTAAAGCTGATGGCAGTAATGCCATACCGGTATTGCTAAAAAATAATGAAGCACAGTTTACTCCTACTATTGGTTTTATTGTTGAGTTTTAGCGCAGTAAAGTCTAATAACTATGATACAACTTTGAAAGAGAAGTTTATACTTTTAACATACGTATTATTAAAAGCTGGAAAGAAGTAACCCTTGTTGTAAATTTTGCTATTCAATTTGGCTTCATATTGAACTATTCAATTAAACCTAAACAGATTTTCGAAGAGAGTTGTTATGTTTAAACTTATTTGACAAATAATTGTTTGTTATGATAGATTGAGAGGAACTGAAAAGTTTTACTTTTTTGATCTCTAATGCTTTGAAAATTTCAAGTGCTTATTTACTAAATGGCTTTCGATCGGCTCGGAAACATTGTACTATTAGAAACAAAAACAATCATTTAACGAGAAAAATAGAGTCACTTACATAAAGTTTTTAACCAATCAGAGCTATGCGTTCGAACTTCGGCTGTTTGCAACCCTGTTCTTTAGTTAAGGCTGGACCTGTTTTTATTGGGGTTTTGGTTATTATATTATACTTTTAATCTTTATTGGTCGGTAGTTCAGGGCAAAGCGGTGAATGAATTTCAAAACTACAACTGTACTTTTCGCTTGAGGTCATTTTAAAAATACCAGTTACAATAAACAATAGATTATTTATACAAAAGAAATTAATATGGCATTATCAAAAATCTTGGAAAACCTTTATCAAAAACTTCTTTCGCAAAAAACCAAAGAAAAGAGTGAACAGGTTATCTTATGGATTGCATTAGCAAGTTTTATTCTTCACTTATTAGTTATTGGATTATTGCATTTTAATATTATTTCTATTAGTGAACCTTCAAACTTATTAAAAAATCCTATCGCAGCTATTTATACTCCTTTCTCCTTTATATTGGTTTACGAGGTATATCTTTTAATTTATTACCTCCCAAAATCAACTTCTATCTATATCTCAAAGCAATATGAAATTATTGCACTCATCATTATTAGAAGGCTGTTTAAAGATCTTTCGGATTTATCTCTCTCGTCAGATTGGTTTAGCATTAAAAATGATTTGCAATTTACCTATGACTTAGTAGCATCGCTATTTTTATTCTATTTGATTTATCTATTCCATATTCAAAGAACCAAAGTTTATAGAACTATTAAAAATAGTAAAAACCATAATTTGAGTATTTCAAAATTTATAAATGCGAAAAAATGGATGGCGACAGCTTTAGTCCCCTTACTATTAATTATTGCAATATATTCTTTCATAAACTGGAGTACTGGTATATTTCAACCAGTTGTAAACAACTCAATTTCTTTTAAGAATATTAATAATGTTTTCTTTGAACAGTTCTTTAATATTTTGATTATTGCTGATGTAATATTATTATTATTTTCATTTTTTCATACAGATGAATTTCATAAAGTCATTCGAAACTCTGGCTTTATCATTTCAACTATATTAATTCGAATTTCTTTTTCTGTTAGTGGTATCATTAATACTATATTAATTGTTTCTGCTATCTTATTTGGACTTTTAATACTTTTCATTCATAATAAATTTGAAAAGCAGTTAGCAGAAGAAATTAAAGAGAGTAATGAAATTGAAGAATAAAACGATACTTATAAAGTTGAAATTGTGAAATTAATACTGCATAGAAAAAGGAGTATTTCATCAAGTAAAATAGTAATTCTCAATAAAATGAAAGGCTGCTATTAAATCTAATTCTATAAAACTTTATTGCCTTGGATTACTCTAAATATTAAAGATTTAATTGCAATAACAAGTAGAATATAAATAATCCCTCCTAAACTATATGCGAAAAATCCAACATCCTAACTTATTACTAGTATCACGGCAATTACATAAAGTAAATTTTCCATTTTCTTTATTTTTAAGTTTTATAAATATATGAAGCTTAAAAATAGAACTTGCGAAATCTAATTAAATGACTCAATACTATCAACCCACTGATTAATATCAGTACTTTCAGATTTATCGTTACTTGTAAAATATTATTTTGCTTAATATATTTAGTTTTACAATGCAGTTGATGTGAGAAACAATCACCCAAAAATTACAAATTCATGCGATTTGCAAAGAAATACAGTTCAAAACTATTTGATAGTAAGCGTTCGAAATTAAACAAAGAAGGAAGCCTAAGATCCTAATAAATGAACACATCATTTCTTAAGATAATTGCTTTGTGTTTTTAAATAAGCATCAAAAAAATAATTATCCCAAAACCTTAAATAACAACTCTTCTATAAATTGACTGGTGTATTCTGCATTGTTTTTGCTTGAAATATCGGTAAGTCTAGGCAAATTAACACTAAAGTACTGTTGATGATGGGAAGTTTCAATCAAAGTGGTACTCAACGACCTCGGATATTTATAGCTAGAATTATACTGGGTGATAACTTCTGCAATTTTTGAACATAAATCTTTGTAGGGCTTAAACACCTCGTTCTTATTGATCTCTGCTACTTCCTTTACCAAATAAACTTTACTACTTTCTGTTATCACAATTTGGTTTAAAAACTTTTTGTTATAGTCAAACTGACTAGCGCTTTCTGACAATTCATGCGTAAGTAAATGAACAATGTTTTTCAATTTTTCTTTTTTGTCCAACACATTTTCCAATTTGAACGTAACCAAAAATTCCATGTAACACCAGTACCAATTAAGAATATACAGTAACAATCTGTGCTTATTTTCAAAATATCTATAAATAGTAGCCTCTGTACTATTTATTTCTGCAGCTAATTTTTTGAATGTAAATTGCTCGAAACCCAGCAAATAAATAAGGTCAATGGCTTTTTTAACCATTAACTTTCCCACTTCGCTACTTTCGGGGTTTCGTAAATAAACTTTTTCGTTGATATCAAATTTTACTTGAAATTCCATTTCTTCGTTTTAATAAAGATAGTAATTGTTTGTTTCAAGATAGCTTTTATTATTTTAATAATAGTTTAACAATTATATAAAATAGTATTACTATTATTTAAAACTATTTTCGTACCTTCATGACTTATACATCTAAAATGGCAAATCAAAAAGAATATAGATATAAAAAAATACTTGATTTGATAAAAATAGAACGCAGTGAAATATCTTCTGTATATTTTTATGCTATCCTAAATGGGATTATACAACTAAGTCTTCCACTTGGCATTCAGGCTATTTTAGGTTTTGTATTAGGTGCCACTATGGTTACATCTGTATACTTATTGATATTTATTATCATTATTGCTGTTCTAATTGTGGGCTATTTGCAAATCAATCAAATGAAGATTATTGAAAAAATTCAACAAAAAATCTTTGTTCGCTATGCTTTTTCATTTGCAGAGACAATCCCAAAATTAGATTTAAAGGATATTGATCATTATTATTTACCTGAAAAAATAAATCGATTTTTCGATGTACTTAATGTTCAAAAAGGAATTTCAAAATTGCTTTTAGATATCCCTTCAGCAACGATTCAAATTATTTTTGGTTTACTAATACTTTCCTTTTACCATCCCTATTTTATTGTTTTTTCATCCATACTACTCATAGTTATTTTCATCATTTTTAAAGTGACGAGTAAAAAAGGGATAGAAACAAGCATTGAAGAAAGTAATTTTAAATACAAAGTAGTGTCATGGCTTGAAGAAATGGGGCGGGTAATAAAATCATTTAAATATAGCCAAGGCACTCACTTAAATTTAATAAAAACAGATGAAAAATTATTAAAATACCTTAATGCCAGAACGGCTCATTTCCAAATTTTATTACTACAATTCAAATCCCTTGTTTTTTTTAAAGTATGTGTTACTGCACTGATGCTTGTGTTAGGATCCTATTTATTGTTTAATCAATTGATAACGATAGGGCAATTTGTAGCTGCTGAAATCATAATTTTAACTACTATCAGTTCAATGGAAAAATTGATATCCAGTTTAGAAAATGTATATGATGTAATTACTGGATTGGTAAAACTAGATTCAGTATTAAACAATCCAATTGAAAAAGAGGAAAGCTTTAAATTAGAATCAAACGAACTCGTTATTACATTAGACAAAATGAGTTTTTCGTACGATGCCAATCAAGAAATATTTAATTCTATTTCTGCAACAATACCTGCCAATGCCATCACCTGTATTTCGGGTAAAGAAAACAGTGGAAAATCTACTTTTCTGAAATTACTGACGGGCTCTTATATGCATTTTAATGGAAGCATTGCATTCAATGCTATTCCGCTACAAAATTATTCATTAGAAAACCTCCGAACAAAAATGGGGATATTATTATACGAACAAGACCTTTTCGAAGGTTCTCTTTATGAAAATATTGTTTTAGGAAGAACGGAAATTAAAATAGAACGCATTATGGATTTGTCTAAAAAATTGGGTTTTGAAGATTTTATAAAATCTTTCCCCAACTATTTTGAAACGCAACTAGACCCATTAGGACAAAAATTACCCTCATCGCTAATTAGAAAAATCTTATTGTTAAGAGCCTTAATCAATACCCCTCAACTATTGATATTAGAAGAGCCATGGGTAGGATTTGAGGATTCAACTATAACTAAAATTCAAAACTATATAATTGATATTTCAAAAAATAGTACCGTTGTTATTTCTACCAATGACAAAAATTTTATAGAAAAAAGTACAGTACATTTTAATATCGAAAACGGAACATTTACAAAAGCATGATGAGCAAGTCAACTATTTTTTTAAAGTCTTACGATGCTGTTTATTTATCAGATCGGAAATCAAGGGTAAAATATTATTTTGGAGGGTTTATCCTTTTATGTGCACTCATACTATTTTTGCCCTGGACGCAAAATATCAAAGCCAATGGTGATATTACCACTTTGAGACAAGAGCAACGTCCGCAAAAAATAAATTCCCCTATACCTGGCAGAATTAGTCAATGGAAAGTTAAAGAAGGTGATTTTATAAAAAAAGGTGATACCATTTTGATTTTGACTGAAATAAAAGAAGATTATTTAGACCCTAATTTAATAGCCAGGACACAAAGTCAAGTAAATGCAAAAAAGGGAAGCATCGATTATTACAAAGAGAAAATAGGCACAACCGAAATGCAAATTGGCAACTTGGCTCAATCCAAAAAATTAAAAATTGAGCAATTGAACAATAAAATAGGTCAACTCAATAATAAATTAGAAGGCGAAAAAGCAGAATTGGAAGCCAATCAAAACGAAACTAAATTACTCAAAAACCAATACGAAAGGCAGTTGAAATTGTATGAAGAAGATTTGGTTTCTCAAACTCAATTGCAACAGCGAAACATTCAATATCAAAATGCTACTTCAAAAGAAATAACAACTAAAAATAAAATCGCCCAAACGCAACAAGAACTAATTAATATTCGAATAGAGCAAAATGGTGTAGAGCAAGAATATGCCGAAAAAATGAATAAGGCAGAAGGCGATAAATTTCAGAATTTAAGCCAAATAGCAGTAACCGAATCTGATGTAGCCAAACTCGAAAATCAAGTAAGCAATTACACTATCAGAAATGGAATGTATATCGTAACCGCTTCGCAGGACGGGCAAATAGTACAAGCCAATAAATCGGGAATTGGTGAAATATTAAAAGAAGGTGAAGCCATTGCTGTAATTGTGCCAACAAGAGTAGATTATGCCGTAGAAATGTTTGTTGAACCAATGGATTTACCTTTGATAAATATAGGGCAATCAGTTCGTTTTACCTTTGATGGATATCCCGCTATTGTGTTTAGTGGATGGCCAGATGGTAGCTATGGTACCTTTGCAGGAAAGGTAGTATCTTTTGAAAATACCATTGGACAAAATGGGCTATTTCGAGTGTTGGTGGCAGAAGATAATACTATAAAAAAATGGCCACAACAATTGAAAATAGGGGCGGGTTCTCATGCTATTTTACTCCTAAATGACGTGCCAATATGGTATGAATTATGGCGAAATATCAACGGATTTCCTGTCGAATTTTATATACCTAAGCAAAAAGATAAAAAATATAAGTAATGAAAAAGTATCTAATTATTTTTCTTCTTCTATTTTATTCTTCCATTGCCATTTCTCAAAAAAATAGTTCATCGCTCAATGTGGAACAGTTTTTAGAAATCGTAAGGCAATATCATCCCGTAGTGAAATTATCAAAAATTGGCATTCAAAAATCCGATGCCGATATTTCCATTGCTCGCGGTGCATTCAATCCAATAATTAGTAATATCATTTCAAATAAAACATTTTCCAACACACCATATTATGATTTTACTAATCCTAATATTACCATACCTACATGGTATGGGATTGAGGTTTCGGCTGGATTGGAAAACCTATCGGGCAATCGTTTTGACCCTTCAGAAACATTGGGACAATCAAGTTATATTGGCATCAGTATTCCCTTGATTAAGAATTTGGTGATGGATAAACGTAGAGCCTACCTCCAACAAGCAAAATTGTATAATGAAATGGCTAAAACCGAACAGCAAGCCATTATAAATAATATTTTGATGGAAGCTGCCTCACAATTTTGGGAATGGGTAAATGCGTATGAAGCTTATAATATTGTTCAAAAAAATCTTACCATAAGCCAAAAGCGTTTTGAAATGGTAAAAAATACTTTTAAATATGGTGAGCGCCCGGCTATAGATACTGTAGAAGCGATGTCTCAAAATCAAAGTTTTGAATTTCAGAAAAATGAATCTTGGCTAAAATTTCTAAATGAATGCCTTGAATTAAGTGCTTTTTTATGGCAATCCAATAACAATCCTTATCAATTACCCGAAAACGTTGTTCCACAAAAAGGCTGGGACAATGAAATAAATATTCAAAACGCCCAACTCAATTTGGCTGAATTATTGGTCAATGCTGCACAATTTCATCCTGAACTGCAGATTTACAAACAAAAATTAGATGTTCTGGGAATTGATAAAAAATTAAAATTTCAAGAACTACTCCCCAAACTTGATTTTAAATACAACCATTTAAGTAAAGGATACAATGCCTTTGTAAGCGAAGGGTTATTGTTTCAAAACAATTATCAATATGGTTTAAAATTAGAAATGCCCTTTCCTTTTTCCAAAGGCAGAGGCGAATATAAAAAAGTAAAGCTTAAACAAGAAGAAACGCAAATTTTACGAAGTCAAAAATCACTAAATATAGAATTAAAGGTAAAAAATTATTATAACGAATTCATAACTTTAAAAAACCAAGTTCTACTGAACAGAAGTATGCTCACCAATTTTGAGAAATTGTTGAAAGCAGAAGAAACCCTCTTTAGAAACGGTGAAAGCTCTTTGTTTTTAATCAATTCAAGAGAAAATAAAGTTTTAGAAACTGAACGAAAACTTATTGAATTAAAAGCTAAATATTACAAAACAATTTATGCCTTACAGTGGAGCACAGGTTTATTGAAATAAAATTCAGACAGACATTAGAAATAGATTGGGGGAAATTTAAAATACATATTCTATATATTAAAGCCGCGTTATTCATAAAGAACTTTTTTGAAAATAAGTGCAGATCTTTACCTAGATCCTATTGATTATAGACAGGATTTTATCAATAGTTATTAAATTCTTATGGACGTTTTTTAAATTAAATAATGATTATTAGAGAAGCTAATATTGAAGACATAAAACAAATTCAAATTGTAAGAAATTCTGTAATTGAAAATACCCTTTCTGACCCTAATTTAGTATCAGACAAAGATTGTGAAGAATTTATTTTAGTAAGAGGAAAAGGTTGGGTATGTGAAATAGATCAAGAAATTGTAGGCTTTGCAATTGCCGACTTGAAAGAAAATAATATTTGGGCATTATTTTTAGACCCAAGGTTTGAGAGAAAGGGAATAGGACAAAAATTACATAAAACAATGTTGGAATGGTATTTTGCACAAACAAAAGATAAAGTTTGGTTAGGGACAGCTTTTGATACAAGAGCAGAAAAATTTTATAGAACAGCTGGATGGAAAGAAGTTGGTACTCACGGACCAAAAGAAATTAAATTTGAAATGACCTATAATGAGTGGATTTCAAATTCAAAAAACTAAAAAAGATTTTGAAGATTTCAAATGAACGTCTAAGCTGGTAATAAATTTTTTATATGAAAAAAATATTTTTTATTCTTTTTATTTATGCTTTAACCTCTTTTTCAATAAATAAAGATGAACCTTTCGATGGTAAAGACTTTAAAAAAGAATATGCTAAAATTAAAGGAGACTTATATGTCAGCAAATGTGAAGTTTCAAACTTGCAGTATAGAAATTTTCTTTCAGATTTGATGAATTCGAATCAAAAAACTATCTATCAAATCTGTTTACCTGATACCTTGTGCTGGAGGACTCCATCGAATAATAACGAGCCATTTATTAAATATTATTTTCGCAATGAAAGCTATGACAATTATCCAGTAGTTGGGATTAGTTTTGAAGCTGGAAATCAATATTGTAATTGGTTAACTCAAAAATACAATCAAGAGCCGAAAAGAAGATTTCGAAAAGTATGTTTCAAGTTATTGACAAAAGAGGAGTGGATATTTGCTGCTAGAGATTCGGATTCCTCAAAAGTATATACCTGGGGAACAGGTTTTATTCAAAACAATCGAAAGCAATTTCTATGCAATTTTAACCACACATCATTTATCTATGATTCTACTTCAAAGAAACTTAATGAAGTGCCGAATACAGACAATCATTCTTTCATAACAGTTCCAGTCAAATCATATTATCCTAATTCATTCGGATTATATAACATGTGCGGTAATGTGGCCGAGATGACAAGTGAAAATGGTATTGCAAAAGGAGGCAGCTATTTAGAATCTGCTTACAATGTTAGAATTGATAGTGAAAAAAATTACACGAAGCCGCAAGCAGATATTGGATTTCGAGTAGCAATGGAAATTATTGAAAAATAAATAATCTATTGAATAGAGTGATTAGTTGTTTTCTATTAAATTAATTTAAGTTGGGAAAAGAATAAATCAAGATGATAAAAACAATTGTAACGTTCTCACCTTTAACAATTATATTATTTATTACCTGCCAAACTAACTCCACATCTGGGTTAAGTGAAAACAAACTATCTGGTATTAACTTCAATAATCAAGCAAAAGGAGGGATACTGCTCTATCCTTAATAATAGGTTTAATTTTGCCTAGGAATTGCTTAGTTAAAACGCTACCGCTTATATTATAATTTATCTATGACAGAAAAGACCCCTATCGCAGACAATCAACGAATGCCAATCATTGACATTTTGAGAGGCTGGGCTTTATTTAGTGTCATCATAATTAATTATATAACAATCTATAACTGGAACAATCATAGACTAAAAAACGAAACAGACAATTTCAGCAAGATCTTAGAAAACACATCCGAAATTATTTTAGGTTCTAAAGGCTGGTCATTATTAGCTATTTTGTTTGGATATGGGTTTTCAGTATTACTTAAAAATATTAGTGGCAGTGGTCATCCCAATTATATATTCTTTGTAAAGCGAATGATTTGGCTATTATTAATTGCAATTATCAATACAATCTTTTTTGGAGGAGATATTCTCCATGACTATGCGCTTTTAGGATTTATATTATTACTCTTTTACAACTTTAGTTGCCAATCAGTTTTTATTATTGGATTATCCATTTTATTATTAACTCCTTTTTTACAATCCTATTTGGGAAATCATCATTTATTATTCCTTCCTAAAGAACGAGATAACTTTTATCAACTATATAATAACAATAATTTGACAGATCATATAAAAGCTAATTTTTTTATGAGATACCAATGGATGCTTCGTTTAAGTTATTCCATCATATTTCACTTAATTCAATTAGGTTGCCTTTTAATTGGTGTTGCTCTGCACCGTAGTAATTACCTTTTACTATTACAAACTAATTTGAAATTATTAAATAGATTTTTAATAATAAGTTTATTCTTATCAGTTTCACTATATCTTCTTCAGTTTTATATTGAAAAATTTGAATGGAAATTAAATGATTACTACAATATCTATTATCCTGAAAAACTATGTATTATGGTTTTTACTTCTTCGGGTATTATCTGGTTTTATGTATCTGGAAAAGTAAAAAAACTCTTATCGAATTTACAAGCAATCGGTAAAATGACTCTTACAAATTATTTAATACAAAATATTATTTCGTTTGTACTTTTCATTTACCTAAAACCAAATTGGACTTTACAATGGTACTTAGTAACAGCTTGTGTCATTTTTATTAGCCAGGTTTTTATTAGCAAATGGTGGCTTAAAAAATATAACTATGGTGTATTGGAATGGCTATGGCGTTGTTTAAGTTATGGAAGAATTTTTCAGCTTAAAAAGTAAATATTGGTCCGGCGTTCGTATTAAACCAATTACACCTAGCCTGTTTATAAATTATATTAAAAATAAAATGAATCCGAAAGTTGATAAATATTTAGTGGATGGTTGCATGCGCTGCAAATACGGAGGTACTCCGAAGTGTAAAGTAAATAATTGGATTAATGAACTAGAAGAGCTTAGAAAAATTGTTATAAAAAGTGGATTAATCGAAGAACTAAAGTGGGGGATGCCTTGTTATACGTTCAATAATAAAAATATCTTAATGATAATAGCTTTCAAAGAATACGCATGTATTAGCTTTTTTAAGGGTATATTATTAGAAGACAAAGAAAAGCTTTTGACGGCGCACGGAGAAAATTCTCAGTCAGTAAGAATGATAAAATATGCTGACTCAAAGCAAATCATTCGACAAACTAGCTTAATAAAGGCTTATATTAATGAGGCTATTGAAATTGAAAATTCTGGAAGGAAGGTAACCTTTAATAAAAATCCAGAGCCAATTCCTGAAGAACTAATGGTGGAATTCAGCAAAGACTTGAAATTTAAAAAAGCATTTTATGAATTAACAGCTGGACGTCAAAGAGGTTATATAATTTATTTTTCGCAACCAAAAGGCACTCAATCAAAAATAAACAGAATTGAAAAATATAGAGAAAACATTTTAAAAGGAAAAGGATTAAACGATCGACAGAGCAACTAAAAAATCGATACTCAATTATAAAAACGATTTGGAAAAACATAAACACAATTAAAAAAAATATTTACCATCAGCGATGAACGAGCAAATTGAAAAAATCAGAAAATCCATAGAACCATTAAGACAAGAGATAATTAATCATCCAGTCTATTCATCAATTAAAGACATAGATGACTTAAGAATATTTATGCAATACCACGTATATGCTGTATGGGATTTTATGTCTTTGCTAAAAATTTTACAAAACAATTTAACCTGCACCACTATTCCTTGGTTCCCAAAAGGTTCGGCAGATACAAGGCACCTTATAAACGAAATTGTTGTGGGGGAAGAATCAGATGTTGACTTAAACGGCATTAGAAAAAGCCATTTTGAAATATATCTTGATGCCATGATACAATGTGGAGCTGACATTTCAAAGATTGAAACATTTACAGAAATATTGAAAAATACCGGCGACTTCAGCTCAGCATTTAAAAGTTCAGAAACCCCAAAAGAAGCAAAAGACTTTGTTGACTTGACATTTAAAATTATTGGAAGTAACAAAGATTATTTACAATCAGCCATTTTCACTTTTGGGCGCGAGGATTTAATTCCTGGAATGTTTATTTCAATGGTAAATGATATTCATAGCAAATTCCCAGATGACATCTCAATTTTAAAATATTACCTCGAAAGGCACATAGAGGTTGACGGTGATCACCATAGTCATCTAGCATTACAAATGACTTCGAACCTATGCGGGACCAATCCAATATTTTGGGAAGAAGCCGAAAGGGCAACAATTGTATCTTTACAAAAGCGTATAGAACTTTGGAACGGAGCGCACAGAGAAATTATAAATAAAACTAAAGATTAGAGTAATGAAAAGATTTATGCTTAATATCCTATTAGAAGGATTAGACACTGAAACCAGAATGGCACTTTTGCCTAAAGAACAGGCTCTAGTAAAAGAATTAGAAGAAAATGGAACAATAGTAGATACTTTTATCAAATTGGATATGTCTGGAATTTTCATGGTTGTTGTTGGGAATGATATTGAGGAGGTACATTCAAAGCTATCAATCTTACCTTATTATCCATATATGAAAATAGAAATTATACAACTGAGAATGCCATAATTTCATAAAATCGATCACAAAGCGTTAATTAGCTATAAATTAACTGTCATTATACCCTATTATGATTATGTTTCGAAATTTAAGGTATATACTTTTATTGCTTTCCTTCCTTTTAGTTAACAAAAGTTTTTCACAGAAAAACGATCTCTTGTCAAATGAGATTCAGTTTATAAAACTTTACTCAAAGCTTCTTTCTTTTCCTCAAGAAAACTATGATAGCGTAAGCTATTATGCAGAAAAGTTTGAAAATGAATTTGCCCAATTTATCAAAAAAAATCCAACAACAATAGATTACTCTTTTAAGAATATTATTGATAGCAATATTTGCTGGATAAAAACTTCGGGCGATAAAAATTTTAGAATATACAGCTGGGATTCTTGGACAGGTGGATCAATGCACATCTTTAAAACTATTTATCAATGGAAAAGCAATGGTAAAGTTTTTTCTAGCTTACCGCAATATGCAGAAGGCGATCTAGGAAGCTTTTGCTCTAAAATTATTACAGTGCCAATTAATAATCAGTCTTTTTATCTTGCAATTACCAATGGTATTTTTTCAAATAAAAGTATGATGCAAGAAATTTCTACTTTCAGCATTAAAGGAAATAAATTAGTTGATACCATTAAACTTTTCAAAACCAAAACAAAAAAGTTAAATCAAATAAGTGTAGAATTTGACTTTTTCAGTGTGGTTGATAGGCCTGAACGTCCTTTAGAATTAATTAGCTATGATGAAAAAAAGAATATCATTTACATTCCGGTTGTTGATAATAATGGAAAAGTAAGTAATAAAAATATTTTATATCAATTGAAAGGGAGCTATTTTGAATTTGTTGGCATTGAGATTGGAAAACGTAAATAAAAATTCAATTAAAGAAAGAGTCAACTAAACCTTGAAAAATGGAAACCCGACCTAAAATCAATGTTTCACTTTCTCCGCTTGACAAAATATTGGAGTCAATTGGTAAGCTACTAATTATAATTATATGGTGATTAACCCTTTTTGTTTATTTTAAACTGCCTACCATTATTCCCACCCACTTCAATGCTTCAGGCAAACCGGATGGTTTCGGAAATAAATTGACTATTTTAATTTTGCCAATTATAGCGACCTTACTATATTTCGGTTTAACAAAATTGAATCAACATCCTCACGCATTTAATTATATCAATTCAATAACTGAGGACAACGCTGAAAAACAATACACCATTGCGACAAGAATGTTGCGAGTTTTAAAAATATCCCTATTGGTTATTTTTTCTCATATCATACTATTTACTTATCTCACAAGCAGTGGTGTGTCAAATGGATTAGGGGTGGGTTTTTTGCCCTTTACTTTAGGAATAGTATTGATTCCTATTATATTTTATATTGGCCAGTCTATTAAGAAAAATAAAGTTTCCTAATTTAAAATGATTTTCCCTTAAAAGACTGAACTTAGTATTTTGACTAATGAGTAGGTAAAATTTGTAGAGAAATTATTAAAGAATCGGCCACCGCCTAAAATTGGATTGCAAAACCACTAGACAAATACTACATAAAAATATATTTTATGAAAAAAAATTTCAATTTTTTAAAAAGAGTACTATTAATTTTTGCATTGCTGACTCAATTACAAACAGAGGCACAATCAGATTTTAGCATTAAGGATTCTCTTATAAAAATAGAAAACACAAAAGATAAAACTGTAAAAACGAAGGTTTCCCTTAACATAGCTTATAACCTAGTAAATTGGAATTCAGACTCATCCTTAATGTTTTTAAAAAAAGCTGAAGATTTAGCAAAAGAAATAAATAACACTAATCTCCTTGAAAGTGTTTATTCTGCTTATGCAACAGCTGAAAATACTTTTACAGCCAATTACACTTCTGCACTATATCATGCTTTTGATTATTTAAAATATAGAAAAATTAATGTAGAAAATAGTGAATTTAAGCCAAACCTTAATGATCCCTTTAATGGCAAAAATCCTTTTAATCGTAACTACTTTTTACTTGCCTATATTTACGCCAACCTTGGTAACAAAGCTAAATCTGAAGAATATTTAAAAAGAATTGATGCTGAAATACTTGACCCTAATTCTTCTTTAAATAAAGTTTTGGACGATAGGACGCGAAGTAGACTTACTGAATACGCTAATGTTTGTATCCTTAATGACAATTTGGAGGAGGCAAAAAAAATGATGCCAACTATTATGAAGATCAATTTGCGATATCCCTATTTAAAACAATGGGGATATCCTTATATAATTGACGGGAATCTAAATCTTAAATTAAAAAATTATGAAATAGCCGTCAACAACTATAAAAAAGCATTGCCTATTCAATTACATATTAAAAGAATAAAAGGTGCGATTGAATCCGCTTTTGGTATCGCTGATGCGTATCAAAAATTAAACATCCCTGATTCAAGTTTGAAATATTGTAATCTGGTAATTGAGTTTTCAAAAAACTATAATAATGCTAAAGGCGTCCTAAATACCTATTATATTTTAGCAAAAATATATAACTCCAAAGGAGATGATAAATTGGCCTATCATTTTTTCGAAGCTGCAAAAAATATTAATGACAGTTTATATAGTAGAAATAATATTTATGAAGCTCAAAATTTTGCGTTGAATGAACAAGAAAAAAATGATGCACTAGATGAGCAGAAAAAGAAATCAAAGCAACTATTGGCTATCATAGGATGTTTATTCATAATGTCCATTGTAATTATAGTACTTATTCAGAAATCTGTCCAAAAACGTAAATTCAGTAAATTAGAAGAAGCAAGGAAAAACAATGAATTACTAGCAGCCAAAAATTTACAATTGGGGTTTTTGCCTAAAAATCTACCACAAAGAGAAGACATTGACATTGCTACACATATTCAGACTTCTACTGAAGTAGGAGGAGATTATTATGATTTTATTACTACTTCCAATAATGCCCTATTGTCAATATGTGGTGATGCAACTGGACATGGGGTAGCCTCTGGTATAATGGTCTCAGTTACAAAAGCAAGTTTGTATACTATAACAGAGTCTAAAACTGATTTGATTTTGAAAAAATTAAATGAAGTAGTGAAAAACATTGATTTAGGCACATTGAGAATGAGTTTGAATATTGTAGAAATCAATGAAAATAAAATTTCTATGTCTTCTGCAGCAATGCCACCCATCTATTTATTTAAGGCGGCAACTGGAAAAGTAGAAGAAATTAAACAATCGAATCTGCCGCTTGGAGGACTTAAAAAAGAAATGTATGATACGATTGAGAAAAATTTTGAATCAGGCGATGTATTCATGCAGTTAACAGATGGATTACCTGAAGCCCCCGATTCCCAAAATGAGATGTATGATTATCATCGAGTACAAAATCATTTAGAATCAGTTGGGACTAAATCTGCCGAAGCAATTAAAAATTCTTTTATTTTGGAAGCAGATAAATGGCTAGGTGGCAAAAACAATCCCGACGATATCACTTTTATAATTATAAAGAAAAAGTAAGCTGATGATAAATGGCATATCAAAATTTATATTTGATGAAAATTAAATTTTGATTCGTAATCCTAAATATCCTTAC
The DNA here is from genome assembly GCA_945876095.1 of Chitinophaga pinensis. Classification (GTDB taxonomy): domain Bacteria; phylum Bacteroidota; class Bacteroidia; order Chitinophagales; family Chitinophagaceae; genus Ferruginibacter; species Ferruginibacter pinensis_E. Next base: position 87,672 of record CAMCMP010000006.1, read on the forward strand.
TTTTCCAAGCGTTTTTTAGCAAGTGGTTTAATTTCAGAATATCTTTCTAAATGATGAGAGAGGGTAAAATGTTTTAAAAAATTAGAAGTTTTTTATAATTTTAAGTTTGGCGAAGTGATTTTTCTTTAACTTTCAATGCCAATAAATTAAAGTTATTAACTGGTTACTTTATAAAATTCATGTTAACATTTAAAAATTAATCTATGCGTTTACTATTTATTATTTCAATCGCTTTAACGATTGCTTCCTGTAAACAAAATCCTACTCCAAATGGTCCGTTAGTAAATGACTATTTTAATTATGGAGATTCTGTTGAATCGGCTGGTGTAAAAATGATCCCCATTAAAACACCTGTTGGTGATTTTAAAGTTTGGACAAAACGTTTTGGAAATAATCCCAAAATAAAAATACTTCTACTTCATGGTGGTCCAGCAATGACACATGAATATATGGAGTGTTTTGAAACTTTTTTCCAAAGACAAGGATTTGAATTTTATGAATATGATCAACTTGGATCTTACTATAGCGATCAACCTAAAGATAGCAGCCTTTGGACAGTTGACCGTTTTGTTGAGGAAGTAGAACAAGTTAGACAAGCTATAGGAGCAGACAGTTATAATTTCTACCTACTTGGAAATTCATGGGGTGGCATTTTAGCTATGGAGTATGCATTAAAATACCAAAAGAACTTAAAGAGCTTGTTAGTAGCTAACATGGTAGCAAGTGCTCCTGAATATGCAAAGTATGCAGAAGAAGTTCTTGCTAAACAAATGAAACCAGAAGTTCTTGCTGAAGTTAAAGAGTTAGAAGCAAAAAAAGATTTTGCTAACCCTCGCTATATGGAATTACTTATGCCAAATTTTTATAAAGAGCATTTATGCCGTTTAAACGATTTTCCTGATGCCTTTAACCGCTCTATGAAACATGCAAATGGCGAAATATATACAATGATGCAAGGTCCGAGCGAATTTGGAATCAGTGGTCGCTTAGCTAATTGGGATATCAAAAACAGATTAAAAGAAATAACTGTTCCTACATTAATGGTAGGTGCTAAACATGATACAATGGATCCTAAAGCAATGGAAGAACAAAGCAAGATGGTGAAAAAAGGACAATTCCTTTATTGCCCTAATGGAAGTCATCTATCAATGTGGGATGATCAAAAGGTTTTTATGACTGGCGTTATTAAATTTATTAAAGACGTGGATACAGGAGCTTTTTAAAATATTTATTACAATAATCAGTACTTGCATCTAGTAACAAAAGAAACTCTATAATATGTTAGAATCAAATAGAAGGCATTGGCTAAAGCAAATTGGACTCAGTGTTGCAGGTATTGGACTGTCAAACCTTGATGCTATATCAGCCCCTACAGATTTGTTAGCAAAGGATAGTGCCAATAATTTGCCTATTAGGTTAAGCTCGAATGAAAACCCTTATGGGCCTTCGCCTTTAGCAAGAGCTGCTATGACTGAAAATATAAATATTAGTAATCGTTACAATTGGCAGCTCTCTACTGATCTTATTCAAGCAGTTTCGAAAAAAAATAATATTAGTACAAACAATATTTTATTAGGGGCTGGGTCTACTGAAATTTTAGATTTAGTAACAAGATTATCATCTACAAAAAAAGGTAGCTTTTTAATTGCAGACCCAAGTTATTCTTATTGGACAGAAGCTGCCGAAAAGTTAGGGCTTAAAAAAATTACTGTCCCCCTTACAAAAAGCAAGCAGCTTGATTTAGATGCAATGCTTAAAGCAATTCAATCAGATACAAGGTTAATATATATTTGTAACCCTAACAATCCTACTGGATCAATTGCTGACAGAATTGAACTAGTTAAATTTATTAATGAGGCAAGTAAAAAAGCGATAGTTTTAATTGACGAAGCTTATATTGACTATACTAATCAAGAATCTTTAAGCGCTATTGCAATAGAAAATAAAAATCTAATAATTGCAAAAACATTTTCAAAAATTTATGGATTAGCGGGTGCAAGAATTGGCTATGCAATTGCAAATAGCAAGACTATTGAACAGCTTAGCGAATTAAAGTCTTGGGCAAGTGGTAGTATAAGTGTAGCATCTACAGCCGCTGCGCTAGCAGCATTGAATGACGAAAAATTTGTATTAGAAGCTTTGTCTTTGAATAAAAATGCTAGACAATTTACGATTGAAAATCTTAAAAAATTAAATCTTGTCTGCATTCCTTCCAATACAAACTTTATTTACTTCTCTTTAAATAACTTCAAAAAAGATTTTTTTGAACAACTAAAAAACAACAACATCATAGGAACTAAAATTTATGAGGAACAAGGCAGGTGGACTAGAATTACAGTAGGCACTATGGAAGAAATGCAAAAATTTATTAGTGCAATTCAATAACATCTTTTTTATTTGAAATTATTTAAAATGAATTCGGGTAAATAAAATTTCATTCTAATTAACAATAGCGAATGCAAGGAGTCAATACATTTTATTTTAAAGACGATGGAATCATCCCTAATAGTCACCTTCCTGTAATTCTTTATAAAAATGTAATCAACTTGGCAGATTCATCTGAATGGCTGGAGACTCAATTCATAAAAAATAATTGGCTAAATAATTGGCGAGCTACTATTTTACCCTACGACCATTTCCATAGCAATACACATGAAGTGCTCGGCTTAGGATTTGGGGAAGTTCAATTAAAAATTGGCGGAACCGATGGTGAGGTTTTTACACTTTCTACTGGCGATGTGATTGTTATACCAGCTGGTGTAGGTCATTATAGTATTACTGAGCATTCCAACTATCAGTTTGTAGGAGCATACCCCGATGGAAATAGTTGGGACTTAAAAACCGGACTAGAAGAAGGAGAAAGGAATACTATCATGCAAAATCTATCTAAAGTAAGCATTCCCTTAACAGATCCACTCTATGGCAATGAGGGGTTTTTACTAGAAAAATGGAAATCACAATAATATTATAAATTCTATTCTAAGCCCCTCGCTGCTTTATTTTTCAAATTCTGCCTAGCCCCTATTCTTTGCGTCAACTTTTGTAACTTTATTAACGATGAGTTACTAGATGACTATTTCAAATATTGCTACCTTTCCAATCGGTTGACAATTTTATCTTATTTTAAAATAGACAAGAAATGAAAAATGAAATATTAATTCACATTGATAGTCCAAAACAGCTTGAAAAGCTTTATCGAGATAATAAAACATCTTTCAAAACTGAGTTCAATTTACTTTTCCCAGAATACAACGAAAATAAACTTTTACAATATTGGGATGAAAGGCTTAATTATCAAAGTTCAGAAATATCCTGGGGTAGCAAGAAAGAGTTAATCTTTGTAATGGTTCTATCTTTAATAGCGGGTTTCTTAGCTTCCTTTCCTTCTTTTTTTAAAATTGATTCGGAATTTTTTTATACAAGAAATATTGCACTAATCATTTTTTCAATTTTAGCAGCCTACTTTAGCTGGAAAAATCTTCTTACAAAAAAGAAAATTATAATTATCGGATTCATTTTTCTAATTGCCTTGGTTTTCATCAACCTCTTACCGGCAAATAATAATAGCAACACATTAAATTTATCTCTTATTCACTTGCCAATTTTTTTATGGTCAGTAGTAGGATTTACTTACGGTGGGAATGCCCTAAATAATCATCATAAACGAATTGAATTTCTAAGATACAATGGTGACTTATTAATTATGTCTGGTCTCATTTTAATTGCATCTGCTGCACTTACTGCAATTACAATCGGGCTTTTTACGGTCAGTGGTTTTGATATAAAAGACTTTTATTTTGAATACATTGTTATTTTTTGTCTTCCCATCATTCCAATACTAGGAACTTTCCTAACACAGACAAATCCTCAATTAGTTAATAAAGTTTCCCCCGTAATTGCTAAAATATTCAGTCCATTGGTTTTAATTACTGTGATCGTTTATTTAATAGCGATTTTATTTTCTGGTAAAAATTTATATTATGACAGAGATTTTTTAATGCTTTTTAATGGCTTACTTATTGGAGTGATAGCGATTATTTTATTTTCAGTTGCAACTACATCTAAACAAAATAACAGTAAAGTAGGAGACTTTATTCTTTTTGCTCTTTCAATAGTAACAGTTATTGTAAGCGGAATGGCCCTCTCTGCCATTTTATTCAGGATTTCTACTTTGGGAATTTCCCCCAATAGGCTTGCCGTTGTAGGAGCAAACCTATTGATGTTAACCAACCTGTCCTGGATATCGTTCCAGCTATTTAAAACTGTTTTCAAAAAAAATGACACTCGTAGTGTTGAAAATGCAATTGCTTCTTTTATTCCTTTTTACATTCTTTGGACTATTATTGTGAGTTTCATTTTTCCATTATTATTTAACTTTAGATGAGTTCAATAAATAAAATTTGGGTAATGGCAAAATCACAATTGTCTTTTTTTAATAAGAGCTGTTGTTAGCAGGTATAATTAAAATTGTTATTAGTTTATAAAATAGCGAACTCTAAAATCTATTGATCATAAAAAAATACAATTTAAAGCCATGCCTATTTCAACCTCTGAAGAAGGTTTAAAAAGAGTAATAGGCATTCAAGGCCTCACGTTATCCATAGTAAACATGGTAATTGGCTCAGGCATTTTTGTACTGCCTGCAATTATAGGTATCTCAATGGGTGCCTTTGGCGTATTTGGATATATATTTTGTAGTATTATGATGGCTGCAATAATGCTTTGTTATGCAGAAATTGGAGCAAAAATTACTACCAGTGGTGGATCTTATGCTTATGTAGAGAAAGCTTTCGGAAATTTTCCTGGATTTATTATTAACTGGTTATTCTTTTTTGGATGGGGTATTTTATCCAGTGCTGCAATGATGAATATTATCGCTGATTCTTTAGCGCTTCTCTGGCCTATTTTATTAAACCCATTCATTCGTGGGTTTCTATTTTTTCTCTTGATGGCAATAATGGTGGTCGTCAATATTCTTGGTACTAAACAAGCCAATATTTTTGTTAAGCTAATTTCAATTCTAAAACTATTCCCTATACTTGGGATTATTATTTTTGGTTTCAGTCATATAAAAATTGATAACCTGCATTGGCAAAATGCACCTTCGCTAAAAACATTTAGTGACAGTACTTTAATTCTCTTTTTCGCATTTGCAGGATTTGAAGCATCGCTTGGTGTAAGTGGCGAATTCAAAAATCCAAAACGAACAGTCCCGCTAGGAATTTTTTTTGGAGGTGCCATAGTACTGATCGTGTATATATTATTGCAAACAGTAACTCAAGGTATTCTAGGCGCAGAGATTGTATCCTATAAAAATGCTCCGCTGGCTGCAGTAGCTGAAAAAATTATAGGACCTGCGGGAACAACACTGTTATTATTTACTGCTGCATTATCTTGTTTTGGTGGAGTAAGTGCTGATGTAATGGTTACCCCTCGATCCCTATTTGCTTGTGCCAACGATGGAATGTTTCCAAAATTTCTAAGCAAAGTTCATTCTAAATTTGCAACACCCTATTTAGCAATTATTACCTACGCTTCGCTAATATTTATTTTTTCAATATCCGGAGGATTTAAACAACTAGCCACATTGGCAAGTGCAGCATTATTGCTTGTTTATCTATCTGTAATTTTAGCCACCATTAAATTAAGAAGCAATAAAGAAGAGGTATCAGAAAAAACTTTCAAAGTCCCCGGAGGATTCATTGTACCATTTATTGGAATTGCTTCGATTGTATGGTTGTTAACTAGCTTAAACAAGTGGGAAATAATTTCTACTATTATTTTTATTGCTACTATATGCCTTGTCTATTTTGCAATGAAGTGGATTAAAAAAATTTAATGCCTCTTTTGAGCTAATTAACTACTCCATCATTTAAGAGGATTGATTTAAGCGGCTCTATGGAAGATAGGTGCCTGCCGCCTTGTAAATTATAAAAATTTGGATGCTCTAATCAAATCTTCTGGCGTATCGATTTCTATCCCCATATAATCCGTCACTGCCATTTTGATAGAGATTCCATTTTCTAAATATCGAAGACATTCGATTTTTTCAACAGCTTCTAAAGGAGTAATTGGCCAGCTTGTAAAATCCATCAAAGCTTTCTTACGAAAAGCATACACGCCGATATGTTCATAATAAACTGGGGTAGTTTGTTTGTCGCGGTGATGGGGAATAACACTTCTGCTAAACAACAATGCTTCCATATTTTTATTGACCGCTACTTTTACATAATTTGAATCTTCAATTAATTTTTGGTCGGTCATCTCCTGCATTAAAGATGCTACCTGGACATTTTTACCTGCCTCACCTTCAAATAAATTTAATAACTTTTCTAGCGGCTCTTTTTTTACAAATGGTTCATCTCCTTGAACATTTACAACAATATCAACATTCATTCCAGCTACTGCTTCTGCAATTCTATCACTTCCACTTTCATGTTCACGAATACTTTTTATTGCCTTACCTCCATTGTCAACAATTTCATTATAAATCATATCGCTATCCGTTACCACCATTACAGCATCAAATAAGCCTGTAGCCATTGTATTATCATAGGTATGCCGAATAACGGTTTTGTCGCCAAGCAATTGCATCAGCTTAGCATGAAATCGAGTAGCTGCATAACGAGCAGGTATAAGTGCAATTTTATTCATTATAAAAAATTGATATGGGCAAAGTTAGGAATTATGTATTCCTATTTGACTGAAAATATTTGGTAAACATGAATCTAATCAATCTGCTCCTCCTCAAATTTTTCGGGGAGTCGCTCGCATTCATAACCACAATTTTCACAGTGATATACATAATACGGTGCTACCGCATAACTCGAAAATATCCATGTAAACATTGCAGTTAAATAATTGGTTGCTCCCGGTTTTGTGATATATGTAAAATTATTGTTGCTACACTTAGGACAAGTTGCGGCATTTATATAATCTAACTCGTAATTCTCTAATAGTTTTCTTACCCCTATTTCATCTGCTACTTTTACCACCAACTTAATTCCCCCAATAGCATTCGATAAAATTGGATCTAATGTTACTGTATATTCATCTTTCAAATAACATTCAATTCCCTCTGCGTGTAATTTGGTTAAAATAATATTAGCAGAAAAATAACTGTCAAATGTTTTTACTGTTACCAGGTTCATTCCTATTGAGTTTTAAGGTATCCTCTAAAAGTAAATTTATTGCTTTCCGTCAATAATCAATGGAGTGCCTCCCTTTCCAATTACGATTACTTTGGCATTAGGACTTAGCGACAAGGCCTGCATCGCTTTTATCTGTTCATATTGTAATTGTTGACTTGTAAGGCCCGTGTTAATAATTTTTTGATAATCGGCTATACCCTGTGCTTCTACTCTTTTCCTTTCTGCTTCCTGCTTTTCTTTCTGTAACACAAACTCCATTTTCTTTGCATCTTGCTCAGCATTAATTTTTGATTCTATAGAAGCTTTAACAGAGTTGGGTAAAGTGATATTTCTTACTAGCAGCTGTTCCAACATTAAGCCTCTTTTCTTAAAGTCATCCTCAATGGTTTTATAAATTCTTTGCTGAAATTCATCTCTCTTTGAACCAAATAAATCTACTGCTTGGTAATAGACCGCATTGTCTCGGATTTTTGTACGAGTAATTGGACGAACAATTTTATCGCGATAATCGGCACCTGTTTCACCTAATAATCTCGGGGCATCAATTGATACTACCCTAAACAAAACAGTAAGGTCAATTGTAACTTCCAATCCATCACTGGTTAACACTTTAATGGCATCATCTCCTGCCTTATCTCCTTCATCATGTACCCCGCTCATCGTATAGTTTTGTGTTTTTACATCCAACGTTTTTACATCCAATAAAGGGTTTATAAAATGTAAACCACTTAACATCACATCTTTTTGAATACTCCCAAATAATATTTTAACGCCTATCTCTCCCGCATCAATTTGTTTAACGCAAGAGTTCATAATACCAAGTGCCACTAATACAATTGATATCGTCTTGCCCACCTTTTCAAATTTAGAAAAGGAAGAATTGTTTTTTACTACAACCGTAGCAACAATAAAAAGAATGATTCCCAGAATGATTAGTACCATATCAATATAATTTAGACCACAAGGTCACAAAAATTAATGAGAATAGCTATTTAAACCCTACAGGCAGATTTCTTCTCTAGTTTAGTCAGATATAATCTACTCAGTTTCATCAATAGACGAATATAGTTTTCAGAGAAATTTTATAGTCCAGAAAATTACGATGAAGTCTTCGGGATTCGGCAGAAGAATGTTTTTTCTTTAAACAAATCAGGATTTGCCTAAGGCAAATCCTGGAATATCACAATATTATTTCTAATTCAAAAATCTTAAAGAATTTTGAAGCTTTTTAACTATTCAACATCAGTGGCATTACCAACATTAGTAAATCTTCGTTTTCATCCATTTCCGTTGGTTTAATTATACCCGCTTTGGTGGAAGTGCTCAGTTCAATGATGATATCTTGAGTTTCAGCAGCATTGAGCATCTCAATCAAAAACTTTGCATTGAATGCAATTTGTAAATCTTCTCCATCATATTGGCAACTCATTCTCTCATTTCCTTCAAAACTAAAGTCAATATCCTGGGCAGCTAGCTGCAATTCACTTCCGCTAATAGTAAGCGCAACTTGATTGGTGCTCTTATTACTAAATATACTCACTCGGCGAAGCGCGCTTTGAAAATCATTTTTGTTTAAAACCAATTTATAAGGATTGTCTGCGGGTATCACTACTTTATAATCAGGGAATCGGGCGTCAATCAATCTACAAACCAATTCTGTTCCCCCATGCTTTACAAATAAATGATTACTGTTATACGATAACATTAGTTCATCATCATTATCAGGCATAGCACTTTTTAAAAGATTCAGTGGCTTTTTGGGTACAATAAATGTATCCGACTTTGGACAGCTAACATCTTTTCTCTTGTATTTTACTAAACGATGCGCATCGGTAGCAACACAGGTAAGTCCTTTTTTGTCTAGTTCAAAAAATACACCTGTCATTGCCGGACGAAGATCATCATTGCTTACTGCAAATAAGCTTTTATTAATTGCAGATACCAAAGCAGAAGAAGTCATTTTAAAAGAATTTGCATCATCGGCTACTGGTTCTTTTGGAAAATTATCTGGATTTTCACCCATCACCTTGTACTTTCCATTATCACTCGTTATTTCAATTCCGAAATTCTTATCTATAGTAAAAGTCAACGGTTGCTCAGCAATATTCTTTAATGAATCCATTAATATTTTAGCAGGAATACAAACTTTACCATTGTCCTTAGCTTCCACATCTAGATGAACCTTCATCACAGTTTCTAAGTCAGTTGCTACTACGGTTAACTTATTTCTTTCAATCTCAAATAGAAAGTCTTCTAAGATAGGTAATACGGTATTGGCATTAATTACGCCATTAATCAGCTGTAATTGTTTAAGTAGGGCCGAAGAAGAAACGATAAACTTCATAATATTGATTTATATATTATCAAAGATAAAATCTTTGTGGCTAATCAAACAAGATAATATCAACAATCCGTCGCAATGTGACTAACTCTAATATAAACCCGTAAATATATAAAAAATATCTTATTCGTTGGGTGGTTATCACTCAACCAAATTAAAATAACTTTCCTCGTTCAGTAAAGAATTTAACATTGGCTGATTTCTGGTATGAATTGGTTGTCGATTAGAAATAAACCTTGGATTATATCTGCCTGCGGCTAATTTTGTATCCTATGCAGTTGCAAAATTTCACTCCACAACAAGCCCTTCCCAAAATAAAGCATTTTTGTGCCTACCAAGAACGCTGTCACAGTGAAATAAAAGAAAAATTATATGAATTTGGGCTTTCCTCTTATGACGCAGAAGAAATAATCAGTAAACTGATTGAAGAAAATTTTTTAAACGAAGAGCGATTTGCAATTCACTTTGCTGGCGGGAAATTTAGAATAAAACAATGGGGGCGAATTAAAATCAAATATGAATTAAAGAAAAAAAATGTCAGCGACTACTGTATTAAAAAAGCCCTATCTGCTATTAATAACTCAGACTACTTTACCGTATTGTCTAAATTAGCAGACCTAAAATTAAAATCCCTAAAAAGCGAAAAAAATATATTTATCAAAAAGAAAAAATTACATAGCCATTTAATGTTGAAGGGCTATGAGACTTCCTTGATCCAGGAGGTGGTGAATGATATTATAAAATAAAACGAAAGATTTGTTAATACCTATATTGTACATTTGTTATCAAATACCGTATCATGGCGCCTCTTACTATTACCACTTTGCAAACCAATCTTATTTGGGAAAACAAAAACGCTAACCTTAAGTTGCTGGGGGAAAAAATAAACAACCTTCAAGAAAAAACTGAAATTGTTGTACTACCAGAAATGTTTACTACCGGCTTTAGTATGCATCCTAAATTGTTTGCTGAAACAATGGAAGGTGAAACGATTCAATGGATGAAAGAGATTTCATCCGCTAATAAAATTATTTTAACAGGAACTGTGATAATTGAAGAAGAAGGTAAATATTATAACCGGCTAATCTGGATGCTCCCCAATGGAGAATACGGTTACTACGACAAAAGGCATTTGTTTGGTTTGGCCGAAGAGGATAAACATTACACTGCTGGAAATAAGCGGTTAATCGCATCCGTTAAAGGTTGGAAAATAAATTTACAAATTTGCTATGATCTACGGTTTCCAGCTTGGGCTAGAAATAAAATTACACCAATTGAAAAACCCATTGGGGAAGAAATTCATTCTGCTCATGACGTTAGACCTGAATTTGATGTTTTAATTTATGTAGCCAATTGGCCAGAAAGAAGAAGCCACGCATGGAAAACCTTACTATGCGCTAGGGCCATCGAAAACCAATGTTATGTGATAGGTGTAAACAGAATAGGTGTAGACGGAAATAATATTAGTCACAGCGGAAACAGTTTAGTGATTGATCCTTTAGGTGAAGTTCTCTATCACATGGCAGACGAAGAAGATATTTTTACTATCACTCTTCAAAAAGAGTGGCTGAATGAAATAAGAAATAAATTTCCGTTTTGGAAAGATGCGGATGATTTTAATTTTCGTTAACCAAATTTTTACTATCTGCTATATTGGAAACCCGAATCAATTCTTTTACTGCCTGCATTTTTCTGTCTATATTTTTTCTTACTCCCTCTAGCGTAGGCGGAATATAAATATCTGGCATAACGCCTCTCCCATTTTTTGGAACATGATTAAATTGAACTAATTTAAATAGCGGTAGCCTAACTCGTAATTTAGTAATTGGTAAAGTAATATCAGGGATCATTATACCGCTGTTGCCGTGCCATCCACCTCCTGTTTCTTCTCCTATCAACTTTACATTTTCCTGTCCTTTTACTGCACTACAAAAAAGAGTAGATGCGGAAAAAGTAGGTCCGCTCGTAAGTACATACACCTGACCATTAAAATGATGGTTGGACTTAGGATGATACCAATGTCTTTCCCAATATCCAAAATGATAATATCCATCAGTGTGTTTTCTAGTTAGAAATAGAAGGGTAAGGTTATTAAAAAACCCTTGCTTGATATTAGTAGAAAAAGGGGAAAGGTTTTTTGCAACTGCATAAGCAGTATCTGCCACTTTAAATTTTGTGTGACGAATATATTGTAAAAGCTTTATATAAATTGGCACATCGCCACCTCCATTACTCCTCAAATCAATAATTAAATGAGCGATATTTTGTTGACTTATCTTTTTAAAAGATTGTTGAATAAATGAACGCAAGTGAAGTGATTCTCCATTTGAAAAAGTATTTAATAATAAAGTTGCCGTATTTAAAGTAGTATCTATTATTAGCGATCGCTCTGATTCTCTTTTTTCAATTTTTTTCTTTTTTCTAGACGGCCTCTGAAAATTAATCAATCGCTGGCGTCTCCATGCCGTATCCAAAAGGGGATTGTACATCGGTAGGAATGCCGTTTTTTTAATCCCATCAGCATCAATATAGCCTACTGAATAATTATTATATATTCCAAAAATATATCGGTGATACAATGGGAAATTACTGCTAAGACGGATATAATTTGCACTTTCTGAATACCCATCTAATGGAAGGTATTGCATCATTTGAGAAATCAATTCTTTATTACTAACACCATTTACTGAAGTTATTAAGGCGCCTCTTTTAATGAGACTATCTTTTCGATTAAGGTTTCCCGTTACCACCATTGTATCACCCCAAATTTTTAAAAACAATGGGAAAGAGGGCACCCTTTTTCCTCTTATATTTTTATTCCAACTTTTACTCATTCCAAAGCTAGTATGGCCACAATGAATTTTATTTGATAGTGGAGCCAATACTTTCCAGCCAAACTGAAGCTCGGTCATAGAATCAGAAATGACATGATAGATACTGTCAAAGTAATAATTCATGCTGTCTTTAGGAGTGTACCAATAAAGTGCAGGGTGTTTTTTTTCTAAAATGTTTCTTAATAGCGTGTAGTCTTGTTGTAATTGTTCTTTCGAAAACTTTTTGGCTGAGTCAAAATTTTTACTTGTAAAACAGCCTGTGAATAGGAGCAAACATAATATAAACAGTAAGAAATTTTCTTTTTGCATGAATGGTTATGAAAAATAATTAGTTCGAAAGATGATTCCATCCCTGAGCAACTAATGCATGTTTGTTTCCTCCACGAGTTAATATATGAGTCCCTTCTTCTGCTTCGGTCATGTATCCAATTACACTAATCTGTTCGTTCAATAAAATTTTATCATAATCCGTTTGCGATAATGTAAACAACAACTCATAATCTTCTCCGCCACTTAGTGCACATGCTGTAGGATCTAATTCAAGTTTGTATGCAAATTGACGGGCCTCTTCATGGACTGGTATTTTATCTTCATAAATAATACAGCCAAGATTACTTTGCTTACAAATATGCAATGTTTCACTACTAAGCCCATCGCTTACATCTATCATAGAGGTTGGCATAATTTCACTTGCTGCGAAAAATTCGATGATATCTTTTCTTGCTTCTGGCTTTAAGAGTTTTCCTACTATAAATGCTTGATCTTCTAAGTCGGGCTGAGAGCCTGTCTCTGCGAAAATTCTTTTTTCCCTTTCTAAAATGGTCAGTCCTAAAAATGCGCCTCCTAAAAAACCACTCACACATAAAAGATCCCCTTTTTGAGCAGTACTTCTTTTTACATATTTATCAGGTGCCACTTCTCCGATGGCTGTAATTGAAATGACAAATCCCTTTTGAGAAGAGGTGGTATCTCCACCCACCAAATCAACTTCGTATTTTTCACAAGCTGCATAAACGCCTTCATAAAACTCATCCATAGCCTCTAGACTAAAACGATTACTAAATGCAATGCTCAAAGTAATGTGCGTTGGCACCGCATTCATAGCATATATATCACTCAGATTAACCACAACACTTTTATATCCTAGATGCTTTAGAGGAGTATACATTAAATCAAAATGAATTCCTTCTACCAACATGTCGGTAGTTATAACCGTTTGTTTTCCAAAATGATCTATTACCGCTGCATCATCACCTACACTCAATACCGTAGAGGCAAGCTTGGTTTCATTATTTTGTGTAAGATGATCTATAAGACCAAATTCTCCAAGAGAAGATATTTCAGTGCGTTCGTTACTCATTGATAAAAATATTTTTAAATAATCTAAATGATCAATACAATTTTTCTCTAAGAAAAATTAGTTACTTACTTGCAACAAATCTTTTGCTATCCCATTCTGACGGATTATTAATTAACTCCAGCATTTCATCATGTATTTTTCCATTGGTAGCTAATAATTGGGGTTGATAAACTGAATAGTGATTTCCTTTAAAGTCGGTTACCTTTCCTCCGGCTTCTTCTACCATTAAAAATCCTGCTGCACTATCCCATGCCTGTAAGACATGTTCATAAAAACCATCAAATCTACCTGCTGCCACCCAGCATAAATCTAAAGCTGCACTTCCTATTCTTCTAAGTGCAACGCCTCTTCTAATTAAAGTGTTAAATACTTCCAAACCACCATTAGGAGAATTTATATAGGTATAAGGAAATCCAGTAGCAAGGCAACTATCCATCACGGCTGATTTATTTCCTACCTGAATAGGCTTATCATTTAGTGTTGCGCCTTTCCCCTTTTCAGCGAAAAAAAATTCGTTCATATTTGGGTTGTAAACAGCTCCCATCACGATTGTTCCGTTATGCTCCAATCCAATACTAATACAGCAAAGAGGTATTCCATTAGCAAAATTCACCGTGCCGTCAATAGGATCAATAATCCATTTGTATTCACTATCCATTTTTATTTCACCAGACTCTTCACTTAAAATGAAATGATCTGGAAAATCTTTTCTGATAACTTCAAAAATTGCTTTTTCAGAAGCATGGTCTGCCTCTGTTACTGGATTATTAATTCCCTCTTTATTAGTAATTTTAAAACTGCCATTAAAAAATCGCTGTAATTCAATTGCTCCCGCTTCGGTTGCTTTTATTAACGTGTTTTTAATCATAGTACAAAGATAAGCTAAGCGCTATTGTATTTATTTTTTTATGCCTTTTATATCGGGCCAACAAATTGAAGTCAATTTTTTAGGCTTCTTTTCCAGCTACTGTTTAAGCCTAAACTTAATCATTTTGTTAATTAGTGAATGTGGAATTGGCTTTCCAATAGGAAACTGAATAGCGCCTTTAGAAGTAACAGAATTTGTGAGTTCAGAAGAAAAATGAATAATTACTGATGCCGTTGGATAAAATCCGATATAATTTTTATAGGCTCCGAAATGAAGCAGATTACCCCTGAAAGTGAATGGAGGCATCCCATATTTAATAGTCCCTTCGGCATCGGGGGCCGCTTTCTTTATTGCCAACCTTAGCCTTGTTAAAATTGCTTGTGTGGACTCAGGGAAGGCGCCAATATATTCATCCATATTTTTTGAGTAGTTCATATTTGTTCTATTAAAAAAATTTCAGGAATGATAAATATTATACTCAGCTACTATTTCAATTTTCTAGTTAATAAATCTTTTAACTCATTCTCCCATTCAGATTTTAATATGCTTAATACAATGCTATCTCTTCTAGTGCCATCAGCACGAACTCCATTACTTCTCAAAACTCCTTCGACTTTGCAGCCGATACTTTTCATTGCTGAGATGCTTCTTTGATTGTTAGCGTCTGCCCTAAATTCAACTCGCTGCATCCCTAGTTTATCAAATGCAAATTTTAACAACAAAAACTTGCAATGTTTATTTAGACCTGAACCTTGAAATTTTTTGCCGTACCAAGTATATCCAATTAGTAAGGATTTATCATTGGTCTGAATGTCATAAAATCTAGTACTGCCTACGTATTGATTATTTAGTTTATCAAAAACGATAAATGGATATTCTTTTTCCGATAATCTACCTTCAATCGCAAGTTGTATGTAATTAATTAGGCCCTCTTTGCCAACTGCATGAATCATTGAATAAGTCCATAGTTCCGGTTCGTGAAGTGAAAAGGGAAGTAAATTTTCTACGTCTTCGAGAATCAAGGGCCTTAGAATTACTCTTTCATTTTCAAGAATATAATTTTCATTGAATTGTAAATTCATAGATATCTGTCTGGTT
Organism: Chitinophaga pinensis; assembly: GCA_945876095.1. Taxonomy (GTDB): domain Bacteria; phylum Bacteroidota; class Bacteroidia; order Chitinophagales; family Chitinophagaceae; genus Ferruginibacter; species Ferruginibacter pinensis_E. The sequence goes on from CAMCMP010000006.1 coordinate 103,324, forward strand.
GAATGATTTAGAAAAAATTTTTTTTATATAATCGACTCTCAAAAATTCGTACCCTTAAATTTGGCAACACTATTGATCAAAATGAATCGATAAAAAACTGCTAAATAATCTGTCAAATGATTAATGATTTCTTGGATTATTAGTAAAATAAAGTTAGCTAATTATGTGTGAAATTCCTTTCGGAATAGAGTGCTTTTACTTTTTTGCCTTGCTACAAAAAAGTAACAAAAAAATCAATCCGCCGCGGCGGACTAAAATCAAGGAACTCGCCGGGAGAGTTTGTTACTTTAAAGGAAGTTTGCCTCCGCCGCGGCGGATTGATTTTTTAACGGCTGATAATTCACATTTCTAGCACTTTTTATTCGAGGGCGTTGCTGAATGGTTGCATACGACTTTTTGCGGGTTGGCTATCTATTCAAACTACTAATTTAATTAAACTTAGAACCATCTTAAATATTTCAAAAATATCCTCTGACTAAATTAATTTTTCAAATATGTAATAAAACAAAATCACTATTGAATTTTGATCAAAGGTGAATTTAAATTCATTTTGTTATCTGAGAATTTTCAAAAATTATAATGAAAGAATATTATACAAAAAAGCCATCCCTTTCGGAATGGCTTGTATTTACTAACCCCTAATAAATTATTACTTACACTGCCATTGTCTCGGCTATCTTAGCCCTGATCTTCACCTCAATTTCTTTCGCCATTTCTGGATTGTCAAGCAACAATTGTTTAACGGAATCTCTTCCTTGTCCTAATTTATTGCTATCGTAACTAAACCAGCTACCGCTTTTTTGAACAATGCCAAACTCTACGCCCATGTCAATAATTTCTCCGGTCTTGGAAATTCCTTCTCCAAAAATGATATCAAATTCAGCCTGACGAAAAGGTGGTGCTACTTTATTTTTTACGATTTTAACTTTTACACGATTTCCTATCGCTTCATCTCCGTCCTTTATCTGTGCCATTCTACGAATATCCAGTCTTACTGAAGCATAAAATTTCAATGCATTTCCTCCTGTGGTTGTTTCAGGGTTACCAAACATTACTCCAATTTTTTCTCTCAGCTGATTAATAAAAATGCAACAGCAGTTAGTTTTAGAAATTGTAGCCGTCAGTTTTCGAAGCGCCTGACTCATTAACCTTGCATGCAAGCCCATTTTACTGTCTCCCATTTCACCTTCCAACTCACTCTTAGGTACCAAGGCTGCTACCGAATCAATTACTACTACATCTACAGCGCCTGATAAAATTAAGCGATCGGCAATTTCCAGCGCCTGCTCACCATAATCGGGCTGAGAGATAAGTAAATTGTCAATATCAACTCCTAATTTTTGAGCATAAGCACTATCAAAAGCATGCTCGGCATCTATAAATGCACACATGCCCCCCTTTTTTTGTGATTCCGCTATAACATGCGTTGCTATCGTTGTTTTTCCACTGCTCTCTGGACCATAAATCTCAATTACTCTTCCTTTTGGCAAACCTCCAATTCCTAATGCAACATCTAATCCTAGTGATCCTGTTGAAATTACCTCTTGCTCCACATGTGGCTTATCACCCATTATCATTACCGATCCTTTGCCAAAATCCTTGTCGATTTTGTCCATTGTTAACTTTAAGGCCTTTAATTTTTCTGCGTTACTCATTGTTTTAGTTTTTTTAAGTGATGTATCTAGTTATGCGTTGTAAAAATAAGCTCCGACACAAAGATATATCTTTTCTTTTATCAACACTAATTTTTTTAGTATTTTTTAGTAAAAAATTTAGCTAAGCGCTTTTTTAAAGTAAAAACCCTATTCCGAAAAGATGGAATAGGGTATAAAATAGGATGAGAATATTGCCTTGCTTTTTAAAACCTTAGGGTAAAGGATCAAAACGGGCAAAAATTTAGCATTGTTATGTCGTAAGCAATTTCTTCTTTAAATTGGATATACCAAATTGACGACAGTTTATTGAATAAAACAATACCACAAACTGTTATTTTTTTATTACTAAGGTTGCTTTTTTCTGTTTTTTTGATTTTATAATCCAAAACCCTATCGTATATAGTTTTATATATATTTGATATGCACTTTCTAATTATTCTAGTCTGTCTCCAAGGTAGATAAAAAACTTACTAGATCTCTTATCTCTTTTTTAGTAAGGTAATTTTTAACCTCCAACATACTTGAAGCTGCATTTTCCCTTTTCATGATATCTTTTTTAGCAATCACCTGCTTAGGATTATTGCCAGATTTTATATTGATACTAGAATTGTTTTCACTTTCCATTATACCCGAAACCGATTGTCCATTTTTAAGGGTAAGGTTAACAACACCATATCCTGGAGCCAATCGCGCACTTGGATTAATTAAAGATTCAAGTATCAACTGTCTAGAAAGTCTTTTGGCAACTCCATTCAATCGAGGTCCCGCATTACCGCCTTTATCGTCGTATGCATGACATTTTATACACTGACTTGTTTCCCCCTTAAAAAAGAGTCGCTTTCCTTTATCTGCATCTCCACCATACAAGGCTCCAGCATAGGCTGCCATTAAAGCATCTTTTGATAATTTGTCGCTTGCTACTTTATATCTTGAAATCAATTCAGTAGAACGACTGCTGTCAATAGCCTCCGATAGTTCTAATAAAATATCAGGAGGAAGTTGATTCGTTTCCATCTGATGAAGCAATGATTCAAAAACTAAACGAGTCTTTTGAATAGGTAATTTTCCAAGCGTTAGCAATGACTCCTGTCTTTCTTCCATCGTCTTTGTTTTAATTACTTCCGAAAGCAATGAAACCATTAACTCTTGTGAAATATTCATTTTTTTCAAAAACCCAATGCCTGCTACTCTTACCATTTTATCCTTATCTACTGTAGCCATTTTAATGGCATCGCTTATTCTAGCATCTTGCATTGAAGCAATTGCTCTTAATGCCTCTACCCTTACTGTTGCAGACGTATCCTTGTTAAGCATTTCCAGCAAAGTATTTGCACCTTCCTTAATAGATAGTTTGCTGACGGCTTTTGTTGCGCTTGCTCTAACAATAAATTCTTTACTCTTTAATAATTGAATTACTGAAGAACCTACTTTGTTTTTTAATATTAATGAGTCTCTTTGAATAACACCTCTATATCTTCCATCCACCCTATCCAATACGGATGGCTTTGACCAGGTACTGATGGTTTCGATTGATTCTGCCCTCATTTTCTCTGGATTATTTTCTTTCAAAGAATAGTCAAGTAAATTTTGAAGCGCTTGCTCATTTCCTGCTCGAAGATTGGCATTGATTGCTCTTCTTATTAATGCCTCATTAGTAAATTGAGTTTTAGTAAGTAAATTTCCTAGAGCAGGCAACGCGTCTTTAATTGAAAGGTCGTCATTAATAGCTCGCGCAGTTTCGGTTACTACAAACTCATCTGTATCATTTAAAAAAATCGCAATGGCTGGGCTGCCCATTCTTCTTAAAGCTACCACTGCTGCAATGCGTAATGCGCGAGATTTATCTTTTGATAACGCAACCAGTGGGGCTGATTTTCCTATTCTTGCTAATGCTAAACATCCCGCATGACGCAAGTACGCATCTTGATCATTGTTATCCCTTAGCATTTCTATAATTGATTCTATCGCTGGTTCATACACAATTCTTCCCAATGCTTCTGCTGCAAAAAAACGAGTTCTACTACTTGAATCTTTTAATAAAGGCATCAGGTATTTACCCGCATCCGCCAATCTTGTGTCGCCAATCCATTTGGCTGCTTGGGCCCTAATCTCTGCATCAGAATCTTTTAGCAATGGAAATAAAAGCTTTCCCCGTTTTTTATCTTGACGAGCAAGTTGACTAATGCCCCAGATAGCATGAATCTTGGCAAATTGATTACTATTTTCATTCAATACTTTTTCAAATATCGAAGCGCCTTCGGCTCCATGATTCACTAATTCAAATTGTGCTTTTAATCTAATCCTCATATCTGCATTCATCAATAAGGCCTTCAACTGTTGCAAAGAATATTTAGTAATATCAGCTGCTAATAACATTTTGGTTTGAGCCCTTTCTTCCGTTGCAGATCCTTTGATATCGTCCATCTTCCAAATACGCCCATAACTGGTAGCATCCCATCCATCAATCCAGTCGGCTATATAAAGTGCTCCATCTGGACCAAAATCAAGACCAGTAGGTAGAATGCCGCCCACTACTTTTTTATTTTCTCCTAGTTCAAAGCCTGCACCATGAGGATTTAATTTAAAAGAATAAACACCAGACTTGGCAGGATTACCAACAAACTTTGCTACAAAAAAAGTATTCTTATACGCAGGTGATAAGGCTGTTCCAGGATTATATACCACCCCTGCAGGGCCGCTTTCAAAATTCTCAATACAAGGAATTATATATGCCGCTTGTCCTTCAAATCGAGGCATCCACATTTTTTCATCCATCCATACTTTATAACCGTTGTTGTCCTTGTCTCTATATTTTCCATACTGCCAATTGCTTCTCCAGCCAGCATCTGAACCATTTACAATATATACTAACCTTTCTTTTTCGCCTGCATGGTCTCCATCATTGTCTTCGCTAATCAAATTGGCATACTCATCAAATGCAAACTCATGGGTGTTTCGAAGTCCAGATGCAAAAATTTCAAAATCGCTTCCGTCAGGATTAGCTCTTGCAATAACCCCACTATTAGGGTACTCCCATTTTTTTCCTGTCTTGTCTTTTCCATTAAAGCCAATATCGCCAATCTGCCAATAGATACGGCCATCTGGACCCATTTCTACTCCTGACATTCCATGTCCACCAAATCCTATATGAACTCCATAACCACTTGAAATGGATGTTTTTTCATCTGCTATTCCATCGCCATTGCTATCTTTCATTCTCCATAAATCAGGTGCTACGCCAACATAAAGATCCTTGCCATTAATTAAAACACCGCCGGCCACGTCCGTTACCTCATCATGAAAATCATCTACTACCAACTGCGACTTATCAGCAACACCATCGCCATTTACATCTTCCACCCGATATACTTTTTCTTTTTCCACCAGCATATCTCTCCAATCATGAGAGCTATCTTTATTCATATCCTTCAGCCACTTATTTTTATCACTATTTTCTGGAGACAATGTTTTATGAAGAAAGGCTCTCTTATCATCAATGGTTTGAAGTTGAATGGAACCAATTTCCCAGTCATGGTGCGCGCGAATATCAAATTCAGAATTCTTTTGACGATCGGTGGTGGTATAATATAGTTTTCCTGAATCGTCTATATCAATTGCAATGGGAGAAATAATCAATGAATCAACACCCCATAATTTCAACGACAATCCTTCTGCCAGTTCAGGCTTTACTTGAGACTCTATAGCCCTTGCTAGTCCTACAACAGCGGCAGAGTCCATTTGCTTTATACGAAGGTCATTGGCCGATCGCTTACAGCTAGACAACAATAAGGCTGCAAATAAAATAATAAATAGCGGTTGGCTTTTTTTCAGAATGGTAGAAACTTTTTTCATAATAGCAATAGTTGAATAAAAAATATACATCCCAACAGGAAACAGTTGGTGTAAAATTATTTATAAATAAAATACGAGTGGAGATAAAGTCAAGCAGAAACTGATTTTTGAAGTTACCTATCATTGCTTCAATCAAAAGCTATCTCCAGCAACTGCTAATATATAATTGTTTACTGGTTTTTGATTAATTATTGAAAGAAGTTCTTCATAAATTAAAAATTGACAATGCCGATATTCATATTTTTCATTATTAAAAATGAATAGAAAAAAGAGGCGATAAATATTTCCCCACATCATTCCACTCCAATAAAGCTATTCGTACCTTTGCTCAATGGCGAATTATTTAGATGAACTGAACGAGCCGCAGCGAGAAGCTGTGTTGCATAAGGATGGGCCAATAATGATTATTGCTGGAGCAGGAAGTGGTAAAACGAAAGTACTAACTACACGAATCGCTCACCTAATGGGGTTTCACCAAGTGGATGCTTTCCATATTCTGGCACTCACTTTTACCAACAAGGCTGCTAAAGAAATGAAAGAAAGAATTGAGCGTACGCTTGGTAATGCAGAAGCTCGGAATTTATACATAGGAACTTTTCATAGTGTGTTTGCAAGAATTCTACGAGGCGAAGCCAATAAAATTGGCTACCCCAATAACTTTACTATTTATGACACGGACGATGCCAAATCTGTTCTCAAAACAGTAATCAAGGAAATGGATTTAGATGATAAACACTATAAACCTAACACCGTTTACAATAGAATATCGTCTGCGAAAAATAGTCTAGTTGGTCCAGATGAATATCAGAATGATTGGGGCACTCAACAAGAAGATTCTAGAGCCAATCGACCGATGATTGGAAAGATATATGATGCTTATAACAAACGTTGTTTTAAGAACGGTGCCATGGATTTTGATGACCTGCTTTTTAAAATGTATCTCCTACTTAAAAATCACCCTGATGCCCTCAGCAAATACCAACGAAAATTTAAATACATTCTAATTGATGAGTATCAAGATACGAATACCTCGCAATATGAGATTATAAAATTACTTGGTGCAATGCACGAAAACATTTGTGTAGTAGGTGATGATGCTCAAAGTATTTATAGTTTCCGCGGTGCTACCATTGAAAATATTCTTCAGTTTGAGAAAGATTATGATGAGGTGAAAGTGGTAAAGCTTGAACAGAACTATCGAAGCACTAAAAGCATTTTAAGTGTTGCAAACGAGATTATTGGTAACAACAAAAATCAATTGCCTAAAAAACTTTGGACTGATAAGGGTGAGGGTGATAAAATAAAATTGGTTAGAACTGCTACTGATAATGAGGAAGGCAAGTATGTGGCAGATACCATTCAGGAAGAAAAATTGCGCAATCATTTTTTCAATCATGAGTTTGCTATTTTGTATCGTACCAATGCCCAGAGTAGAAGTTATGAAGAAAGTCTACGTCGTATGAATATCGCTTACCGTATTTATGGCGGCCTTTCTTTTTATCAACGAAAAGAAATAAAAGATTATGTAGCCTATCTGCGATTGGTGGTAAACCCCAATGATGAAGAATCCTTAAAGAGGGTTATTAATTACCCCACCAGAGGAATCGGAAAGACTAGTATGGACAGGGCTGTGTTTTCGGCCAATGAAAACAATATCACTTTATGGCAAGTGCTTGAAAATGCTCGTTCCTATGGATTTAAATCAGGCACATTAGAGGCGATCAGCGATTTTGTGATGATGATAAAAATGTTTCAAAGCGAACTTGATAAAAAAAATGCTTACGAACTAGCAGTCATAGTTGGTAAAAGCACACAAATTGTGAAAGAGCTTTTCAATGATAAAACTACCGAAGGCCTCGCGAGATATGAGAACGTACAAGAATTGCTAAACTCAATAAAAGAGTTTATTGAAACTCCGATGAACGAAGAAGATGGCGAGGTAGGCGATAAGAGCCTTGGAAGCTATTTGCAACAAATCACTTTGTTAACTGATGCTGACAATGAAAAAGAAGATGCGGATAGCGTTAAGTTAATGACTATACATGCTGCAAAAGGATTAGAATTTAGCTGTGTTTTTGTTGGTGGTTTAGAAGAAACTTTGTTCCCTAGCGGAATGAGTATTAATACCCGCGAGGAATTAGAAGAAGAAAGAAGATTGTTTTATGTAGCCATTACCAGGGCCAAGAAGAAACTATGGTTAACCTATGCGAATGCTCGCTACCGTTTTGGACAGTTGCAGCAAAATGAACCCAGCCGTTTTATTGATGAGATGCCTACTGAGTATGTTGATAAAAGTTTTGCGGGTGGGGGTATTCGAAATCAAGGGGGACATAGCAATAACTGGGGAGGTAGCGCGTTTGACAGAACTGGCTCCGGCGGCAGCAGCTATAAATCTCCTCCACCGCCTGCTAAAAAAGAAGAAAAATCTAGGCCGGCCTATTTGATTCCTGTAAAACCTACTACCAAAGAGCATACGCCATCGGCAGACTTTATGCCGAGTGATACTAGTAATTTACAAGCTGGGCAAAAAGTTGAACATCAAAAATTTGGATTTGGCGAAGTCATAAAAATGGAAGGCGCCGCCCATAATCCTATTGCAACCGTATTGTTTGAGCTGAATGGTGAAAAAAAGATTATGCTTAATTATGCTAAACTAAGAATATTAGAATAAGGTTATTCAGTAGCTAATGAAAGCTTAAGGGCCTTTCGATGGGCAAGAGTTTTCGAAATAAGAAATTATTAGCGGCTAAAGGGGGGCAAAAAGTTCAGAAATTCCTTTGTTATCGCTTTGTTGTTACCTTTGTATTGAATTTATTAAATGAACTAATATGATAAAGACAGGCAATCCGGTGATCAGTATTTATACGGAGATGACTCCTAATCCGGAGACTATGAAGTTTGTTGCCAACAAATTACTGTATCCAGGCAAAAGCATCGACTTTCAGGATGAAACGAGTGCAAGCCCTTCGCCGTTAGCGCAGGAGCTATTTACATTTCCTTTTATTAAGTCTGTTTTTATTGCCAGTAATTTTATCACCCTTACCAAAACTACGGCTACAGATGATTGGCAGGATGTGATTCCTACCATCAAATTGTTTTTGAAAGAGTACCTTGAAGAAGGTAAAGCAGTGGTAAATGATGAAGCGGTTGCCACAATGAAGCAGGAAAGCAGCAATGAAGTAAGTGCAGATGACGATGATGTGGTAAAACGTATTAAAGAGTTATTAGAAAACTATGTAAAGCCAGCTGTTGAAATGGATGGTGGTGCCATACAATTTAAAAGCTACGAAGAGGGTAGAGTTAATTTAATGTTACAAGGAAGTTGTAGCGGTTGTCCTTCTTCAATGATTACACTCAAAGCGGGTATTGAAGGAATGATGAAAAGAATGATTCCAGAAGTAAAAGAAGTAGTAGCAGAAGCTGAATAACGCATTGGCCGAGATAAAACATTGAAAGCATTCCTATTGTAGGGATGCTTTTTTTATGCTTCCCTGTAATATTATTTTCTGTGCCACCAAGCCCAAGTGATTAATAGAAATTGCAAGGGAAATAAGCGAATCCATGCCGCCCAACTGGGTATGCAAATTACCTCACTCATACATCCTCCCTTTTGAATCATATAAATATGAGTAGGAATAAAAAGTACCAACAATATCACTATGCCATAGGCCGCCAATGCTCTTGTCTTAGAAAATATCAGCATTGCGCCCAATATAATTTCAATTACCCCGCTTACTATATTTATCACAGTCGGAAAAGGTAGGTAATTGGGTATGATAGGCAAATATGCCTCCGGGTGAACAAAATGGTTGATGCCTGCACTGACATACAAAATAATAAGTAACAAAAGGCTGGCTTTTTTTAACATCCTAGATTTTTAAATTTTACGAGTTCATGTTTTTATAAATATACATTTCCATTTTGATGACCCTCAAAAATTTATGTCCAGATGTATTTTCAATTATTGGTAACACTTACAACAACCCGCAGAATGATTTAACTTCGACCATCATTACCAAAATTTTAAATAGTAAATTTTGAACTTAGAGGAAATTATTCAACAGTTTATTGCTGACATTCAAAAGACTGGATGGCTTGAGTATATTGCTGTTTTTGCTGGAATAATCAGTGTATGGTTTTCAAAAAAAGAAAACATTTGGGTTTATCCAACAGGTTTAATAAACACACTATTTTATATTTATCTTAGTTTTAAAGGTGGCTTACTTGGAGAGGCTAGTGTTAACTTTTATTATACAGTCATGAGTATTTATGGCTGGATAGGATGGGCTCAAACAGACGATAATAAAAATAAAATCTTAAATATAAGCGCTGGAAATAAAAATGAATGGAAAGAACAATTGATATTTTTTTCCGCTTTTTATTTAGTCATCTATTGCGCATTGTCCTATTTGAAAACTAATTTTGCACCCGAAGCTATTCCATGGGCAGATGCCTTTGCAAGCGCCTCTGCTTTCACTGCAATGTGGTTGATGACAAAAAAGAAAATTGAAAGTTGGTACTGGTGGATTGCCACTAATATAGCGTCCATTCCTTTGTACTTTGTAAAACACTATGTCTTTACAAGTGTGTATTATTTCATTCTGTTGATCATGGCTGTTTTTGGACTGATGGAATGGATAAAAAAAAATGAAAAGTTAAGTAAAGTAAAATATAAAAATGAGTTACTGTGACGCGATTTTTCAGATGAGGCAAGACGATCTGAACGTTAATAAAATATATCATGATGAGCAGTATGGCTTTCCAATTGATGATGACAATGAATTGTTTTGCCGCCTAATATTAGAAATCAATCAAGCTGGACTTAGCTGGACGACCATATTAAAAAAACAAGACAATTTTAGAAAAGCTTATAATAATTTTAATATCAAAAAAGTTGCGGGGTATCAAGCGAAAGAAGTTGAGCGATTATTAAACGATGCAGGCATTATTCGGAATAGATTAAAAGTGAATGCGGCAATTGAAAATGCAAAGTCTATTATCGCCCTTCAAAAAGAATATGGTTCTTTCAAAAATTGGCTTGGTCTGCATCATCCTAAAAGTAGAAATGAGTGGACAATACTTTTTAAAAAAACGTTTCGTTTTACCGGAGGTGAAATAGTTAATGAATTTTTATTAAGCACTGGTTATTTACCTGGTGCTCACCATGAACAATGTGCTATTTATAAAAAAATAATTAAGGCAAACCCTTCTTGGAAAATGATTGAGAAATTATGATTATAAAAGTGGTGGTGATAGGACCCGAAAGTACCGGAAAAAGCAGTTTGTGTGAACAGTTAGCCAATCACTACAATACAGAGTGGGTGAAAGAGTATGCGCGTGAATATTTACTTACCAATGGCACCGAATATAGTTATGATAATTTACTAGAAATTGCAAAAGGGCAATTCGCTTTGGAAAATGCTGCTATTCAATTGGTGGAAGATAAAATCAAAAACGCGAATAAGTCCAATTCAACTTTTTCTTCTGAAATTATCTTGATAGATACTAATATGTATGTATTAAAAGTGTGGTGTGAATTTGTTTTTGAAAAATGTCATCCATGGATATTAAATCAAATTGTAGAAAACAGCTATGATCTCTATTTACTTTGCGATATAGATTTACCTTGGGTAAAAGATGAATTGAGAGAATATCCTGATTTAGAAGTTAGAGAGAAATTGTACCACCACTATAAAGATCTACTGATAAATCAAACTACCCCCTGGGTAAATATTAGCGGTAATTATCAACAAAGGCTTGAAAATGCTATCAATGCTATTGACTCGGTTCTTATTAAAACCAGCCCTGTTTCTTAAACATTCTAAGCATTAAAAGAGGTATAAGTAACATTAAGGCAACCGAAATAAAAAACCCCCACTTATCGTGCAACAAAGGAATCGATTCAAAATTCATTCCGAAGATTCCGCCAATCACAGTGGCTGGAGCCAATAAACAGGTTACAATTGCCATCACCTTCATCACCTCATTCATTTTAATATTTACGTTACTCAAATAAAGATCATGTAAGTTCATCATCATGTCTCGATAGTTTTCTGCAAGGTCATTGGCTTGTACTATATGGTCATAAACATCCTTATAATATTTTTCAGTCCTCTCCTCAATTAGTTCACTCTCGCTTCTCAATATACCATTTACCAACTCGCGTACAGGAGCAACGCTGCGCTTCAGAATAATCATTTCCTTCCGCAACATATTAATTCTAGCCAATGTTCGCTTGTTAGAATTTCGAACAATGTCTTCTTCTAAAATTTCAATTTTGTCACCTAACTTTTCCATCACTACATAATAATTATCAACTATCAAATCAAGCAAACAATAAAATAAGTAATCTGCATTATTATTTCTGACCTTACTTCCTGTAATTTTTAATTTTTCTCTTAATGGAGTAAATACATCTCTTGTCTCGTCCTCCTGAAAACTAATTACAAAATTTTTACCAAGTACAATACTTATTTGCTCTATTTCCACGGTAGAATCTTTCTCATTAAAATAAAGCATGTTGAGCAGGCAAAATAACAAGCCGTCAATCTCATCCATTTTAGGTCGATGGCCCATACTTAAAATATCTTCTGCGATCAAATAATGAATGCCATATTTATTACAGATTTCTTCTACATCTGTTTTTCTCAATCCATCTACATTCAACCAGGTAGTGGTAGGTGAATTGATATATGAAAAACAAGAAGGCACTGTTGGCAACTCTTTAATTTCTATATTATGAGCATCGAAATCATATACAAAAAGCTTAACCGCTTCAGGCTCTTTTCTTGTAGATATTGCAGTTGGATTTACCTGTAATATTTTTTTTGTTCGCAGAAGTTCCAGCGGATTCAATAAATAAGAAAAATAATTACGGGTTTGCATTTTTTAAGAGTTTTGGAAAAATGAAGTCTTCCTGAAAATTATGATCTATATTAAAAAACCGAAGTTAATACTTCGGTTTATTGAATAATAAAATATTTTTGGGATTTTTAAACCCGTTTTTATCTGCTGTTCGATTTCTGAGGCCCTGTACCTCTTCTTCTTCCTCTATCTGAAGAGTTGAAATTATTTCCACTTTTTTTGAAGGGTGGTTTATGGGGTGCGGTTGTTGGCGAATTAAAAGATGCAGCACTTAATGGATAAGGGTGGCTGTCTACCACTGGAATGTTTTTCCCAATCAACTTCTGTATATCTTTTAGTTCCGTTCGTTCGTCATGATCACAAAAAGAAAAAGCAATTCCTGTATTACCTGCTCTACCGGTTCTTCCTATACGATGAACATAAGTTTCTGGCACATTAGGTAATTCAAAATTGATTACATGAGTAAGCTCATCTATATCAATTCCCCTTGCTGCAATATCGGTAGCAACCAATACTCTTAGATTTCCATTTTTGAAATTAGTTAGTGCATTTTGACGTGCATTTTGCGATTTATTGCCGTGGATAGCAGCCGCAGTAATATTTTCCTTATGAAGTATTTTTACTACTTTATCTGCACCATGTTTGGTTCTGGTAAAAACAAGCGCCGTAAGAATTTTTTCATTTTTTAAAAGATATAATAAGAGACCCGGCTTATTGCTCTTGTCTACAAAAAATAAACTTTGGTCTATTGCATCAACAGTAGACGACACGGGGGTTACTTCAACTTTTGATGGATGGGTCAGCAATACATTTGCAAGTGTCTGTATTTCTGGTGGCATGGTTGCAGAAAAGAAAAGCGTTTGTCGTTTTGCTGGCAATTTTATTATCACTCTTTTTACATCGTGAATAAAACCCATGTCAAGCATACGATCCGCTTCATCTAATACAAATATTTTTAAATGTTGCAATCCGATAAATCCTTGACTCATTAAATCTAATAATCTGCCTGGTGTTGCCACCAAAATATCAACTCCATTTTTTAACTGATTTGTTTGGTGAAGTTGAGATACTCCTCCAAATATTACAGCATGTGAAAGCCCCGTATATTTTCCATACGCTGCAAAACTTTCATCGATTTGAATAGCAAGCTCACGCGTTGGGGTTAATATAAGTGCTTTTATTTGTTTTCGTCCACGTTCATTCTCTTTGTCTTGATGAAGTATCTGCAAAATAGGAATCGCAAAAGCAGCGGTTTTTCCTGTTCCTGTTTGAGCACAACCTAACAAATCTTTTCTTTCTAGTACCAGCGGTATAGATTGTTGCTGAATAGGAGTGGGGGTAGTATATCCTTCTTCGGCCAATGCCTTAAGGATAGGTTCAATTAATTCTAAATTTTTAAATGCCATTGAATGGTTTAATTTTTATAAAGGCTGGCAAAGACGTTGCATTTTCTGAATCAGCGGAAATTTTTTACCACATCGGCTTACAACCTGCCGTATGTTTATAGTGGAGTAGACTACAAAGGTAGTCTTTTGTTTTTTGATAGGATTATAAAAGTGGTTTTAGGTTATATTCTAATGAATCAAATACTGAGTCTGGTTGTAAAGTTTTATTTTGTTGCCATACAAAAAAACCGATACGTTTTGTATCGGTTTAAAAATTTTTTTATTAAAATCGCTCATATAATTTTCTTAAACGTGCGCGATTCATCTGTTTTTCCCAATCTTTCCCCAAGGCGTTTTCCCAAAGCGGTTTCATACCCAAAGACACGTCTATCATTTTATTAAATTGATCATCTGTAAGATTAGTGCAAATATTTTTAGGAATATCAATCTGATGTAGTTCAACCATTTTCTTAAACTCTTTTACTCCCTCCGGATAAAATTCTTCTAAATGATCAAATACAATACAATTGCCAATTCCATGTTTTGTACCCAATAAATAACTTAGTCCATAACTAACGGCATGGGCTACCCCAACTTGAGAATAAGCAATACTCATTCCGCCAGCATAAGATGCCATCATTAATTTATCATCACTTTCGTCATCCCAACTATTTTTATTTACATAAACTTCCCTACAAAGCTCTAGGGCTTTTTCTCCATAACTTTTACTGAATTCATTTAGATAAGTACCGGCAAGGCTTTCTATACAATGTATGTAACAATCCATTCCGGTATAAAAACGTTGGTTAGCTGGTGCATTACTGGTAAGTTGTGGATCAAGCAGAATCTGATCAAAGGGAGTAAAATCAGAGTTCATGCCTAACTTTTTTGTTGGGCCAGTAAGTACCGTTGTTCTACTTACCTCTGCGCCTGTCCCGCTTAATGTAGGGATGCCCACCTTATATACACCTGGATTTTTTACAAGATCCCATCCCTGATAATCTGCGCTACTTCCTGGATTGTTCATCATTAACGATACCGCTTTTGCGAGATCCAAAGCAGAACCTCCGCCAATACCCACAATACCACTCACAGTTCCAAACTGGTCCTTCAGCTGTTTAGCAATACTGTCTACGTAACTCGTTTTGGGCTCATAGGTTACATCTACGAAAATAATTTGATCTCTTCCTCTTGCTGGAACTCTATTAGCCAACTCTTTTCCTTTAAAAAAGTGATCCACCAAAAATATCATTGGAGAAGTCCCTTTTCTTTGGGGTTGTAATATTTCATCTAATTGATTGAATGCGCCACGTCCATAAACAACGTATCCAATCATTTTAAAGTTTCTAAAATTCATACTGCAATTTAAGAAGAATGGTTTGAAATTAAACTGGCGCCGCAGGATTCGGGTGCTATTTTATTAACTTTTGAATATCAGCATCTCCTTCCAAATTATTCATTTGAATCATAATATCATCGTATCGATTCAAGACTTTTTTGCTAATTGGCTTTACTGTATACAATTTGGGATTCGGTAAAGACGCCGCAATTTTAGCAGCATCCGCTCTAGAAATGTTTTTAGCTGATTTTTTAAAATAGGCATTGGAAGCAGCCTCGATTCCGAAAATACCTTCTCCCATTTCTGCCACATTTAAATAGGTTTCCAAAATGCGTTCCTTACTCCACAAAATTTCAATCATAAAGGTAAAATAAACCTCCAGGCCTTTTCTAAAAAAACCTCCTCCTTGCCATAAAAAAACATTTTTTGCAACTTGCTGGCTTATCGTACTGGCACCTCTCCTTCTATTAGGATGTTTTTTATTGTATTGAACGGCTTTCTCAATCGCCTTCAAATCAAATCCATTGTGCTCAGGAAATAACTGATCTTCGCTGGCCATTACAGCAAGCTTTATATTTGAACTCATTTGATCATAGCTTACATAATCTCTTTTTAGTCCATAACCCTGCACAAGGCTTACGACCTGTGTAATCGTTATAGGTGGATTAATCCACTTACAAAATAAAATATAAAAAAGTTGAAAAAAGAAAAGGAAAAGAATTGCTTTCTTTAATATTCGTCCAGCTTTTTGCATGCTAATGACAATTGGATTTAAACAAAATTAATTACTGTTTTTTATTATCTGCAATCTTTAAATATTCTAAAGAATATTTTTTCCCAATAATAATATTATTACTAGACGCTTTCGATAAAACATATCCAATAGCAGTTAAGGAAACAGAAGCTCCCATCAGAGCGGGACTAAATTTTTCTCGATCAACTAAAAACACCACTCCTCCTGCAAGCGTTAATATGGCACCTCCGCCCAGTAAACTTCCAGCACTAGCACTCAAATCAAACCCATGCTTCGGTTTATTGATTGACTTAATTTGATTATAATGATATTGGTAATTATAGGTGGTAAGCGTGTCCAGTACAAACACACCCATCATAGTTGGAGTCTGACGTACTACAAATTGTTTCAAAAACAAAGTGTCATTATTTATGCGCGTAATATAAGCATTCAACGAAACACCATTCGTGGTTATCATGTCTATATCAGTACCAGAATAATATCTAATAAGTGTTTTCTTTCTTTTTTTAAACAAAATGACATCGGAAGATTGTCCAAAACTTTCATAGCCCATTAACAAAAATAAAATAATTAATATCCGGCTCATGTAGTAAAATATAGAAAGGAAAGATAAATCAAACTAACGGTTTATTGTTAATTTGTTACAGAATATAAAACTCCAAAAATAAGTGCAATTCCAAATATCAATAAAAGAAGTCCAGAAATTTTATTTATTAGCACAATGTTTTTATGGGTTAGTTTTTTGCTTAGCTTACCTGCTAGAAGAACCTTTCCTACATCTGCTCCAAAATTCACTAAAATACAAGTAGAAAAAATAACGATTCTGTCCCTCACCGAATTACCAATAGCTAGAGTGGTAGCGGTGGTAAGCCAAAAGGCAATAACTGCCGGATTTAGGATATTTATGAAAAAACCTGCAATTACTAATCTGGCATGAGTAGCCCCTGAAATTCGAATGGCCGATTCTTCCTCAGTTCGCAGCTTTATTTTTTTAAAAAAAAGATAAAATACACCCATACCCACTAGAAATAAGCTACCGGTTAATCCTATCGATTTTTTAAAATGTAGCAAATTGGTAACCACCTCAGAAAATACATTACTAAGTACTACAATTAATAAATCACTTAACCAAATCCCTGTTATAAAACTAAAGCCGCCCGAACGACCATTAACAATGCTCTGTTTGATGATAGTAAAAACAAGTGGGCCTACTGAAAATACCAATAGCAAGCTAATTGCCAAACCCTTTAAAACAGCCTCCATCATTTTTTAGATTAAATTTTGATCCGTCTTAGGGTTTGAAAATCATTAAAAGAAAATATAGGTGTTACTTCTTTTTAAAAATTGGAACAGTACTGCAGGGCTCTCCATACATGATACTTTTAGCAACGGGGCGAAGTAATTTGGTTGCTTCAAGATAAGCGGATTCACCCACAGGTAATTCGCCACAACCTTTTATTACAACTCTTTTATCAATATAGTCGGTTAAATTAATTTGACCTATGTTTTTCATTAACAGTTGATTCGTCACTTCTTCTATGGTTCCAAAAGCTACATCCAAAGCTATCGGCTGCAAATAACTCGCCACCAACATATATGCCCAAATTGGAATAACCGCATCTGCGCTACAGGTTACTGCTACTGATTTTTTTGTATATTGACTGAGATCAATTGTTTTAAGCGATTCTCTAAATTCTTTTTCTTTCAAAATCAACCCCATAAATAAATAATCCTTCATATCAAACAAGACAATTTCTCCCGGAGGAAAAAATTGCTCCAGATTTAATGTAACCAGTGCACTCTCGCTTACCTTATTATTGATTACTTCTTCCATAGATACAAATTTAAGAATAATAATTCTCGATTGGTCCCTTTCATTTTCGAGATATGGAATTAAGACTAGTTAATTTAAACATCCTTTTTTTAATCCATCCAAACCTTAGAAAATGTTTATCTCTTTTACGCTGATAAAAAATTACATGCAAAAATATAATTACATTGAAGACTGTCTATTGCATTTCTTGCTTCACAAAATCCATCAGCTCTTTAATTGTGTCAGGACTAAAATCAAATTTTAACCCTGCAGTTTCAAAAAGCTTCGGCAAGGTTTTAGTTCCACCTAAAGTCAACGCGTTACAATAATTATTCAATGCCTCTTCTTTATTTAACTTAAATTGTTTCCACATTCCTATTGCGCCTAATTGTGCAATTCCATATTCAATGTAATAAAATGGCACTTCAAATAAATGCAATTGTTTTTGCCAAAGATTACTACGGAAATTTTCCAAGCCTGAATAATCAACAACAGTATCACTAAATTCAGTAAGTATTTTATTCCATTCAGCAGTTCTTTCTGCATTGCTATGAACCGGATGTTCATATATCCAATGTTGAAATTTATCTACAATCGCTATCCACGGAAAAATAGTAATTACCCTTTCTAGTTGATACTCCCTTGCCCTATTTAATTGTTCGACATCGCTAAAAAACACCTCCCAATGCTCCATACTAAAAAGCTCCATCGCCATACTAGCGACTTCTGCTATTTCCATTGGGTATTCTTTAAATCCGGTTAATGGCAATGGATGCGCCAAAAAAGAGTGAACAGCATGACCTCCTTCATGTACCATGGTAATTAAATCTTGCATTTGTCCTGCGGCATTCATAAAAATAAATGGTGCTCCGCTCTCTGCTAATGGGCAATTGTATCCCCCAGGAGCTTTTCCCATTCGACTTTCAAGATCAAGATGCTTCAATGAGTTCATCTTTATAAGACAATCACCAAAAAAAGGACGCAACTTTGAGAAACATTCAATCGACAGGTCGATTAATTCCTTTCCTGTTGTAAAAGGTTGAAGCGCTAATGTTCCTTCCGGTTCTGCCTCAAGGTCCCATGGGCGTAGCGTATCTAATCCTAACTTTTCTTTTTTCTTTTGATAAATCAGATTTACCAACGGCATTACATGTTGCTTTACAGCTTCATGAAAATTAAAACAATCTTGCTTGTTATAATCAAACCTTCCCAGCTCTTTAAATCTATAATCCCTATAATTATCAAATCCTGCATTTTGTGCTTCCTTGTTGCGCTTTTCTAATAGCTTGCCATACAGATTATTTAGAGACTCCGTATCCTGTAATCGTCTTTCCTGAATTTTACGATACGCCTCCTCTCTTAAATTTCTATCAGAATGATGAAAAAATTTAGCCGCTTGTTGGAGCGTGTATTCCTCACCGTTTATCGTAACGGTCATCTTAGCAGAAATGACTCCAAACTGTTGCTGCATTACTGCTAGCTCCGATTGTAAGGGAATATTTTCTGCTCTAAACAAATCAATGTTTTTTCTTACTGATCGCAAATAAGTAAAATATTGATTGTTGTCCAATTCTTTAGTTAGCGGATGATTTACCAACTTTTTATTCAATGCGTCTGCATAGGGTTGAATATTAGGTTGCAATTCGATACAGTAAAAATTAAATGCTTCCTCCAGAGTTTTGTTTTGTGTATCGCAAGTCATTTTTATTTGACGCCAGCAAGCATCCTCGCTTACGATTGCCTCCAATTCACTTAGGTCATGAAGCCATTTTTCCAAACGCTCTTTTGAATCAATATTCCTCTCCAATAAATCTTTAAAAAGGGGTTCTAGGTTTTGCCAGTCAGTAACCATAAAGTTTTTGGGAACAAAATGGCGCGGAGTTTTTTGTATATCTGCAGTGTACATAAAAAATATTTTTGAGTAGTAACAAGACTACCGTAGCTGAAACAACTACGGTAGTAAAACAAAGGTAATAATGCCTAATCTGGTCGTTGTTAAAACGCTGCTTTAAATTATAGGTTCAAGCAGCTGTAATCAACTTATGCCATCTTTCTGGGCGTATTAATTTTTTTGGGTGGCGCAGCTTTTACTGCAGCCTGTTTAGGCTCTGTGCTTTTAGCTTTAGGCGTAATCACTTCATGTGCTGAAGCCGCATCACCTTCATGACTATCGGATAATTTAATTTCTACCTCATTAGCAACTAAAAGGGAAAACCATTTCACCATCTTTTTCATGTCACTTCCATATACTCTTTCAAAATCCATATCAGGGTATACCTTTTGAAAATATGCTTTTATTTCTTTTGCATCTGATTTTGTATCCGGAAGCTTTTCAGAACTTTTTTTCATTGATTCAAAAACTTCTATTAGGTTTACATTTTCTTTTGATGTAAAGACTTCAATGCTTTCAAGATGAGAAAAACTATGCAAACGAGTACTTACAAACTTGGTACTCTTATCTTCTAAAGACTTTACTATACCGCCGTCTGCTTTGGAAGAAAGCAATTCATACAAACCGCTTAAGCCAGTTACTGAAACTAATCTGTTGTAATCCATATGATCCATTTATTTTAGGGTTGCAAGTTAGCTGTAAAAAAGCAAAAAGATTAACATTTTAACGATTGCGACTGTAAAAATACACAGGTTTTTGTCTTTTATAAGCAAGTTTAGATCAAGAAAAACCCTAGTTTAGGGTTTAAACAATTAGTGGTATAATTAATTATTTGAATTTATTTGTTCATATAGTTTATGCACATCGTCCATTTTAAATAATTGGGTGCCTTCATTCATGGTAGCCGCAGAGCCACAAGCTACTCCAAAATTAATAACCTGTTGAAGGGGTTGATGCTGTTGCAACATATACGTAATACCTGCCACCATGCTATCGCCTGCGCCAACGGTACTTTTCTTTTTTACCACGGGGGCTGAAGCAAAGTGTTTTTCATCTTCTGTTACCAGCCATGCGCCATCTGGGCCCATCGATACAGCAATTAATTCTGCAAAGCCATCCCTTACCGCCTGCTGAGCGGCGTCGGCCACTTCATTATTTTGAAGCATATCAACATTTAGCATTTTGCACAATTCAGTAATATTAGGTTTTATTAAAAACGCATTTTTTCCCTTCAACGCTTGTAATGCAGGTCCAGAGGTGTCTACTATACATTTAGCGCCAACCGAGTTTGCTGTCTTAACAATTAATCCATAAAAATAATCTGGTAATCCTGGAGGCAAGCTTCCGCTAGCAACAACATAGGTAGGACTAAATGAAAGTATGTCATCGATCAAATTTTTAAATACCGACTCCTCAATAGGTTTTCCTGGAAATGTAAATCTAAACTGATGGTTGGTGTTCGACTCAAGTACCACCCAGTTTTCCCTTGTTTCCACTGAAGAGTCTATCGAATGAAAAGGTATTTCTTCTGCTGCGAGTAAACTCTTTAATTTTTCTCCATTATGTCCTCCTGCAGGAAAAAGAGCTATCGATTCTGCCCTTAATTTTTTTAAAGCCTTGCTCACATTAATACCTCCTCCCCCAGGTTCATTTAATACATAAGAGCACCTTTGCTTTGATTCAGGCTGTATCAAATCAGTGACTGTACTTTTATCAATGGCGGGATTTAAGGTTAGTGTTAATATTAGAGTATTGTTCATTGAATCAAATTATTGTACAGCGTGTAAACGAATGAATAGTTATTGTATATATGACCCTTTATAAAGTTAGTCCAATTCTTTTTTCAAGACGAAGAAAATCTCTATTTTATATAAACCTAGTTATAGGGTTTTCGAGTAACCCCCTTCAAGGGGTTTAATAAATTATCTAGTCCATTCATCTTTATTTCATAAATAGTAGACAGCAATTCGCCTAGCTTGCCTTTTGGAAAACCCTTTCGCTGAAACCATTCAAGATAAGATACGGGCAAATCGCACAGTATAGTTCCCTTATATTTTCCAAAAGGCATTTCCATTTTTACCAATTGTAATAATAAATTTGGGTCAGGAATTTCGGGAACATCGTACATGCTGTTTTTTTTAATTACTATAAATTTGGACCTCTAATATAACCTTTAGGGAGTAATAAAGTTAGAAATCGGGGGAGTGGCTTTTTAGAACAACCTCCTTTATACCTTTTTAAAATAAATAATTAAATAAAATTTAGCGAATAACTTTTTTATTAATCTCCGCTTCAATACATTTACTATCAAATAAATTCGAGTCAATCTTTTTCAAAAAAGAAGTTTTTTATTTCCACTATTTTCAAATAACCAATTAAGTAAAAAATTTAACATCGCTTAAAATAAAACCGCTTTTCCGAATTAATTAATTTAATTTTTTATCTGATCCAGTATGCCAAATCTCGTTCCAGCCACCCATCAAATATCTTCAAAAAGAATGAAGGTTTGGGTTTTGGCCCCTTATCTACAAAATAGCGAAGAAAATATTGATTATTATTATGACTTTAGTCAAAGCGTTTCTGAGTATAATCAAGCTTTTGAAGAGCTTGCTGTAGATTGGATTTGGCAACCTGTAACAACTGCTAATTATGCTGCCATCATTGATAACATCGTTTTAGAAAAAGAAACGGGAGCTGTCTTTCCTATCGTGTTTAATATATGTGATGGAGATGAAATAAATGGCACCCCTGGAATTTCTGTTGTAAAACTACTTCATGAAAAAGGTCTTGTTTATACTGGAGCAGATGAATATTTTTATGACATTACCACCTCTAAGATACCGATGAAAATTGCTTTTGATCAGGCCAATATACCTACCGCAAAATGGGAGGCCATTCATAAACCTGACCATAATTTAAATAACATTTTTGAAAAAATTGGCACCCCATTAATTGTAAAGCCGGCAGTATCTGGCGGCAGCATGGGGCTGGGAATTAAAAATGTAGTGAGCAATGTTGCAGACTTAAAAACTCAAATAGATTTGATGTTTGCTGGATATCGCGGATGGGATTTAACTGCTGATGGAATAGTATTAGAATCATTTATCAACGGCAACGAGTACACGACGCTTATTGTTGGATCACACAATCAAGCGTCCGAAGCGACTATTTATAATCCAGTACAACGAGTTTTTCACCCTTCCCTCCCCGAACAAGAGCGCATCCTAAGTTTCGATCGATTGTGGGAAGTATACGAAGAAGAGTCGCCCATGCCAAATGATGGAAATTTCTATGAATATCAAGCCCCAGATCCTAGCCTTGTAGATGAATTAAAAAAAATTAGCTGGGATGCTTTTGTCGCAACTAAAGGCAGGGGTTATACCAGAGTAGATATACGACAAGATTCAAAAACAAGTAAATTCTTTGTACTTGAAGTGAATGCTCAATGTGGTCTTAGTAAAGATGAAGATTATACTTCTATTGGTGCAATTTTAAGATTGAGCAACCAAACATTTACAGGTTTAGTAAAAAAAATTATCGATGCTGCTTTATTAAGCGCATCTTCAATTAGAAAGAAAACACCTTACGATTGATTCAAATAAAATGTAAATAAATAAACCTGAATCTATAGACCGATTATTTTAAAAAGGCGGTTAAAATATTCGCAATAATGAACGAAGAAAAATATAATTTAAACACTTTAGTTGCAAAATTGGAAAAACTATCGGGAAAGAAAAATCTCCCAATTAAAGTTTGTGTATTACAGCCTGACTACTCGGCTTCTAATATTGATTATCAACAGTACGATCCTCCAAGAGATTTGTCAGCGCTTATTCCTGAAGCTGAAGTAGATCATGTAATGCTAAATAAATTGACTACTTACAAGCAGTTAAAAGATTTAAAAAAGAAAAATTATGACGTATTTGTTAATTTATGCGAAGGGTATCTTGAGTGGGAGGTTCCGTCAATAGATGTAATTTACTCACTCGAACTACTCAACCTGCCTTTCACAGGTCCCTCGAGCTTACTGTATGACCCACCAAAAGAATTAATGAAATATGTTGCATACATAGAGGGGGTTAAATCACCTGCTTATGCATTAATTGAAGAGGAAGAAAATTTAAAAAAACAAATAGAACACCTTTCATTTCCATTATTTGTTAAGCCTGCTAAAGCTGGAGACAGCTTGGGTATTGACGACAAAAGTTTGGTAAACAATTTTATTGAATTAAAAGATAAAATACTTTCCATCTTAGATGAATATGGTCCCCTTCTAATCGAAGAATATATTGAAGGCAGGGAGTTTACGGTAATGGTAATCGCTAATGCAGGCGAAGCAAAGGGGATAACTAGTTTTAAGCCTATTGAGTATATTTTTCCAGATGCTAAGCAGTTTAAAACCTATGCATTAAAAACATCTGAGTTGCACCCCAACGCAAACATCTCCATTACAGATGAAGCTATTGAGAAAAAATTAAGGGTCGCTGCAGAACAAATTTTTCTAAGTTTTAATGGAGTAGGTTATGCTCGTTTAGACTTTAGAATGAATGCTGCAGGTGAATTGTATTTTCTGGAAATAAATTTTACTTGTTCCGTTTTTTATAAAGATGGATATGAAGGAAGCGCTGACTATATTTTAAAAAATGACGGATTTGGCCAAGCCAACTTCCTTCGTCATATAATAACAGAAGGAATTTCTAGGCACCAGACAAAACAAAAAAAATATCGGATGAAAGGAAATTCCATCTCGGGCTATGGAATTTATGCTACTAAAGACATAGAAATAAACGAGGTGATTTTTAAGGGAGAAGAAATGTCTCAAAGAATGGTCACCCGAAAATATGTGACAAAAAATTGGGAAGAAAGAGAAAAAGAAAACTTTAGACGATACGCTTACCCCATTAGCAAAGAGGTCTTTTTACTTTGGGACCAAGAGCCTTCTGGATGGGCTCCCCAAAATCATAGCTGTAGTCCCAACACTGCTTACCAAGGATTAAACGTGATAGCTACAAGAAAAATATCAAAAGATGAGGAGCTAACACTTGACTATTCCGGTTTTTTGGATGAAAATATGGAACCATTTGACTGTCAATGCAATGCAATTAATTGTAGGGGTTTAATTACTGGTATTGCTAATAATTCAGTTACTGAACGAGAAAAATAAAGAACGATTAAACTTCCACTCTTATTTTTAGTCAAAAAGACCTTCGGTATTTACTTGGTTTGATTTTTGACTATTTATTTCCTTTGCTTTAGTTAGTTTGCTTTACGCCCAATAATATAATATGTCTAGGTTTGAAATTTTAAAAAAATTAATGCTAAAGCATCGCTATCAACTAGTGCTCACCTATTTGCTATTTGCTTTAGAAATGACCGGCTCTTTACTACGCCCCTTCTTTTTAGGGATGGCTATTAATGATTTATTGAAAAACAGCTACGACGGGCTAGTATATTTATCGATTGTCCATCTTCTATACCTTGTTTCGGGCACTATTCGTCACATGTTAGATACTAGAACTTACTCTGGGATTTATACTTCGCTTGTAACGCGTTTTTTATCTCGAAGAATTCACTCATCTGAGGTATCAAAATTAAGCGCGCACTCTACTTTAGCAAAAGAATTTGTAGACTTTTTAGAGTTTGATCTAGTCTATGTTTTTGAGGCTGCCTTTAATATTTTTGGGTCATTATTATTGCTATTCTTTTATGACTCCGCAGTAGTTCTCCTTTGTTTTTCTATTTTACTTCCCGTTGTAGCAATCAGCTATTTTTATGGAAAGAAAATGAAACGGCTGAATACCTTAAAAAACGATGAACTAGAAAATCAAGTAAACATTATTAGCTCGACCAACAAACCAGCAATGGTTCGTCACTATGAGAATTTACGCAATTGGCAGATAAGAATTTCTGACCAAGAAGCATGGAGTTTTGGATTAATGGAAATACTAGTTTTGGTTGTAATTGGTGCGGCTCTATTGATAACACATCAGGCTGTAGGTTCTACTGTTTTAGCAGGTAATTTAGTAGGTATTTATAATTATATTTTGAAGTTTGTTTCAGGCCTTGATACTATTCCTTACACTGTACAGCGCCTTACATCACTGAGTGATATTACCAAAAGAATTGAGTTGCAAGCAGGGGATTTTCCTGAACAAGAAGAGGAAAAAGAAAGGAATGAATTAATCTCGGCATAATTGCCTGAGCCAATTCATTCCCTATAATATTTTACTTACTTTTTAGAAGCCGGCTGTTGCTGTTGTTGAAGTCTTACCTGATCAATGATATCTTTTTGAAGACTATCTACACTTGCTGAAATAAACAATACTTCTTGGTGGGCCATGTTGCTCTTTTCAGCAATTTGCTTAATCACAGTTAAATTTTGAAAATGCTTGTTTAAGGCTTCTTCAGAAAATTTTAAGGAAAAGTATTGTTGTGCAGAGAAAGACACTAATCCAATAAATAAAACAGCAGTAAGTGCTGTCAGTGAGATTTTTTTAAACAATTTCATTGGTTGAATTTTTGAAAACGCAAATTACTTTTTAATTTTTATAATAGAATAACTAAACTATAATTTTAAAACTTAAAGTTTTTTAATATTTAATCATTGCGAAGCAAATAAACCAGCGAGCTACAGACCTTCTTATCCTTAAAAGCATAAAAGTTTGATTTAAAACCATTCCAAATAGCTGCCAAAAGGTTGTCCTTTTTGTTTTTATATTGCTCGCTTAGCATTGCTATATAAAATGCATCTAGCCACATTGGGCTCATAGATTCTAAGTTCATTCCATGTTGACTAGCTAAAAAAGCCATTGCCTGGGGCGAAAAATGATACAAATGCCTCGGGACGTCATAAGCGGCCCAAAAGGATTTATATTCTTCCGCGTCATTGGAGGTATAATTGGGTAAGGCAATTAAAGCCACGCCCCCTGTCTTCAACACCCGCTTTATTTGATCTAAATATTCGTGAAGCTGGTGTACATGTTCCAAGACGTGCCACATTGTTACTGCATCGTATTTTTGGGAAGGAAGTTTGAATAGGTTTTCAGGCGATTCGCACTGAATACCATATTTATTAAAACAAATTTTTCTCGCACCTTCATCTGGCTCCAAGCCTGTTACTACCCAGCCTGATTGATGCACTTTATCTAAAAAGGCCCCAGTTCCTGCACCTATGTCTAAAAGCTCTCTTTTATGCTCTTGATTTCCTGCACTTTTATCTAGCAGCTTCATTTTCCAGCTTAGTGTATAATTCCTTGCCTTGATGTACAATTTATTTATCAAGCCCTTATCTGTATCATTGTGTGAAATATAAGAGTCCGATTGGTAATAAGGGCCAATTGCGGTCTGATCGGGTATAGATTGGGTAAAACGAAGCCTGCAGCTTGCACACTCCATAATATCAAATATTTGATTGGATACTGTGAAATCTTTACAGGCCAAGGCCTTCACGATATCTACGCTGCCACAACAGGGGCAGCTCGTCCGAGTAATAAATGAGCCCATGGGGTTATTAATTGGAAACAAAAATACAATATACCTTCTGAAAAATAGCTGGTGATGTAATAAAGATCCCCGGTGAGTCACCGGCAGGGTGAGTCACCGGCAGGGGTGAGTCGCCGGCAGGGGTGAGTCGCCGGCGGGGTGAGTCACCGGCAGCGGTGAGTCACCGGCAGGGGTGAGTCACCGGCGGGGGTGAGTCACCGGGCAACTTTAAACGTAAAACTGAATAAGCATTCCAAAGTAATTTTCATTCCATCCTCCTACCATCTCATCATAAGCTTCATTTGGAATGTTGGTATGAACTAGCTCTGCAGAAGTGCCTTGTTTATGAACATGCAGCTTAATAGTTACTATTGAATCCTCCTCCTGATCTCCAAAATACCATTGTTGAACTATTTTTTTTCCCGGTACAAACTCTAGGTTTTTTCCTATAATACTTCCCTCCCACAATGAAAACTCTGTTCCCGGTTCGGTACTCATCTCCGCAACCTCTCCTGTCCACAACTGAAGCGTTGCTGGAAGTGTTAATGCTAAATATACCTCATCTGGTGGCGCAGGTATGATAAAATATTTTTTAAACTCTTTCATTGATTGCTTATGAAATATAAAGATAAAACGCTTTTTAGTACTGACAATAAATGATTGAGGCTAGTTGGCAACTAAAAGAGCTATCTTACCTGGCTTAAACATAAAAATGTATCAACCTTTTGATTTGCTCATCAACAGTTACCTTGAAAACAAAGTGGGAATAGACACCAACTTTTTATCCGATTCCTTATCGAAGGGCCTTCAAAAAAACATTCTTCAATTAGAGAATGATGGCCTGCTGGAATCTGCTGGAATTGGCAACGAATCTATCAAAGACAATCAACAAAAAATAAGGGGGGATAAAATTTATTGGATGGATAAACAACATGACAATGTTTTTGAACAGGAATTTTTACATCAAATAGAAGGTTTTATTGATCACCTTAACAGCACCTGCTATACGGGAATTAATGACTACGAATTTCATTACGCTTTATATGAACAAGGATGCTCTTATAAAAAACATAAAGACCAATTTAAAAATGATGCCAACAGAAAATATTCTCTCATCAATTATTTAAACGAAAATTGGGAAGAAGAAAATGGAGGAAAACTAAAATTATACCAAGAGAATGGGGTGCAAGAAGTTTCGCCTAATTCACAAACAGCTGTGTTTTTTAAAAGTGACGAAATGGTCCACGAGGTAATGGTAGCCAATCGAAGTAGAATGAGTATAACAGGTTGGCTGAAGCGAAGTTAAAAAGGAACAATTAAGAACCCGTTTAAATTCTTTATGATTTCATAAACAACTATCTCTTAATAATTTCATATACACCAAGCCCTTTTCCCTTGCAAAATTAATATTGTTATCGGGTATGCTTTGTGGAGATTTGAAATTTTCCAACGCCCTTTCAATACTTTCTTCACGTAACAGGTGCAACATCGGAAACACAGACCTGTTGGTATAGTTTGCCGCATCATCATATTTCGAGCCTTCAAACTGATAAGAAGGATGAAAACTTGCTACCTGATAAATACCTTCATAACCTTTGTCAAAAATTAATTTTTCTGCAAGAATTAGTAAATCAAGATAAGCTTGAAAGTCTTCTAAAGAATTCGGGAAAATAAGAAAACTTGTTTCAATAGTTGCGTCTCCATCCAAGCGAATAATTTCATTTAAAAAAGCATCCAGACAAATCTTTGGTGTGCTACTTTTTTCTACTTGGTAATAGACAGTTTGCTGTTTCACAACTTTTGCTGCAAAAGGACAAAAGTTACAGCCTATAATTACATCGTTAATCCATTTTTTTGTTTGGCTAATCACCCGTTCTTTATCGTCCATTCGGCTTTATGTTTTGAACTTGGTAAAGCTAATAGTATTGTGCGGTATTAAGAAAATAATCGTCAAAATTTGAAACCCGGTTTAGGTTCTAAACAAAGTGTTTTTATTTAAGTGTAAAATGGTGAATTACATATTGTACGTTTTTTAGGCTAGATGAAAGTTTTATTTTATTTTTCAGTATGAAAAATTTTTTACTACTATTATTGTTTTGTTCCGGTTTCGCAAAAGCTCAAATTAATCCTCAAAACATTAGTATTGCTCGCGACGGCTTTGGTGTTCCACATATTTTTGCGCCAACCGACCCAGAGGTTGCCTATGGTCTTGCTTGGGCACATGCCGAAGACGATTTCGCAACCCTACAAATGTTAATATTAACAGGCAAAGGAAAGCTGGCGTCAGCGCTAGGAAAAAAGGGCGCACAAGCTGATTATGTATTTAACCTTTTACGCTGCCGTCAGCTGGTAGAAGATCAGTGGAATTCTTTAAGTCCTGATTTTGTTAGATTGATCAACGGATATGTTCAGGGTATAAATGCTTATGCAAAAGCCCATCCCAAAGAAGTCATATATAAAAGAGCCTTTCCTGTTAACAACAAAGATTATTTAGCGGCCAGTATTTTTTCTATAAGTATTTTTTGTGGCGTGGAAAGAACGCTTCCTAAAATATTAGGGGGCAATATTGAAACCATTCCAGGTTTTTCATCCGAAGGGTCCAATGCGTTTGCTTTTCATCCTTCTAAAACTACCACCGGCGAAGCGTTTCTTGCCATTAACGCCCATCAGCCTGTTGAGGGTCCCGTTGCTTTTTATGAAGCTCATTTACAAAGCGAGGAAGGCTGGAATATGCTTGGCGGACTATTTCCTGGAGCATGTCTTATATTTCATGGTACCAACGAAAATCTTGGCTGGGCTCACACCGTTAACAGCCCTGATATTATTGACATATTTCAACTACAGTCGAATCCCAAAAATAGCAATCAATATAAATTTGATGGCCAATGGCTTAATCTAGAAGTTAGAAAAGCAAAGTTAAAAATTAAGGGCATTCCTTTTCCAATTAGTAAAAAAGTTTACTGGAGTAAATATGGGGCTACCCTTAAAACAAAAAAGGGCGTCTTCTCAATGCGGCTTCCTGCAAACATGGATTGTAGGGCTTTAGAAGAGTGGTATCGTATGAACAAAGCTAAAAACTACACCGAGTTTTATAAAGCTTTAAGCATGACGAGCTTACCCATGTTTAATATTGTTTATGCCGACCGATTTGATACTATTTTTTATATTAGTAATGCTAAGCTTCCCATTCGTAACCCAGACCCCTCGTATAATTGGAAAGGAACAGTTCCAGGAAATAGCTCTGCTACCCTGTGGACGAAATTTAAACCAATTGAAGCGTTGCCCCAATATACCAATCCTGCTGCTGGCTATTTGTTTAATACCAATCATTCGCCTTTTATGGCAACAGATATAAAGTCAAACTTGATCCCCTCTCAATATGATTTTAAAGACGGCTTTGAAACTTATAATAACAATAGAAGCAAAAGGGTATACGAGCTATTAAATGGGATAGATAAAATAGACTATGATCGTTTTAAAAAATTAAAATTTGATCGTCAATATCCTGCACAATTCGAATTTCCCTATGGGCTGGATAGTCTCATAAATTTAAATGCTGCAGAATATCCATCGCTCAAGGAAATAATTACACAACTGCAAAACTGGGATCACAAGGCGGTCGTTAATAGCAAGGGGGCAGCTGTTTTTTTATTCGCCTATGAATATATATCAAAACAACTTAAAAATAGCCCTTCGAGGCAACTTACGAAGTTAGAGAGTGCAGAAACCTATCAATTTATTAATGACTATATGCTTAAAAATTTTGGTACGGTCGACCTAACATTGGGAGATGTTCAAAAACTGGTTCGAGGCGACGATGCTAGACCAGGAGATGGATTGCCTGATGTTCTTGCCGCCGCATACAGCAAGCCATACATAAACGGCACACGCAATATCACTACCGGTGACGCCTATATTTGTTTAGTAAGATATCCTAAGTCGGGGCTTCCGATTATTGAGTCTGTCAATACTTTTGGGGCTTCTCAACAATCCAACTCTAGGCACTATAAAGATCAGATGGCGATGTTTCAAAATCAACAAACTAAACATATGACGCTGGACAAAAAAGAAGTTTTAAAAAATGCAGAAAAAGTTTATCATCCAGTGTTAATTAAATAAAAAGGTGGCCCTTTTAAAACTTTTTTATTTGCAAGTAGAATGGTTTATATACCGTACTTAATTTAAAAAGCCCTGGACAATAATTATTGTCCAGGGCTTTTTAAATTATTTTCAATGTTTATTGTACGCTAAAATCAACCATTACATCACCCCACATTAGAGACACTTTACCAGCGTCACTAATTAAAAAAGTCATTTTCTCCATAAATGACTTTGACTTGCCTGCGGGCGTAACAAATCGTACCGCATCTTCCGATTGGCTGTAATTATCTGCTCCCCACAAATTTGATTTATTGTTCAAAATTATCGTCCACTCTTTTCCTCCAGGAATAGAATAAAGACCATATTTTCCTGCCTTTATTTTTTTTCCGCCAATGGTCACCTCTTTGTTTACTTCAAATACAGTTGCCTCGTTGGCTCCGGTACGCCATAATTCGCCAAAGGTTGCAATCTCTTTACCAATGGTTCTTCCTTTTACAGAGGGCTGGCTATAATTAATATTAATCGTCACCCCTTTTGAGGTGGTGGCAGTTACAGAAGCTGGCGGACTTGGGCGCTTGCTTTTGTCTTGAGCGATAGACGTCATTGCTGAAAATGAAATCGCAGCAACTACAAAAAACGAAATAAATTTTTTCATGCTTTTTTTAAAAATAAATTTACTACAAATATTTCTCATATAATTATTTTTTGAATTTTTATGTTTTTAATAACTTAATAAAGACTGTCAGTTTTATTAAAAGCCCGGATACTACCTGCCAAAATCATCCTGTAATCTTACAATATCCTCTTCGTCACTTGGGTTAGACGGATCGGTATGTCTCCAAATTTCTGCAACAATTCCCCATCCCGAAAGACCAATTAAACGATGTCGCTCTCCTTGTTTCAACTGAACAATATCTCCTATATTGAGCTGTTGGAGATCTTTTTCTTCGTCTGTTGCGCTTTTAACCACCCCCGCTGTTCCCCCAATTAATTTCCATATTTCGGCCCTTCGATAATGATACTGCCAGCTTAGTCTTTTTTCTGGAGCTACTACCAATATTTTAGGGCTTAACTTACCCGACATGGTTAAATCTTCTAAAGTGAGATGAGAAAAATATAGGCTAATAAACCTTTCCGCACCAGCCTCGTCGATTACAAAAAAACCTCCCCAGGGGCGAGTGTCGTCTTGTTTATCTACACGCAGCCCCTGCTCTTGCAGATAAGCCGCAACCTTTTCAAACACTTGTTCTTTGGGGGTTATAGAAGAAAAATTAATTAACATATGGACTTATAAACGCTTTGTTTTTTACTATATAACTTGTTGAAAATCAACGCTTTGCGGTAATAAGAATAATTATCTACCCATAAAAACCATCAAAATCTGTACATCGCTTGGGTTTACTCCAGAAATTCTTGAAGCTTGACCAAGGGTGCGGGGTCTTATTTTTGAAAACTTTTGCCTGGCCTCGTTGCTCAATGAAACCAGTTTGTCGTAATTAAATTTTTCCGGAATCAAGAGGTCTTCTAATTGGCTCATTTTTGAAACTAGCTCTCTCTCCTTTTCTATGTAAGTTTCGTATTTGGTTAAGATTTCTACCTGCTCTAGTGTTTCTCGGTCAAACTCTTTTAGGGCATTCTGTAAGGAAGGAACTGACGACAACATATCGGAAAGTGCAATATTGGGTCTTAGTAATATTTGTACGGCTTTTTGTTTTGTCGCAATTACAGCAGAATTCATCGTTTCCAACAAAGGGTTAATCTCTTCTGGGTCTAATGAAATTTTTCCTAATGCCTCTTTTGCTAGAATAAAAGAATCGGATTTAGCCCTAACCTTATCCATTCTTTCTTGGGAAGCCAGTCCTAGCCGGTAGCTTATTTCTGTCAACCTGGTATCTGCATTGTCCTGGCGCAACAGGGTCCTAAATTCGGCACGGCTAGTAAACATACGATAAGGCTCATCTGTTCCCTTGTTAATTAAATCATCAATTAATACACCAATATAGGCTTCGCTTCTTTTTAAAACCAGGGGCTCTAAGTTGTTTATCTTTTGGTGGGCATTGATTCCCGCCATTAGGCCTTGACAAGCAGCCTCCTCATATCCAGTTGTTCCGTTAATTTGACCAGCAAAATATAAATTTTGAATCCGCTTTGTTTCTAGGCTAAATTGGAGCTGAGTAGGTTGGAAAAAATCATATTCTATAGCATAGCCAGGCCTAAACATTTTACAATTTTCAAAACCGGGAACCAGCCTTAGGGCCTTGTGCTGCACATCTTCTGGTAAAGAGGAAGAAAATCCGTTTACATAAATTTCAACGGTATTAAAGCCCTCGGGTTCTACAAACAACTGATGGCGATCTCTTTCTGCAAATCGGTTAATTTTATCCTCTATACTTGGACAATATCTTGGGCCCGTCCCTTGAATACGTCCCTGAAACATGGGGCTCTTTTCAAAACCCGTTTTCAAGACTTCGTGAACCGCGCTGTTAGTGTAGGTAATCCAACAGCTTCTTTGTTGTTGAGGTAAAATTTTAGGTACATCTAAATAACTAAAACCGACAATTTCTTCATCGCCACGCTGTTCTTCCATTTTGGAATAATCTAAACTTCTTCCGTCTATTCTTGCGGGGGTTCCTGTTTTTAAGCGGTCGCTTTCAAAACCCAGAGACACCAATTGCTCTGTAATACCTGTTGCTGACTTTTCGGCCATCCTTCCCCCCCCCAACTGTTTCTCGCCAATATGGATAACACCATTTAGAAAAGTTCCATTTGTCAAAACCACCGATTTGGCCTTTATCTCGTTGCCCATGCCGGTTTTAATTCCAACAACCCTTTGACCCTTAATCAATAACCCAGCAACCATATCTTGATAAAAATCAACATTGGGGGTGTTTTCTAACATCTCTCTCCACGTTGAGGCAAACAACATTCTATCGCTTTGGGCTCTTGGACTCCACATTGCTGGCCCTTTTGACCTGTTTAACATTCTAAACTGGATCAAACTTTTGTCTGTAACAATGCCGCTATAACCACCCATTGCATCTATTTCCCTAACTATTTGCCCCTTAGCAATTCCTCCCATCGCAGGATTACAACTCATTTGAGCAATCGTTTGCATATTCATTGTCACCAATAAAACCTTGCTTCCCATGTTGGCAGCAGCAGCGGCAGCCTCACATCCAGCATGACCGGCGCCCACAACAATTATATCGTACTCTTTAAACATTTCATTACAAAGATACCCCTTTGAATTTTATTATAAAAATTCACCCAAACTGCTCCCAGAATAAATAAAGCAAATCTGTTTCGCCATTTTTATTTTGTTCCACGTGGAACCATTTTAATAAAAAGAATAAACCTTGGGTGTTTTTGGTTGGATGGTTCCACGTGGAACAATAAAAAGTTGTTGGGGTGGGGTTTTAATAATTTAAATCTAAATAGAAGTTTTCTTTAGAGGTCATGGTTATTTTATCTGCTCTTGTTTTATCCTTATAACCGCAAAGGTGTAAAGCCCCATGAAATAAAACTCTGTGTAATTCGGTTTTGAGGGTACATCCATGATGACGGGCGTTCTCTCTTATTCTATCCACGCTTATATAAATTTCTCCCGAGATGGGATCTTCGGGGTTGTTTAATGGAAAAGTTATGATATCTGTATAGGTGTCGTGACCCAGGAATTTCCTATTTATGGAAAGCAAAAACCGATCGGTGCAAAAAATAAAACTCAAAACAGAGTAGGGCTTTTTTTCTTTGAAGAAAATATAGTTAATTTTCCTCTTTAGCTCTTGTCTATTCCCAATAGTAATGGCCGTTTCATTAAAATAAAAACTAATGTTATAAATTCTATTCATTTCAGTTTTGAATAATTCTTTGTAATTATTATATATAAATATCGAAATTCGAAATTATCAAACAATTCTGAATGATACCTTTGTGAAAAGAAGAATTATGGAGATGAGACTTTCTGAAGCCAGCGTTGGGAAAAAAGTAGTAATAAAACACTTCGATAAAGATGAAATTTATTTAAAACTAATGGAAATGGGCTGTGTTCCTGGAGAAATAATCGTTGTTGACCAAATAGCCCCAATGGGAGACCCAATATCTATATTTGTAGCAGGTTATCATTTGAGCTTGAGGCTAAATGAAGCAGAAAATATTTGGGTGGAGGAAATAGATAAAAACAGTGTAATTCACTAATAATCAATAAGTTATAAAATGAATATCGGGTTATATTTCGGTTCTTTTAATCCTGTTCACAACGGCCACCTTATCATAGCAAACCATGTTATTTGCTACACCGATATAAAACAGGTCTGGATGGTCCTTTCACCACAAAATCCACACAAAAACTCAAAGAGCTTATTAAATGAATATGATAGACTTCATTTAATTCAATCGGCTTTAGAGGGAGAAACAAAAATTAAAGCATCTTCAATAGAATTTAAACTACCAAGACCATCCTATACAATTGACACACTAACCTATTTAAAAGAAAAATATCCTCAACACCAGTATTCAATAATTATGGGGGGGGATAGTTTTAGTAATATCAAAAAGTGGAAAAACTACGAATTAATAGTAAAAGAATATTCATTTTATATTTACGAAAGAAAAGGAGTTCAATTAAATGGTGAGGTGGAAGCAAAAATAAATATACTAAAAGCCCCGCTTTTAGAAATATCTTCAACTGTTATAAGGGAAATGATAAAAAAAGGAAAGTCAATCCGTTACTTGGTTCCGGATGTAGTGAATAAAGAAATAAAAGAAAACGGTTATTATAAAAAGGTTTAAAAGAAAAAACCAAGAAAAAGAGAAAGAGCAACAATGATTGGTGGTGGAATTTTAGTGAAGCATAATAGAATTATAGTAAAAAGAATAACAAGAAAACTTAACACAATTTGAATAGAAAAATTAGAAAAAGGAATGTCTTTTAGAAGATAAAAAGTTCCAGCAAACATAACAGCAACAACCACCGCATTAATTCCCTCAAGAGCTCTGTAAACAACAACATATTTTTTTAAGTGTTGCCAAATAGGAAAAAAGAAAAGAACCAATAATGCACTGGGTAAAAAAATACCGATGGCTCCAATAACACAACCAGCGGCCTGATAAAAATTGCCCTTGTCTTTTAGTGCAATACCTCCAGTGAAAGAAGCAATTGAAAAAACAGGTCCTGGGATAGCTCTAACAAATCCAGCACCAGTTAATAATTCGCTTTTTTCTAATTTAATAAATCCTTGTTTAGTATCTTGGAATTTTTCTGCTGTCGGTCTTGCAACATACTGATCAACAATTAAAGGTATTAATACATCAGATCCGCCAAAAACAATACTGCCGAATCTATAAAAATTTTCAAATAAATTAAATGCTTTGCGGTTTTCCCATTCTTGTTTTCTTGACATCTCGCTTAAAAAACCTGCAACTAAGAAAATAAAAATAAACAACCACAAATTAGACCACCGTATTTGCTTAGGTTTAATTTTTTCTTTTTCTGGTATTCTTATACTGCTAAAATTAGTAACAACTCCTCCTACGACAATTAGGGCAGGAAAAATCCAGGGGGTTTTAAAAAATATAAAAAGCAATAAAAAACTTAAAAAAAACAAAACAAAAGTTATTGTATTGTTAATAGAAATTTTAAATGCTTTTAATCCCGCATATGCAAGAAAACCTATTGCCATCGGCTGAATAAATTTAAAAACACCATTGTTAAGATTATAAGAACTAATATTTGTTATCAAAAAAGAAAATAAACCCATAATAAAACAAGCGGGGAAAATCCAAATAAGTAAGGTTAAAATAGCCAAAGATATTCCTCCTCTTTTATAACCAATAAGAGTTAAAACTTGGGTTGATGAGGCACCTGGTAGTATTTGGGCGAAACTAACATAATCCATAAGCTCATCATTAGATATGTCTTTTCTTTTTTCAACAAAGGTTTTTATAACCAAGCCTAAATGGCCTTGCGCACCCCCAAAAGCGGTTATACTGTGTAGTAAAACAGATTTTAAAAAAGAAGTGTGTCTATATAAAAACAAATTAAAAAAATTAAATTAAAGTCCGTGATCCTTACTTATTTGTAACATCCTTTCGATAGGTTTCTTTGATGCAGTGCGTAATGCTTCATCTAAAATTAATTCGGGTAACTCATATTCCATACATAAATATAACTTTTCTAGCGTGTTTAATTTCATGTGTGGGCAATTATTACAAGCGCAGCTATTGTTTGGAGGTGCTGGTATAAAAACCTTGTTAGGTTTATTAATTTGCATTTGGTGTAAAATACCTGGTTCTGTTACAACAATAAATTCTTTAGATTCATTAAGTTTTGTAAATTTTAGTAACTCAGAAGTGCTGCCAATAAAATCAGAAATAGATAAAATATTTTCTTCGCATTCGGGGTGAGAAATAACTTTTGCTTTAGGGTGGCGGATCTTAAGCTTTACTATTTTTTCTAAGCTAAATATTTCATGAACCATACATGCACCATTCCATAAAACCATCGATCTTCCTGTTTTTTTATTAAGATATGATCCTAAGTTTTTATCTGGAGCAAAAATTATTTTTTGATCTTTTGGAAGACTGTTGATAATAACCTCTGCATTACTGCTTGTGCAAATAATATCACTTAATGCTTTAATTCCGGCAGAACAATTTATATAAGTTATAACAATATGATTAGGATACTTATCTTTAAATAATTTAAAAAGAGCGGGAGGAGCGCTATCACTTAATGAGCAACCCGCATTTAAGTCAGGAAGTAAAACCTTTTTAGAGGGGTTTAAAATTTTAGCGGTTTCTGCCATAAAATGCACACCCGCAAAAACTATAATATCTGCATTTGTTTGTTCTGCTTTTTGTGCTAAAGCTAAACTATCACCTATAAAATCAGCAATATCTTGAATGTCTGAGTCTTGGTAATAATGAGCAAGAATAACAGCGTTCTTTTTTTCTTTAAGAATATTTATTTCTTTAAATAAATCTAAATTAGAATCAATGTGTATATTTAAAAAACCGGACGACAATAAATTTAATTTTGCTTTGTTAATATCTATCATAATATGTATTAATAGTTTTTTTATTTAAATTAACATACTATTACTAGGGCTGTTAATATGTGTAAAATTAAATAAGAAATTATTTTTTAATTTAAATAAAATGAAATATCAACCCATTTAAACAAGTAATTAACATTTTTTTTAATTCAATATAAAGAAATTTATACGGATAAAAACAATTTATTTAAGGTTAATAAAATTTATACACGGAGGTTAATAAAATTTAGTGTTGATAATAAAAAGAAGAAATTTTCAAAAATGGGTGTTAAAAGGTGGGTTAATAAATTCGATATATTAAAAGAAAAAATAAAACAAA
>CAMCMP010000007.1 GCA_945876095.1 Chitinophaga pinensis
CTGAATTCATAACAATATGATTTTCATTAAGTTACGATTTTTTTAAGTCCAAAAAAATCAAATCGTCTTAGGTGCAAAATCCTCGCAAACTCAATACTGACAATATTTTCAAAGAACTATTTATTTCAATAACGCAACGCTAGTGTAATATTGTTTAAAATACTCATGAAAAGTTAAATAAATAATAGTGATTTAAAATAACTAACCCTACACATATAATAAAAATTGCATAAAAATAATAATCATGAAAAAATAAAAAATTTTGTTTAGCAGCTTGACACAACGTAATTTTATAATCATTTTCTACCTCCTTTCACAGATTATAGCTAAATCAGATATATGGATTTATTAAAAAACAGCTTTAAAGAAAAAGCTGATAAAATGGGTGCCGAAATTAAAGAAATGCTCAAAGAGCATGGTAATAAAAAAATTGGCGAAATTACGCTAAGTCAGGTCTATCAAGGAATGAGGGGGATGACGGGCCTTGTAACGGAGACTAGTTTATTGGACGCACAAGATGGCATTCGTTTTAGGGGGTATTCTATACCAGAATTACAAGCAAAATTACCAAAAGTAGAAGGTGGGGATGAGCCATTGCCAGAAGGATTGTTTTATCTGATGATGATTGGGGAGTTGCCAGATGATAGAGATGTTAAAAAAATTTCGAGTAATTGGCAAAGAAGAAGCCATGTTCCATCCCATGTATTTGATGTGATTGATGCCTTTCCCTTAAATGCGCATCCAATGACGATGTATGTTGCTGCAGTGATGGCATTGCAAACAGAGAGTAAGTTTGCACAGGAATATGCCAAAGGTATGAATAAGAAAGATTATTGGCAATATACTTATGATGATTCAATGGATTTAATCGCAAGATTGCCAAGAATTGCTGCCTATATCTACAGAAGAAAATATAAGAATAACCAACATATTCATCCAAACGGTTTATTGGATTGGGCAGGTAACCTTGCTTATATGATGGGATTTGAAGATGAGAGCACAAAAGAATTAATGCGTTTGTATATGACCATTCATGCAGACCATGAAGGGGGCAACGTGTCAGCACACACAACACATTTAGTTGGTTCTGCATTGAGTGACCCATACTTAAGTTATGCTGCAGGCATGAATGGTTTGGCAGGACCTTTACATGGTCTAGCCAATCAGGAAGTAATTAAATGGATTTTTGAAATGCAAGAAGCCATTGGAACGGATAGTCCCTCTAAAGAGCAGATTGTAGATTATGTTCAAAAAACATTAACAGCGGGTAAAGTTGTACCAGGCTATGGGCATGCCGTATTAAGAAAAACAGATCCTCGTTTTACTGCACAAATGGAGTTTGGTAAAAAACATTTACCAGAGGACAAATTAGTGAACACGGTTTGGAATATTTATGAAACAGTGCCTCCAATTTTAGAATCATTAGGAAAGGTAAAAAATCCATGGCCCAATGTGGATGCACATAGCGGTGCCTTGTTAGTACACTATGGTATTGTAGAATACGAGTTCTACACTGTATTATTTGCAGTAAGTCGTGCCCTAGGTGTTCTAGCTAGTTTAACTTGGGATCGTGCATTAGGTTTCCCATTAGAGCGTCCAAAATCTGTAACCACTGCTGCCGTGAGGGATTGGATTGATGGCGTTGGAGAAAATTTAATTTAAAAACTATTCATAAAAGAGCAACGAATTTACATGCTCATTTACGACTATATTTTAAAAGGGGAATTAGCTCAGTTGGTAGAGCGCTTGCATGGCATGCAAGAGGTCAGCGGTTCGAACCCGCTATTCTCCACTTAGTATAATTGCTATCAAAGCCTCACCTAGTGGGGATCTTAGCTATTTATTGCTCTCTTTTATAAAACTTCTGTTTTGACCTAAAATGACCCTATTACCTCAAATTTGGGTATCAAATGGTCACAAACTGGTCACAAAAATTCTCGTGGCACAGTAGCAATTATTAACAACAAAGGAAGAGTTAGATTAAGATGGAGTTATCAATCTATAAGATACTCACTAAATCTGTCTGTTTATTCTAAAGCCACAATCTTACCAGCAAAAAAACTTGCTCTAGAAATAGAGCAGGATATGCTGAACAATCTATTTGACATTTCTCAAAAAAATATAAAGGAGAGCTTCTAGTAATCCCCTTGATAGAAAAATCAATGGTAGCCTATTTTGAAGAATGGGTAACTAATTACAAACAAAGCATTGGTGACCATATGATTTGTTTAAAATACCAGCTACGTTTTAAAATTAAATAGTCCAATTGTCTGTAATAAAGATGGTTGGGCTATTTTTTCATTCTATTTTTTGATGAAGGCTTGCTTATAAATTAAGCTAATTTTTGTCTATTACTCATTAAGTTAGTATGTAATAACTTTTAAAAATTAATTTATTTATAAAAGTAATAACATATCTTAGTTCTTCATTTAAATCGTATACATATGAAAAAACAATTAATTTTTGTCGCATTGACTTTGATAAGCTTTGTGACATTTGCTCAACAAAAAACTAGTACCGTGAATGCCGGTTTTTGGAAAGTTAAAATGGGGCAAGCTCCCTCTTTTGTTGATGCTTCCCAAACATTTATAACTAAATTTTTTCCGGTAAAAGATGGCAAACCTCAAATATACGGATACAATATTTCCGGAGGGAAACACAACGGAGAATATTTGTTTATGAATAATGCGGGTAAAAGTTTTACTGATAGAGATGTTGTGACACCTGCTACTATAGATAATATAAGATGGAGTGATAATTGGAACTTAACTGTTGCACCCCATGTTGAAAGTACAACCAATGATATTTTAGTCTATAGACCTGAAATGTCCAACCTCGGAGTAGACGAAAAGTCAGAAAAATTTCTGAACACAGAATGGACGGTTAAAGATGGTGGTTCCAAAGGGTTTACCGATGTTTTGAAAAAAATGCCAAAAGTTTGGAATAAATTAGGAAGAAAATTTGGGGTTTGGTCAACATTTACGGGGGAAACTAGATATTATGTGGTTAGATATTTGCCTAATGGATGGAAAGATTTAGATGATACAAAAAATTCAGATTTTGCTACTGCTTGGGAAGAAATATATGGTATAGGTTCTTGGGATAAAGACTCTTTAATTTTTGCTAATTCTTGGACTAGAACAGATAGATTTATGATGACTTTAAATAAAAGATTAACCAGTAAATAAATACTACTATAAAAATAACAAACATGAAAAAAATATTATTATGTATTCTTGTGTCAGTATCATTGATTGCTTGTACAAACCAAGAAACAAAAATAGAAGCAATAACTGAAATAACAGGAACAGTAACATCTACTGGACCTGATGTAGATATGATGAAAAATAGTTTTACCTATTTTGCAAATGGGGATTGGGCTAATCTCGCTTTATGCTATGCAGATTCTGCAAAAGCATTTCATAATGTTTGGCCTTCAAAAACTGATACGACAGTTGGAGTGAATGTTCAAAATATTATTGAAGGCTTTAAAAAGCAAAGAGAATTAATTGATGGCAATATTATTTTGGGAAGGTCTATATATGAAGTTGAAACCAAGACAAATGGTGACAAATATGGTCATAGTTGGCTTGAAATGTCTTGGACATCTAAGAAAGGCGTTACCGGTAAAATGGTAATATTTAGCTCTTTCGGAATAAATAAAGATGGTAAACTTACTTACCATTGGCCTATTTATGATACCAAAGATGTTGTAAATCTTAAGTAATTTATATTTTTAAGTTATGAAAAAATACGACTGAGACCTATAGTAATAGGGGTCTCAGTTATTTCATGGATTCTAAAAATAAAACTGCAATCACTATTATTTCTTAGACTCTTATTTAATCATTGAAATTGACTATACTCTATTTCTAAATCAACTAATATGAAAAAATTTATATTATCGATCGCCTTATTGCTAGGGTTTGTAGCAACTTATGCGCAATCAGAAAAAACAAATGGTACAATTTATATTAAGCATCCTTATATTGATGTAGTTAATAAGAGTTCGAATGCATACCAAACAAAAAATATCACTGAATGGACAGCATTGTATGCAGATACTGCGAAATTTTCTTTTTCTTGGTCAGACAAAACAATTTCTTTAAAAGAAGAAATAAAGCTATTCGGTTTGGATTATAAATTCTTTGATAAGATTTCAGTAAAAACTTATGGTTATCCAGATTACTTACATTATGTAGAAGAAGATTCTAAAGTAGTTCAATCATGGTGGACATGGAGTGGTACATCTAAGAAGACAGGAAAAGTGATAAAAGTGTTGTTTGTAATGTTTGATTGGTTTAATGCGGATGGTAAAATTGTACTTGAAAGCACTTTTGGTGATTTTTCTAAGTTAAATGCAGAGTTAGGGACCAAATAAACTTTTAGTGATGTTTGTATTTTTTATAATAAATTCATTTAAACAATATTTTAGGTCAGGTTTGGATCACAACTGAAATATATAAAAGTTGAAAGTCCTGTAGATAAAGGCTTTGATAAGGTTTTATAGATGCATGGCTTGCAAGAGGTCAGCGGTACGAACCCGCTATTCTTCACTAAATTTATTAATAAAACCGTTACAAATTGTAACGGTTTTATTAATTATTGAAACTTCTGACATTGCTTACCAATTTAAAAACTACTTCTCTTCTTATTTAAACCTTCACCATTTTTGCTATCTTTAAAGATCATTAAATAGTTTGTTTAAAAATATTTGTATGAAAAAATACACTTCATTTCTATTTGTTTTATTTCTTTCTACTTCCACTCTACCCTTGTTTGCACAGTCAGATGTGAAACAAGTAAAGGTCTATTATGAGAAAGATAAATTTGGTGGATGGCCTGCCAACTTCGGAATTTGGAATTGGGGAAATGAAATCCTTGTTGGATTTGCAAAAGGGACCTATAAAAATTTGGGACCGAAAGCGCATAATATCGATAGAGAAAAAGAAGAATTTCATTTGCTCGCTAGAAGTATGGATGGTGGTGAAAGCTGGAATATTGAAGATCCAGGAAAGAACGGGAATGGTGATTTGTTTGTTCCAAGCCATGGAAACTATCATGGAATCATGCGCAAAGATGTTCCATTGCAAGAACCGATTGCTCCAAAAGTTATTAATTTCAAAGACTCAAATTTTGCTTTTACTATTCGAATGACCAATAACGATGGAGGCGAATCACTTTACTGGACTTCCAACGATAAAGGGCACAGTTGGGATGGCCCAGTAAAACTACCAGAAATGGGGACCAAAGGAATTGCTGCCAGAACAGACTATATCATTGACGGAAATAATGAATGCTTATTATTTCTGACTGCTGCTAAATCAAATGGAAAAGAAGGAAGACCCATGATGGCTAAAACAACCGACGGAGGAATAAGCTGGTCTTTTGTATCCTGGATTTCACCAGAACCAGAAGGCTCAAATTATTCTATCATGCCAGCGTCAGTTCGTTTATCACCCACAGAAATATTGGTTAGCGTTCGCAGAAATAAATCAATTGAAGCTTTCTATTCTGCAGACAATGGCCTCAGCTGGCAAAGGCAAATTGACCCAGTAGAAAATACAGGTGAGGGAAACCCTCCTGCCATGTTAAAAATGAAAGATGGAAGAGTCTGTATTATCTGGGGTAGCAGAAAAGAACCCTTTAGTATGCTTGCAAAAATAAGTAGCGATAAAGGCAAATCATGGAGTGAACCTTATGTGCTTCGAGGTGATGGCAATAGCCGGGATATGGGCTACCCTAGAGCTGTGCAGCGCCCCGATGGCAATATAGTAGCCGTGTACTATTTCGCAGATGAAGCAACTGGCCATGAACGTTATATAGGCGCTACCATCTGGACACCACCTGCAGTTAAATAACTATTTGATTTTAATTTCTCTACTTTAAAGTATCCGCTGCTACTATTTTCAACTTCAATCAATAAAGGGGAATTGGAAATTTCTTTCTACGCAATAAATATTTCATTTAGTACAAACTCTTTATTATCGGTTAAATATGTTGGCTAATTTTAATGAAAAAGTTATTATGTATACGTAATTTTGACTCAATTATTTAATTTATACACAATGGCAATCGTTAAAGTTGGAATCATTCAAATGTCTTGTGAAGCATCCAAAGATGCAAACAATCAAAAGGCAATTGAAAAAATAAAGGAAGCTGCTCGAAAGGGAGCACAAATCATTTGTTTGCAAGAATTATTTTCCTCCCTCTATTTTTGTGACGTAGAGTCATACGATAATTTTAAACTTGCTGAAACTATTCCCGGTGAAACCACCGATAGATTATCAGTTTTAGCAAAACAATTGGGTGTAGTGATCATTGCTTCTTTATTTGAAAAAAGGGCTCA
The DNA here is from genome assembly GCA_945876095.1 of Chitinophaga pinensis. Lineage (GTDB taxonomy): Bacteria > Bacteroidota > Bacteroidia > Chitinophagales > Chitinophagaceae > Ferruginibacter > Ferruginibacter pinensis_E. The sequence goes on from CAMCMP010000007.1 coordinate 6,350, forward strand.
AGGGTTATATCATAATACTACCGCAGTGATTGATGCTGATGGAACTTATTTAGGTAAGTACCGTAAAATGCATATACCTGATGACCCTTCTTTTTATGAAAAATTTTATTTTACTCCAGGTGATTTAGGTTATAAAGTTTTCAAAACAAAATTTGCCAGTATTGGAGTATTAATCTGCTGGGATCAATGGTATCCTGAAGCTGCTCGTATTACTAGTTTAATGGGCGCTGAAATGCTCTTTTATCCAACAGCGATTGGTTGGGCAACTTCTCAAGATGAGGCTACCAATGAAGAGCAATACAATGCTTGGCAAACGATACAACGCAGTCATGCGGTTGCCAATGGAGTCCCCGTGATTAGTGTAAATCGGGTTGGTCTAGAACAAAATGGCGCTATGAAATTTTGGGGTGGTTCTTTTGTAAGTAATCCATTTGGAAGTTTATTATATAAAGCATCTCATGAAAATGAAGAAATAGCAGTAGTGGATATTGATACTGAAAAATCAGATAGCTACCGAACCCATTGGCCTTTTTTGCGTGATCGTCGCATTGATTCATACGAACCCATTACTAAAAGATATATTGACGATGCAGAATAATAATGTTGATATATTTAATGGGCTTACTCCAAAATCATTAGGGTATTATTTTCCAGCTGAATTTGCACCACAGGATGCTATTTGGTTAACTTGGCCACATAAAGAAGAAAGTTGGCCAGGAAAAATAGCCAGTATTTATCCTTCCTATTCTGAATTTATAAAAATAGTATCCCTGACTGAGCGAGTTTGTATCAATGTAGTGGATGAAAAAATGCGCCATTCAGTAAATGAAATGCTAGCATTGGCAGGAGTAAATTTAAATCAAGTTCAATTTTTTATTCATCCTTCTAATGACGCTTGGTGCAGAGACCATGGACCTTCTTTTTTAATTAGAAATAATACTGAATACCCTAAAGCAATCATTGATTGGAATATTAATGCTTGGGGAGGTAAATATCCACCCTATGATTTAGATGATGTAATACCCACTAGCATTGCAAAAGCATTGGACCTGCCTGTATTTTATCCTAATATCATAATGGAAGGAGGTTCTGTTGATTTCAATGGAGCAGGCACTATTATGACCTCCAAATCTTGCTTATTAAATCCTAATCGAAATCCTCATTTGAATCAAAGTCAAATTGAAAAATACTTATGTGACTTTTATGGAATAGAACAAATATTATGGGTATCAGATGGTATTGTAGGTGATGATACAGATGGACATATTGATGATACCGTTCGGTTTGTAAATGAAGACACTGTCTTAACGGTTGTTGAAACTAATGTACATTCAAAAAACCATGAATTGCTTAACCAAAATTTGAAAGAATTAAAGGAAATGCGTTTATTCAATGGCAAGCAATTAAATATTGTTGAATTACCAATGCCTAGAGAAGTTATCTATGAAGATCAATTATTACCTGCCTCTTATGCTAACTTTTATATTAGTAATGGACATATTATAGTACCTACTTTTCGATGCGATCAAGATGATAAGGCAATGGAAATTATACAATCTTGTTTTTCAACTAGACAGGTGGTAGGAATAGATTCAACTGATATCATTTGGGGATTAGGAAGTTTCCATTGCTTAAGCCAACAAGAACCAAGTATTCTATAAAATCAATTGGCATTATTAAATTTGGAATCGAGATTTTAAATTAATTGAAAAGCAGACTTCGAGAGATTTAATTCAAAGTAGATAATAAATATTGCCAAAAAAAATAAATCATTTAGATTTATCGATACCCTTTTTAATGAAAATAAATGGTAATATTACTAATAAAACTGCAACTGATAAAATTAATAAATACCAAAATCCCAAGTGATTATTATTAGTGATGGCCATCTGATTGGCAGTGCTCACCTGAACAATTTTTTGATAAGATGGGACAATCCATTTCATAACATAAACTTGTAGGCAGGTTAACACACAAATAACCAGCAGCATCAAAAAGCTATGTTTAAAAGTAAAGCGAAATAAATCAGATTCTTTACCGACAAGCCCTACAGCTGCTGCGCCAACAGCGATTGATTGAGGAGAAATCATTTTACCTGTTACCCCACCCGATGCATTTGCACTTACAGCAACCACTGGATCAAAGCCTAAACTATCAGCAGTAGTAGATTGAATTTTGCTAAATAAAGCATTCGCAGAGGTATCCGATCCGGTAAGAAATACTCCCAACCAACCTAAGATGGGTGAAAAAAATGGAAATAGTATACCTGTACTTGCCAAAGCAAAAGCCATGGTAATAGACATACCAGAATAATTAGCTACAAAAGCGTATCCAACAATTGAAGCAATCGTAATAATTGGAAAAATTAATTGTTGTAAGGTTGAAGCGAATATTTTAATACTCTCTCTAAAAGAAATACCTATCAAAGGAATCGAAATAAGAGTTGCCAAAACTACGGCTGATCCTGATGCAGATAAATAATTAAATTCAAAAGCTTTAATAACCAAAGGAGTTCCATCTGGTTTAAAAATAAAACCATTTAATCCAGGGATTTCAAACTTAAAAAAAGCAATTGAATTCAATGAATCTTTTACTGGCTGAAGTCCCCAAGCAACAATAAATAAAGTCATAATAATAAAAGGGGACCAAGCCTTTAGTATTTGTAGAGGGGAATATTTAATTATTGAAACAATTGGATTATCAGGTTCTTCACTAAACCTCCAAATAGATTTAGGTTTCCAAAATTTTAATAAAAGTAATAAAGAAAATATAGATGCTAACCCAGCCAAAACATCCGGTAGCATTGGACCCATATAATTTGAAGTAAACCATTGAACGATTGAAAAGGAAACTCCAGAAACAAGGATAGCAGGCAACACTTCCAATGATTTTTTAAAACCAGACATGATTATTATCAGATAAAAAGGAATCATTAAAGATAAAAGAGGCAGCGTTCTACCTACCATCTGAGAGATAGCCAATTCAGGAATATCCGACATTCTTGAAGCCATTAAAATTGGAGTACCTACTGAGCCAAAAGCAACAGGAGCAGTATTTGCAATCAAACATATTCCAGCAGCATATAGAGGATTAAAACCAAGGCCTACTAACATAGCACCCGATATAGCCACTGGAGCACCGAAGCCAGCAGCGCCCTCCAAAAAAGAACCAAAAGAAAATGCAATAAAGAGTGCCTGCAATCTTCTGTCTGGGGTAATAGAAGCCATAAAATCTTTGATAACCTCAAATTGACCACTTTTAACAGTGACATTAAATAAAAAAACAGCAGAAATAATAATCCAACAAATAGGAAACAAGCCATATAAAGCTCCATGTAAAGTACTTAACATGATCAATTTAAAGGGCATATGATAAGCAAAAAAAGCAATGATAAAAGCACCAGCAAGCGTGAGTAAGCTAGTCGTATATCCTTTAACCTTTTTTAATAATGACCAGAAAATTATTATAACAGGTATCGAAGCAATTAGGGCAGAAACAATAATATTGTTAAAAGGATCGATAATTTGATTCCAGGGCATTTGAAAAAATTAGGATAAAAAATAAAATAAAATTAGCAACCTTTTATAAAATCCATAAAAAGTGATAAAGAGAAACTCAAATATTGAAAATGATTGCTGATTTAAAGATAAGTATTTATTATTTGAGGAAATCACTTTCAAAATCAAAAAAATGTAATCATGTAGGTATAATATTGATATATAGAAAGGAGCTTTATAAATTTAAAAATAGTGTGTATTATGAAAATTAAATAAATTAAGAGTAGTCACAAGTATCAATCAGAATATTGACTAGAAACATCGTTAAATGATAAAATTATAAGTTACTTTAAATAGTTAAGTAAATGCTGTAGTTTTTTTGATTAACAATAGTCCCATCCTTAATCTCAATCATATTTTCATTCCTTAAGTCACTAAGGATAAAAATAAGGGATTCGGTTGCAGAACTATTTCAACTAGCCGATTTTAATTTTTATTACAATTTTTATTATGTTTATGGGTACAATAAAATAGGTGAATTAAAATATCACGTATCTTGTAAATTGTTGAATTGGAAATAGTTATTTTATACTATTTATTCAACCTAAAGTTTGAAAAATTTTTAAATTAAGATTAAAAGGATTTTAGAACCAATCAATACTATTCACTTCAAAAGAATATACTATGATAAAAAAAAGCCGATTTGCTTCTATTTTATGTGGGGGGATTTTATTGTCCTTATCTACATTCAGCCAACAACAAAAATCAGTGTCAGCTATTCCTCTAACCAACCTAGATGCTTTTCAGCAATCAGGAAAAAACTGGATAATTTCATCCGATGCTAGAGCTGATTTCACTAAGGAGGGAGAAATTCATTCTATCAGTGGTTCTGGAGCTGTAGTAAATATTGTGAGTCCAAAAAATCATTCGCACCTAATTACAAAAGAAAGTTTTGGAGATATTGTTTTAGAACTAGATTTTATGATGGCGAAAAATTCAAATTCAGGAGTATATTTACAAGGACGCTATGAAGTTCAATTGTTTGATAGTTGGGCAATTCCTAATCCAACTTTTTCTGACTGTGGAGGGATTTATCAAAGATGGGATGATCGTAGAGGAAAAAATAATGAGGGATTTGAGGGGATTGCCCCTTTAATGAATGTAGCAAAAGCACCAGGACTTTGGCAACACTTAAAAGTTATATTTCGTGCACCAAAATTTAATTCCAAAGGAGAAAAAATTTCTGATGCAGTTTTTGAACAAGTATATTTAAATGGTGCTTTGATTCAAGTTCAAGTTAAGGTTACCGGGCCTACTAGGTCTTCATTTTTTGAGGATGAGCAACCAACAGGTCCGTTAATGTTACAAGGAGATCATGGAAATGTTGCCTTTAGAAACATTAGTTTCTCAACACCTGAAATAACAAAAAAAACTAAGCTTCCTGAAAATCCAATTACTATAAATCCAGCAGGGAAGCCATACTTACTTAGAAGCTTTTTAAACTATGGAAACAAAAAACTTACGCATGTTATTTCGGTAGGTAACCCCAATCAACTTAATTATTCTTATGATTTAAAGCAAGGGGCATTATTTCAAATTTGGCGTGGAGATTTTTTAGATGTAACCGATATGTGGTTCGAAAGAGGTGAACCTCAATTAGCTAAACCCCTTGGAGCAGTGATTACACTATCAGATGCTCCACCCCTTGCAGTTTTAAAAACACCTCAAGAACAATGGCCTAATTCAGTTCCTTTTGATGATTTCCAGAATAAGGGATATATTTTAGATGCAAATAAGTTTCCTACATTTCAATATGCAATCAATTCAATGAATGTGAATGATAAAATTTCTTCACCCAATGCCACTTCATTGGTTAGGAAATTACAAATTACTGGAGCCCCAGAAGGTTTATACCTTCAGTTAGCCTCGGATACTCAAATTGAATTGATCAGCAAAGGGCTATATGCAATAGGTAATAAAAATTATTACATTTCTATAGAAGAAAGTTCAAATCCGGTGATTAGAAAATCATCAACTGGACAAGAATTGATTGTTGCAATACCTGTTAATACAGCATCTTTATCCTATTCAATCACCTGGTAATATTGATACAATGAAACTATTTAAAAAGAATAAAATATATAGCGCTTTACAAAAATGTTTATACTTGCTATTAATTAGCAGTCCATTAATTAGTGAAGCTCAGAGTAAATCTGAATCAGTTACTCGCCTACAAAAGGAAGAATCCTTTTATGAAATTAAATCGATACCTATTCCTGAAAATATAGCTTTAGAAGTAGGTGGTATGGCATTTTTATCAAATGATAAACTAGCCGTTTCTACCCGTCATGGTGAAGTGTGGATTATTTCAAATCCTTACATGAAAAATGGATTGTTGCCTAAATATAAATTATTTGCCCAAGGTTTACATGAAGCACTCGGATTAAATTATATTAAAGGAGATTTATTTCTTACACAAAGAGCCGAACTTACCAGACTTCGTGACTTAGACAATGATGGTGAAGCAGATGAATATAAAACAGTCTATTCATGGCCACTATCTGGAAACTATCATGAATACGCTTATGGACCAATTTTGGACAAAGACAGTAATATGATGGTGAACCTAAACGTGGCTTGGATAGGACGCGGCGCTAGTATCGCCAAATGGCACGGGTGGATGTTGAAGATTAAAGAAGATGGGAAAATGGAACCATTTTTAACAGGCTTACGCTCTCCAGCAGGATTAAACACCAACAACAATGGGGATTTATTTTATGCAGAAAATCAGGGCGATTGGGTAGGTTCAGGAAGTATAACACATGCTGAAAAAGGTGATTTTATGGGAAATACTGCAGGGTTAGTTTGGGCTGCAGAGCCTGGATCACCTGTAAAACTTCGTACTGAGGATATTCCAGATACACATGAACCAAAATATGAAGTAGCTAAAAGAGTACCTGGACTAAAAACTCCTTCTGTTTGGTTTCCTCACACGATATTAGGTATTTCAACATCTGGAATATTGAGTTATGATTCAAAGGCGTCAATGGGACCGTTTGAAGGACAATTATTCGTTGGTGACCAAGGGCAAAGCAAATTAATGCGTGTATATCTTGAAAGAGTTAAAGGTGTTTATCAAGGAATTGTATTTCCTTTTAGAGAGGGATTTTCATCTGGAATTCTTAGAATGAATTGGGGGTCTGATGGAAGTATGTTTGTAGGAATGACATCAAGAGGATGGAGTTCAACAGGAAAAAAGAAATTTGGATTACAGCAATTAGTTTGGAATGGAAAAACACCTTTTGAAATGAAAAAAGTAGATGCACAGTCTGATGGTTTTGAAGTTACATTTACACAACCCATCGATGAAATGACTGCACGTAACCCTGCTTCTTGGAGTTTATCAACTTTTACTTACCAATACCATCACAATTATGGAAGTCCTGTGATTAATCAAAATTCAAGAAGTATAAAAGCTATTGAAGTTTCACCGGACCGTTTAAAAGTGAGATTGGTATTAGATAGTATGAAACTAGGATATATTCATGAAATAAGAGCTGAAGGAATCAGGTCAGCCGATTCTTCTTTTGCACTGCTTCATAACTATGGCTACTATACATTAAATAGACTTCCAGAAAATGAGCAATTAACCATTACCGATAAAAATAAAGTGATTGCATCAGCCCCTGCACATCAACATAAAATGGATGATATGAAGATGCCATCCAAACCAGTGGAAAAGTCGAGTAAAAGCCAACCTAAAGAATGGAAAGCTGGTCCAGACCGAACTTATACAATTGCTACAAAACCTGGATTGAAATTTGATATTGAAACGATCACAGTAACTGCGGGAATGAAGGTTAAAATTATTTTCAATAACAATGACGATATGCTACATAATTTGGTTATTACCAAACCTGGCACAGCAGATAATGTTGGAATGTTAGCCACTAAAATGGGATTAAGCGGTGAACGCTTAAACTATATTCCAAAGACTAGTGATATTTTATATCACACTCGAATACTACAACCAAAAGAGTCGGATGCTATTTATTTTACAGTACCATCCACTCCAGGAGACTACCCGTATGTTTGTACTTACCCAGGTCATTATATGGTAATGCGAGGAATACTAAAGGTCACAAAATAAAATTTCTAAAAAACACCCTAATTAAAATTAGGGTGTTTTTTTTAGGACGATACAGATACTAACACAATACGAAGTTTGAATAAAAAAATCTAACTTGATTTTATTGAAATGAAACTTAATTAAATGTAAGTTCAAGTAAAAATAAAATTATTTACTTAAAAGAATTGAAAGCAGGAGAAATAAAAAGTAGGTATAAATAAAAGCTAATTGCCTAAAATTCTTTTTACAAAAAATTGAGCATTATTGATATTCCATCCTTCTAATCTTCCACGCTGAACAACAAGTCTGTTACCAGAAGGCTGGAGTAAATAATAATGAAATGCAAATTTTCCAAGAGGATTTTGCCATCCCATTACTTGACCAAAACGAAGATCATTAAAAACCAAGGTGCCATCCGATTTCTCTATCGTATAAAACTGTTGAGAAAATCGAATTAATTTAGGTAAATCTTCTCCTCTGCTAGCGCGATTTAAAAGATGATTATTGCGAGGGAAATATTGGAAATTTATTTTTTCCTCACTGTCAAATATTGACCGAAATCCAATATGATAGCCACTGTCAGAACCAGCTACCACATACCATAACCAGTTTTGAATCGGAGCTGGGCTAGTGAAATATCTTGTGTAAGAAATCTGTTGTTTATTTAAAATATTTTTCACTTCACTATCAATCGCAAACTTGTTAAAAAAGCAATAAAGTAAATATAATGCACTTAAACCTAATCCTAACTGCCAATATTTTTTTCGATAGGTCATCTTGTTTTTTAAAATAAGCAGGATTATAGAAGCGAATACTGGCCAAATGGAAAAAAATGGATCGACTATGTAAATCGTATTAAATGAAATCCGTTGATGATTGAAGGGCTCCCACCAGCCTACTCCATAGTTATTAAAAGCATCTAAAAAAATATGGGTAAAAATGACAACTCCAAAAAATAGTAACCATTGTCGAAATCGAATTTGATGGGGTCTATGAAAGTACTCGGCTAGTAAAGCAAAAAATGGAGCAATGATGGCACAAAATAAAAAGGAATGGGTAAATCCGCGGTGAGCCAATAAACTAGAGGTAGTATCCATCCAAAAAGTGCTAATAAAATCAATATCAGGAATACTTTGTGCAATCGCACCCCAAAGCATTGCTTTTTTTCCAAGAGTCTTTCCTGCAAATGCCTCACCCATGCAGGCACCGAGCGCTAGATGAGTAAGAGAATCCATATTATAAAATTGAAATGATAATTTATAAGGAAGGGTAATAATAATAAATAATAGATACAATTTTATAAATTAAATCAACTGACTTCATTATTTTCAATTATATAAATTTAAAATAAAATCTAGTTTAAAAATTAACTGAAACTGATTTTTTAGAGAAAATTCAATATATTAGCTCACGTTTTACAAACTTTCGACATTAAGAGCTTTTAAACTTTAATTTTGACAACGACATTTATTATAATAATTGCTTGCTTCTGTTTTATTCTAGGATTCATAATTGCGTGGGTAATACAAACCACCAAGTTATCCAAAATGAAAAAATTAAAAAATAGCATAGAGGGTTTTTGTGAAAGTGAAAAACTAATGAAGGAAACCTTACAAAAGGAAAATACGTTACTTTACCAAACAAAGCAAATAGCTGAAAATGAATCTTTAAAAAAAATCAACGAGGCTATTGCAATAATCAAAATACAGGAAGAGGATATTTTATTGTTACAGAAAAGTAATGAAGAAACTGAAGCAGCAATGCAAGCTGGTTTACCAGGACTGAATGAACTAAAACTAAAATTATTAGAGGCCAATAATACCATTGCTCGCTTCAAGGGACAAGTTGAATCAAAAGAAAAAGTATTTAGAAATTCAGATAATTCTTAATAAATGAAAATCTTTCATTTGTTTCAAATAATTTAACTAACTTATAAAATTAAACTACATTGATTATTTATAATTAAAATCTATTTTACCATGGCGACTAAACAAATTACTGACAATAAAAAAGCAACTTCAAAGAAAATATTATTACTAGAGATTTCTCTACAAATATCTAAATCTGTTGTAGCACTAAGAGAAAAGTTAGGAGATAAAAAGTTTGAAAAAAGAGTTAAAAAAGCAGCTAAGATACTCATTGAAGGAATAAAAGAACCAGCTCCTAAAAAAGCTGCAAAAACTAAATTAGTCAGTACCCCGATATTGCCTACCCCATCTAAGAAAGCCGCTATTCCTAAGAAGAAAGTGGTTAAAGCAGTACAAGCAAAAAAGTAAATAGTTTACTAAGTTTTTTCTATTGTAAAATTTTACAATAGAAAAAACTTTTATATAAAAAAACTTTTTTTATTCTTCATCCAGGTAAAAGATTTTATAAATTGATTTGAATTCCCAAACTAGCGCTTCTTCCAATACCATTGATTCCGCTGCCATGAGTTCTATAATCCTTATCAAAAATATTTAGAAAAGCAATTCTAAAATTTAGCTTAGATAAAGAGTAATTCCCATAAATATTAACAATATTCCATCCAGGAGTTCCTCCTGCTGGGATACGGTTGTCGTCCTTATCACCTTTTGCAAGACGATTCTGCTTTGCTGCAAAAAGGTCTTCCACATTGAAGTTCCATTTTTCTTTTTGGTAGCTTAGCAACACTCTGCCATTTAGAGGCGGTATTCTTCGCATCGGTTCTTTGGCTGACAAATTTTGTCCAAATGCATATGAAATATTGTTAGAAAAAGTAATGGAATTAGAAATTCGATAGTTGAAAGATAATTCTGTTCCTTTCACGTAGGACTGTTGGCTATTTTCTTTCGTGTATACGTTATAGCCACCAATTTGCTGACCAGGAAGTTGAACCCGAGTAATTAAATCGTTTAAGTGCATATAAAAAAACGAAAGAGAGGTCTGTATTTTTTTAGTATTGATGCGGTAACCAATTTCAGTATTATAGGTCTTCTCGGGCTTTAGCTGGTAAGCTGGTATTTCGTACCTAAAATCTACTAGCCCCAGTGAGCCTAAATCATCAATGTTAGGAGCTCTATACCCCGTACTGAAGGAAGCATAAATATTTTGTAATGAACCAATATGATAAAGAAGTGCAACATTAGAAACTAAGGAGGACGGATTCACCCTGATATCGCCCAATTTTAAAGAACTAGTAACAGTATCGGGTATTCGAATGGTAAAACTATTGTAGCGAAGCCCAGATTCAATATCAAACTTTCCTTTAGTTATGTGATGAAGACTATATATTGAAAAGTTTCCACTGCTGGCATTATTGGGATACAAACCACGAAGGCTGAGTGTTTGACCAGAAATAACCGATTGTTGTTGTTTACTGCTATTTACTTGATCATGGTAATATTCCACTCCCGAATTGGCAGTCCAGTTTTTAAAGATTACTGAAAAAATATCCAATACATTTCCCCAAGTATTTACCCTATCTTCTTCAGTAAATTGATAGGTATTTCCATTTTTTTGGTACTCCCTTCGCTCTAAACTTTTTTGTAGAGAGGATATGATGGAAATTTTGTCAAGCAATTTATTTTTTCCGGTAAACACAAGTTTGGCATAACTCATCTGCCGCTGTTGGGGATCAAAGAAATAATATTTGAAATTTTCTAACTTAACCTTATGGTATAAAGGAACGTCTTTTTGACGAAGCCACTGGTGGGCAACCGTTAGTAGTGCGCCTGGCGCCAGCTGATACTTTAGTTTGAAATCAAAAGCCCTTTGTTGGTATCCGGATGGATTTTGTCTTCCAGTGGTATCACCACCCAATAAATCGCCAAATTTTACTCCGCTATATCCTCCAAGTATGGCCAATTTATTGGATTGATATTCCATTTCTGCCCTTCCACCATACTCCATATCTTGCGAAGTTACCCTAGAACGAAAGGTGGAATGAAGTGCTTTTCCTTTGATAAATTCAGGCGATTGGGTAAACAATTGCACAACTCCACCCAAAGCATCCGATCCATATTGGACAGAACCTGTACCCCTAGCCACTTCTATCTTTGAAATAATTGAGGGATCAATGGTATTTAAATATTGATTGGGGCCATATCGGTAAGTAGCATTATTTAGTCGGATGCCATCCATCAATATCAAAGTTTGGTTACCGGTCAATCCTCTTATAAAGGGAGACCCCCCTCCATGATTGGTTTTTTGAACAAATACTCCTGCAGTACCCGATAAAGCCTCAGGGGTAGACCGAAATCCAAAAGCGTCTAATTGACTTTTATTTACCACAGAAACCGAATAAGGAACTGACCAATTCGCTGCATTTTTCCTTGTTGAAGTCACAGTGATACCTGCTAAATTATTGGTCGAGTCAGACAACTGTACTGCAGGTATTTCATTCAATCTGTCTAGATTGCCCTGGGTAAAAGACTTGAAATTAAATAAGATGGTTAAAAAAACTAACGCTGCCTTTTTTGACATGTAATATGATATTTAAACTTTACTTCGTCGGATTTGAATTATAATGATTTTTTCGAATTTCATCCTCATCATCCATTTCGGGTCCTTGTTCTATTTTTCTCCAGTCAATCGGTCGATTGTATTTTTTCATCGCCTTCTCTACATCAAAAACACGCTCATCATGCTTCTCCAAAGTATAGGGAGTATAATCAGGCTTTTCCGTAAAAAAGTCCTGTAATAAAGAGGCGGTAACATCATAATGATTAACATAAGGAACACCTAAAATATTATAGATGGTTTTTATGATGGAGCCGAAATTTGCATGGGTATGACTAACATATCCTTTTTTTACATAAGGACCAGCCATCATCAAAATACTTCTATGAGCATCAATATGATCCGACCCTCCCTGAGGATCATCTTCGGTAATAATTACTAACATATTCTTCCAGTACTTAGTACGAGATAAAAAATGTAAAATTCTTCCTACCGCTAAATCATTATCTGCCACAAAGGAATGAGGATAATAATACCCATCTTCAGGTCTTTTACCTGCACCGTGATCATTGGGCACTTGCATGGTGATAAGAGAAGGTAGTGGCTTTTTTCCTTTGATCCACATTTTAGTAAACTCAGATTCAAATTGATTCATCCTAAACTGATCAGGAATGTTCATATTAAAGCCAGCATAATTGTGACTCGTTCTAGTAAACAAAGCCTTTTGCATTGGTACCATTACCCCATGCGCTGCACCAGTAGCTGTATCAGACCATTCCTCACGTACATGAGCTGTTTCATTGGCTTCGCCAAAATTATAAAAATTGATTTTTTTTCTTTCCAATGCTTCCCACATTCCACCAATTTCACCATAATCTTCAGGATCTACACTTCCTGTAGTACCAGGATAACGACGACCTGGAGCTGTAGAAAAAATCTTGGCAGATTTGTCAACACTAGAATTACTTTCTACCCATTCATTCGGTATAACCCCTACCATCCAATGATGTCCATGAATAGATGCATCACTATCACAATAAAAATTATCACTAAAAGAAAATTGTTTGGCTGCTTTATGGTGATTGGGAGTAACCTTTACATTTTTGAATTTAGACTTCAATGAATCTGGAAAAGTATATTCACAATTTACTCCAAACCTTGCAAGTGAACTATCACCGTTGGCATTTTTCAATTGACCAAATACTTCGTCGTAGGTTCTATTTTCTTTAGTGATATAAACGATATATTTAATCGGAGTTTCATGCAAACCTGGTAATGCAGGAAGAGCATTTTTAGGATTATCTTTTACTACCGTACTCACAAAAGTATTATTGATGCTTTGCGAAGTATAGGCTTTTAATTGATCAGCACTTGGGATGGTTAGCTTTTGAAAAGTACCCAACTGTATATCACCAACATAACTACCTTGTGGCGGTTTTACAAAACCAACTCCCCCATTGGGTCCAGCGCCCAGACCCCTACAAGAAATAATATAGAGGTCTTTTTGATCAGCTGACAACTGAACTCTAGTAGGACCCCATCCTGCAGGTATTAAACCCTTAGTTAATTGAGTAGCTACATCTATAACTGCCACTGCATTAAAACCAAGCAGGGCTACATACAAAGTTTTTTCATCTTGACTTAACGTAATTCCAAAAGGCAAAAGGCCACGAAACTGATCGATTCTTTTGTCAACCTTGATAGGGATGTGTTTTAATATTTTATGATTTTTATAATCAATTACAGCAATGTTATCATTGGTAGCATTGGTTACATAAATAAACTGTTTGCCAACTGCAATTGAATTAGGACTTGCACCACCAACTACTTCTGCACCTTCAATCATTTCACCAACCTGTAAACCTGTTTTAAATTTATCCACTACTTTATTGGTAGTAAGATCAATTGAAAAAACACTCATGGCCTCTGGAGAATTGGAGCTTCCAAGTCCAGGAATTTTTTTACCTTCCACTCCAGTTCCTTCGATAGATTCTTTGGTATTATTCCCATAAGGATGATGAGAAATCATTAATGAATCATAATTATCCTTCGTCATACCGGTAATTAACGGATAAGAATACATTCCTACATTAGCAACAAACGCCATTTTTTTATCAGCGCTAATTGCTAGTCCAAAAGGTTGACGACCGGAGGGTATAGAGGCAGTTATTTTTTTATTGTTGAGATCATATCTTACCAATCGAAAATTTCCTCTATCCAAAATCAATAACTCATTGTTATTTTCATTCAATAGTAGATCAGAAGTAAAACTATCCCCAAAAACTGTTTCACCGAGTTTTCCATTGAGAGAAATGGAGTCAATGCGTTGAAATTTTTCAATATCATAAACAATCACAGATCCATCATCACCGCCACTCAAGTAAACTGTTTTGGAATCAGCTGCAAAGGCAACACCTAAAAAAGAACCCTCAGGAAGAACTCCAGGAAGAATGGCCTTATTGATTGAATCATTTGAAAATGGACTAGAACTTAAGGATTGATGAGCTAAAGGGGAATTGATTTTATTTTGGTATCCTGGAACCCTGGTATTATTCAAAGAAGCAAGATCAATTACAGTAAATACTCCATTATGTAAGGTAATGGCCTTTTTCCCATTAGGAGAAACGGCCATTCCAAAAGGATCGTTGGTAATACGAATCATATTGCCAGCTGGAGTTACATACCTTCCGCTTGGTAAAACTGAAATTCCTTTTTCATTGATCGTACAAAACTGATTGACACCAGGCACTTGTAAAACAGTAGTTTGTTTTTGAGCAAAAGATATCGTAACCAAAATTGAAGCGGCAAAAAGTAATAAATAACTTTTAGTCATGATCCGTTTTGTTAAATTGAAATAATTATTGAATGATAGATTGTAAGAAAATTAAATCAAAACTAATAAAACCCAATTATAATTTAATATTATTATTGAGTTAAATAAATTTCAATAAGCTAGTTGAATAAAATATACAAATGCCCAAATTAATTCAACAAGTAGGGAGCTATAATTTTCTGCCAAATAGCATATCCCTTAGAGTTCATATGAAGTTTATCTTTTAAGAATATATCTTTCAGTACTTCACCATTGGAATCAAACATTTTTGAATACACATCTATAAATGCAGTGTTTCTTTTCTTTTTGAGATAGTTTTTGATCAACGAATTTCCCTCAATCATTTTTGGCCAAAGTCTTTCTCTACTAGGGCTTGGCTTCATCGAAATATAAGCAATAGGAACTTTTGGTAATCGATCTCTGATGATTTGAAATAATTGTTTAAATCGATTGAAAACTATCGTCGCTGTAACAGAATCCGCTGAAGCGAGATCATTTTCCCCGCAGTAGATCAAAATCTGTTTAGGTTCATAAGGAAAAATAACATCGTCGGCAAAACGGATTACATCTGGAAGAGTGGACCCGCCGAAACCTCTATTTACTATAGGAAACAGAGGGAAATAATCTTGGACGTCTACCCAATTTTTAAAGGAAGAGCTTCCAATTAAAAGTATTGCATTTTTCGTTGGAGGCTTAATACTATCGAGCTTTTTAAAAGCCTGTATCTCTTTATAAAAAGGAGAATATTGGGCAGATACTTCTCCATTCAAGCAGATAAAACCAATTAATAAAACACAAATTTTTGACCGAAGCAATAATAATTTTTTATTCATATTCTTTTTTTAAAAATTTATTTTAAAGCTTCGTCTTTTTCTTTTTCCAAGAAATTTGCTTGATCAATAATACCTTCTGTTTTCCATTCCATTAAGGCCTCATCAGGTACTGGCTGCAGAGGCACTGTACTTGACTGCGAAGGTTCATTGTAAGGAATATTAGCTGACCTATTGTAAACAGAAATAATTGACCACCTTGCTTTTTCTGACACATTTGCTTCAGATCGATGCAATAAATTGCTATGGAAAAATAATGCATCGCCCGCTTTTATTTCAACATAAACTAAGTCCAATGTTTTTAAAGCCAGATCCACATAATGCTGCGAAGCCCCTACTTGCTCTCCAGAAAAGCCATGCTCAATTCGTCCCATCTTATGTGATCCACGAATTACTTGAATACACCCATTCTCTTTTGTGGCATCTGTAATGGATACCATTACTGACATCATTTGATCAGGAAACAAAAATTCATTTTTATACCAATAGCCATAATCTTGATGCCATTCCCATGCACCACCAACCTTTGGAGCTTTTTGTAAAAGTTTGCTATGAAAATGGCAGATAGGACTATCGCCTTCCAATAAATCTGCAACAGCATCTACTATCTTTTTACTCTTCGTCAACAACCCGAATGAATCATTGCCGGGTGTATACCATAAGGTTAGTTTTGTTTTTTTTCCTGTCTGATCATTTAAATCAAAGGCATGCTTTTGAAGTAAATCATCACTATTGGCAATACCATACAATTTATTCACTTCATCGGTGGAAATAAAATTTTTAATTATCAGGTAACCGTCTTGGTTATAATTATCAATTTGCTGAGCTGTTAATTTAAATTTTTCCATAAAATGTCGTTACGTGGAATTAATATTTTACATAAAATATGAGAAGACTCTTAAAAATTAAAGATCTTGAATTGGTTTGTAAACTGGAACCAATAATTTCATGACACACCATGCAATCAAGTAAGAAACTGCACATATCGCAAACATAATGGTATAGCCAGTCTGTATATGGCCAAGTGCTTTATAATGATCAAAAAAGGCACCACCTAATTTTGACATTACCACGCCTCCAAATCCACCTGCCATTCCTCCAATACCAACTATAGATCCAACTGCTTTTTTGGGAAACATATCAGAAACGGTAGTGAAAATATTTGCTGACCAGGCCTGGTGAGCAGAGGCTCCGATGCCAATTAAAATTACAGGAATCCAAAAAGTATAGCCGCCAAGAGGCTGTGCTGCCAATACTACTAAAGGAAAAAATGCTATGAGCAACATTGCTTTCATTCTACCATCGTAGGGAGAAAACCCTTTTTTAATAAAATATATTGGGAACCATCCACCTCCAATGCTTCCAAACATTGTCATGCTATATAAAACAGCCAATGGTAGCATAATTTCTGTTTTCACCATTCCGTACTGAGCTTCTAAATATTTAGGGAGCCAAAAAAGAAAAAACCACCAAACTCCATCCGTCATAAATTTACCAAATGCAAATGCCCATGTTTGTTTATAACCCAATAATTTTATCCAAGGTACTTTTACTTCTTCGCTACTAATGATTACATCTTCACCAGCATCAGAATTGATGTATTCCAATTCATTTTTAGACAATCTCTTTTGATTTTCAGGCTTTTCATAATAGATACGCCAAAAAATTAACCAAATAAAACCAAGCGCTCCTATTAAAATAAAGGCAGTCTCCCAACCCCATTGTTTTGCTACCCATGGAACAGTGAGTGGCGCCAATATAGCTCCTACATTGGTTCCTGAGTTAAAAATACCTGTTGCGAAAGAACGCTCCTTTTTAGGAAAATATTCGGCGGTAGCTCTAAGAGCAGAGGGGAAATTACCTGCTTCACCAACCGCCAATAAGGCACGCGAAATCATAAATCCAATGATCGAAACTGGAACAGCTGCTAATCCAACCAATGCCATAATATTTACGACTACGCTCCCAATAAATATCGAGTAGGCATGAACGATAGCACCGATAGACCAAATAATAATTGCCCAAGTATAACCAGATTTAGTTCCCAACTTATCGATAATACGCCCTGCAAACAACATGGAAATTGCATATACAAACTGAAAGATGGCGGTGATATTTGCATAATCACCATTGGTCCATCCAAATTCTTTAGAAAGATCAGGAGCTAATAAACTCAATACCTGACGATCTAAATAGTTTACCGTAGTTGCGAAAAACAAAAGAGAACAGATAGTCCACCTATATTTTCCAATAGTAGTTTGATTCATATAGCAGCAATTTTATTTTTTACAATCTTGAATAATAGCCATCACCTGATTTGTAGCAGCAATCAGTTCCGAATATTGTTTGTTTTCCATTACTGATTTGGTAACTAGCTTACTTCCCATTCCTACCGCACAAACGCCCGATTTGAACCATCCCTCAATATTTTCTTTAGTCGTATCCACCCCACCAGTAGGCATAAATAATAAAGCTGGAAATAACTCACGTATAGCCTGCATAAACTCCATTCCTAAAATATTTCCAGGAAATAATTTAATCATTTTAGCCCCCAAATTTTCGGCAGTAATTATTTCGGAAGGCGTCATACAACCTGGAACCCAAAGCATGTTATTGGCATCTGCAACTTTGGCTACGCTTTCTACAAGTCCCGGACAAATAATATAATCGCAGCCTGCGTCAATAAAAGTTTGGGCCATTTCTCCATTCTTAATTGTTCCAATACCGAGATACATATCTTTCAATTCAGTATCACATACTTTTCGCATTGCCTTAAAATTAGTAAGTGCTGCTTCGCCTCTATTTGTATATTCTATAGTTCTAATTCCAGCACTATACAATGCCTTCATTAATTCAATACTGACATTTTCATCTTTATTAAAAAAAAGTGGTAAAATACCCTGTTGAGGGATCAGCGACAATAAGATTTGTTTTTTCATAATATAAAATTCTTTACTTGAACAACAATATTATTTAAAAATTAGCATAACTATTTAAATGATTCAAATAATATAGTGCACAAATAGTCTGTGAATTTAATCCTTTATCCTTGTTGCTTTGCTAATTATTGAAGAACTTTGAAAATTATTACTTTTAGAAGTTATTATTATAATACATATTTAAAATTTGAATACTATGTCAAAAAAAGTTGTAACCCTTGGAGAGATTATGTTGCGTTTATCTACACCCGATTATAAACGTTTTGTTCAGGCTGATTCTTTTGATATTACCTATGGTGGTGGAGAAGCCAACGTAGCAGCTGCTTTGTGTAATTATGGATTAAATGGAACATTTGTAACTAAAGTCCCAAACAATCCAATTGGTCAATCAGCCATCAATCATTTACGTCGCTATGGAGTGGATACTCAATATATAGCAAGAGGCGGAGAAAGATTAGGAATTTACTTTTTAGAAACGGGTGCTTCCATGAGAGCATCTCAAGTTGTATATGATCGTGCAGGTGCTTCTATTGCTGAAGTTGACGCCAGTGAATTTGATTTTGATAAAATATTTGAAGGGGCCCATTGGTTTCACACCACTGGCATTACTCCTGCACTAAGTGATAAAGCGGCGGCTCTAACAGAAGCTGCGCTAAAGGCTGCAAAAGCAAAAGGAATCACCACTAGTATCGATCTGAATTTTCGTAAAAAATTATGGACTAAAGAAAAAGCAAGAGAAGTAATGAGCCGACTTTGCCAACATGTAGATGTATGTATTGGAAATGAAGAAGATGCGGATACAACTCTTGGCTTTAAAGCAAAAGATACCGATGTAACCAAAGGTGAATTAAACCTGGATGGATTTAAAGATGTATTCAAACAAATGAAGGAAAAATTTGGCTTCAAATTTATCGCCTCTTCTTTGCGTGAAAGTCATAGTGCTAGTGACAACGGATGGAGTGCCTTAGTTTATGACGGAAATGAATTTTATCATACCAAACAATACGAAGTAAGAATCGTAGACAGAGTGGGTAGTGGCGATAGTTTTGCTAGTGGATTAATCTATGGTCTTGTAACTGGTATGAAGATGTCAGACGCTGCTGAATTTGGTGTTGCTGCTTCAGCTTTAAAGCACACTATTCCAGGTGATTTAAACCATGCTACTTTGAATGAAGTAAAAGAACTAGTAAAAGGAGATGGAAGTGGAAGGGTGCAACGTTAATTGTAATCTTATCAAATTTTAGCTATTCATATCAACTAACCTACACTATTATGATAATTGACAGTATAGAAAACGCAAAAAAATACACCTCCATTCATCCTTTATTTGCAAAAGCATTTGAATACATAGCTAGTGTTGACTTAGCCAATATCGAAATTGGGAAATACGAAATTGATGATGGCTTACTTGCCATCTTTTCTGATAAAAAAGGAATGACTGCTGCTGAATCGATTGCTAAATTTGAATGCCACAATAAAAATATAGATATTCAATTGTGCATTAGTGGAAATGAAACCTTTGGATGGAAATCAAGAAATAATTGCACTAAATTAAAAGGAGAATACAATCCTGATAAAGATGTAAGCTTTTATGAAGATGCGCCTGATATGTTTTTTCAAATAACAAATGGACAATTTGTTATTTTATTTCCAGAAGATGTTCATGCACCTATGATTGCTGTAAATGACAATTCCATTAAAAAACTGGTAATGAAAGTACGTATTTAATAATTTCAACTATTTAGGTTTAAGCAAATAAAAAATGCAGCATAAAATGCTGCATTTTTTATTTGATCTCAAAGAGAATTACCAGCCAAAATATTCTTTTGCATTATTATAACAGATATCTTGAACTACTTTTCCAGTCCATTCCAAATCATTGGGCAGTTCCCCGTTTTCTATTTCTTCTCCAAAAATATTACAGAGAATTCTTCTAAAATATTCGTGTCTAGGATAACTCATAAAACTGCGACTATCAGTAAGCATGCCTATAAATCTAGATAGCAATCCTAAGTTGCTTAATGCATTAATCTGTTGGGTCATACCTTGTTTTTGATCTAAAAACCACCAGGATGAACCATATTGAATTTTGCCAGCAACCGTTCCGTCGTTATAGTTGCCAATCATAGCCGCCATCAATTCATTGTCAGCTGGATTAAGATTGTATAAAATGGTTTTTGCCAATTGATTGGTACTGTCTAAACGATCTAGAAATTTAGACAATTGCTTTGCCTGAGAAAAATCACCAATTGAATCCCATCCTGTATCTGCTCCCAAGGTTTTTAACATCCTTGCATTGTTATTTCGAAGTGCTCCTAAATGATATTGTTGTACCCATTTTTTTTCATGATCCCATTCAGCAAACTTTACCAACATAGCTGACTTAAACTTCATATTTTCTGGCTGTGAGATGGACTCTCCTGCAGTTAATTTTCTAAAAATATTTCTAATTTCGGATTCTTGATAATCCACCGCATAAAGTTGCTCCAAACCATGATCACTTAAACAACAGCCATTTTCTGCAAAAAAATCATGACGACTTTTTAAAGCAGTTAAATAATCATCCCAGCTTGCAATCAAAATATTAGAAACGGCTTGTAATTTATTTACATAAGCATTAAAAGTATCAACATCATCTACATTCATTGCTTTATCTGGACGGAAGGCCGGTAAAACTTTAATTTCAAATCCATCCTCCTTTATTTTTTTATGATGCTCTAGCGAGTCAGTTGGATCATCCGTAGTACAAAGAACTTTTACATTCATTTTGCGTAATAAATTTCTAACCGAATACTCGGGAGTCTTCAATTTAGCAGAACAATGATCATAAATTTCTTTTGCAGTACTTGGCGAAAGAATGGTATTTATATCAAAATAACGTTGTAATTCCAAGTGTGTCCAATGATACAAAGGATTTCTCAAAGTATAGGGAACAGTACCAGCCCACTGTTCGAACTTTTCATAATCCGAAGCATCGCCTGTACAATATTTTTCACTAACCCCATTACTGCGCATTGCTCTCCACTTATAATGATCACCGTAAAGCCAAATCTGGGTTAGGTTTTCAAAGTTGACATCATTAGCAATTTGCTCTGGTGACAGATGGTTATGGTAATCAATAATGGGCATTTCTTTTGCAAACTCATGATATAGTTGCCTAGCTGTCTCAGTTTGCAATAAGAAATCTTTATCTAAAAAACTTTTCATACAATTTTTTTTGTTTCAAAAATTTAATTATTCTAAAATTTTAATGACCAGGAAAATATTTGGAAACTACCTCCAACTATTTTGCTACTTTTTGAATCACCGACAAAATCCCCTCTTGCATTATCTGAATTAAATATTCGGTAACGCTATTGGCGAATCCTGGTATTTTAGTAAGATCCGCATCCCATAAGTTAACATCACTCAAAACTGTTTTTACTAAATTTTCAGAAGATAGATTTTTCCAATGATTAAAAAAGTATTCTGCCATTTCATCCTTTATTGGATAAGATTGACCATTCAATTCCCCAAAATAAACATTGCCCTCTTTTTTCACCGCCTTCATAAAAAGTAACCAGGCAGCAAAACCAATAGAAATTTTTTCTGGAACAGAAGCATAAAGTTCATTGTAGCGATGTAAAACTTGTACTACCCTCATTTTTAATTTAGAACTATAATTTAGTGTAATACTGATCCACTGATGCTCTATCGTTGGATTACTAAAGCGATCAATCACCTTTACAGAAAAATCAGTTGCATCCTTTTCTGCTACTGGATAAGGAATTGCCCTAGCAATTTCTGTAACCATTAGTTGTTTAACGAAATCACCCAATACTTTGTCGCCCATCGCTTGTTTAACCGTAGTAAAACCAGCTAAAAATGCTACACCACAACTTAATGTATGGGTTCCATTCAACAACCTCAATTTAAGTTCCTTGAATTGAGTAATATCATCTGTAATTACAACGCTTTCATCAACGGAAGCAAAAGACAAGATATCTTTAACAGGTTGATTTCCCTCAATAGCCCATAGACTATAAACCTCACTCATTGTAATTAAATCATCTTGATAGCCTAATTGCGCTTCTAATAATAACTTTTTATCAGCTGAAGGTTTCCCAGGAACAATTCTATCTACTAATGAATTGCAAAATTGGTTGTATTGCTCGAGCCATTTAATAAAATTTTCATCCAACTTATTAAACTGAGCCAATTCAAAAATAATCGCCTTTAACTTATTTGCATTATCTGATATTAACTCAGTAGGTACAATAACCATACCTGAAGTTGAACTTCCACCAAAAGCCTTGTAGCGTTCGTATAAAAAAGCTAATAATTTCGCAGGGTATGAACTAGGTGGAAAACTATCGATATTCTCTTTCACTAATTCAATACCCACCTCAGTAGTATTAGATAAAATAATATTTAATTCAGAGTTATGAGCACATTTCAGCACTAAATCCCATTGGGTAGCCGCTGATAATACCCTACTAATAGCTGAGCAAATCACATTCTCTTCAACAGGTTGTCCATTAACCAAGCCTCGCATACAAAGCGTATACAAACCATCTTGGTTATCAAATGCAATAGCATCACCCCCGTCAGTTGATTTTACCACCACTATTCTACCATTAAATACACCTTTTTTATTTGCCTTATCAATGAAGTAATCTGGTAAACCCCTTAGTAAAACTCCGGTTCCAAACTGTAATACTCTTTCTGGTAATGCAAATAGGCTTTCGTTAGAAAAAGATGTATTCCCAGCCTCGATATTTTTGAGATTAACTTTAGAAAGTAACATGAATTTTTTTTATTTTTAATTAATTGCTGAGTTCGTCAAATTAATAATTCTAAATATTAGATATAAAGCATAGAGATGCCCCTATAGACAAACTAATCATTTAGAATTGTAAAATTAATAATCAGTTAATTACTGAATATTATTTTGTAATACTTTCCACATCTCACCTGCTACAAATATATTACCCTTAGGGTTAAGATGTACTCGATCAGAAGTAAGAATTCCCTTTTCTAAATTAGATGAATTATTAGATTGTAGATACGCTGAAAATGCTTTGCGAAGATCGACTACCGGCAATGACACATCCTTTGCAATCGAACGAATGATATTGCTATAGTTATTTAGATCGCCGTCTTGTTGATTAGAATTGTCATTTCTTTCTCCTATTACAGAGGGAGTACAAACAATTACTTTAATATTTTTTTCTTGTAATTTTTTTATTATTGCACGGTAAAATTTTTCAAACTTATCAGCGTCTGTTCCAGTGCCAGAGCTTGCCTTATGCCATACATCATTAATACCTACATAGATAACCACTACATCTGGAGATTTTTTCAAAACATCCTCTTCCATTCTAAGATATAGGTCGTATACTTTATTACCGCCAATACCAGCACCCACCAATTCAATCTGATCTGACAAGTTAGCTTGTTTGATAATGCTATCCATCTTGACAATATATCCAGTAGGTGATACACCCGCTTGAGTAATAGAATCTCCAAAGAAAACTACCTTCACTTTTTTTGCCGGCGGGGTAAAAGAAAATAAGAAAATTGAAAGAAATAATGTGAGTTTAAATAAATGTTTCATCGTGTAAATATTAAGTGATTAAAATTAAAGATTATAAAAATTAATAGCATTCAATCCGAAAAAATCTTGTTTCTCTGTCTCAGTAAAAGAAGAAAAATAATTAACAACTATCTCCATAGTTTGCTGATAAGTAGCAGCCACCAAACAAACTGGCCAATCAGAACCAAACATAATCCGCTTAGTTCCGAAAGTTGCTACAATCACATCCATATAAGGATTACAATCATCCTTACCCCTGTTTTTCCAATCTGCCTCAGTAACCATTCCAGATATTTTGCAGTATAAGTTAGGATATTTAGCCAAAGCCTCCATTTCCTTTTTCCATTCCAAAATACTCTTTTCCTTGATATTAGGTTTAGCAATATGATCAATAACAAATTTTTGTTCAGGAAAAGCCCTGACAAACTCACCTATGTATTGAATTTGATCTGGATAAATTAAAATATCATAAGTGAAATCAAATTTTTTTAATTTACTTATTCCATTCATAAATGCTGGGCGAAGCATCATCCCTCTCTCCGTTTCTCCTTGCAAAATATGACGAAACCCTTTCATCTTATTAAAGGAATGGTAATAAGCCAATCGATCCTCTAATTGCTCAGATTGCAAGTCAACCCAACCAACTACCCCTTTGATAAAATCAAAATTGTTAGCATGATTCAAGAGAAATTCGTTTTCCTTTTCACTTTGATCACATTGGACTAGCACAGAACCATCTAAATTATTTTCTTTCAATTGAGTTTGAAGGTCCTCAGGCGTAAAATCTCTTTGTATAATAGCCATCTCATCATTTATCCAACTATCACGAACAGGATCAAAGTTCCAAAAATGCTGATGGGCATCTATTCGCTGTGAAATTTTAGAAGGCATTAGAGAAGTACTTTTTTCATTCATGAGTCAATCGTCGTAATTATTTATATTCTTGAGAGTTGAATTGGTAAGGCTTTACACATCTAAGGTTTTACAAACGGTTCATCCAATTGTGCAACCTTTCAAGCCAGTTATCGTCAGTAGTTTTATTATTCATACCAAATCCATGTCCACCTTTCGGATACAAATGCATTTCTGCCAATACTTTATTTTTTATGCAAGCTTGGTAATAACGAACACTATTTTCTACCACCACGCCTTTATCATCTCCAGCATGAACTAAAAAAGAAGGAGGTGTATCGGGGGTAACCTGCAAGTCGCTACTGAAAAAAATAACTTTTTTAGCTGATGCACGAATACCTATTAAATTATCTTTAGAGCCTTTATTATAGATAGAACTATCAAAACTGATGACTGGATAAATTAAAATTGCAAAATCAGGTCTTGGAGAAGTGGTATCTGAATTGCTAGGATCTGCTTTGAAATTAAAATGAGTTGCAGCTGTAGAAGCCAAATGTCCACCGGCAGAAAATCCCATAATCCCAATTTGATTTGCATTGATCCCCCACTTTTTTGCATTATTTCTTATCAACCGAATAGCTTGTTGTGCATCTTGTAATGGAGCCATACTTTTATCAACCATTGTAGAGTCATCTGGTAATCTATATTTTAAAACAAATGCGGTAACTCCCCATTTATTAAATTCTTCTGCCACATTAGTGCCCTCTTTATCAAAAGCTAAGATTGAATATCCTCCGCCTGGGCAAATAATCACTGCTTTTCCATTTGGTTTGGCAGGTTTAAAAATAGTAAGGGAAGGAATACTCACTTTTGCAATTCGAATAATATTATCTCTTGAAGTTGAATTTTCTTTATTGGGAGCTGCAATAGAATTGGGTACCCCATTTTTATATAAAGGCATTTCAGTGGAATTTTGACCCACAACTTTTGTAACAATGAATGCAGCCATTACGATGATTAAATTTTTCATTTACAAATAATTATCATTAAAATTATCATTTTTTTTCGGACTATTCAAAAGCATAGAAAGAATGAACTACAAGCTACTAGTTTTAATGGATAATACAACCTAACTATATAAAGTTGAGTGAATCACATCTCCCAATAAAATATCTTCCTTACTAGATTGAACTGATATATGGTTAATTTTAGTAACTTGTATTTTTCCTGAAAAGCATTCGGAATGTTAACTCGATTTTTGAAAATAATTTTCAAGCACAATAGTTTTAGATCGATTATTTTCGCAGTATAGTTATAACAATATAAAAATTAGGAATATTTAAATTCTTTTGGAGATTAAATTTTAATTTATGAAAATCTATAAAACCAATTCAGGTAATGTAATTGAACATCAGGGAGCCTATCATTTATTCCCCTCAACTAACTGGGATCAATTTATCAATAGAGATAATTTATACCAGCTGCTTAGTTCTGAAATAGCATCCAATAAAACACCCGTAAGTCTCGAATGGCTAAACGAGCAGACTATTCTAGCACCCATTGACCAACAGGAAATATGGGCAGCGGGAGTTACTTATTTAAGAAGTCGTCATGCGAGAGTAGAAGAATCCAAGGATTCTGGAGGTGGCACTTTTTATGATAAAGTATATGACGCACCGAGACCAGAGATATTTTTTAAAGCAACAGCACAGAGAACCGTTGGACAAAATGGTTTAGTAAGAATAAGAAAAGACTCTACTTGGGATGTTCCAGAACCAGAGCTTACTTTATTTATTACCAGCGCTGGAAATATTGTAGGATATACCATTGGAAATGATATGAGTTCAAGAAGTATTGAAGGAGAAAACCCTTTGTACTTACCTCAAGCTAAAATGTATGAGGGATGTGCTGCATTAGGCCCCTGTATCTATGTGCCAGATCAGCCAATATCACCCGATGCTACAATTGAAATTTCAATCGAAAGAAATAATGTGGTGATGTATAGTGATAAAATTGCTATCAGTCAAATGAAAAGAACACATACCGATTTAGTAAGTTACCTGTACAAAGAATGTTCATTTCCTAATGGATGCTTTTTAATGACTGGTACTGGAATTGTACCACCCAATAGTTTTACTTTACAAAGCGGAGATAGCATTATAATAACCATTGAACATATTGGAACCCTTAAAAACACAGTAGCCTAATGAGTATACACGGAAAAAATATCATCGGTAATACCCTTTCTGCACTAGGTACTAGCAGTTTCAATGCTTATGAAGTGGCAACCAATACACCATTAGCTGAAAAGTTTTTTGAGGCTACCCCAGCAGAAATTAATGCAGCTATTTCATTGGCAGCAGAAGCCTTTAGTGTTTATAAAAACAAAAGTGGCAAGGAAAAAGCAGCTTTTCTTGAATGCATTGCTACAGAAATAGAAGGCTTAGATATGGAGTTGATAGAAACCGCCAGTAAAGAAACAGGTTTACCTATTGCAAGAATTACTGGTGAAAGAGGAAGAACAACTGGCCAGTTACGTCTTTTTGCAGCTCAGCTAACAGAAGGATCATGGGTAAATGCAATTATTGATAAGGCCCTACCAGAACGTAAGCCATTACCAAGAGTAGATATTCGACAAATGCAAATTGCCATTGGGCCAGTGGCTGTTTTTGGAGCAAGTAATTTTCCCTTAGCATTTTCTGTTGCTGGAGGAGATACCGCATCTGCTCTGGCAGCAGGATGTCCTGTTGTTTTCAAAGCGCATCCAGCGCATCCAGCCTCTTGCGAATTAGTAGGCGGTGCTATTATCCGTGCTGCAAAAAAATGCAATATGCCTGAAGGAGTATTTTCAATGGTACATGGTATTAGTCATCAAGTAGGACAAGCATTGGTTACTCATTCAATAATAAAAGCAGTAGGTTTTACTGGTTCATTAAAAGGCGGAAAGGCATTGTATGATGCTGCTGTAAGGCGTGAAGAACCAATACCGGTTTATGCAGAAATGAGTAGTGTAAACCCCGTGATTTTTTTACCGGAAATCCTAGCAAAAAAATCTGCTGAATTAGCAGAAGCATTTGCAGGCTCGATCGTATTAGGAGCTGGACAATTTTGTACTAATCCTGGTGTCTTTTTACTAATAAAAAATACAGATTCAGATAATTTTATTAAACTGTTAACTGCCGCTATTACAACAAAACCAAGTGTACCGTTACTTACCAACGGCATTTTCGATGCCTATTGTAAAGGGATTAGTCATCAAAGAAATACGGAAGGTGCTGTTGGTTTGACTGAATTTGACGCTAGTACTGCTCAGCCTCACTTATTACAAATAGATGCTCAAATGCTGATAAAAAACCCTTCATTAACAGAAGAAGTTTTCGGTCCGTCATCTGTTGCAATAGTTGCCAAAGACATGAAAGAACTTACAGAATGTATCCTCCATTTAAAAGGTCAACTTACTGCAAGCTTACATGGCACTGAGGATGAATTAAAAAATTCAGCTTCACTCATCAATATATTGAAAGAAAAAGCAGGAAGGCTAAATATCAATGCGTTTCCTACAGGGGTTGAGGTTGGTAATGCGATCGTTCACAGTGGGCCCTATCCTGCAACTACAGATTCTAGAAGTACCTCTGTTGGAACACAATCTATCTATCGATTTACAAGGCCTATCTGTTTCCAAGAATTCCCAGAATATTTGTTACCTGACGAACTAAAAGAATCCAATCCATTGCAGATAAGTCGATTGGTAAATGGAATAAAAATATAAGTCTATTTTAAATAATCGAAAAATAAATTACTACTTAAAACAAAATTGCCCCCTTATTCAAAGGGGGCAATTTTGTTAAACTATCAAATGAATTATTGGAACTTAGGTTAAGAATAGATTAAGACTTCCAAATGATTGCATTATTTTTTAGAAAATGATTCTGCTGCTTTATCCAAAGATTCTGCTGTCGGCGTTTTACCATTGGAAACGATTATTCTATAGTTAAAAGTGATCGACTTGCCAGCTTCCAATGCAAAATTCAATTTTTCTTTTCCCCCACTTAAAGGTTCTTGGCCAAGTGAATTAGCTGCAAACAAACCATAACCACGAGCATGCCAGTAGGTAGGGTATCCAGGATTTTTTGGATGATCAATAATAGTGATCGAAACTAATTCCGAATTCTTTTTACCGTACATCATACACCAGTTTCCTCTAGTACCCCATACATCATTTCCAGTAATTCCTTTACTAGAAAGAAAAGTACCATTCACTCCTTCATTATTTAATACGGCTACTTTAGTTGCAACACCATTCGCGTCAGTAAAAATCTCTGGTTTTTGAGTAGGTATTTCTAATTCCCTAGCAACACGAACTCCCATAAATCCTTCCTTATTGTCTTTAAAGCTAACTTTTCCCTCCTGAGCAGTTAAGGTAGTGGTTCTATCAATTGTCCGGCTATTTTCATCACCGCTAAAAGTTAAAGTGGTTGATTCTTTCAATAAAATTTTACCAGAAATATCTACCCAATTGGAGGTCACTATCAGGTCTCCTTTTTTTGAACCTCCTTTTACACTCACAATTTTTTGATGGCGGATACTACCATACTTTGGTTTATCCACTGCAGGAATTGCATCAGAATTATTCCAAAAATCCAAACCATTAACATCTCCGTAATTCAACCAAATACCAATATGATGCGGATGATCGGTTCTTTCATTGGCTCTAGGCGCTAAAGGAAAACCACGTGTAACTGTAATTCCAGAAGCGGTTTGAAGAGGAAACAATACTGGTTTATCAATCTTTGAATCGTATATGTAAGAAGTAAAAAATTGACCGTTTACCATTACATCCACTTTTTTTTCATTTTCTTTTTGAACAAACTTCACCGGTTGTTGAGAGTATGTATTTGAAACGAAAAAAAACATACTGCCGCACAAGAAAATACTTTTAATAAATCGCATCATTTTTTATTTACTGGTCTAAATTGAATAATTTTTAAATGGTTCGAAAGGTTTACCACCCACCATTATCTCTTGAGCTTTTTCATCAAAGGTTACTTTACGACCACTCAGCACAGCTGCATTGGTCATGATAGTAGCAATTGAATGACTATAACCTGCTTCAACAGGAGCATTTGGAGTTTTACGACTGCGAACACACTCCATCCAATTGCGGATATGACTCGATGTTAGTTTATCTCCTCCAGTATTTGCAGAAGTTACAACAGGTTCTACCACTGAAAGTTTAGAGGCAGGTAATAAGAATGAACTCATACCAGCTGCTGCGGCATTTTTATCAGACAATCCTCCCTTTGGAGAAACCATATTGGTATCTAGATTTAATTGGCCGCCATTAGAATAGTAAATTTCTGTAGGGGCATCATCACCATTGTGCATACGAGATCCGAAAGTAACTTGGAATCCAGATTTAGGGTCATTGTTTGGACCATAATCAAATGCTGCATTAATGGTATCCCAATTTTTTCTTCCATCTTTCCACATGTAAATACCACCATTGGCAACAACACTGCGAGGATGTTGTAAACCAGTAAACCAATGAACGGTATCAATTTGGTGACTCATCCACTGACCAGCTAGTCCAGATGAATAAGGCCAGAACAATCTAAATTCTAAATATTTTTTTGGATCGAACGTTTCAAAAGGTCTATTCATCAAAAATCTTTTCCAATCCGTATCTTTTTCTACCAACTTTGCAACATCAGCAGGTCTGCGCCAACGCATCGGTTGATTTACATTCCATGTTAACTCCACCATGGTGATAGCTCCAAATTTTCCAGATTTGATAAAGTCTTCAGCAGCATGATAATTAGAGCCACTTCTTCTTTGAGAACCAATTTGAACAATTTTATTAGAAGCTTTAATTCCTTTGAATGCTCTACGATTGTCATCCATTGTTTCTGCGAAAGGTTTTTCACAATACACATCGCAACCTGCATTCACCGCTTCTAGCGCATGATTGGCATGTTGAAAATCAGCAGTACTTACAAACACTGCATCTACTAATTTCTTAGAATACATCTCTTCATTATTCCTACACGCAACTACTTCGTTTTGCATTTTTTCTTTCCACATTGCAGCACCCGCCTCTCTTCTTTTATTCCAAATATCAGAAACCGCTACTACCTCAAAATTCATTTCCTTATAATGATTCATAAAACAAGGCATATGAGAACCTCTGTGTCTATCAGAAAAACCTACTACACCCACTCTTACTCTATCATTGGCTCCAATGATACGATTGTAACTTTTTGCACTCAGGCCTAACTGAGTTGCTACTACACCAGCTCCAGCCAATGCTGATTTTTTAATGAAAAGGCGGCGATTATTTGATTTCATAATTTAGTTGATTTTAAATTTTGATTTAAGGTATGAAATAGTTTGAAAATAGCAATTTTTTTTATTGAAAATTTATAGGGAAAGGCCAAATAACAGAGTCAGCAATCTTTTATTCACTAATTAAATAAACCAACAAACTTCTAGCGCCATGTGCACCAATAACTAATGACTGTTCGATATCTGCAGTTTTAGAAGGACCAGCTAAAAATACTCCATACCCTTCTTTAGCCACGTCGATTTGCTTATATGCTTCATGCAGGTTAGGCACAATTTTATTTATACTCAAACAAATCACCAAGTGCTGGCAAATAAAAGGCAATAAACGATTTTTGATTTGGTTTTCATATAACCAAACAGAACCATTTTCAGCTACCCCCAAACTGCCTTCTATGTAGGCCCTATCAACCGTTTCCAATAAACTAGCCTCCATCGTTGAATTGATCTCAGTGTTTACTTCACCTAAAATAGGCAATGTATTTACAATATATTCACCTCCAATTTTCGCTTGTTGAATTTCTTTTTTAATTAAATCGATCGAGGATAATTGAATCACTTTACCACCAATACTTTCTAATATTTTTATAAATTGATCCACCCAATCAGCTGCCAAATTACTAGTACTTTTTATATCAATTACTGGTAATTCAATCAACGCAGGCTTATTAGTTGAAATCGCCCCTAATATTTTTTCTCTAGAACTCATTGTTTATTTTTTTTGTACCAATCTCTAAAACTTTGTTTAGGAGCTTCCGGCATGTCTCTTTGTTTATACCATGGATTGATTGATTTATTATTCATAATAAACGGAAAGGCGCGCATCATCCAACGTCCCATTTTTCCAGCAATCCTATAAATAGAAGGGTGAGATAAAACAAATGCCATTCCTTTCATAGCTACTTTTTTTCCAGTAGCTGTATAACCTTCAGATACCAATTCCTGTCGCCACTTATATAATTGAACATGGATGTCAATCTTTACAGGACAAACATTGCTACAAGAACCACAAAGAGTAGACGCAAATGGTAAATCTGCATTTGCTTTCATGTCTAAATTTGGATTTAAAATAGATCCAATCGGCCCCGCTACTGCTGTATGGTAACTATGGCCTCCACTTCTTCGATAAACTGGACAGGTATTAAAACAAGCAGCACAACGAATACATTTTAAAGAACTTCTAAAATCAGGACGACCTAATTGTTTAGTTCTTCCATTGTCCACAATGATAATATGCATTTGCTGACCAGCTCTTGGTTGATGGAAATGACTAGAATAAGTTGTAATCGGCTGCCCTGTAGCACTTCTTGCCAACAATCGAAGAAAGACCCCTAGGTGTTCAGCCTTTGGAATAATTTTTTCAATACCCATACAAGCAATGTGAATTTTTGCTGCATGCGCTCCCATGTCCGCATTACCTTCATTGGTACAAACAACAAAACCACCTGTTGAAGCAATTGCAAAATTTACACCTGTTATCGCCAATTGAGATTTAATAAATTTTTCACGCAAATGTTGGCGTGCAGCCTCGGTCAAATACTGTGGATCATTATTTCCTTTTTCAGTTCCAAGGTGTTCGTGAAATGTTTCACTTACATCTTGTTTCTTTAAATGTATTGCAGGTAATACGATATGACTGGGTGGTTCATTTCTAAACTGAACAATTCTTTCACCCAAATCAGTATCAACCACTTCAACACCGCGTTGCGATAAAAAATCATTCAAGTGACATTCTTCAGTCAGCATAGATTTACTCTTGACAACCTGGTGAACTTTTTGTTCACGAATAATTCTCAGTATAATTTCATTGTGTTCTTCTGCATCAATAGCCCAATGAATTTTAATTCCATTTGCTTGAGCATTTTTTTCGAATTCGGTCAAATAATTATCCAAATTTGAAAGTGTATGATCTTTAATATCTGAACCTAGGGTTCGCAGCTGCTCCCACTCCGATATTTGCCTAACTGCCTTATCCCTTTTTTCTCTAACAAACCAAAGGGTTTCATCATGCCAGTCCGTTCTAGCTTCGTCTTTATTAAATATTTCTGCTGCCTCCGAATGACTAAGTGTAGCCCCTTGAATCGGTTCAAAAAAAAGTCTATTGAAATTTTTTGGGTTCATTTTATTTCACTTTACTGTTCAAGTCAATTAATGACTATTTAGAATCTCTGCTATATGAATTGTCTTTACCTTACTTCCTTGCCGTTTTAAAATACCTTCTAAGTGCATTAAACAGCTCACATCAACGCCAGTAATATATTCTACTTCATTTAATGCATGTTCAGTTATGCGATCCTTCCCCATTTTAACAGATACCGCTTCTTCAAAAACACAAAATGTTCCACCAAAGCCACAACATTCGTCTACGCGTTTTGGTTCGCTAAGCTGCAATCCTTTCACCCTATTCAATAAATAAGCAGGTTTTGAAAAAGCAGGAGCTGATAACTCACTCATGGAAGAGAGGTGCAACCCGCGCTGACCATGACAACTTATATGCATTCCTACTTTATATGGAAAGCTGGCAGTAATGTTTTCAACTTTTAATACATCAACGATAAATTCTGTTAATTCATATATATGCCTACGAATATGAGAAGCCTTGATTTCGTCTTGATCATGTAAATGTTCTTTCACATGCAGAACACAACTTCCTGAAGGAGATACGATATAATCTACCTCGCCAAAATTAGCAACAAAATTTTTATCACATCCTTCACTCAAAGAAGCAAACCCACTATTAGCCATTGGTTGACCGCAACATGTTTGGTTTAGCGGAAACACAACCTCACAATCCAATTTCTCCAGAAGTTCTAACGTAGCCACTGCAACCTTAGGATAAAACTGATCAACATAACAGGGTATAAATAATCCTACTTTCATTGTTATTTTTTTTACTTAAAAAGCTCTCTATTTTTCTGTTAAACCTCTAATAAATTAATTACGAATAACTTACTTGACTGATAATAAATAAGATGCAATATCCGCTAAATTTTGTTCAGTCATACCAGCAGTAATCGGTTCAGGCATCAGACTTTTTTTCTGCTTTTTCTTTGATCTTATTTTATCTACTGGAATAATATGTTGAATTCCTTTAATATCTTTAATTACAATGGTCTGTTTATTTTCGGAAATCAAAAATCCAAATAAAGATTCACCTTCCAAAGTATTTATTAACCAGGGTTCATAACCAAAAACAATCGAAGCACTCGGATTGACAATCGCATCAATTAACGAAAGCTTGTCGTATTTTTTACCAATATTAGTTAATTCTGGACCAATCATATTACCAGTTAAGCCAACTTGGTGACAGCTGCTGCAATTATTTGTGAAAACAGTTTTCCCAGTCAACGCATCGCCAGGTATTTTTGAAATAGCAGTTACAGAAAACATTTTATCTGTTCCATCTCTTTTGAAATATTCTCCTGCTTGTACCCTTACAGCTAAATCTGGATTATTAAAAATATTTTCAGCTACTACTGAAATTAAGGAGGTAGGTAACTTTTTATCTGCCATTAATCCAATAATCATTTGTCCTCCCATTGAATCCAACGCTATTTCCTTTGCCATCCTTTTTTGCCCCTGTTCGGACTGGCGATTATCAAACATCATTTGAAATTTGATTTTCATAGATGCCAATTTTCGCTGATAAGATGTATTGACATTGATTTTTGACCAATCTAGCAATTTATACCAATCATTGCTTTGTCTAAAAGAAAGCCAATACAAAGATTGTTCTTTTACATCTGCTAAACCAGAATTGGTCAAATTCAACATCGCAGTTGCTGCAGTTTTATCATTTATAAAAGCGAGTGAAGTAATCATTCGAGCTCTATCTTCAATTGAAATACTAGAATCCATAACTCTCAGCACTAAATCATTTACCGAATTAAAAGGATGAAGTCTCCATGCAAAATCTACCATTTGTTTATTCCATTTCAATGGTGAATTAGGTTGATTAGGATAAAAAGTAGATAATAATTCATTGTACCATTTTTGAGCATCGGCTTCCATTGCACTGCCCAGGGTTTCAAGATACCAAGGATCATTGCCATTATATTGAGTAGCTATTGAAAGAAGAATTTCTCTTTTAATTGTAAAGGAAGAATCCCTCAGTGAGACCGCTACTTCTCTGCGAACAAATGCTGATGAATCTTTTGAGAGTTTCAATGCTAATGGCAGTATATTTTTATTTAATTGTCTCAAAGAACGGAAAGCGGTAGCACGAATTTTCTCATCTTTACTTGTTAAAATATTTTCAACTTCTTTTTTACCTTCATTACCTAGCTGAGCTAGTAACCATATTGCCCTTGCTCTAACAAATAGATTTTCATCTTGAAGCAAATTCTTTACTGGCTCAACAACCGCTGAGCCCTGTTGCCTAAGTTTTTCAAAAGCAATATTGCGGACATTTACTGCAGGATTTTTCAATGCCTCTAATTGTCCTTGAATACTATTGAAGTCTAATTTTGGAGTGACTAACCTTTTATTTTTTGGAGTAATCCTGTAAATTCTTCCATAACCAATTTTATCATTCATTTGATGGCCACCCACTACTGGATCGTACCAATCAGCAACAAAAAGAGAACCATCAGTTCCAACAGTAATATCAGAGGGACGAAACCAATTGTCCTTTTGCTTATTCTGAACAGTATCATTCCATACATACCCTTCATTATCTTGAGAGTGAGAAGTAATTAAATTTTGACGTTCACCCATATCATATCCAGATTTAGAAATTGTGGGGTGATAACTAAAAATTACATTTCTACCTGCATCAGCACTTAATAACATTCTGCTATATTTTTTACCCAATGCATCCGATTCATAAATTG
This sequence comes from Chitinophaga pinensis, assembly GCA_945876095.1. GTDB lineage: Bacteria > Bacteroidota > Bacteroidia > Chitinophagales > Chitinophagaceae > Ferruginibacter > Ferruginibacter pinensis_E. The sequence goes on from CAMCMP010000007.1 coordinate 42,595, forward strand.
CAACGCCGGTAGGAGAACCAGCGCCAGATCTATCACCGGCGGGCATTACACCTGGGTCTTCCTGGTGCCAATGTGCAGTAAAAATATTTTGTCCAGGACGTTGATCTGCCTGCCAATACCTTGTTCCATCAGTACTAAAATATCCAGCATTTCCTCCTTCCATTAACCAAGTTGTACGGCAGGTGACTACTTGATCGTCGTTGTCATTTTGCCAAAGATTACCATAAGAATCAGTAACCACTTCATAGGAGTTTCTGAAATTATGACCCAATACTTTTAAACCAGTACCGTCAGGGTTTACACGAAGGGCCAATCCGCCTACCCAAACTTTACCGTCGTCACTTCTACGATTGCCCTCATTTTTATCATTGTATGGAGAACCACCAGTATAGAGACTTCCAGAGCGTAATGTCCAACCACTTTTATCAGTAACCATATGAGGTCCAGCATTTCCAGTATTGAAATACCATTTACCATCAGGTCCGGCAGTAACGGAATGAAGCGAATGATCATGATCTTTTCCTCCGAAACCTGTTAATATAATTTCTTTTTTATCAGCTTTGTCATCGCCATTTTCATCTGTATAAATAATTAAATTTGGAGAGCAAGAAACAATCACTTTATTCCCAATTACTGCAATACCAACAGGAGAAATTAAATCTTTGTCTTCAACAAAGACGGTCGACTTGTCTGCCTTGCCGTCCTGATCAGTATCTTCAAGAATAACTACCCTATCTCCTTTAGGATGATGCAAAAAAAGAGTAGAGTCATTGTTGAAATTTCTATAATTCACTGCCTCAGTAAGCCAAACTCTTCCTTTATAATCAACATCCATGTTGGTAGGATTATACAACATGGGAGACTCTGCCCAAAGCGTTGCTTCTAAATCTTCTGGTAAAAAAAGTCCTGTTGTGTTTTTTAAAGGGGCAGTTTTACATCCTGTAAAATAAAATATAGAAAAAATAAAAAAACTGATAACTAACATAAAAGGGTTGAGCAATTTCATTGATTTAAAATTAGAAGTCAACAGGAATTTTTATAAAAAGATCTTAGAATAAATAATATAATTTATTACTAGGACAGTTATTTCATGAAAATGTTTTTTAAAAACTGAAAATTTTGCTGATAACTTTTTACTCTATCCCCTCCTTTGGGAATAGCTCCTTCTATCTGCATCCAACCATCTCCTTTATAATTAGTTTCGTGAACAGCTTGCCCAATGGCTTTCCAATCGTTCACTCCTGATCCAAGTAAAAAACCATTTTCTTTCATATGCAACTCACAAATTCTTTCTTTACCTAGCTTTTTAAATTCCTTCACCGTATCTAATCCCGCATCTGTAACATTGCAGAAGTCATAATATACTTTGATATTTTTTGAACCTACTTGATCAATAATATCAATTTGTTCATCCGCAGAAAGATAGGATTCAATACCTAAAATAATTCCATTTTTTTCAGCATGGGGAGCTACTCTTTTTAAACGTCTAACAACTTCTTGTTTACCCTTTGCATCGTTTCGCAAATCGTTATTTCCAAAAAAAGCCAATAACACGACAGGCACAGATAGATTTTTTGCCACGTCCACACTATCCCATACCCATTGTTCAGTTCTAGGGTCAGATTTATAAGGTATATTATTTAACTCAGCTAACGCAATACTAGAAATTTCAATTCCTGTTTCTTTAGAATATTTTAAATACTCCTGCTGAACAGAAAGATCCCTTAATCTTAGTTGATTGCTCTCAGATCCCATATTCACCATTATTCCATCCAGCCCTATTTCCTTGGCAACTTCAAAGGCTCCAATATCACAGCTTTTACCCAAACTCCAATCACATGCACCAATCTTGAAATTTCTTTTCTTATTTGCTGGTTCGGCAATTAAATTTAATGAGCTTCCTGCAAAAGCAGTTAGCCATGCTATTTGTTGTATGAATATTCGCCTTGCAATCATATTTTTAAATTCAAGATTTAATTAAAAAAAGTAGTATCAAATGTAGGCTGATAATTTTTAACAAAACAAAAACTATTAACAAAATTTAATCTTTGATTTTTCATTCCTACTCTCCTTTCAATAAAATATTTATTTAACTAAATGGCTTTGAAAATATTTCAATTCTATCAAATCTGTAGGCAAAGCTTTTTGATTCCAGAATGAATGAATCGATAAAGCAGTACCTACAGCAGTTGCCTGAGCCATAGAAGCTGCATAAACCTCTATTTCTGGAAAGGACAATGCTAGTAAATTCATATAAACTGCATTTTTACTAAAGCCCCCATCTACAAAAATTTTCTTAATACTAGTACCTTTTAAAATCAATTGCGTTGAAAAAAATTGCTGCGCAATAATATCTAATATCAATTGATGATAGGCCTCAATATCTGAAGAAAAAGCAGCCAAATCCCTTTTAGTAAAATCTGATGCTTTTAAATCAATAACCCCTTGGTTCTGCGAAAAATTTTGCTGCAACTTTAAAATAATATTTTGATCATAATCGATATCTCTATAACGTAAGGCACTTTGATTAAAATGATTGGCAATTCTATTCACCTGTTGTTCATGTTCATAACCAGCAAACAATCTAGATGCCTTTACTTTTTTACCTTCATAGGTCATAAAACTTAAGCAGTCATTTGATAATTCCTCGTCGGTCAGGGGAATTTGATTAAATGGATTTAAACTAATACACCAGGTTCCTGTTGAAATTAAAACGAATTGCTCATGAAAATTTACTAAGTACGGAATCAATGCAGCAGAACTATCGTGAAGACCAATACCTACTAAATATTTATTTCCTTGAAAACTAGCTGACAAAACTTCATTACCAGGTAAAATAGGCGCTAATTTTTTAAATACAGATTCTTGATGAACCCATTGATGATATTGCATTTTGGTAAAATCCCACAAATTAGTATGACATCCAATACTAGTAATATCAGCACAGGGAACACCCGTAATTAAATAACTGAGATACTGCGGTAGATGAAGTGCATATTTTATTTTTTCAAATAGTTCCGGTCTTTCATACTTGATTCGATACAATTGCATCCCAGAATTTAAACTACCCAAAACAGGAGAAGCGCTTTGATGCGTGAAGGCTTGAACACCTCCATAGGTATCATAAAATTGATTGTGAAGTTTTTCGGGATACTTTTTTAAATAGTTATACAATGGAGTGAGTGAGTTGCCATTTTCATCTATGTGCACTAAACTAGCTCCATAAGAAGAAAAATTAATAGCCTTAATATCGAATTCCTTCAAGCTGATTACTTCCTTCAAAGAATCAAAAATATTGTTTCGAAGACTTTCTAGATTATCACATTCATCGCCATCTTCATCTACTGTTTCGGGGAATTTAGCAGATTTTTCATAAACGATTTTGTATTGGCTATCAAACAGGAATAATTTTTTATTTGTCTTGCCAACATCAAAAATTGCTATAACCGGTATACGCTCCATCACTTTTTTTAACAATTTAATAAATACAAATAAAGTAAAATTCCATATTACAAACCTGTCGCCACATTAACCACCCCTCTCTCTTGAATCAATTGCTTCCTTACTTTTAAAGAACGAAATAGCTGAATAGGCTGTAAGGCTCCTCCAGATTGCATTCTAGCCTCTGCCACCAATGGGCGAACATCTGTTCTAAAAGCTGTCTGCAAAATTTCCTGCGCTTTCACTACATCATTTACCGATTGAGCTTCTTTCAATGCAGTGGTATCAACTATCAATGCTTGAGCATAAGCAATCATAATTGCTTCGATAGATTGCAATAAATCTTCCAATGGATCTTTCACATTATGACTTGCATCAATCATCCAGGCTAAATCAGTAGCATGATTCATTGATTTAGCATCCATCCCCTCCACTAATTCATTAAAAATTAAAAATAACTGATAAGGATTAATGCTTCCTACCGTTAAATCATCATCACCGTATTTGCTATCATTGAAATGAAAACCTGCTAGCTTATCTTCCATCATTAATAAAGAAACAATCTGTTCAATATTAGCATTCGGCAAGTGATGGCCAAGATCAACTAGGGTAAATGCTTTGGGACCTAATTTAGAAGTATATAAAAGTGATTGGCCCCAATCGCCTACGGTTGTAGAATAAAAATTAGGTTCATAAGCCTTGTATTCTAAAAACAGTTTCCAGTCGGAAGGTAATGCAGCATATATTTCTTGTAAACTTTCAAAGGTATTTTTCCAAGCCGTTCTAAAATTAAGTTGCCCAGGAAAACATGAGCCATCAGATAACCACACAGTTAAGGATTTAGAACCCAATGCTACGCCATGCTTTATCACTTCTATATTATGATCGATAGCTTGCTGCCGAACCGCTTTATCAATGTGATGTAGAGATCCAAACTTATAACTATACAATTGATCCTTCTGATCTTGGAAAGTATTGGAATTAACCGCATCAAATTTCAAATGATGATTTGCAGAGAGCGTTTTAATCGCATTCGCATCAGAAGGAATATCCCATGGAATATGTAATGAGATAGCACCACTTGACTGATTGAGGGCATGCAACAAACCGATGTCTTCAATTTTTTGTTCAAGAGTCCCTGGTTCACCACCTCCACTAAAACGGCCAAATCTAGTGCCTCCTGTACCCAAAGCCCAGCTCGGAATGGCTACTTGAAAATCGATTAATTTTTGAAGAATAGTATTTACATTATTAATGTCAGCTGCTGCATATTCAAATTTTCTTTGATGTGCAGTAAGCAAAGTATTATTACTCTGCTCAATCAATTGCTTACTTAATAACATACTTAAAAGATTTATTGATAGCTACTATTACATTTTAATCTAAATGAAAAACTTCTTTTAATAAAATACTAACCGGAGAATTATCTGAATTAGATTCCATAATATCCTTCATAAAAGTCCACCACTTTTGCATTACTGGATGTAAAGGCAGTTCATTCATTAAAATAGGATCCTTCACTTTTAAAACGCCTAATAAATCACCTGTGGATTCATCCAAAAAAATTGAATAATCACTCACTCCTGTTTCTTTTAATAAAAGCTGAAGTTCGGGCCATAATTCATCATGCCTTTTTTTATACTCAGCTTCTTGTCCTTTATGAAGCTTCATTTTAAAAGCAAGCCGATGGAGATTATTGTTTTCAGCAATTCTTATTCCTGGCAAACCTTCAACGTATTTATTTTCTTCGGTCATATTTTAAATATACTATCTCGTAAATGCCATTGCTACACCACCATCTACATTTAATGTATTTCCAGTAGACTTACTTAATAAGCCGCCAACAAAAGCAAAACAAGCGTTGGCAATATCATCAGGAAGTATCATTTCATTTAATAGTGTTCGCTTTGCATAATAGGCAGGTAATTCAGCTACAGTAATTCCATAAGCTTTAGCACGACCCTCGGCCCATCCACCAGCCCATATATTAGAATCAGCAATCACTGCATCAGGATTAACTGAATTTACTCTAATCTTATCTCCTCCCACTTCTGCTGCCATCAATCTACTCAAATGAGCCTGTGCAGCCTTTGCTGAGCCATAGCCTGCATTGTTTGGCCCAGCCACCACCGAATTTTTTGAGACAATATTAATTACATCACCTCCAATATCTTGTTTACGCATAACGGCAATGCCTGCCTGCGAAACAAGGAACTGTCCCTTCACTAAAATATCATATAATTTATCCCAGTCTTCAATGCTATGATCCGCAATTGTTTTAGAAATACTAATTCCAGCATTATTGACAATAATATCTACACCGCCAAAAGCAAGCGCTGCTCCTTCCATAGCTTTTGAAATAGTGGCTACATTGGTTACATCCAATTGAACTGCAGCAGCAGCATCTTTTCCAAATAGCTGAACAAATTCAGCCGTAGCGGTTTGTAATCTTTCTTCATTAATATCATTGATAATTACACAGGCACCTTCAGCTGCAAATTTCTTAGCGATCGCCTTTCCAATACCACCAGCACTTCCTGTAACTAATGCAATTCGACCAGATAAAGATTTAGGCTTTGGCATCCTTTGAAGTTTTGCTTCTTCTAACAACCAGTATTCAATATTAAACGCTTCTTGACGAGGTAATGAAGTATATTCAGAAACTGCTTCTGCACCTTTCATTACGTTGATAGCATTGATATAAAATTCAGCGGCTACCCTAGCTGTTTGCTTATCCTTTGCAAAAGTAAACATACCTATACCTGGGTATAATAATACTACTGGATTGGCATCTCTTATTGCTGGGCTATTGGGATGTTTGCAAGCATCATAATAATCAGCATACATTTTTCGGTAATCTTCAAAGGCTGGAGAAAGCGTTGCTTTGATTGCTGCAACATCAGTTAAATCATCACTAGCGTTTAACGGTAATACCAATGGACTAATTTTTGTGCGCAAGAAATGGTCAGGGCAGCTAGTTCCCAGTGGCGCTAATCTATCCAAATCATTTGAATTGATAAATTGCAACACCCGATCATCATCAGTAAAATGTCCAATCATTTTAGTTTGTGAAGAACAAAAACCTCTCAACACTGGAGCCAAGGCTGCGGCTTGTTGCAATCTTTTTTCTTTAGGTAAAGATTGTATTTTAGCTCCACCAAAAATTTCACCTTTTTTGCCATAATTTTTTTCTAAGTAAATAGAACAACGTTCTACTACCTCTAGTGTATTCAAATAACTCTCATAAGCAGTATCACCCCATGTGAACAAGCCATGTGAACCTAGCATGATACCTCTAATTCCGGGATTTTCATCTAAGCATTGTTTTAATTGTAGACCAAGGTCAAAGCCAGGCTTCTGCCAACCTACCCAACCTATTTTTCCTTCAAATAATTCTTGCGTAATTTTTTTTCCATCTTTTGCAGCAGCAATGGCGATAGCTGCATCTGGATGTAAATGATCAATGTGTTTGAAAGGTAAGAATCCATGTAAAGCAGTATCAATAGAAGGAGCTTTAGATGCTAAATCATAAATACAATGATTGAATAATTCTACCATTTCATCTTCATGCTCGATTCCTCTATAAATATTTTTTAAATTTAATAATCGATCCATATGTAATGCAGCGAGACCATTTTTTTTGAGTGTACCAATATCACCCCCACTACCTTTCACCCACATCACTTCTTTTTCAACCCCTGTTAGTGGATCTTTAGCCATTGCCTTACAAGATGTATTTCCTCCACCATAATTTGTCAACCTAAGATCAGCTCCCAACAAATTAGAGCGATAAATCAATAACGCTACTTCATCTGCTGCTAATTCAGCCGCCTTGGCTTTATCCCATAGATAACTGACGTGCTTAAATTCATTTACATCCATTGTTGTTTATTTTAAATTATTAAAAAAAAATTATTTTAATGAATTACCATATCCTACTATCAAGATAGAAAGCACTATCGTTGCTATTCCTAGAAAAATGGTTACAGTTGTTTTTCTACTTACACTTTTCCATTCTTTTAAAACCAATCCCCATATATTGGCAACTAAAATAATGAATGACATGTGCAGAATCCAAGAACTAGCCCCATTGCCCATTTTACTTTCACCCATACCATAAAAAAAGAATTGTAAAAACCAAGTAGTTCCACCCAACGCACACAAAAGATAATTTTTAATCAACGGTGATTTTGAGTTGGTATAATCACCGATCGTTTTATTTCGGATATTTAAAATAAGGCACCAGATAAAATTAGTAGTAAGTCCACCCCAAAGAATGACTACAAAAATTACATTGTTGCGAAATAAAAATTCACCCTGTCCAGGATTTGCAGCCTTCCATACATCATTGGCTACTATACCCATTGATGTGCCTGCTTCAATACCAAAACTAAAGCAAGCACTCAATACTCCCGATACAATGGCAACCAATAATCCAATTCCAATTTTAAATTCACTTCCAGATGCATCGGTTTTAGACTCTCCTAATTCTTTATCCTTCATAGCTCCAGCTTTGCCACAAATAATAATTCCTATCACACAAACTGCCAGTCCCAATAATACGAGTTGCCCCCAAGAAGTAGCGAGCAAATTTGCTATCGTATCCTTGCCCTCAGTGGGTGTATAATAATAATATATAGAGGGAATTATTGCTCCAAATACAGAACACAATCCAAGAATAATGGAACTACCCAATGAAACACCCAGGTAACGAACACCCAATCCATAAGTAAGTCCACCAATTCCCCACAATAATCCCATTATGAAAGTTGAACTCAATACCGCAGAACTTGAATTTCGTATAATGTCAGCAAAACCAGGGATAGTAAGCCAGGCAGCTACTGGAGGAGCTATTAACCAAGAAAACAATCCACCAACAATCCAAAAACTTTCCCAGCTCCAGCCCTTCACCTTTTTGTAAGGCATATAAAAACTTCCCGAGGCAAAGCCACCGATAAAGTGAAAGATTACACCGAGAATCACAGACATAATTTAAATTTTTTTAATATAAACAAGCTTCGATTTATAAAGTTAAATGATCCTATTATTTCACCTATCCTGCACTGTTATGAAAATATAAGTTAAATATTCCGAATTTTAAAAATAATATAGTTACTTGAAATCTACTTTACTGATTCTCTTTCAATCATCAACGTCTTTAATACAATATGCTCAACAGTTGTTGAACGTTGATTGATTTGCTCAATTAAAATTTCAACCGCTTTTTTTGCAATATCTTTTATTGGTTGTGAAACTACCGAAATGCCTGGTATACCTAATCTAAAAAGATCATTGTCATCAAAACATATTACTGAAATATCATCAGGAATTTTTTTTCCAATACTTCGCAAGGCTTCTAATCCAGCTACCCCAAGATTATTGGATGTAAAAAAAATAGCATCTATTTTATTTTTATTTAATTCTACAAAATCCCTTATCTCTTTAACTACTTTTTCATCCGTCAATCCAAAAGGAATTTTTTTGATTATTTGTTGATCAAGTTTGAGATGATTTTTTTTTAATCCCTGTTGATAGCCTTCCATGCGCTGAATCATTTGTAACTGATCAGTAAGATTGGTAACCAAAGCTATTCTTCGATATCCCTTTTTAGCTAAATAATTTACAGCTTCTAAACTTCCGTTAACATTATCGATGGTCACGTAAGATGAATCTAACTGCTTATAATAACGATCGATTAAAACGGCTGGTTTTTTTTCTTTTACTAATTTTTCTAATTCAGGCAACATCGCTTTGGTAGGTGCAATGATATATCCATCCATATGTTTATCTACCAGCATATTCAAGATATGGCGAGATTTCCCTTCATTGTTCTCACTACTACAAAACATTACAGTATACCCTAATTTATCTGCCTCTTCCTCTACAATATTTGCTAGGTGACCGAAAAAATAGTTAGCAATATCATCTACAATTAAACCAATCGTATTAGTCTTACCAGTCCTTAACCCTTTTGCAAAATGATTAGGGCGGTAATTCATTTTAGCACCCAATGCAAGAATCTTTCTTGTCATTTTCTCGCTTATCTTCATATCCTTAGCTCGACCATTTAGCACAATCGATACGGTGGTAACAGAAACACCTGCCTTTTCAGCTATATCTTTTAAGGATACTTTTTTTGTCATTGATAAACAAGAATAAATAAATTATAAACCAGCTGTAATCTCGCTAATAGCAACTGGTCTTCCTTCGAGTACAGATTTTTTAGCAGCAACGGCAATTATAGTCGCTTTCAAGCCATCATTTCCACCAACAGGAATCGGTTCATTCTTACTCAATGCATCAATAAAAAATTGAATTTCATTCAAATAAGATGCAGCATAACGATCCATAAAAAAGTCCAATGGTAGTGAATGATGGATACCATCAGCATCAGAAATTACATTGCGGTTGTGTTGATTATTGTCTACCTGAATCATTCCCTTATTTCCAAATACTTCTAAGCGTTGATCATATCCATAAATTGCCTTGCGACTGTTATCAATCACAGCATAGGTATCATCTTCAAATATTAATGTAGTCAATGCTGTATCTACATCCCCTACTTCACCCACCTGCTTATCCACTAACACCAATCCTCTAGAATAAACTTCCTTTACCTCTTTTCCCATCATGTATCGAGCCATATCAAAATCATGGATAGCCATATCCATAAACAATCCTCCAGAGTTTTTAATGTAATCCAATGGTGGTAATCCTGGATCACGACTGGTTATTTTTATTATCTGAATATCTCCAATACGCCCAGCTTGAATGCTTCTACGAGCTTGTAAAAAATCTGGATCAAAACGTCTATTAAAACCCAGCATTAATTTAACACTAGATTTATTGGCCATATCAACCAATGCTTTGGTTCTTTCTAGTGAAAGATCCACTGGCTTTTCACAAAAAATATGTTTGCCAGATTTAAGTGCCAGCTCTATCATAGGTGCATGGGAACTGGTAGGGGTACAAATTAAAACTGCTTCTACTTCAGGCATAGCCAATACTTCGTCAGGATTAGAAGAGAAAAAAACATCTTTAAACTCTTTTTTAAATTCTTCTTCAGGATAATGAGTATCGGCTACCGCAACTACACTTACTCCTGGGAATCGAAGTAAATTTTTAAGGTGAATTTTTCCAATACGGCCAACACCAAAAATTGCAATATTTACTTTTTTCATGAACGTGATTTTTTTCTGATAAGAAATGATTAAATAATTTATTTACTTTTTTATAACCCAATACTTTTTAAGAAATCCCTATTGTGCTGTGCACAAATTTTAGGCTCGCCCATACCTGGTAACACATCTTGTTCTACTACAATCCATCCATCGTAGCCTTTGGATTCAAGAAATGTTTTGATAGCCGCAAATGGCACATCTCCTTTTCCTAGTTCGCAGAAAATACCATTACTAACAGAACCGAAATAATCCCAATTATTAATACCTGCCTGAACAGCAACAGCTGGATTAAAATCTTTAAAGTGAACATGCCATACACGATCATAATATTTTTCCAATGCTGCCAAAGGATTTACTCCACCACCTAGACGGTAGTGACCGGTATCAAAACAAAGACCCAGCAAATTTGGATTCGTATTTTCTAAAAGCTTATCAATCTCTTCAGGAGTTTCTACATAACCACCTCCATGGTGATGAAAGACGGTACGCATACCATATTTTTCTTTAACTGCAGCGGCCAAAGCATCGGCTCCTTTTGCAATTATTTTATATTGCTCATCGGTTAATAAATGTTCCTTTTTAATTCTACCCGCATTATTTGTTCTAACTGCAACAGTTCCATTATCATCTGCCAATACAATAAATGAATTGGTATATCCTGCATTGTACATTAGTCCAGCAGTTTTCAAGGCTCTCTCTATGCCCTCAGCATGAGCCGACTCGTTGAGCAAAGCAACGGGAACAAAAGCACCCAACATATCCAAATTTCTTTTGCTTACTTCTTCATGTAACTGCTTTGGATCGGTAGGCATAAAATCCCAATCGCCCAATTCAGTTCCTTCATAACCTGTTTCAGCAATTTCATTCAACACCTGTTCGTAACCTAATGACTTACCTTCTAGTTCAAATTCTAAAACTCCCCAACTACAGGGTGCATTGGCTATTTTTATTTTTTTATGATTCATAAATACATCTTTTTGATACTATTCTCCTAAACTAGAATTTAAATTGATTTAATAGTTTTTAAAAAATTAAAATTTACGTGTCCATTCTTTTGGCCAACGTTCTACTACTACTTTTGTTTGTGTAAAAAATTCAATGGCATGTTTTCCCTGTCCATGTAAATCACCGAAGAAACTTTCGTTCCAACCACTAAATGGAAACTGAGCCATTGGAGCGGCGATACCAATATTGATACCAATATTTCCTGCCATCGCTTCACTCCGAAATTTTCTTGCACTACTTCCGCTATTAGTAAATAAGCAGGCCATATTGCCATATCTATTTTGGTTAATAAAAGCAATCGCATCTTCCACCGTCTTCATGTGCAATAAACTCATCACCGGTCCAAAGATTTCTGTTTTAATCAAATCTCCAGTCAAAGAAAGATTTTCAATAATGGTAGGACCAACGAAATTCCCTGATTCAAATCCACCGATTTTTTTATTTCTTCCATCTAGTAATAAGGAACCGCCCTCTGCTACTCCTTGATCAATGAGCGATTCAATTCTCACTTTGCTATCATTGTTAATGACTGGCCCCATTTCAATACCTGTATTCATACCATATCCTACTGTCCTTGACTTAGCAGCTTCATATAATGACTCTTTAATTTTACTATTCTCTTCCACAGTAATTACAACGGAAGCTGCTAAACATCTTTGTCCAGCACAACCAAACACACTGTCTGTAATTATCTGCGATGTCATTTCAATGTCGGCATCCGGTAAAACCACTACAGGATTTTTTGCTCCACCCTGGGCCTGTACTCTTTTACCATTGGCTGTACCTTTTGAATAAATATATTTTGCTACAGCAGTACTACCTACAAAACTGATTGATTTTACCAAAGGATTTTCTAGTAACTCATCTACACTAGCTTTACCACCATGTACCATATTGATTACCCCTTTTGGCAAATCTAATTGGTGCAATAATTCAAAAATTTTCATCATTGTCAAAGGGACTTTTTCTGACGGTTTGATGATCATACTATTTCCTGTCGCAATAGCATAGGGTAAAAACCAGAAGCTAATCATTGCTGGAAAATTGAAGGGTGCTATACAGGCCGTAACGCCCAAAGGCTGACGAATCATAAATTCATCAATGCCTGTTGCAACATTTTCTAAAAATTCACTTTGCATTAGCATAGGTGCGCCACATGCAACTTCTACATTTTCAATAGCTCTTTGTAATTCACCACTTGACTCAGCCAATGTTTTACCACATTCTAATGTTATTAGTCTTGCAATCTCATCTCTGTTCTCTTCTAGTAATTGCTTTAATTTAAAAAGTGGTTGAATTCTTTTTAACACCGGCACATTTTTCCATTCTAAGTAGGCTGCTTGTGCAGCTATAACCGCATTGGCAACATCTTTTTGAGTTTCATTTCCATAAGGCACTTTAGCGAGTACTTCCTGTGTTGCAGGGTTAACCACATTAATAGATTCAGATCCGCTACTATTTACCCAGGCGCCATTAATGTAATTCTGTAATAGATTCATAAATTATTATTTAAAAAAATAGATGATAGATTTAATAAATTAAAATTGTAATTGATTAATAATATTTTTGATTTGTTTTATTTTTAACCAATTGGTCAAGTGCTTTTTTAACTTTTTTACTAGTTGAAATTTGAGCAACTGGGACCTCCCACCAAGCATAGCCACCTACTCTTTCTTCTCGATCAGTTTCAATATAAATAACAGTAGTATTTTTTATTTTTTTAGCCTCTTCCAATGCAGCTTTTAATGAAGCGGCAGTAGTCGCTTTTAATACGGTAGCACCCATGCTTGCAGCATTAGCAGCTAAATCAACGGGGAGAAATTTACCATCTAATTGACCAGTTTTTTCATTACGATATAAAAACCTTGTTCCAAATCCATCGGTACCCAGCGATGCAGACAAACCGCCAATACTTGCATACCCATTATTGTTTATCAAAACAATGGTCAGCTTTATATTTTCCTGAATAGAAGTTATAATTTCTTGAGACATCATAAGGTAACTTGCATCGCCCACCATTACATATACTTCTCTAGATGGATCAGCCATCTTTGCCCCTAAACCACCGGCAATTTCATAGCCCATACAAGAGAAGCCGTATTCTAAATGAAAACCTTTTGGATTTCGAGTTCTCCATAGTTTATGAAGATCGCCTGGTAAACTACCAGCAGCACAAAGCACCATGTCATTAGCAGCACTAGCAGTATTCACCGCTCCTATCACTTCTCCCTGACTAATAGGAAGACCATGATTTTTAGCATATACTTCTGATACTTTTTTATCCCATTGTTTATTATGTTTTACCACTTGACTACCAAAAGCGGCAGGTACTTTATAATTTTTCAATAAAGAAATTAAATCACTTACAATCTCCTTTGCATCACCCACTAGAGCAATTGCCGAATGTTTGAAGGCATCAAATTCAGCCACATTTATATTTATAAATTGAACTGATTTATTTTGAAAAGCTGCTTCTGAAATAGTTGTGAAATCACTGTACCTCGTTCCTATACCTATCACTACATCAGCAGTTGCTGCAACAGCGATTGCTCCAGGAGTACCTGTAACCCCAGCTGCACCAAGGTTTTGAGGCTCATCGTATCTAAGACTACCCTTTCCAGCAAATGTTTCGGCAACAGGAATGCCAGTAGCATTTACTAATTTTTTTAATTCAGCAGTAGCACCACTATAGATGACTCCACCCCCTGCAATTATCAATGGCTTTTTAGCTTTCTTAATAATTTCAACTGCTTTTTGCAAGGCCGACTTATCAGGCCGAGTGCGCTGTACCTGCCAAATTCTTTTTTCAAAAAAACTTGCAGGAAAATCAAATGCTTCAGCTTGCACATCCTGAGGAAAAGAAATAGTAACCGCACCAGTTTCTGATGGAGAAGTTAATACGCGCATTGCTTCGGGTAAAGAAGTGATCAGCTGCTCTGGACGATTAATTCTATCCCAATATTTTGACACTGGCTTAAAACAATCATTCACAGAAATATCTTGTGACGAATTACTTTCTAGTTGTTGTAATACCGGAGCCACTTGCCTTGTTGCAAAAATATCACCTGGCAATAATAATACTGGAATACGATTGATAGTCGCCGTAGCAGCACCCGTAATCATATTGGTAGCACCCGGCCCAATAGAAGAAGTACAGACCATTGCCCCTAATCTATTTTTTGTTTTCGCATAGGCGATAGCGGTGTGAACCATCGCCTGCTCATTTCTACATTGATAATATTTGAAGGAAGTATACTGAAGCAATGCCTGACCAATGCCCGCTACATTTCCATGTCCAAAAATACCAATACAACCTCCAAAAAATGGTTGTATCTGCCCATCTCTTTCAACATATTGATTTTGTAAAAAAAGTATAGTCGCTTGCGCAGCTGTACATCGTTTTGTTTTAGTTGCCATATAATTTATGATTTAGAAATATTCATGATTAATTTATTTTAAAATTAAAATCCACCTCTTGATTCAATTAGATTCATCGCTTCAGCATAGGTTGGCATATCATTAGCGCAACCAGGTTTTTGAACTACCCATGCCCCCGACGCATTGCCCATTCTACAAGATTTGTATAAATCCCATCCTTGTAAATGACCGAATATAAAACCACTTGCAAATGCATCTCCGGCTCCTAATACATTCAGAATTTGAACAGGAAAACCAGGTACATCTTTGGGTTCAGTGTTCTTTGTATAAATAGTAGCTCCCTTAGAACCTTTTTTCACAATCAACACTTTGACTCCAGTAGCTAGAATTTTTTTAATTGCATCATCTAAATTACCTTTTATCTCAGGAGCAGAAATTTGTTGATGCGCAATAGATACTTGCGAGGCGTCTTGTAAAGTAGCCGCAAGAATTTCTTCTTCGGTACCAAGGGCAATATCTACCTTAGGTAATATGGCTCTTACCATTAATCCAAATGAACGAATATCCTTCCATTGATCAGCACGAAAATCTATATCCAATAAAACTTGTACTCCATTTTCAGCAGCTTGCTCCACAGCATAAAAAACTGCACTCCGCGAAGGTTCAATATTAAGTGCCGTGCCAGATATTTCTAATAATTTAAAATTTTTAATTCCTGCTGCCTCTACATGATCGATGGTTATCTGAGAATCTGCAGCATTGTCACGATAATAAACCAAAGGAAATCTATCGGGTGGTTCAATACCCAATAATACTGCGCTAGTCCTTGCTCCTTCGATTTGAGGAATAAATTCAGTATTTACATTTTCCTTTTTTAAAAAATTAAGTAAAAAATCTCCTGGCTTATCTTTTCCCACTGCAGTTAATAAAGTAGTTTTTAATCCAAGCCTTTGGGCTCCCACAGCAATATTTAAAGGTGACCCGCCAACAAATGCATTGAATCCTTTAATGTTCACAAAATCTTCTCCAATATCTTGAGAGTAAAGATCAATTGAAGAACGACCCATGGTGATAATATCCATAACAATATTTATTTAAAGATTATTTAGAAGATGATTGATTGTTCATTTCGGCAGTTACCATTGGAATTCTTGAATCCTTTCCTTTCCAAGAATTAAAAAGCCATTCATGATCTGGATCAGTAGTATTTGCCAAAGACTGATCAGTTCCTGCAAGGAAATTGAGGTAATAACAATTGTATCCATGTTCTGCTGCCACTGGATGATATCCCTTAGGCACTAATACTGCATCATTTGTTTTTACTTTCATTATTTCATCTAAAGTTCTGTCATCCGTATAAACCTGCTGAATGGCATAGCCTTCAGGTTTTTCTATTTTATAAAAATAGATTTCTTCTAAGCAAGCTTCCAAAACTTTTCCATCGGCAGCAACTTTGCGTTCATCATGTTTATGAGCAGGAAAAGAACTCCAATTACCAGCGGGTGTATACACTTCGACTGCCACAATTTTTTGACAATTAAAGCCAGGTTCAATCAAACTATTAATTTGCCTTGTAGCACTATCTCCACCTCGAATTTCAATCGCTGCTTCAACTGGCGTTTTAAATCTCGCTGGAAAATCGGAATCACTCGCAACCCAACAGGTAGCAATATCTAATACTTCACTTACTGCAGTAAGCGTAAAAGAACTATGACGTGGTAAATATAAAGTGTGTGCAATACCATTAAATACACTCGTTCTGCCATTGACTGTTTCCCAGCTACCCTTATCAGATACTACAGAATAATTGCCGCTTAATAAAATAATTCCAAACTCATTTTCTCCAGTATTGCCTGAATATATTTCACCCGCTTTCATTAATCTTGCCTCCATATTAAGATGTTCCCATCCTGCATCCTTTGCAAGTATTCGATGGTAAACTCCAAAGCCTTTAATCGACTCTCTAACCAACGGATATTTTTTACTTTGAATCATAGTTTATAATTTAAAATCTAAAGATTTTCCAGAAGCACCAAGAATATCAAATCGTTTACACATGAAACTTTGATAGGCTTCCATATATTTTTTTCCAGGTAATACTGGATCAAAAAGTTCAGGCGTAGTAGCAAAAAATTCTCTATGCACTCTTGTCCATAATAACCTAAGATCAGTAGCTATGTTTACTTTGCAGATACCATAAGAAATAGATTGCTGTAATTCAGTATCTGTAACGCCAGCAGCATCGTGCTGTAAGTTTCCACCATATTTATTAATTAAAGCCACTTCATTTTTATCGACTGAAGAACTTCCATGTAATACTAAAGGGTAAAGTGGTAATGCTTGTTGAATCGCTTCTAAAATATGGAACTGCAAACCTTGACCCCCACTAAACTTGTACGCACCATGACTAGTACCCACTGCGATAGCCAAACTATCGCATCCTGATTGCTCAACAAATTCTTTTGCTTGTTTAGGATTGGTATACAATGCATCTTTGTCGTCAATACTCATATCATCTTCTACTCCACTTAGCACACCCAATTCAGCTTCTACTACTACTCCTTTAGCATGCGCTTTTTCTACTACCAATTTTGTTCTAGAAATATTTGTTTCAAACGTGTCATGAGAAGCATCAATCATTACAGAGGTATAACCATTTTCAATTGCATCGAATGCATGAGGTTCAGTACCATGATCTAAATGAACTGCATAAACTACTTCAGGATATATTTCTGCAGCAGCGTTAATCATCGATAGTAACATAACAGGTGTAGCATAGTTACGAGCTGCTGGAGTTAGTTGAACAATGATTGGCGCCTGTGCTTTTTGTGCAGCTGCAAATAAACCATGAACTTGCTCCATGGTGAATACATTTACGGCAGCAACAGCATATTTACTATAACAATGTTTATACAACAAGGAAGGCGATACTAGCATTTCAATCGTTTGAAAGTTATTCTATTTCACTCGAATAACATAAGTTTAACGTTCAACTAAAACGTTAAACTAAGCTATAATCATGAAGAAGAAAAAAAAATAAATCAAATGTTAATAAAAAGAGGATGAAAGATCTATTCAGCTATAAAATCAATTATTTTTAAATACAATAAAGGGGCAACTAACGGTAGCGAGGTAGACAGCATTTTGAGGTTTGTCTGAATTATAACATTCCCAGGGTGCTCCAAATTCAGCCCCCTTTCTATAATCACCCACGCGTAAATCATCTATATATTCCTTGGCTAATTTTTTGGCAGCAGCAATATCCACTTTTGCAATAGCATAACAAACCCATCCAGTAGGGGTTCCCCAATAAGCGCCATTTTGATATGAATTTTTTTGAGCTAAACTAAATTCCCAAGCTGTTGTATTATTGAAATCGTCCGTAGTAAGAATATGTCTTATATTTCCTTTGTTAGCTAAAGTACCATCCTGATAGGCATCTCGAAGAAATTGACAAGATTTTATTTGTTGATCTCCTTCCATTATACCTAAATAAACCGCTAAAGATGTACTCCACACATCTGCCTGCTTACCCTTACCAGTAGACGCAAGTAACATTCCGCGAGCATCTGCAAATACAGCAGGTATCTGTTGCTTTAATTTCGCTGCAATATTTTGATAAAATTTGGCTTTATCATTTTTGCGAAGGCGATTAAATAATTCAGCTAGTTCAAGTGAGGCTTGATATTTTAGTAAGGAAGGAAAACAAAGTTCACCAGTAATATTGATCACATCTCTGAATCCAAAATCAATTCCTCTAAAATCATCGGTAGTATTTACTAAAACACCTTCCAACTTAGTAGGAGGCACTTTGTAAGCCATCTCCAATCGGTCAATCAATCTTATTGCATTGATTTCTTTCAATAAAAAATTGGAGGCATTTGAGCCTACAATATATTGATAGGCCATATGAATAAAATAATATTGATCGCAATAAGGCGGCGTCATACCCCAAGTCTTTCCACCCTGACTTGAATAGTTATATGTTCCAGGGAAAAAAATAGGCTTACTATCATCTATTCTAATATGATCAGGAATGGCCCCAAAAGGAATCATACTTCCCGAAGCGGAAATCCAGGTTTGATCACACTGAGTAGCAGCGGTCAATAAAAGCATTTGTTTTTGCTCCTCAGTTGATACAAAACCAGTTTCAATAGACATCGCATAATCTCTTATCCAAAATGCAGGATAAGTACCTCTTCCACCCGGACGAATCAGAGTAATACCCGTAGCATTGGCGCCAAAATCCTTCGAAATTATTTGACCAGGATAAATTCTAGAACTATCCATCACCGATTTAGTAAGGCCATTCAAATAATTGAAGTCTTCTGTTGTCAACAACCTTTTAGTTTGGACTTCTTGTGCATTTGAAACAAGAAAA
Source organism: Chitinophaga pinensis (assembly GCA_945876095.1). Classification (GTDB taxonomy): domain Bacteria; phylum Bacteroidota; class Bacteroidia; order Chitinophagales; family Chitinophagaceae; genus Ferruginibacter; species Ferruginibacter pinensis_E. Next base: position 61,981 of record CAMCMP010000007.1, read on the forward strand.
AATAATAAAGAGAATATTAACGAGAAAGTATTTTTCATAATCCGATTGATTCAACAATTATTTTATCAATGTATATAATCTAGTCCTATTCCTAGTAATTTGTGTGCGATTCCGTCTAAATTTATTTTATCCCCTTTTAAATGAATTGTCCGATGAAGATGATGAATAGATTCGCCTGCACCGAGCGATGCAGCGGGTGATGAACTTTCCAATTCATAAAACTGTCCCATTTGTTTCCCCTCTATTGGACCGTCATTGTATGCATTAACGGCATCTCCTAAAAATGGGTTATTTTGAATTTCCCATAAAGAATTAACATATTCACTAGCACCTTTAGGTAATGTAAATTGAGCAATCGTTAATACCTTATTTTTCGAATCATAACTTGCTACCAAAGGAAGAGCCCTAGAAGGAGATAATCCTATTTTACTTCTACATTTAGCATCTGCTTTAAAAAGTATAATACCATCTTGAACTTGCAACCTTTCTGATGGCACTTTACCAAAATAATCATCGGTAACCACCTTACCCAACTTAGCAATATCGCCTTGTTGATAGGGTACTGCAATGGTTGTTTGCTCAGTTGCATTGAGCATACTCAACACCCAAATAGAAAGCATGCCAGTGTTTTTATCCCATGTGTTTTTACCTATATTAGTAATAGAATTATTAGATTCAAATGCAACGGCCTGAACTCCTTCTGGAACAGCAATACCGATGGCAGTTTCAATGGCAGTTTTATTTAAAAGACTAATAGATCGACTTACTTTAAGGTGAAATTTATTACCAGAATAATTGTCTAAATGCATCTCTTTTTCAAAAGACACAGCCGACTTTGAAGACGATACCAGGTTAAAAGGTTCTATATCTATCTCTTTAGGCACATACCAATTATCAAATTTAAACTCAACTCCTTTTTTAAAATAAATTGAGAACTGTCCACCTTCAGGTCCCATCCAAAAACGTTCTTCTCCTCCAAAAACATTAAAGTGTTCTACTGTTTTTCCAGCGGCAATAAAATCATGATTCACCCAACCAAAACTTATCCCTTCATTTCCCTGAGCACTGCTAGTCATTACTCTACCCTGGTAAGCAGGAAGAACAATCACCTTAGCGCCCGTTCCTTCCTCTTCCAATAGCACCAAATCTTTATGATACTTTTTTAGAAAATCAAGGTCATAACCAAAAGTACCTTTTGTAAATTCTTGTTTTGAATCAACTGCCATTGTCGTTTGTTTTGATGAATTACTCAAATCATTACAAGATAATAGAGCAACCAATAATATAAAAATTAAAAATACTGAATACTTTTTCATGTATACTTTTTTATTGATTTCAGAATAAAATATTTTAAAAAACTTAAAGTAACTATCAATTGTTTACTATTGAATTCTAATTTATTCAAAATTATCAAATGTACTTTTACAAAAAATTATTCAATCAAAGTTCATCAGGAAATGCAACAGTTAGGCCAGTTTTTTTAACTCGAGGCATTGGAGCTTTCCATTGACGTAATTGATTAGAAAGTATGGTTGACAATTCCGTAAGTTTAACTGTATTCTGATATGAAAGGTCATTATTTTCTCCAATATCAACGGCCAGGTTATACAATTCTTTCTTTCCTGTTCGCATGCTGTAAATCATTTTCCAGTTACCTTTTCTTATAGCGCTATAATAATTAATACCTGGTCCATCTTTATCAATCCATTTATTTGGATAATGCCAAATTAATGATCTAGTAGAATCAGAAAAAGAGGCGTTTGTTAAAATAGGAAGAAGACTTTTTCCATCTACTGATTGAGGTAATTTATATTTTTTAATTCTAGCCATTTGTAAAATTGTAGGAAAAAAATCTTCCATCATTACATACTGATTAGCTGTTGAATTTTCTCGAACAATACCTGGCCACTTTACAATCATCGGTTCACGTATTCCACCTTCATATACAGAGCCCTTACCTGCTTTTAGAGGAAAATTTTGAGAATGTTCTTTACCGCCTCTTAGCGGAGAAATACTCAGTCCTCCATTATCACTCATGAAAATAATAATTGTATTTTGGTCAACTTTCTTTTCTTTTAGGTAGTTCATAATATCTCCTAGGCTTTTATCCATTCCCTCAATTAGAGATGCGTATTTTGCTTCTGTACTATCCATTCCCTTTTCTAGGTATTTTTTAATAAAACGAGGGTCCGCCATAATAGGAGTATGAATTGCATAATGAGCCATATTTAAATAAAATGGACTTTTATTTCGAATAGGAGCATCTAATGCTTTGATAGCTTCTAATGTTAAAGCTTCAGTTAAAAAAGTATCCGTTCCAAAATATTCTTCTAGATCAGGGACTGCTTGAGCACTAGATTTTCCTGGGATGTTACCATAATTATCTTTCCCATAATAACTCTGAGGATGGCCTGCTGCATGTCCAGAAACATTCACCATAAAGCCCATATTAGAAGGATTTGCACCTGGAGTACCCATCGATGCCCAATGAGCCTTACCCACATGAATAGTAAAATATCCAGCTTCTTTTAAAAGAATAGGAAAAGGAGTTGCATAGTAAGTTTTTTCGATACCAGGAACTGGACTTAGTCCATTGATATTCCAGTCAGCCTGACTTAACTGATCGTCCTTACTATCGGTATTATTATTTTTCCAGGGTGAAGTCCAGTTGGTAATTCCAAGATGAGTACTATTCACTCCAGTTAGCATACTTGACCTTGAAGGAGTACATACAGGAGCCGCATAAGCATTGGTAAATTTCATTCCCTCTTTTGCCAAACGCTCCATATTTGGAGTATGATAAATTTTATTCGAAGAGGTTGACTGATTCCAAAAATTTACGGAACAATCTTGCCAACCCATATCATCCACAAGAAATACAATGATATTGGGTTTAGTTTGAGAATAAAGAGATAGACGAAATCCAAAGAATAAAAATAAAAAAAAATGTTTCATTTTTGATTTTTTACAATCTATTGTATTATAGCAATTAAAAACGAAACAGTTGAATGAAAACGAATAATCACAAAGGAATTATTCATTTTCATTCAACACTAATAATTAAAATAACTTATTTCTTTTCTTCAAAATAATTAGCTCCCCAAATTTTATATCTACCATACTGAGTTTTCATTTTATCCTGAAAAGCTGGCCAGTTTTTATTTTCCTTTGTAGACCACAATACTTCACTCAAAGCACTTAAGCGAGGAAAAAGCTGATACTCAGCTTTTGAAGGATTGGCAACATATTCAGTCCATAAATTTCCCTGTGCACCTAAAACATAAGTAGCTTGTTGAGCATTTAATTCTTTGGGAACTGGCTCATAACTATAGACTTTTTCAAAAGGTAAAAATCCACCAATGGTTACTGAATCCATATTTTTAGTTTGAGCCTTATCTAAATAGACATGGCTTCCTGGAGTCATAATAACTGTATGACTTTCCTTTGCAGCAGCAATCCCTCCTTCTTCGCCTCTCCAACTCATCACTATTGCATTTGGGGCAAGGCCTCCTTCCAATATCTCATCCCAACCTATCAATGTTCTTCCTTTTTTATTGATATATTTTTCAATTCGCTGAATAAAATAGCTTTGTAATCCATGTTCATCCTTCAAGCCTTTTTCCTTAATCATCTGTTGACAAAATTCGCTTTTTTTCCAAGAATCTTTTGGACATTCATCGCCGCCTATGTGAATATATTTTGAAGGAAACAATGCAATCACTTCATCTAGGACATCTTCTAAAAATTTAAAAGTATATTCTGTAGGTGCATAAACATCAGTATGAACACCCCATGTTTCTTGAACTAATTTTACTCTTCCAGCTTCTAATTCAAGTTTACTTTTTTCAGAAATCATATTGGCTGGTATAACTGTTTGCTTATCGGGAAAACAGCTTAACAAAGGATAAGCGGCAATAGCAGCTCCACTATGACCGGGCATTTCTATTTCTGGAATAACAGTTATAAATCTTTGAGTTGCATATTCCACAATTTCTTTCACCTGCTCTTGAGTATAAAAACCCTCATCCATCTTATTGTCACTTCCCTTACCAGGATACCTTCCTATAATTGTACCATTTCTCCTTGAACCTACTTTAGTTAGATTAGGATACTTTTTAATCTCGATCCTCCAACCTTGATCTTCCGTTAAATGCCAATGGAAATAATTGATTTTATGAAGCGCTAAATAATCAATGTATTTTTTTATAAATGAAACTGAAAAGAAATGACGACAAACATCTAGCATAGCACCACGATAAGCAAAACGAGGCTGATCTTCCACATCTACGGCAGGAATAATTAAAGCTTTACTTTTTTCTGTAGGGAGCAACTGTATCAATGTTTGCATTCCATAAAAACTTCCCACAGCTGAATTTCCAGAAATTTGAATGCCACTATTTCCAGATTGAAATTTATAGGCAGAAGCCATCAACCCCTCCTCCTGATTACCACTTGAAATAGTTATGCTTTTATCAGCATCAGTAGAGACTTGCTTAAGTTTGATACCATAATATTCCTCTAGATATTTATTTAAAAAAGAAGCTGTAGCATAATCCTTTTTATCTTTTACCACCAGCTTAGTAGCAGATGTAATAGTAAATTTTCCTTTTTTAGTTATGACCGATAAAGGCTGAGGTATAATATTTATTGACTGTGCAAATAAAGCTGAACAGCATAGAATATAGGCACAAAAAAGAGTAAATGATTTTAACATGGCTTCAATTTTTTATTAATGATAATACTTTTAATCCAACTGAAATTTAGAATGAATTTAGAACTAAGAAATTATAATTTTTATAAATATCTGATATTTTTTTTTAAACCGAACTAACTGATCTATAATTTTCAAAATATATAGTAATGATCTACCAGCTATAAAACAGTCATTTTAACTACTTTAAGGAACTTCAGGAGTAACCAATTTGTATTGAATCAATAAAGAAGAAGGTGTTTTAGGAATAGTAAGTTCAATACCCTCCATCAACTCACTACCCGTTTTCCTAATTCTAGAATCATTATCCTCATAATATAACTCATACACTCCTTTTTTATCTAGCCCAGACAGTTTAGCAGTAATAGAAGAATTCATATTCATTTTTCTTCTAAATCCAATCACAAGCCCATCTTTTTGCATAGGACGATTTAACTGATAAGCCAACCATTTATCCTCATCGGCATTTAATTTACTTGGGGTCAATGGATAATAGTCGCCATAAAAATAATCTCTCAAATTTTTAAACTCCTTCATTCGCTTTTGCATGGAAGGAATAGGTTCTGAATTATTTCCAGTAATCTCCCAGTTCATCACAACAGCAGAACTAATACTTGATCGAAAGGTATAGTCATCCGCTTTATAAACTGCAGTTCCATGCAAAGGCAGATAAAAATTAAGTCCATAAGTATGACACTGATAACCATTAGGCTCTCCATATTGATAATCTGTTCTCCAAAGAGGAGTGCTTCTAGAGGTTGTTTCAAGATCAATGCGTCTACCACCACTAGCACAGTTATCAATTCTCAAATTAGGAAAACGTGCCAAGAGGCTATCCCAGAAGGCATATAAACCCTCTATATGCCGTATTTCAGCCATCCCTTCACGATTGGAGCTATCCATTATATTCCAATAAGGTGATGGATCAAAATTAAAATCTTGACGATAACTGTCTATTCCTTCTCTTTCAATTAAATCACCAAACAATTTAGTCATCCAACTTCTTGCATCCTTATTTCCCAAATTAAATAAGTAAGAATTTTTATCCACCCGCTTATTTCCCTTGACTTGAATGACCCATTCAGGATGGGCTTTATCTACTTCTGAACCAGCATATACTCTTTCTGGTTCAAACCAAACCATAAACTTTGCACCGGCTTTATGAACGGCATCTGCAACAGGTTTTAATCCATTTGGAAAGCGATCTTTATTAGGTGTCCAATTGCCTACGTTAGTTGCCCAAGAACCCTTTCCACCGGTTTCCCAATTCGCTCCATTATACCAACCTGCATCTAACCAAAATAATTCAGGAATCAAATTGAATTGTTGATACCTTTTTACCAAAGCCACTGCAAAGGATTCAGTAAGACAGCCATACTCTTGACAAGGGGCTGGATCCCCATAATCAAATGTTCCTGCCAATAATGGTTTTGCAAGTTCTCCATTTATTTTAGGTGAATGATGTGCAAGAATAAATTGACGAAATTGATTATGGCCAACCATTCTATCATCTCCCTGCCAAAATAGTAAACAAATTTTTGGAGTACGTATCTCTTCAGAAGGATACAGTATCAATTTCATTTTTTCCATTCCTGATACAAGTGAAATTGAATTAGGATTAGTATTCAAAACATTGGCATACCACTTTCCTGTCCAGCCAATAGCTGTCATGATTCCCTGATGACCTGGCATTTCAATATTGAAAAAAGGAAAGGCTGTATTATCAGAACTACGCCCACCACTGGGTGTCATATAAATGGGTTGATTAATTACCAACTTTTCATCGATTGGTTGGAAATCTGTTTTTTCTGCATTACTACCTTTTGCATGATATAGAGTAAAATCGCCTGTTTGCTTTGAATCAAAAGATTGGTCAATTACTGCAACCTTCTCTATCATAAGAGAATTCTTAGAGGAAGTATTGATAAAATTTAACACCCACTCTATTGCATTAAAATCATCAAAATAGGTAAGTCTACATTTTACTAACAATCCAGATTTAGGATCCTCATAACTATAAGTAGCTTCTTGAGATTGTTGATCAATGTGTTTTAATTCTGTAGCGGTAAATTTCCATTGCTTGATAAAACCGGCTGATTTTTTCCCGCCATAAATAAATGAAAAAGGAGGGATTTTGCCTTTGGAAAAATGTTTTTTAACCCACTGATTAATTTCCACTTTAGATTGAGGAATATCGTTTACTGATTGGCTGGAAGCCTTTATAAAAAAAAGGTTAATTAATAATAAGACTATAAAAGAGTTTCTATATTTTAAAAAAATATTCATAAAAGATTGATTGAAAGCTTCAACAATATTATTAATTTGAAAATATAATTTTTAACAGCCTAACTAAATCATTTATTGAGTCATAAAGTGCCAATTAAAATCACTGTAAGACCAAACAGTAGCACCCGAAGGAATAGAAACATTTCCTTGAAGCAATCCAGCCTTGTCTTTTTTTACTGATAAATTAATTCGAGAAAATTTTCCTTTTTCATAATCAAAACTTTCGCCATCATCATCATACAATTGAAAGGAACTTTCTTTTTGACCATAGTACCTGATTTCTACTGGTAATTTTTCTTTGCCTATTCTTAAAACAGAAGAAGTCATTGGTATAATTCCTCCATCACGAACATAAACAGGTATGATATCCAAACCAGGTGCAATGGTTAAAACCTCTTCTTCTCCTGCCAATTTTCCAGTATAAAAATCATACCATTTACCTTTTGGCAATACCACCTTTCTACTTTTTTGACCTGCAAACAAAGGTGCCACTAAAAGATCATCCCCTACCATAAACTGATCTTTAATTTCATGTTTAGTTGCTTTAGCATAAGAATTATCTACAGAATTAAGTTTTCCATTAACCACGGTAGCATTCACATTAAAACCTGGCACTAAATTCATAGCTTTAATGGGTGGTGTGCCATAAAAAGCATAATCAGCATAGTTTGTATAGAGATAAGGTATCAATTGCATTCTTAGGTTAGCAATATATTGCACCTGCTTTTCAACTTCCGGAAATGACCAAGGTTTAGTTCCATCCGACCAAGCGTTAATCATTGCCAATGGAGAAAAACATACTGTTTGCATTCTTCTTAACCACTCTTCAGATGAAGCGGAGCCTCTTACTTCAGGTGTCCAAAGAACACCAATAAAGGAGCTATTAATCATTGCCGTTATGAAGTCAGGATGACTATAATAATCATTGTATATCACATAAGGAAAAGAGGAAGCACCTGCATTAGACCCTCTCACCAAACCATAGGTTCGAGTATTTTTTTGTCGATATAAATCAGCGGTCACTTGCTGCATCATCATCGCATAGGTTTGGCGCATTTGTTCGGCAGAATTTCCTGAAGGAAATCTGGTAACATCAGGCCAAAGCCAATTATCGTAGCCATCATTCTCATCCATTTTAAAACCACTCACCCCTTTACTAAGTAAATATTTTGTAAAATGTTGAGCAACTAATTTTTGTACCTGAGGCATTGAATAATCAGGTACAACTCCTGTCCACACTGTATGAGAAGCTGTATAAGGTAAGATTGGTTTATATAATTCCCCTTCGGGAGAGATGAAAGGATTCATCCATAGATTAGCATAAACTCCCCTATTTTTTAAACTATCCATTAATACTTCAGGATGAGGAAATCTACCTTTGTCCCACTCATAAGTACAGGGATAAGATTTACTTTGCCAGCCAGGTTCAAGTCCAATCACCGTCAATGGAAACTGATGCGCTGCATATTCTTTTACTTCATTCATCACATCTATTTCGCTGTAAAGAGTTGGCGTACGATGCCAAAATCCCAATCCCCATTTTGGAGGTAGGCAGCCTCCTCCATTAAACAAATTATATCGACGCACTGCATCCAAAGGAGTAGGGCCACCAAAAACAATAATCTCTGCACCTGCAGCTGGTATTAATATTTCAATATTATCTGAATAAGGACTTGCGCTCCATTTCCTATCGGTATTTCTATCTCTAATAACCGGAGGATGCTTACTATCCTTTTCTACAGCAGTGCCTACCCATATATCAATATACCTGGCAGCATTGATTAAAACACCATACCCTTTTGAAGAAATATAAAATGGAACGGGCGCATGATTTCGGCCATTATCTTGTCCACCATAATGATCCATATGCAAACGCATAATCCGACCACGCTGTTCTACGGTTTTAAAATTTAAACCCAAACCGAAAATTTTTTCGCTGCTATCCAATGGGAAATGCAAATAAGTTTTTCCATCAATTATAGAAGCCTTTATATCATTTTTAGGAAGAGGGAAATTAACGGATTCCATTAATTGCAAAGCGCTCATGCGCGGCTTTGTTTGGATGGCAGTATAAAAGTTAAATGCATCAGGTTTGCCCACTTTAGCACTCCAAATACCCGGTGCAACTGATTTCCAAGCAATATTAGGTTGAGCGATTACTGAGGTGCAATAAAGAAACAAAAATATAACAAGCAAATTTTTCATACTATTTTTTTAATAAAGATTTATACTTCTCCGTAAGTACCTAAATCAGTTTCCTTTTCCATATAACGTTGTAATAAGACCATTTGATTGGAGGCTCTTACTAAATTTTGCCCTTCATATTTTGCTCCATAATAAATATCATCATTTATATGATCGGTTATAAATCTGAGCGCTTGCATATAAATCATAAACTTGCCAGCATAAAAAAAATATTTATTTTCTTTTTCAGTTAGTTCATTCTTCATTTCTTCTTTATAGCCATCAATGATCGCTTTGTAAAATTCATCTCTGACTGTAATTTTGCTAAATTCTTTTTCTTCCTCACTAACAGGACATAGATAGGTTCGAAGCATATCACCTACATCACTAATAAAATATCCAGGCATCACCGTGTCTAAATCAATTACGCACAAACCTTTATCTTGATTATCAAATAGTACATTACTAATTTTAGTATCGTGATGGGTAACCCTCAATTTAAATTCAGGATCAGAAAGCATTGAAGTGTATACGGATACGATGGATTGATATTTCACCACCTGCTCAATTAAATCCTTAGCAGCAGCCATCCTTTCTTTATTACCTTTTTCTAAAGCAATTAAAAATTGCTCATATCGTAGACCAAGATCATGAAAAGAAGGAATGGTAATACTAATATTTGAAATATCTAGCTTACAAAGTAATCGAGTAAATCTTCCAAATTGAAGAGCTGCTTCACAGGCCTGAGCTGGAGTTTCGCCTACCTGCTTTGCATGAGAACCTGATACAAAAGGAAACATTCTATAATACCCAGAAGATGGAATAAATAAAAGATCGTCTCCATGAATGGTAGTCAAGGGTTCAACAAAATGGTAGTTTGGCCAATTCGTTTTAAAATAATCAGCAATCAATCTAATATTGGAAGCGATATTTTGAGGTTTAGTAAATACATTGTCATTTACCCGCTGCAAAATATATTCATTTCCTTTTTCAGAAACCTTCCAAGTATTATTAATCAATCCGCCGCCAAATGGAATCAAGGTTATTGAGTCATCCTGAAATCCAAAAGAAGGCAACACTGATTCCAATATATTCATCCTTCTAAAATTTTAAACTTCCATTATTAAAAAGCATCTGTTAATGCAAAGGAAGGTTTGCGATACATCCAATCACCGCCAGTGAAATCAGGAAAATCAACTGTTTCATTTCCCAATGAAATAGACTGTTCACTCAACGGAGTTATAGCGCTCCAAGCAGCAGCATCATAAACATCCTGAGGAGTTGGCACCTGACGCTTGATGGATTCAATAAAGGCATGAATTACAAAGAAATCCATTCCACCATGTCCTGCACCTTCGGCATCTTTTGTCCATCTTGCCCAAAGTGGATGATCATATTTTTTAAGCCACTCGGTAGCTGAATCCCATTGGTGTGGTTTGGCAGCCTTTCCTTCAATATAGATTCCATTATTTACATCCATCCATATTCCATTGGTACCCTGTACACGAAATCCTAAAGAATAAGGTCTAGGTAAATCAGTATCATGTTGTAATAAAACTGTTTCTCCATTAGCACAATTAATTTGTGTGGTAACTACATCCCCTAATTTAAATTCAACTTTAGCATTCGGATGTTTAATGCCTCCTTTTTTAATAATTTGATTGTGCAATCCTCTTGCCTTAGAAGAAAATGAATTCAAACTAGTGAAACGATTTCCTCTATTGATATTAATATATGTAGCCAAAGGGCCTACACCATGGGTAGGATATAAGTCACCATTGCGATGAACAGAATGTTCTGTCCGCCACTTGGCCTCTGAGTATCCTTTTTCGCCAAATTCTACCCCATTGGTAAATTTTACTTCGCGTAAATCATGTTGATATCCTCCTTGTAGGTGAATAATTTCACCAAAAACATCTTGACGAATCATATTTAAAATCGCCATCACATCACGACGATAACAAACATTTTCAAGCATCATAACTTGAGCATGATATTTTTCTGCCGCCTTAACTACATCCCAATGATCCTGCAAAGTAATTCCCAATACCACTTCGGTTGCTACATATTTTACTCCGGCTTCAATGGAACCAATTACCATTGGTTTGTGCCATTCCCAAGGAGTGACTACAATGACCCCATCTAATTTTTCTTTTTCTAACAAATTTTTCCAAGCATAATTATCACCTGTATAAATTTGAGGCATCTTCTTTCCGCTCTTAGTAACTATTTTTTTGGCAGAATTTAGCATTTGCTCATCAACATCACAAATAGCCACTACTTCCACATCTTGCCTTCTTAAAGCAAGTTCTAGATGTCCCTGACCTCTTCCACCAACACCAATAATAGCTATTTTAACTTTCTGATCTGCAGACATTGCGGATAAACTACTGCCCGGCCAAAGAGAGATGGAGGCTGCTGCAATACCACTATTTTTTACAAAATTTTTTCTGTTCATGATAAATATAAATTTTTAAGATTTCAGAAGATGACGAATTATTAATTAAATTTTAATAGTACAAATTACAATATTTAACACTGAATTCAACATTCCATTGATTTTCCTATATTTTTAAATCTATTCCTAGAGTTGATACTTAGAAATCAGAATCATTAAAAATATATATACTAATTAAGTTGAATATGAATTCAAGGCAAAGCTTATACCACCTACTTATAATTCAGGAATTCTTATTCCATTGATCCTGCAACTATCTACCGAAAGTTTTTTATTGGAAATAAATTTCACCAAAAAATTCTGGTAAATGAAAATTAGGTTCTGCTGATTGAATATTATTCCATGCTACAAAATGAGGAACCGGTAATTGATCGCCGCACTTATAAAAATTTGCACTTCCTTCTTTACCCGAAAGAGATGAAAAAGAATGATGATTAAATACACTTAAAGGAATGGCTACGGATAACTCCCAACAAACGGCATCCTTCTTTTTAACCTTACTAATAAAACTTTCCGTTTGAATAGTACTTACTATTTCTGTGGTTAATAAATCTCTTTCTGATCTAGATTTACCAAATCCAACTAAAGGGGTTCCAATACAATTAAATTCAAAATTATAATAGCCTTTATCATCATTAAAATGAATAAAAAACTCTACACAACTATCTTCCCAAACAGAAGAATTAATTTGACTATTGACAGCTCGTATAGAATTTTCTGTTACAAAATATTTTAAAAAAATGTAATCGTCACTATGTGCAATCGCAACTCTTACATCAGGCTTGTAAGGGAAATCTATCCATGGTGTGTAAACAATTTCTTGAGATTCGTATCCATTAAGCAAAGAAGATAAGCCAATTAAGGAATCATCATATGCTGATTTATTGATATTTGAAACTAACATCCTTTTCATTAAAGAAGGGAATTTTAAAATGAATCACTCGAAAAACATAAAGACTGAAATACTTCACTCACAGCCATTTTCCGATCCGAAGTTACAGTTAAATCGATATTGACTTCTAAAAGTTAGACTAACACATCACTTAAATTACCCACAGATAACTGACAGTTCTAATATGATAATAGATAATCTCGTATATTTATTTTTAAATCTATAGTAAAATGCAAAAAACTAGCGAAAACAGAAATGCCATTGTTATCATCGGAATTTTATTCTTCGTTTTCGGGTTTGTAACCTGGCTCAATGGAACCTTGATTCCTTTTCTGAAATTAGCTTGTCAACTTGAAAATGACATACAGGCTTTTTTTGTGACATCCGCCTTTTACATGGCTTATTTCTTTTTAGCCTTACCTTCTTCAATGATTATTTCCAAGACAGGATATAAAAATGGAATGGCTTGGGGTTTATTAATTATGGCTTTGGGCTCACTTATTTTTATACCAGCAGCCAATTCAAGAAATTTTGGATTATTTCTAACTGGTTTATTTGTTCAAGGTACAGGACTTGCATTATTGCAAACTGCTAGCAACCCATACATCAGTATCATAGGTCCAATTGAAAGTGCGGCAAAAAGAATTAGCATCATGGGAATCTGCAATAAAGTTGCTGGTATGCTGAGTCCCTTGATATTAGGCGCATTGGTTCTTAAAAATGCTGGTAAAATTGAAGAAGAAATTGTTAAAGCTACTGATCCTGCAATAAAAGAAAAACTTCTTAATGAACTTGCCTCCAGAGTAATCACTCCTTACATCATAATAGCCATTGCTTTAGTTTTATTAGCAATTATGATTAAACGATCATCATTACCAGAAATAGACCCCAATTTAGAAGATAGTACTGATAAAACCCAAGTTGCTAAAACCAATATATTCCAGTTTCCACATTTGGTATTGGGTGTGTTATGTCTATTTTTATACGTAGGAGTAGAAGTAATGGCAGGTGATGCTATTGGCGTATATGGAAGACAGTTAGGTATGCCATTAGATGAAACAAAATATTTTACCACTTTTACTCTTTTATCAATGCTAGTAGGATATATCATTGGGATTTTTACGATTCCAAAATATTTATCTCAACAAAATGCATTAGCGATCTCTGCAGTACTAGGTATCATTTTTAGTATCGGTGTATTTGTAACCCAAGGATATGTAGCTATCAGTTTTATTGCATTACTTGGACTAGCCAATGCTTTGATGTGGCCAGCTCTTTTTCCACTCGCTATCAGCGGATTGGGTAGATTTACCAAAACAGGGGCTGCTTTACTTATAATGGGAATTGCAGGTGGTGCAGTAGTACCGTTGTTATATACAACATTAAAGGATAAAGGAATTACAACCAACGAAGTTGCTTTTCTTATTTGCATGCTTCCTGCCTATGTGTACATACTTTTTTATGCATTAAAGGGATATGCAATTGGAAAGAAAGCCTCTAGTTAAATAATCGATGTAAGCCTTACCAAAACTTAAATTGGATAGGCTTATCTCTCTAATTAAATTTTTTACTCTCAATACTAAATATCATCTGAATTTAAAAAATAAAAACTCCTTTTCAATGAATTATTTTTTCAACCGTTTTTATTTATCGATATTTTTTATTGCTGGTCATTTGCCAATATTGATGGCACAAAAAACAAAAACCATCCAATCAAATAATCAATTAATTTCCCAAACCGATTGGCTAATAAGTCCTATCAGTCAAAAAGCTGAAGTAATTGAAGAGGGTAATCAAATTACGCTTAACAATGGCTTGGTAAAAAGGGTATTTAGAACTTCAAAGAATTTAGTTTGTACAGATTATACTAACCTCACCAACGGTCAACAGTTACTGCGAGCGGTAAAGCCCGAAGCAAAAATTTTTTTAGACGGAAAACAATATAATATAGGTGGCTTACAAGGTCAGAAAGAAAACGCCTATCTACTCCCTGAGTGGTTAGATGATATGAAGGTTGGTAAAGAAGATTTTGTTTTAGTCAAACACTCAGTAACTGATATAAAACCATTTCTTCAATGGAAACCTACCACTTGGAAGATGAATCAAGCTCCAGCTAAAGGAAAACAACTCACGCTTGAATTTGAATCCCCTTTGCTAAATTTTAAAGGATTAATTGTAAAAGTAAACTATGAATTGTATGACGGAATTCCATTAATAGTAAAATGGATTTCTATTGAAAATAAAAGCGACAAAACTTTTAAACTGAACCGAGTTATCAATGAAGTACTTGCTTTAGTAGAAGAAGAAAGTGCGGTAGTAGGTACCCCAGAGGAAATGAAAAAACAGCATGGGATTTATGTAGAAACCAACTATGCATTTAATAATGCTATGAGGTATGATATTAGTGATCAAACGACTCATTGGAAAACAGATTCCATTTATAGCTCTCAGGTAAATTACAATTATCAAACTCCCTGCTTACTAGAAGTATATCCTGAAAAAGCACCTGGTATTGAATTACAGATAGGAGAAGTATTTAAATCAGTAAGAACGCATGAGCTTTTGATGGACAGTTATGATCGGCAAAGAAGAGGATTGATGATTAAAAAAATGTATCGAACGGTAGCTCCTTGGACTACACAGAATCCTATTTTTATGCATTTAGTCAGCAGAAATGATGATCAAGTTCTATCCGCAATTGATCAATGTGTAGCTACAGGATATGAAGCGGTAATTTTAAGTTTTGGTAGTCATTTGAATATGGAAGACAGTTCAAAGAGTAACATTACCCGTTGGAAAGCGCTGACAAATTATGCTCACAGCAAACATATTTTATTGGGTGGATATTCATTATTCAGTAGCAGAAAAATAAGTAATGAAGACGATGTGGTGGATATAAAAACTGGAAAACCTGGAGGAGCTTTTTTTGGTAATGCTCCTTGCTTTGGGAGCAAATGGGGGTTAGCCTATCGTGATAAAATAAAATATTTTTTTGCACAAACAGGATTTGACATCTGGGAAAATGACGGCCCCTACCCTGGGGATGTTTGTGCATCTTCGACTCATCCTGGCCACAAAGGATTTGATGATTCTCAATGGCGTCAGATGGAAATTCAAAAAGAATTATATCGTTGGCTAAATGAAAGAGGTGTTTATATTAATGCGCCCGATTGGTATTTTTTAGATGGCACCCATAAAATCGGCATTGGTTATCGAGAAGTTAATTTTTCCTTATCAAGGAATCAGCAAAAAATATTAAATCGGCAGAATATTCATGATGGTACCATTGAAAAAACTGGTGCAATGAGTTGGGGATTTGTACCACTCACTAAATATCAAGGGGGCGATCAATCAGCAGTACTAGAGCCCTTGAGCGAGCATCTTAAAGATTATGAACAACTGATGATACAGTACTATGGTGCTGGTGTGCAGGCATGTTACCGTGGCCCTAGATTGTATGACACTGAAGAGACTAGATTATTGGTAGAAAAGACAATTAACTGGTATAAAAAATATCGCAATATTCTCAATGCAGATATGATCCAATTACGTCGTGCAGATGGAAGAGACTGGGATGGATTTCTTCATGTAAGCCCTTCGCTCCAACAAAAAGGCTTACTGATGGTTTATAATCCATTAAAAGAAAAAATTACTAAGACAATTAATGTACCCCTTTATTATACTGGTCTTACTGATAAAGCGGTAGTTAAAATAAAAGATTCGAATCCTTTTATAGCTAAACTAAACAGGAAATATGAAATTGAACTTACTCTAACGATTGAGCCTGAAAATTACAATTGGGTTATTATTGAGTAAGCCAATGAAAATAAGTATCTTTAAAAACACGATTTTGCTATGAAGTTATTTATCTCAAAAAAAATGATTGGTGTTGTCAGCCTGCTCATTATTGCGGCTGTACTTACCCTATTGGCTCTACCAAATGATAAGGTAGATTTCAATACTCAAGTGAAGCCAATATTAAATAAAAAATGTATCACCTGTCATGGTGGAGTGAAGCAAAAAGCTGGGTTTAGCTTACTATTTAGAGAAGAGGCTTTAGGAAAAACCGAATCGGGTAAGCCTGCTATTATTCCCGGCCATCCTGAGCAAAGTGAGTTAATAAGAAGAATCACTGCAAAAGATCCCGATGAAAGAATGCCTTATAAACATGCCCCACTTGATGAAGAGGAAATAAATATTTTACAAAAGTGGATTAAACAAGGTGCTCAATGGGGTGAACACTGGGCATATATTCCAGTAAAAAATGAATCCGTACCGGACAATAGTAATTCCTGGATAAAAAATAACATTGATCAATTTGTCTTTTCTAAATTAAAAGAAGAAAACCTTTCTCCATCAAAAGAGGCTGAAAAATCTACCCTTTTAAGAAGAGTAAGTATTGACCTTACTGGTTTACCCGCTTCTAACAATATCGCTAATAAATTTTTACAAGCTGATAATGAAAAGGCTTACGAAAATTTAGTGGATGACTTATTGGCTTCTCCAACTTATGGAGAAAGATGGACCTCTCTTTGGCTTGATTTATCTCGCTACGCTGATACCAAAGGTTATGAAAAAGATGGCAATCGAAATATTTGGAAATACCGTGATTGGCTGATTCGTGCATTTAATGAAGATAAGCCTTACAATGATTTTTTAATGGAGCAACTTGCCGGAGACTTAATGCCCAACCCAGATGATGCAAAATATATTGCTACTTCTTTTCATAGAAATACCATGACCAATGATGAGGGCGGCACCGATAATGAAGAGTTTAGAACAGCGGCAGTATTGGACAGAGTGAATACTACTTGGAGTGCATTGATGGGTACCACTTTTAATTGTGTACAATGCCACAGCCATCCCTACGACCCTTTTAAACACGATGAATATTACAAATTTTTAGCTTTTTTTAATAATAGTCGTGACGAAGATGCAGAGTCGGATTACCCTCTTCTAAGACAGTTTAAATCAGAAGATAGTACAAAACTATTACAGGTAATGGATTGGGTAAAGAAAAATACCAATGAAAATGAAGCGAAAGAATATTATTTATTTTTAAAAACTTGGCAACCCACTATCAACTCTTTAAACTGTGATGAGATCAATAATGGAACGGTGGCAACGGTAGTTAACCTTCGTAACAATGGATCTTGCAGGTTGAAAAATGCGCCTTTGAATGATCAAAAGCAATTAACATTTAGATATCGATCAAGTTATAAAAATGTAAAATTGTCTATTCATGTTGATAGTATCAACGGGCCCAAATTAGTTTCATTACCCATATCAGATACAAAAGGTTGGAAAATTGGAATCGTACCAATTACTCCTTTTTCTGGAAGACATACATTGTATTTTAAAGCGACCTGTCCTACCTCTGCTGAAACAAATGCAATAACACTTGAATGGTTTAA
Organism: Chitinophaga pinensis; assembly: GCA_945876095.1. Taxonomy (GTDB): domain Bacteria; phylum Bacteroidota; class Bacteroidia; order Chitinophagales; family Chitinophagaceae; genus Ferruginibacter; species Ferruginibacter pinensis_E. The sequence goes on from CAMCMP010000007.1 coordinate 79,926, forward strand.
ATTTTCTGATTATTTTCCAGGAAAAGGAAACCCTGGATATGAAATGGCCCAACAACAATTTGTAGAATTATTAAACGCTTCTGCGGAAACTACCCCAGTGATGGTTGAAAATAGCGCTGATTTATTTAGACCCTCCAATGTTTTTATAAGAGGAAACAGAACGGTAATGGGTAAAGAAGTTACCCCTGATGTACCACACATTATGAATCCCATGCCCGCCAATGCTCCTAAAAATAGACTTGGAATGGCTATGTGGCTAACCGATAAAAAAAATCCGTTAGTAGCAAGAACAATGGTCAATAGATTATGGGAACAATTATTTGGATTTGGTATTGCAGAAACGCTAGAAGATTTAGGAACACAGGGGATTTCTCCTACTCATAAAGATTTACTAGATCACCTAGCTTGGGCATTTGTGAATGATCACCATTGGAGTATCAAAAAAATATTAAAGGAAATAGTTCTTTCCGCTACCTATCGTCAAGACTCCAAGGTTACTAAAGAATTATTACAAAAGGATCCCTATAATAAATTGTATGCCAGAGGGCCAAGGGTAAGATTATCAGCAGAACAAATCCGGGATCAAGCGTTAAGTGTAAGTAATGTATTAAGTGATAAAATGTATGGAAAGAGCGTAATGCCTTTTCAACCAGAAGGTGTATGGAAATCACCCTATTCATCTAACACATGGAAACTAAGTGAAGGAGATGATCAATATAGAAGAGGTATTTATACTTTTTGGAAAAGATCAGCACCCTATCCATCTATGGCAACCTTCGATGGGGGTACCAGAGAAGTTTGTATTACTAGAAGAATCAGGACCAATACCCCTTTGCAAGCATTGACTATTTTGAATGATTCATCCTACTTAGTAATGGCAAGATACTTTGCACATCGCATGAATGAATGGAAAGAAAAAGAGGTAAGTAAAAAAATTGCTAAAGGATACCAAGCAATGATGTATAAATCTATTTCTGAAAACAGATTAAAAGCATTGATGGATTTATACACTACTTCGTTTGCTAAATTTAAAAAAGATCCTTTAGCTACTAATGAATTATTGGGGCCCTCTGAAAAAGAGTCGAATGCCGAAACCGCTTCATTAGTGATGGTAGCAAGTGCCCTATTTAACATGGATGAATGGTTAAATAAAAATTAATTGTTTATATAAAAGGGTTTTAAATAAATAATAACATAAGGGTGGATATATAAATTTAAAAATTATGAAAAACGATACGCACAATCAGCGGTTGTTAAGGGAAGCAAATCATGCTATTTTACAGCAGTATACACGCAGACATTTTTTAAAGGATGGAGCGATGGGATTCGGAGCATTGGCATTGGGTTCCTTGTTTAATAGTTGTGGGTTCAATTCATCCAATAATTCGAATAATTTATTTGATGCTGCTAATCCACTTGCACCTAAGCCACCTATGTTTCCAGGCAAAGCAAAGTCTGTTATCTACTTGCATATGGCCGGTGCACCTTCTCAATTAGAATTATTTAGCTTCAAGCCTGAACTAGCAAAATTAGATGGACAGGATTGCCCACCCTCCTTATTGGCAGGAAAAAAGTTTGCCTTCATTCAAGGAGTTCCAAAAATGTTAGGTCCCCAAGCAAATTTTAGGCAGCATGGAAAAAGTGGTTTATGGCTGTCTGATAATTTACCTCACCTTTCGACTGTAATTGATGATATAGCTATACTCAATGCAGTCACTACAGACCAATTCAATCATGCACCCGCACAATTATTAATGCATTCAGGTTCGCCCAGACTTGGAAGACCAAGCATTGGTTCATGGGTAACTTATGGTATGGGTTCTGAAAATAAAAATCTTCCAGGGTTTGTAGTTTTAACATCTGGAGGAAATGATCCTGATGCAGGAAAGAGTGTGTGGGGAAGTGGGTTTTTACCAAGTGTATACCAAGGTGTACAATGCAGAAGCGTTGGTGATCCTGTATTATTTATAAAAGACCCAAAGGGAATGAGTCGTGATTTAAGAAAGGCTTCAATTGATGCGATTAATAAAGTGAATCAGGAACAATATGAAGAATACAACGATCCTGAAATTCTTTCTCGCATCGCTCAATATGAGATGGCTTATAAAATGCAAATATCTGTTCCTGAAGTAATGAATATTAATGACGAACCGCAATATATTCATGAAATGTATGGTACCAAACCAGGAGAAGCTTGCTTTGCAAATAATGTATTACTCGCAAGAAAGTTAGTAGAAAAAGGAGTTCGCTTTGTTCAATTATTTGATTGGGGATGGGATGCGCATGGTGACTCCGCAGGTAATGCAGTTGATATTGGATTGGTAAACAAATGTAGAAAAGTGGATAAGCCCATCACTGCTTTACTACTTGATTTAAAACAAAGAGGACTACTTGATGAGACACTAGTAATATGGGGCTCTGAATTTGGCAGAACGCCGATGATGGAAAATAGAGAAGGAAAAGTAATGCCCTTCAAGGGCAGAGATCACCATGGTGCCGCATTTAGCATGTGGATGGCAGGAGGTGGAATTAAAGGTGGAACTACCTATGGTGAATCTGACGAAATAGGATACAATATTGTAAGTGGTAAAACAGAAGCCTTCGACATACAGGCTACTATTTTAAATCAGCTAGGTTTTGACCATGAGAAATTTACGTTCGAATCGCAAGGCCGTCCATTCCGATTAACCGATGTGGCAGGAAAGGTGATTACAGATATAATTAGTTAAGCACGTTTCTTTCTTTGAGCAATTATTTTATGAAACAGGATAGAAGGAAATTTATTAAAAATTCTGCGACTGCCACTACTGCTTTGTATCTGTCGTCATTGGAGCCATTTTATATATCAAAAAAAACTGAATTTTCTATGGATAAAAACTATAAACTAATTATCATGGCTACCAGTTGGGGATTTGATGGGTCGATGGATCAGTTTTGTGCCAAGGTAAAAAAGGAAGGATATGATGGAGTAGAATTATGGTGGCCAACGGATAATAAAAAAGCCCAAGATGAAATGTTTACTTCTCTAAAAAAATATGATTTAGAAATCGGATTTCTATGCGGTGGCTCTCAGCAAGATCCAAAAGAACACTTGGAATTTTATAAAAAAATGATAGACGCTGCTGCAAAACAAAAAGTACAACGTCCTCTTTATATCAACAATCATTCTGGAAGAGATCATTTTAGCTTTGAACAAAACAAAAAATTTATTGACCATACTACAGCACTTGCAAAAGAAACTGGAATATCTATCGTTCATGAAACGCATAGAAGCAGAATGTTATTTGCAGCTCATGTCACTAAAGAATTTATTGAAAAAATACCTGAATTAAGAATAAACCTAGATATATCGCATTGGTGTAACGTACATGAAAGTTTATTAGCAGATCAACAAGCAACGGTTCAATTGGCTTTAGAGAGAGCTGATTTAATCCATGCTAGAATTGGTCATCCAGAAGGACCACAAGTCAATGACCCTCGAGCACCTGAATGGGAAAAAGTAGTAAAACAACATTTCGATTGGTGGGATATAGTAGTAGAACGCAAAAAGAAAAATGGAGAACGAATGGTATTCTTAACCGAATTTGGTCCGCCAGATTACATGCCTACCATGGCTTATACTCGACAGCCTTTAGCTGATCAATGGGCCATTAATGTACACATGATGAATTTATTAAGAAAAAGATATTCCTGATTATACATTAAGTCCAAAAATGATTATTGCTATTTTATTGTTTTCGCTAACTGAGTTGATTGGAAGGTTTCATCCTGTATTGGTTCACTTACCAATAGGGATGTTAGTTCTTGCGGCTATCTTTCAATTGATTTTGCCAAAACAAAAGAATTCTTCTTTAGTACCCGCCATACACATCACTTTGTTTGGGGGAATGTTGAGTGCGATTTTTTCTGCTATTAGTGGCTATTTGTTATCTACAACAGATGATTATGATGCATCACTCATTAGTACACATCAATGGTTTGGCATAGCAGTGGCAGTCATTTCAATTGGAGCGTATATTCTAAACAAGCAGCAAAATAAATATACAAAATGGGTAATATTACTTATGACTATTTTAGTAATTATAACAGGTCATTTAGGGGGTTCAATTACACATGGTTCAGATTATTTAACCAAAGTGTTTTCATCTGATGAAATTGTTTCAAGCAATACTCAAAGAAAACCTATTGCAAATGTTCAAGAAGCGGTGGCATACACAGAGATAATACAGCCAATTCTTAATTCTAAATGTTACAATTGTCATGGAGTAAATAAACAAAAAGGTAAATTAAGATTAGATCTTCCCGATTTAATTATGAAGGGTGGAAAAGATGGAGTAATTATAATGGCAGGAAAAGCAGATGAAAGTGAGTTAATCAAAAGAATCTTATTGACAAAAGACAATAAAGATCATATGCCGCCAATTGAAAAACCTCAACTAAGTAAACAAGAAATAGAGCTTTTACATTGGTGGATTAGTACTGGCGCTGATTTTACTCAAAAAGTAAAATCAATTCCTCAGTCTGAAAAGATAAAATCAGTTTTACTTGCACTACAGTCGGGCGAAATTATAGAAGTAATAAAGCAATCCGATATTCCAGATCAAGCAATAGAAAAAGCAGATGATAATGCAATTCAGAAATTAAAAGCTAGAGGAATTTCAGTATCAGCAGTTTCACAAAATAGTAATTATCTTTCAATAAATTTTATAGCAGTAGATGCAATCTCTGAAAAGGATTTGAATTTACTAGAACCCTTACGAAAACAAATAATATGGCTAAAACTTGGAAACACAAAGCTTTCCGACCGGCAGATGGAGATGATTAGTTCCCTTACTGCTCTTACTCGTTTATCGTTAGAAAGAACTGCCATAACTGATAAAGGAATAATAGCATTACAAAAACTTACCTCCCTGCAGTACATAAACCTTGTAGGAACTAAAATTACCGCAAAAGGTTTAGCCCAATTAAAAGTGTTAAACAAACTCGAGAAAATATTTTTATATCAAACATCCATCACTGGAACTGATTGGGATGAACTTAAAAAAATATTCCCTAAGGCAATGATAGATTCTGGAGGTTATACAATGCCTTTACTAGAAGGAGACACTTCAGAAGTAAAGCCGCCAACCATAATAAAAAAATAATTTACATTTAAAATTGATTAATCCATCTTTTTAATACTTTAATCCCTTTTTATTATTGATTATTATTTTATTTTTATTTTGTTAATTTATATTAAATCTTACAACTCGCAATTTTATAACTTTCACTCATATTATAATTAATTATTCATTTTATACATTTAAAAAAACAAATGAACAAAAAAATATTAATGATTACAGCAATAATAAGTTGCCTAAGAATGGTCTCATTTTCTCAGCAAAAAGACAATGAATTATCGAGTACTGAAATAAAGACTGGATGGAAATTATTATTTGATGGAAAAACGACGAATGGATGGCGGATGTATCAAAACAAGGCCACTGATTGTTGGGGGATCAATGATGGAGAGCTCTATTGCAAGGGTGACAATAAGGATAAAACTAAAGTTCGAGCTGATATTATTACGACTGAAAAATATGAAAATTTTGAATTGTCAGTTGACTGGAAAATAGCGGCTGAAGCAAATAGCGGTATCATGTACCACGTTACAGAACAATTTGAAAAACCATATCTTAGTGGCCCAGAATATCAAATCATAGACGACGATGGCTTTCCACAAAAATTAGAAGAATGGCAAAAAACTGGCGCTGACTATGCCATGTACCTAGCAAGTTCTAGACCAACCAATCAAGTTGGAAAATACAATACCTCAAAAATTATTGTAAAAGGTACTCATAGAGAATATTGGTTAAATAATGTTAAAGTAGTAGAATTTGAGGCATGGACTCCTGATTGGAAAAAAAGAAAAGCTGAAGGAAAATGGAAGATTGCTCCTGACTATGGAATAGCTAAAAATGGTTTCATCTGTTTACAAGATCATGGTGGTGGAGTGTGGTTTAAAAATATTAAAATTAGAAAATTATAAATCGGTTCACTAAAAATATCACATTCAAATGCAATATTATTAAATCAAAAAATCTATGAAAAAATTATTTTGTATTTTATTTTTAGCGAATTTTTTATATGTACAGGGGCAAAAAATACCACCTGTTAATCCAGTTCCTTCCAAAGCTCAAGTAGCATGGCACGATTTGGAATATTATTGGTTTACTCATTTTGGACCCAATACATTTACGGATAAAGAATGGGGTCATGGAGATGAACCAGAAGATATTTTTAATCCCACTCAATTGGATTGTAGACAGTGGGCAAGGTTAGCCAAAGCTGCTGGTGCAAAGGGTATTATTATTACAGCAAAGCATCATGATGGATTTTGCTTATGGCCAAGTAAATTCTCCACCCATACTGTAAGAGAGAGTAAATGGAAAAATGGCAAAGGTGATGTGGTGAAAGAATTATCAATGGCTTGTAAAGAATATGGGTTGAAGTTTGGCGTATATCTATCACCGTGGGATCGAAATCATCCTAAATATGGAACGCCAGAATACAATCAAGTATTTGTAAATATGATGGAAGAAATATTTGCTAACTATGGGCCGATATGGGAATTCTGGTGGGATGGCGCCAATGGTGAAGGTCCTAATGGAAAAAAGCAACAATACGATTGGGAATTATTTAGAAATACTATAAAAAGATTATCACCCAATACAGTTGTATTTAGTGATGTTGGTCCACAAATACGTTGGGTAGGAAATGAAAGAGGAATTGCAGGAGCCACCAATTGGAATTTACTAAATGTAACTGGATTTTCAGCAGGTGCAGCAGGTCCATCTACTGATACACTTAATAGAGGAAATATGTTTGGTGAGAAATGGATTCCTGCAGAATGTGATGTGAGCGTTCGTCCAGGATGGTTTTATCATAAGGAAGAAGATAATAAGGTTAAAACTCCAGCCTTCCTTTTTAATCTATATTTAAAATCTGTAGGAAGAGGTGCTAATTTATTATTGAACGTCCCTCCTGACCGAACAGGACAAATTAATGCGAATGATTCTGCAGCATTGGTAGGATTTAATAAGTTAAAAAAGAAGAATTTTAGTGCCAATCTATTCGCTAAGAAGGGAGTGATTATTAAAAATAATTCTACCGGAAAAGCGACCATTCTGCTAACAGATAAAAAACAAAATAGTTTTGAAAAACTAACCACCGGTCAAAATGCTGCTATTACTATTGACCTTGGACAAACTACTACTATCAATGCTATTCAATTAAGTGAACCTATTGAACTAGGTCAAAGGATATTTAATTTTAGAATTAATTTAAAAGATGACAAGGGGGCTTTATTAAAAGAAATCAAAGCGACTACTATTGGAAGAAATCGTATTCTAAGTTTCCCTTCTGTCAATGCAAAATCGATAGAGGTAATAATTGATGGATCAAAAGAAACACCACTAATAAGTGAGGTAGCTGCTTATCATATTGATGAAAGTTTGATTGAAAAATAATAATTGATAAATTTAAAATGAAGCAAGAACTTTGAAAGCCTCTTTAATAAAAATATTTTTAATGAATGGATTAAATCGGCATTTACTTTATTGTATTTTTCTGATGGCAGTTTTGCAGTTGGTATCCTGTGCGCCTGATTTACCAAAAGAGGTAGCAGCTGCTTATGAACAACTTCCAGATAAGATAGATTACAATCTTCATGTAAAGCCATTGCTTTCAGATAAATGCTTTTCTTGTCATGGACCAGATAAAGCCAAGCAAAAGGCTGGCCTTCGTTTAGATATTCAATCCTTTGCTTATGCTGAACTACCAGAAAGTCCTGGTAAAGTAGCCATTGATCCAGGTAATTTAAATGGAAGTGAATTATTTCATCGAATCATTTCTGAAGATCCAGAATACAAAATGCCTTCTTTAAAATCGCATCTTTCACTTTCATCTAGAGAAAAAGCAATCCTTATAAAATGGATTAAACAAGGAGCAGAATACAAAGCACATTGGGCATTTGTAAAACCTGAAAAAGAAGATTTACCCGATATTTCTTTTAAGAATTGGGCAATCAATCCTATAGATAATTTTATAGGACATACACTAGAGTTAGAAAAATTAGAACCTTCTAAAAAAGCTTCCAAAGAATTATTATTGAGACGTGTTTCACTAGATCTAACGGGACTACCTCCTACTATCGAAGAGATGGATGCTTTTTTAAAAGACAATTCTGCCAACGCTTATGAAAAACAGGTAGATCGATTATTACAATCTCCCCACTATGGCGAAAAAATGGCGGTTGATTGGCTTGACCTTGCAAGATTTGCAGATTCTTATGGCTATACAGTTGACAGAATAAGAGATATGTCGCCCTACCGTGATTGGGTTATTGGTGCATTCAATAAAAATATGCCCTATAATCAATTTATTCAATGGCAACTCGCAGGTGATCTCATTCCCAATCCAAATAAGGAAATGTTAATTGCAACGGCATTTAATAGAATTCATCAACAGAATATGGAAGGTGGGATTATTGATGAAGAGTTTCAAACAGAATATGTAATTGATAGAACCAATACAGCAGGAGTTGCCATAATGGGACTTCCTATTGGCTGTGCAAGATGCCACGATCATAAATATGATCCCATCTCTCAAAAAAATTATTATGAAATGTTTAGCTTCTTTAATAAAGTAAAAGAAGCAGGTCAAATTTCATGGGATGATGCAATGCCTTCTCCTACGATTCTTCTTCCCTCTCCGGAAAAAGAAAATATGCTTCGATTTATTCAAAATGATGTTAGCAAACAAGAAAAAAAACTGATAGAAACTAAAAATAATTCTACTATAGGTTTTCAAAATTGGATGCAATCTAAAAAATACAAAGAGTTACAAAAGGAATTGATCCCACAGAATGCTCTTCAAGCACAATATGATTTTAATAATAGTTCTTTAAAAAATTTGGTAAAGGCAAAAAAATCTGACTTGATAAACAAAGAACTTAAAAGTTCGACGGCAGATAAAGCAGTATTTGAAAATAGAGAAAATGGTAAAGCACTAGTATTAAATGGAGACCAATGGTTTGATGGTAACCCTGTAGGAGTTTTTAGTAAATCAGATCCATTTAGCATTTCTATTAGTTTGTTTATTCCAAATGATTTTAAAGAGGGAGTTATTTTTCACAAATGTATTTCAGAACGTTTATACAATTATCGTGGCTATCACTTGTATCTAAAGGATAATCGGTTCACCGTTAATATGTCTCATGCCGCGCCTTCAAATGCAATTGCTAAAATTACTCAACAGCCAGTTTTACGTAATCAATGGGTTCAACTAACGATGACCTATGATGGTTCCTCCACTGCAAGCGGTTTAAAATTATTTCAAAATGGCGTTGAATTGGCATTAGAAACTACGATGGATCAATTGACGAAGGACATTTTAATGCATTCAAAAAGTCAACCTGGTCTTCAAATTGGTGCATGGGACAGAGGTTATGGATTTAAAGGTGGAAAAGTAGACGACCTATTGGTATACAATCGAACCCTAACAGATTATGAAATAAAAATTATTGCTGGCCAAGCTAACTGGGCTTCTATTACAAACAAACCACCTGATCAGCTTTCAGAGAATGAAATCAATGCTTTAAAAAATTATTATTCATCCGCTATTGATGCAGGAGTTTTAGAAGATCAAAAAAAATTACAAGAAATTCGAAGAACACAATCCGATTCAACAGAACGTATAAAAGAGTTGATGGTGATGCAAGATGCACCCAAACCTAGAAAAACATTTGTTTTGGTAAGAGGTAATTATGATAATTTCGGAGAAGAAGTTTTTCCTAATACGCCGACTTCTATTCTTCCTTTTGCAAAAAATTTACCTAAAAATCGTTATGGATTAGCCTTGTGGCTTACAGATGCCAATCATCCTTTAACTGCTAGAGTTGCAGTGAATCGTTTTTGGCAAAATTTTTTCGGTACAGGCTTAGTTAAAACTGCTGAAGATTTTGGTAACCAAGGAGAGTTGCCTAGTCATCCTGCCTTGCTAGATTGGTTAGCGGTAACCTTTAGAGAATCGGGATGGGATACAAAGAAATTATACAAGCTGATTGTACTATCTGCCACTTATCAACAGGATTCAAAAGCGATAGAATCTACTAAATTAAAAGATCCAGAGAACAGATTATTATCCCATGGCCCTTCGATGAGAATGACAGCAGAAATGATAAGAGACAATGCTTTAAAAGCAAGTGGATTACTGAATAATAAAATAGGTGGAAAAAGTGTGAAGCCCTATCAACCAGATGGTTTATGGGAAATTAATAATACCAGTTATAAATCTGATTCTGGAGATGCTGTATACCGCAGAAGTTTATATGTAATCATTAAACGCTCTGTTCCTAATCCAACCCTTTCTACTTTTGATGCGCCTTCAAGAAGTTATTGTATAGCTCGGAGGCAAAGAACCAATACCCCTCTTCAAGCATTGGTAACATTAAATGATCCAACCTTTGTTGAGGCAGAAAAAATAATGGGAGAACAAATAGCAACTGCATCAGATTATAAAAAAGGTATTACAGATATTTATAGAAAACTCACAGGACTTACTCCAAGTAAAAAAGAACTTCAATTACTAGAGAATATTCAAACGAGTGAGTTGAAAAAAATGAGGGCTGATACTAATAAAATAAAAGGCTGGTTAAGTGCTGGACAATATATAGTGAATAAAAATATTGAACCTGCCTTGATAGCAGCTAATGCAGTGGTGGCAAGTGTTATATTGAACTCTGATGCTACCCTGACTAAAAGATAAATTATGAGTGATCATCACAAAGAACCATTCAAGTTTAATACACCTGAATTGGATCAAATTAAAAAGAAATGGGATAGGCGCAATTTCCTTACCAAAACATCTTTAGGAATTGGTGCGGTTGCCCTTGGATCTTTAATTGGCAAAAACCTACTAGGCAAAGCAGCGGGCACATTAGCTGCAGAAGGTTCTGCTGCTTCACTTGAAGAAGAAATTCTTCGAGCCATTCCCCATTTCGCTCCTAAGGCTAAACGAGTGGTGTATTTATTCATGAGCGGAGGTCCTTCGCAAATTGAAACTTTTGATTACAAGCCTAAGTTAGTAGATATGTTTGGACAAGCGCTTCCTGATTCAGTAAGACAAGGTCAGCGGCTAACTAGCATGAGTTCAAATCAAAGTATTCTTCCGATAGTTCCTTCTATCTATAAATTTAACCAGCACGGACAATCGCAAACATGGATCAGCGAAATGCTTCCGCATACTGCAGAAGTAGTAGATGATTTGTGCATCATTAAATCTATCCATTCAGAAGCAATCAATCATGATCCTGCGATTACTTTTTTTCAAACAGGTAATCAATTACCGGGAAGAGCTTCTATTGGTTCTTGGGTAAGCTATGGTTTAGGATCAGACAATAAAAACCTACCCAGTTTTATAGTACTGGTTTCAAAAAATGCAAGCAAGGATCAACCTTTGTATTCAAGACTATGGGGAAATGGTTTTTTACCTACAGAACATCAAGGTGTTCAATTTAGGTCTGGAAAAGATCCTGTATTATTCCTTGACAATCCAGAAGGATACGATGGTGCTGATAGAAAAGAAATGCTTGACTATCTATCAAAACTAAGTACACTTCAAAATGATGCCTACGGAGATCCAGAAGTAGAAGCTCGAATTGCTCAATATGAAATGGCCTTTCGAATGCAGACATCTATACCAGAAGTAATTTCAACCGCTGATGAAACAGATGAAGTATTTGATCTTTATGGACCTGATAGCCGTGATCCAGGTTCCTATGCTTCCAACTGTATTTTAGCAAGAAAGCTTTTAGAAAAAGATGTAAAATTTGTACAGCTATATCACCAAGGTTGGGATCATCACGGAGGCCTTCCACAAGGAATGGCTAAGCAATGTAAAGACACCGATCAGCCTACTGCAGCTTTTATCAAAGACCTAAAGAGAAGAGGATTATTAGAAGATACTTTAGTGATATGGGGAGGAGAATTTGGAAGAACAGTTTATTCTCAGGGTAAACTAAAGTTAGATGACTATGGCCGCGATCATCATCCACGTTGCTTTACTATGTGGATGGCTGGAGCGGGCGTAAAACCTGGTATCAGTTATGGTGAAACAGATGACTTCAGCTACAATGTTGTTAAAGACCCTGTTCATGTACATGACTTTCATGCCACTTTATTACATCTATTGGGAGTAGACCACGAAAGATTAACTTACAAATTTCAGGGTAGGCGTTTCCGTTTAACAGATGTTGAAGGAAAAGTAGTCAAAGAAATACTAAGCTAATAAAAACAAAAAATAAAATACTTAAACCAATAATTTTAACCTTTTAAAATAAAAAAAATGATCTCTAGAAGAAATTTCCTAAGAAACTCATCCATGGCTTCTGCATTAACCGTTGCCAAAACAAGTGCTGGTTTTTCAATTTTACATAAGAATCTTCAACCAGAAGAATTGATTTTAGGACAAGGTGAATTTAGATACAAGGTAGATAAACGTTGGGCTAAAATAAGTGTCAACAGTTATCCAGTACTCAATTGTCATGAAATGGTACAAGATAGTAAGGGTAGAATGATCATGATAGGTGACAATATTCATAATAATATTTTAATTTTTGATAAATCTGGAAAGCTACTCGACAACTGGGGTACAGGTTGGCCAGGAGGACATGGTCTAACGATTTCAAAAGAAGGAGGAGAAGATTTTTTAATGATTGTGGATTGTGGTTATTATCAAGATAAAACTGGTAAAACAATTGCACAGGCAGGTCAGGTAGTAAAAACTGATTTAACCGGTAGAATTATATTTACGATTGGACATCCAAACACTATTGGTGTTTATAAAGACAATGAACCTTTCAGACCTACTGAAACTGCAGTAGCGCCCAATGGTGATATTTATGTAGCGGATGGATATGGATCTAATTATATTTTACAATACAATAGCAGAGGCCAATACATTCGACATTTTGGAGGTAGTAAAAATGCCAATCCAGACCATAACCTTCGTTGTGCACATGGAGTTGCTATTGATACAAGAGATAAAAAAAATCCAACACTCATCTGTACCTCTAGAGAAGAAAATTGTTTTAAAGTATTTACATTAGATGGTAAATTTCTTCACCGAATTGACACACCAGGAATGCATGTATGTAGACCTGTTCTTAATGAAGGAAATCTTTATGCAGGAGTTTGCTGGTCAAATGATCCAGCTGGAAAAATGATAGGAAGTCCAAGTGGTTTTGTTACCATTCTAGATAATAATAACAAAGTAATTTCTAATCCGGGAGGAAATGCGCCAGTTTATCAATCAGGTAAATTACTTCCTACATTGCAAAGTCCTGATCAAACTTTCTCTCATTGTCACGATGTTTGTATTGATGAAGACAAGAGTATTTATGTATGTCAATGGAATGCCAATCAAACAACTCCAATCAAATTAACAAGGGTTTAAATGATGTTGTTGGATATCACTACATTGATTAGTCATCTGCATCCCGTGGTTGTTCATCTGCCCATTGGATTTTTGGCTTTGGCAATACTTTTTGAGCTACTATCGTATTTTAAAAAATTCGAGCAGCTTAAAATTGCCATTCCAATTACCTCATTGGTTGGTTTTATTACCGCGGTGCTTTCCTGTATTTTCGGATATCTATTATCTATAAGTGGTGAATATGATTTTTCAAAAATCAACAATCATAAAATAGCAGGAATCACACTTGCTGTGGCTTCTGGATTGCTATTTATTATAACGACCGATACTATAAAAAAAATATTTGCAATCCCTCGCTGGATATTTTCTTCTCTCTGTGTAATAGTTTTAGTGATTATGATTTACACCGGACATCAGGGTGGTAATCTAACGCATGGAACCGATTACCTGTCTATTAAATTGGTAAATGAGCCAATAAGAAAAAAGCCAAGTAGTGTAGAGGAAGCCTTACTATTTGAAGAGGTGGTTCAACCAATTTTAATTCAGCGATGTGGACAATGTCATCGCGATGGTAAAATGAAAGGACAATTTTCAATTCAAACATTAGAAACATTATTAAAAGGAGGAAAGACTCGCCACGCTGTTGTTGCTGGTTCATTGAATAAAAGTGAACTTTTTAGTCGAATTACACTAGATCCTAGTAATGAAAAATTTATGCCAACTGATGGGAAAACACCTTTAACAAAAGCAGAAATAGAAATTATTCAATGGTGGATTGAAAAAGGAATGGCGACCAAAGGAAAAAAAATAGCTGAATTAAAAGTCACCCCAGAAATTCAAACAAAAGTAGCTTTACTTTTAGGAATAGGAAGCCCAACCTCTGTAAGTGAAATAGCAATAACTGAAAACAGTAAAATAAATCCTGAAATACCTGCAATATCCAATACAGCACTCATTGATAGCCTTCGAAATAAAGGTGTGAATGTACGTATAATGCTTCACCAACCAGTGATGCTAGATATTACTATTCCGCAAGGATTTGGTTCAGCAATTAATTCAATAAAGCCTATCCTTCAATCAATCGCAAAAAATGTGATCTGGTTAAATATTTCAAACAATGAACTAACAGATGATGATCTTGATTTTTTACCTTGGATGACTAATCTTGAAAAATTAAGATTAGAAAAAAATCCGATTACCGATAAAATACTACCACAATTATCAGGACTAAAACATTTAGAAGCATTAAACCTAAATGAAACCAATATATCCGAAGAAGGTATAGAAAAGCTAAAACAAGTACCTGGAATAAAAAGAGTGTATCAATGGAAGGAAGAGAATAGGTTAAATTAATTTAAACAGCTACAAATAGTTAAATGCTTTAATAAGGTAGAATATTGGCTAGCCCCTTAAAATAAAATATCAAATTATAAATAATATCAAATGCTCAAGCATCTATTATTCTCATACCTTCTTACTATAACATTATTAACCCATGCACAAAAAATAAAAATTGCATGTATTGGTAATAGCATTACTTATGGAGCTGCAATGGTGAATCGTGAAAAAAATGCTTATCCTGCTCAGTTACAGGCGATGCTGGGCACTTCATATGAAGTAATGAATTTTGGAATCAATGGATCCACTTTACTAAAAAAAGGAAATATCCCCTATTGGAATACGCCTGAATATTCAAATGCATTAAAGAGTAATCCTAATATTGTTTTTATTAAACTAGGTACCAATGATAGCAAACTAATCAATCGTCCATTTTACAATGAATTCAAGAAGGACTATCAATCATTGATACAATCATTTCAAGAACTACCCTCCCATCCAAGAATTGTGCTACTACTTCCCCTTCCCTCTTTTTTAGAAGATAGTAGTTCTATTTATGATCCTATTATTAAAAAACAAATCATCCCTAAAATACAGGAGCTAGCATTTGAAACAGGTTGTGAAATAATTAGCTTATATTCTTTATTCATCGACAGAGCAGATTTGTTGCCCGATAAAATCCATCCCTCCTCATTAGGGGCCACGCTAATTGCTAAAAGATTATACGAATTAGTTAAATTAAAAGAAATCAAAGGGTTTGATATTTTTAAAAAAATAAAAGAAGAAAAAAAAGTAAGCTCATTTTATGGATTTGAATGTATTGACTTCAGCTTCCTAGAAAGAAATTGCAAAATAGTAAAACCAAAGAAAGCAGCCGCTGGATTACCCTGGGTATGGAGAGCAAGGTTTTGGGGCCACGAACCACAAACCGATAGAGCCCTTTTAGAGAGAGGATTTCATATAGTGTATTGTGATGCATCAGAATTGTTTGGAAATAAAAAGGCAATTGATTTATGGAATAAAATGTATGATTATATGCAGCTCGCTGGACTTTCAAAAAAAGTCACCTTAGAAGGTATGAGTCGTGGTGGAGTGTACATATATAATTGGGCGATGGAGAATCCACAAAAAGTTGCCTGCATCTATGCAGACGCGCCTGTTTTAGACCTAAAAAGCTGGCCTGGAGGATTAGGGAAAGGGCAAAAAAGTGCAGCAGACTGGGAGATTTTTAAAACCGATTATTCTTTAACAGATGCTCAAGCAATAGAATTTAAAAACAGTCCAATTGATCATGCAAATAAAATTGCTAGTTTAGGATTCCCAATGCTGCATGTGGTGGGTGATGCCGATGAAGCTGTACCAGTTGTTGAAAATACTGAGCCATTTGAAAAAGCCATTAAAAAAGCTGGAGGTGATATTACTGTAATTCATAAACCAGGAGTAGGTCACCATCCTCACAGCTTAGCAAATCCAACCCCCATTGTAGATTTTATATTAAATGCTACCCGCCAAAAAACAAACTTTGCTGTGATTGCTTCTCCTGGATCAGAATACAGATCAGGTGCAGGCTGGAAAGAAGGAACCGATTGGTGGACACAAAATAATGAAATCAATGAATTAATTGCAAAGAATGCTTCTACAGATATTGTATTTATTGGCAACTCTATCACACAAGGTATTGCAGGCAATAGAGCCTCGGTAACAAATCATCCAGGAAAAGCTATTTTCGAATCTGTTTATAAAAAATATAGTTGGATATCTGCTGGTATTTCAGGAGATAGAACTCAGCATATCTTATGGAGGCTTCAACACGGAACTTATGCAAATGCAAAAATTAAAATTGCTGTACTTACCATTGGAGTTAATAACTTCTCTGATGATTCTGCAGAAGAAGTAGCTCAGGGTATACACCAAATACTTTTGTGGATGAAAAAAAATATGCCTGCTACTAAAATTATATTAGTGGGGCCATTACCAGCTGGGGTGAAAAAGCAAGATATGTATAGAGTGAAATATGAAAAAGTACAATTGCTCATAACAAAAGAAGAAGATAAAAAACAAATATTTTACCTGCCCCTAGCAAGTAATTTCATTCAACCCAATGGAGATTTAAATCTGAAATACTGTTCTAGTGATGGGATTCACTTAATTGAAAAAGGTTATGAAGTTTGGGCGCTATCGCTGCAACCCATGATTGAAAAATTACTTAAAAAATAATAATTCTTTAAATAAAATCATATGATACTCAAAGCCTTCCTCAGTGGTATACTCCTTTTATTTATGCTGCATACAGATGCTCAGTCAGTAAAAGAATATATTAAATGGAATCCTGCTACCGACTCTACTAAAGTATTAGAGGGGCAAGGTTGGCCTGGTGAAGTAAATAATTTTTATGACCGACTTCCTAGTAGAGCAGAAAAAATGGTAAGTGAAGGGATTTGGAAATTAGCTGCTCAAACTGCTGGATTACAAGTAAGATTCAGAACCAATTCAAATCAAATCACTGTTAGGTATACAGTAGGTGGAAATAAACAAATGCCGCATATGCCTGCAACAGGAGTAAGCGGGGTAGATTTATACTCTAAAAATATAGATGGAAAATGGAATTGGGCGGCTGGAAAATTTTCATTTGGAGATACTATTACTTATCAATTTTCAAATTTGGTTACCAACGATCAACATGTAAAAAATAGAGACTACACACTTTATCTACCCCTTTACAACACAGTAAAATGGATGGAAATATCTGTGGCCAAACCAATTTTATTTACACCATTACCTAAGCGAATTGATCGACCTATTGTTGTTTATGGCACTTCAATAGCTCAAGGAGCATGTGCTACAAGACCAGGACTGGCTTGGTCTTCCATCTTATCCAGAAAACTTGATCTGCCAGTAATTAACTTAGGATTTTCTGGAAGTGGAAGACTTGACCCTCCGATAATAGGACTCATTGGTGAACTAGATGCAAAATTGTATGTACTAGATTGCCTACCAAATTTAATAGCACCTGGTATTAGCGCTGAAGAATTATATAAAAGAATCGTTGCAGCAGTTGGGCAATTGAAAACAAAAAATCCAACAATACCTATTTTACTGACTGAGCATGATGGCTATACTGATGAGGAAATGAATCCAACTAGTAAAAAGCAATACACAGATGCTAATAAAGTATTAAAAAAAGTATTTGATTCATTGACTACAGCAGGAGTGAAAAATATATACTTACTTTCAAAAGAAGATATTAATCAAACTATTGAATCAATGGTAGACGGAGTTCATCCAAATGACATTGGAATGATGAACTATGCGAATGCTTATGAAATGAAAATTCGAGAAATATTCAACATGGCAGTAGGCAAAAGTTCAACTACCTTCCCTATTACCCAACGCCGTGATGCAAATACCTATGACTGGGAAAATAGACACAAAGAAATTTTAAAATACAACGCCACCCACTCTCCTCAATTACTTTTTATAGGCAACTCAATCACTCATTTCTGGGGAGGAATTCCTACTTCTGATGTCAGAAATGGCAGTGACTCATGGAATAAATATTTTGAAAAAAAGAATGCCATTAACTTAGGCTTTGGATGGGATAGAATAGAAAACGTATTATGGCGCGTATACAATGGTGAACTAGATAATATTGCACCGTCACAAATTGTAATAATGATTGGAACTAATAATTTAGATTTTAATAGTAACAATGAAATTAGAGAGGGACTTCAGTTTTTGACAAAAGCAATTAGTTCAAAACAACCAAATGCAAAAATATTATTAATGGGTATTCTTCCAAGAAGAAATATGGAAGAGAGGATTTCTATATTGAATAAACTAATTTCAACAATACCTTTTAACAAGAGAATAAAATATGCAGATGCAGGCAAAGTTTTGTTGAAACCATCTGGCAAAATAGACGAATCACTTTTTTCAGATGGCCTTCATCCCAATGCCGCAGGATATGAAAAATTAGGAGCCTCCATCAATATACAAATAGAAAAATAGTAATTGTATTGAATCCTAGAAAAAATTACACTACAGGATTTAAAGCAGAGGCAGCTAGTTCACCAGGCTTCATTCCGTCGAACCATTTTATTCTGTCTGACTCTTGATTGTCATTTGCTGGTTCAGTAATGACTGCACCATCTTCATAATAAATGATCGTCATCACTTCTCTCATTTGGTCAGAACTATTGCCTGGTGCCTTGTGCAGCGTATAACCATAATGGAATGTTGCATCACCAGCTGCCATAAAATCAGGCATAAAAATTGGGTAGCCTTTATCAGAGACATATGCATCTAACAGACTTTGAGATTCATCGGAAATAGGAATGCTATTAACGAGTCCATTGGTATGAGATCCTTCAGCAAAAGTGAGCATACCCATTGAAACATTAATATCAATAAGCGGCATCCACATGGTAATTGTTTTTGTTGTAGCCAATGGCCAATAATATTGATCTTGGTGCCAAGGGGTAGCGCCACCACCTGCTTCTTTATACAAGGCTTGATCATGATAGATACGAACTCGCTCTACTCCTAAAAGTTGAGCGGCAATACTAGCAAATTTTTTATGCAAGGTGAATTTTCGAACTGCCTCATCCTTTAGCCACAAATTGGTTATTTGTAAAAAAGCCTTACCGTAAGTATCTCTTTCTTCCATTTTCCTAATTTCAGTGTTATTTTTTTCAACTGCTTCATTGATCGCAGGTCTAAAAACACTCATCTCTTCAGGAGTAGCAACTCCAGCTATATGAATCGCTCCTCTTTTTTGAAAACTATTTACTTGCTCTGCAGAAAGAGTAAGCTTGCCTTCTTGATTTAAATTATTGTTAGCCATAAAATTATTTTTTATTAAAAAAATTTAAAATACAAAATTACTATTTTTTGGAAGTCAATGATTGAATTACCTCCGTTTCAGCTGGATCATAGGCAGAACCATCTTTTCTAAAAACATCATGAAACCATACCTTCGGTTCAGTCCCATCAGCAATAGGTGTATCCCACTGATACATGGTATTACTCTTACCAGCGACTAAACCCCAGTTGATGGCGCCAATATTGTATTTTTTGAAGATAGGTAAATGAGTTTGAAATTTACTTCCCTTTGTTCTTGCCATATATTCACTACAAATAACTGGACGACCAATTTTTAGTTTTTGCAAAATATCTTTTTCTAGATTAGCTGCATCAGAATAATTATGGAAAGTAATAACATCGGAATTACTAATTAAATATTCATCAATTACTTTATTTGATCTCCAAGAAGCACCCGTAATGGGTTGATTAGGTCGCACCGACCAAGCCCACTCAAATATTTTTTTTAACAAAGGCAAAGAAGAAAGTCCATAGCCACTATTACCAGGTTCATTGTACAAATCCCACATTAATATGCGTTGATCATTTTTAAAACTGCTAAGAATATCTTTAACATAGCTTTCTAAATATTTCCATTGGGTAGAATCATCGTGAGTGACTTTATTCGGACTTCTAACCCATCCGCTATTGTGAATACCAGGTTTAGGAGCAGGTTGCAAACCAATTGCTGCATCTGGATTCCAGCAATCGTCAAAAATAGTAAAGAGTATTTTTATTTTATTTTTCTTAGCAATAGATAATAACTGATCCATTCTTTTTTTAAACCCTTTAGGATCTGCTTTCCAAGCAAGGTCATGTAAATACACTCGCATTGTATTCATTCCAATAGCAGATGCCCAAGAAAATTCACGATTAATTGTAATTGGATCAAATGTATCTGCCTGAAACATTTCAAGCTGATTGATTGCATTACTAGGTAAAAAGTTAGCTCCCACTAGCCATCCTTGACCTTTATACCAATTTGCTGCTTTTTCTTCAGACCATCTACTCGACTCTTGTGCGGTTAGATTTCCAAAAGAGAATAAAAAACACAAAAAAAGAAACGAAAAAATTATTTTTTTTATCATATCAGTCATTGATTTTTATATTTTTTATAGTGGTTGGAAGCCATACTTGCATTTCATTTTTACCACGATTGGCCCAGGTATAATAAGGAATGGCAGTAATTTTTTTCTTTTCTGTTTGAAGTGAACTTCCATCTGCACTCACCGTCATTACCGGTACCAAAGCAGAAATTGCTTTAATGGGTTCATCCAAAATTGTTTGATCTGATATTTCAAATTCTGCAGTAGATGGTAAAATGAAATTCCAAGCTTTATTGTCATTATCTGCTCCTTCTACACAATAGACAATTGGACCACGCTGAATCGCTATCCTATTATTATCAAATTTAAGATCAGAAGAACTAACCAATCTATTTACCTGCATGGGTAAATCATAAGTCACTTGATCACCAAACTTCCATTCCCTCTCAATAACAAGATATCCTGACTCTACTTTGGTTACAACTTCCTTTCCATTAACCTTTAAAGTATAATTGCTTGTTTTAAAATTTGAATAATCATATAAACCATTTGTATAAGTTTTACCCTGCACCCATCCAGGAATACGAAGGAATAAACCGAAAAAAGATTTCTTCAATGGATCAATTTGCAAATTGATTTTCCCATCCCAAGGATAATTAGTAGACATTTTTACACCAACGCTTCCACTTGCAAGAGTTAAATTAGTGCTACTACCCACAAATAGATTTACATAAATATTTCTATCAGTTCTAGCATAAATATAACTTCCTAAAGAAGCGACCAGTCTAGCAATATTTGAAGGGCAGCAAGCAGTACCAAACCATTCTTTTCTTTGATGCTGTCCTTTGGATGCAAGAGGGTTGCCATAAAAAAAACGATCTCCACTCAAACTCAATCCATCTAGTGCACCATTGTATAGGCTTCTTTCCAACACATCGATATAAGAAGAATTCATTGTGAGAGAATTCATTCGTTGATTCCAAAAAACCATACCCACACTAGCACAGGTTTCACAATAGGCTTGCTCATTAGGTAAATCAAAATCTTTTGAAAACCCTTCATTACTTCCTGCAGAACCTATGCCACCAGTGATATACATATTTCGATACACCACATCTTCCCAAACTCTACGCATAGCCTTTAGATATCCTGTATCGCCTGTTTGTGTAGCTACATCGGCAGCTCCAGTATATAAATACATTGCGCGTACTGCATGGCCTGTAATTTCTTTTTGATCTTTCACAGGCACTGCATCCTGCGCATAGGCTGTATCTTTCCAATCAGTCCAGGTATAGCCTTTTGCATTACGATGCCCCCGCTCACTTAATAACCAATCCGCAAGTTGCAAATATTTCTTGTTACCAGTAACCTTAAAAAGTTTTACTAATGCAAGTTCTAATTCTTGATGTCCTGTAACCCAATGTCGTTTTGAAGGGCCGAAAATTGAATCAAAATGATCGGCCCAGCGAATGCAAACGTCCAACAGTTTACGTTTTCCTGTAGCATTAAAATAAGCCACTCCTGCCTCTATCATATGGCCTGCATTGTAATCTTCATGCATGCTCATATCTGAATAGCGATTCTGTAAATTAGTAAGTGTATAAAAAGTATTTAGATATCCATCAGGCTGTTGAGCAGCTGCAATTTTATCAATCCACTCATCACATTTCTTTTCCATTTCAATACTAGGATGAGTTTTAAGTGAATAGCCCATTGCTTCTAAGGCTTTAAATACATCACTATCATCATAAAATATGCCTTCGTGCTTCTCTGCTTTATTACGTGCAACCTTCTCAAAATTTCTAATTCGTCCAGTAGCTATTTCAGTCTGATAAATACAAGCAGCCAATGTTTTAGTAGCAACCTTGTCAATCTTAGGCTTCCAGAAATTATCGGTAACATTTACTTGAGAAAAGCTAACCGGTTCAATCTTTTGAAAAATTGGTTGTGCAAATAAAATATTAAAACAAAAACTAGCCACTAATATAAAAACAAATCTGATCATAGGATTTATTTGTACAAATTTTATTGAAAACATTATTATAAATTAATTAACTGACAATAAGTAAGCTTGTCCCTTTACAGAATTAAATGAAAGCACATAATCATTTCCTATTTTATGTGATTTTAAATTCATTCCTTTCACCATCAAAGGCATAGCTGATTTTATGATACATTGACCTCCATTTAGAGATCGAATAGTAGCTACCTCTATTTGATGATTTTTCCAGCTAATATTCACTTCAAACCCACCTCTTGCCTTCAAACCCCTTACAGCACCTTCTTTCCAAACAGTAGGTAAGGCAGGTAATAAATGTATTTCACCTAAATGACTTTGCACCAACATTTCAGCTATTCCTGCAGTAGCTGCAAAATTTCCATCTATTTGAAAAGGAGGATGTGCATCAAATAAATTAGTATAGGTGCCACCACCGCCAGCATAATTAGTTCCGCCAACTTCTGTCAAATGCATTAAATCTCTCACTAAAAGATGGGCATGATCTCCATCCAATAATCTCGCCCACCAATTAATTTTCCAAGCCTTACTCCACCCAGTACCATCATCGGTTCTTAACTCTAAAGACTTCTTTGCTGCTGCAAAATATTCTGGTGTTTGGACCGAAATTTCTCTACCCGGATGTAAGCCAAACAAATGAGAGGTATGTCGATGATGGGGTTCGGATTCTTCAAAATCCTTATACCACTCTAATAATTGTCCCTTGCTTCCAATTTTTAAAGGAAATAGTTGCTTACTTTTTTCTATGAGTGTATTTCTAAAAGCTGTATCAATACCTAAGATTTTAGAAGCTTCAATTAAATTGGCATATAAATCTCTTATGATTGACATATCCATCGTAGTAGCCACAGAGACCGCTTGCTTTTTACCAGCGCTATCTTTGAAAAAATTTTCTGGAGAAGTAGATGGAGCAGTTACTAAATAACCATTCTTGTCTTGCACTAACCAATCAAAGGTAAACAGTGCAGCTTCTTTCATTACTGGCCAAGCTTTTTCGGCAAGAAATTTTTTATCGCCTGTAAATGCATAATGCTCCCATAAATGTTGACATAACCAATTACCACCCATATACCAGTTAGCCCATACTGGGTCTCCCTTTCCTAAATCACCCACTGGATTAGAAGTAGCCCAAATTTCAGAATTATGATGAGCTACCCATCCCCTTGCATTATAAAATTCTTTAGCTGTGCGAGCACCCGTAACCGATAGATCCTTAATAAAATTCAATAGTGGTTCATGCATTTCGGAAAGATTGGTGACTTCAGCAGGCCAATAATTCATTTGAGTATTGATATTAATGGTATAATTAGAACTCCAAGGCGCACGCAACTCTTTATTCCAAATACCTTGCAGATTGGCAGGTGGCCCACCCGGCCTAGATGCAGAAATCAATAAATAACGACCAAATTGAAAATACAATATTTCAAAACTTGGATCATAAGATCCCTTTGAAAAAGCTTTTAATCTGTCGTAGGTTGGAAGCGACTTTTGCTTTACAAAAGCAGTATCACTGATTGCAAGACTTACCCGGTTAAAATATTTTTGATAATCCCCAATATGGGATTGGCGAAGTAAGGCATAAGTTTTTTTTGACGCCTGCTGAATAGCCGCTGCTGCAATTGCTTTTTCATTTTTCCCTTCCGCATCAGGACATTTGTCAAAACCATTAAAACTTGTTGCAGCAGATATGTAAACAATTGCCTCAGTTGCGTTGGTCACATGAATACCAAATGTATCTACTACAACTTTTCCGTCATTTGAAATAGCTTTCATTCTATATTGATAGCGCATACCATTGCAACCACTAGCATCTTCATACACCACTGGCGACCTTCCTTGAAGATTATAATAAGTTGGATCTAAACGAGCAGGTGCTTTTCCACTTACCACTAGTTCATTGCCGCCATTAACAGATAACTCGTATCGTAGCTGGCTTCTAGAAGATAAATCGAAATTTAAACTACCCTTTTTATTAGCAGTTAAGCGCAACACCATAATATTATCGGGCGCATTGATAAAAATTTCTCGCTGATATTTCACTCCATTAATTGTAAAACTGGTGGTAGCAATTGCCTGTGAAATATCTAAATCCCGATAATAAGCAGTTGGCTGAGCGCCACCGAAATTTTGTTTAATAAATACATCTCCTAAAGGCAAATAGGATTCTGTATACAATCCTTGCATATTTTTCGTTAACTCATAAGCCTTAGAATAATTTTCTTCAGAAAGTAAGGCTGTTCTAATAGAAGGTAAAAAAGATTGAGCTGTAGTATTAATATTCTTTTTTACGGGTCCGCCACTATACAAACTACTTTCATTCAACTGTATAAGCTCTTCTTCCACACCACCAAATACCATTGCACCAATGTGCCCATTACCCAATGGAAGCGCTTCTACCCATTCTTTAGCGGGATACTTATACCAGAGTTTTAAGTCTGACTGAGCAATCAATTTTGAAGAAAAACTGATTGCAAATAAAATCATCCAACATTTTAATTTAATTTCCATATGCCTAAATTTTAAATTAATACCCTCTTTTATAAAAGTCCCTTTTATGAAATTGACTTATTTATTTTTAAACTTTTGTTCTAATGTTTTGATAAAATAACCACCCACTACACTTCTTGCTTGAAATCCAACCATTAAGCCAGTTTTAGTTTGATGCCAATCGCTTACTGGTACTCTTGATTTTGTTTCAGTTACAAAATGATAAATTGGATGCATAATCGATTCGAAATCTTTTGGATTTTTTGCAAGTGTTGCTGTCCATAATACCCAATCTGATTTAGTGTAAGTAGCTCGACTATCTAATGGTAAGCCAAATTCATTTTGCTTGGTCAGATAATATTTCACTTCCTTATCCATCACTTCTTTTGGAAAAAGGTTCATATTCAAAACCTTATCCCAAACTAAATTATACTTTTGACTCCAAGTACCTTTTGCATCAAAGGTTAAAGAAAAATGATCACCATCGTCAGCCATTGTAATCCATTTGGAAACCATCTCTTTAGTTAATTTGCCATATTTTTCTGTAATAGCTTTTTCTCCTAATTGAGTAGCTAATTGAACATAGCCGCCCAGGGCAACAATTGCTTTTACAGAAAGATTAGTGTTTCTAGCGAGGTGACCAGCAAAATCGTCGGTGCACAATTGATTGGCAGGATCGAAACCTTCCTTACTTAAATAATCAGCCCAAATAGATAAGGTTGCCCAATGCTTTTTTGCATATTCCGCATTACCTTCTGCCTTAGCAATTGCTGCAGTAAGTATAATCATATTGCCACATTCTTCTACAGGCATATCTTCACCATAAGTTTGACCATTGGCTAATGGATAGGTGCCTAAATCATGCGCAGCAAAGGGTTTTTTCCATTTACCACTTTCACTATAATAAAAAATACCATTCAACATCCCTTTCAATAATTCAGGATTGTAAGCAAGAAATAAAGGTGCAGAAGGATAAGTAACATCGACGGTATTGATAGACCCATTGCTAAAATTTTCTTTAGATAGAAAAAGTATTTCACCCTCTGGACTTACCACTAATTTATGCGCAGCAATACTTTGACGATAAGCTAAGTCACATAATTTTGCATATTCTTCTCCACCAGCCTTAACTGCATCACTATGAATTATTTTATTTGTTTGCTCACATTTTTTTATTGTTGAAGCATACTCTTTTACCGCATTTTCTAATTGTTGTTCAATATTATCAGTTTCCTTCTGATGCCACCAAGGACGAAGATTTTTTGTAAAATATTGAACAGAATATTGATCATCATATCCTACCAACAGCAATTGCTGTTTTGCCGTATTTCCAATCTTTCCAAGATCTACTTTTGTACCAAGCAGTAAGTGCTTTCCTTCTGTAATATCCTTAGCTGATTTACCAAATACATTAGAAAGATCATCTCCATTGCTAATAGATTGCTGAACGGAAGGACTAGTAGAAACTGCAATGTACATATAGCCCCAGTCGATTCTAAGGTCATCTCCTTTTTTCTGTAATACAGATTGAGCAATAGTTCCGGCCTTCAAAATAGAAAGCCCCTTAGCAGTGTATTGATTTGCTGTAATGGGCTGCATAGAGGTATTAGCAGCAATGTCCGTAGAAGCACCTATGTATAATTGTACCTCATGCAAAGCACCGTCATTCGAATTAATTTTAGAATTGATATACGATACTGGACGAGATAATAAACTAAGGTCATTTAATATTAATGGCGAAGTGAAAGTGAGTGACAAATCAACCTTTCCACAGGTAAACTGATAAGCAGTTTGAGTAGCATTTACTGTGACCTTCTTTTGGATAGCTGTCAATATATTTTTTTGCGGATTCTCCTTCGGTTGATATACAATTCCTGCATCTAACCATGAGCCACCTCTACTATTTTTAACATGAACTGCTAAAATATTCTCCCCCTTCTTGATTTTATTTTTCACTTCCTCTTTTATTGGAATAAAAATAAACTTATGGGTATACCCTTTTACTGAATAAAGTGATTCACCATTTAGAAAAACTTCTACATCATCGTCATGCTGCAACTTTAAAAAAAGATTGTTCAAATCTAGGTTGTCGATAATAATTTTTCTTCTAACCCAAATATCTTTGGTAAGCCATTTGGTTTTTGAAGCTACTTTATCATTACCAAAAGGAGCTGTTCCAATTTTCCAATTGGCATCATTAAAAGAAGTATTCATCCAGCCTTCTCCAGGATTGGTTTCTGTATAAGCTGCCTGGTAATCCATTTCATCTGATGCAGGAATGAGCGTTTTATATACTGCTTCAGTATTACCCAAAAAGCGATAAACTACACCATCTACTTTCAACAAGCCTATCAGGGAATGATTGGAACCCGTCCAATGTTTAGTAGTTGAAGCAGTCAGTGAATCAGTAGTAGACCAAATACTAAAGTAAGGATCATGAGTAATGAGTGGATATGCTGGAGCCTTTGTACTTTGAGCAAAACAAATGGTTGTTAAAAATAAAGCAATAGAAACTAAAAAAAGTTTTTTCATAATTCAATTATTGTAAGTAAGATTTGGGTTGTTTGCTAAATATTTTTTTTATTCGACTCATGTCAAATTTCTTAGAGCGATCATAATTATATATTCCATTTTGTTCTTGCTCTACATCAGTTAGTTGAGTGTAGCAGTATCCTGCCATATTTTTAGTTTCAATGATTACATCCGTTAATTTCTCCAATCGATCATAAAAATCCTCTAACGTTTTAGGACCTTCACCATAGCCCCAGGAGTTACCGGCAAATGCACTTCCTTGAACCCATTTAATTCCTCCATATTCATCTAAAATATAGGGTTGTCCTTCATAAGGAGCTTGCTTTTTATTATTGCTATACACTAAACTTCCACTGGTTGGATTTAATCTTTTCTTAAGCGTATCTGGATTTTGTTCATAATTATGAGAAGTAAAAAGATCTGTTTTTACATGAAAATATCCACTCGCATCATTGACTGGTCTGGTAGGATCTATATTTTTAGTAGTCGAATAGGCATCGGTTAACATTCTATTGTGTTGATCACCACCTCCTGTTTCATTGAAAGGACTCCATGCAATAATTGAAGGGTAATTTCTATCGCGTAAAACAATTTCACCCCATTCACTTAAAAAATTTCTAGCAGACTCTATATCATTTTCACTTATGCCCCAACTAGAAGATTCTCCCCAAGTTAAATAACCCATTTTATCAGCCCAGTAATGAAACCTTTCTTCAAATACCTTTTGATGCAATCTTGCACCATTAAATCCTGCATCCATGGATAGCTGGATATCATTTTTTAAAGCTTCATCAGAAGGTGCCGTCCAAATACCCTCCTTATAAAAACCTTGATCTAAAACCAACCGAAGAAAAATCGGGTGGTTATTTAAAAAGATTTGATTGCCTTCAATATGAACTTTACGTAATCCGGCATATCCTTTCACCTCATCCGTTACTTGATTATTTTTATCAATTATCTGATAAACCACGTCATACAAAAAAGGAGATTCTGGAGACCATGTTTTAGGTGATTTAATTTCAATACTATTTGAAATGTTATCACCAGCGGCTACTTCCTGTTGGCCTATTATATTTTTACCATCTAACACTTTTACTCTAAACTTCATACCTCTTTCCACGGCGTAAAACCTTGGTTGAAATGTAAATCTAGAATTATCTAAGTCTGGGACAACAAAGCAATCTTGTAAACCATTTTTTGCTACCGCTTCCAACCATACTGTTTGCCATATTCCAGTAGTTCTAGTGTAATTACAACCTGCAGATTTTAATGATATACTTTGTTTTCCTGATGGCTGTTGTTTTGATCTGATATCATCGATGGCTGATAAGACTAAATTATGCTGATGACCATATTGGATATATTTAGTGATATCAAAACTGAAAGAAGAAGTGCCTCCCCAATGTTTGCCTACTAAGTTTCCATCAATATAAAGACTACTTAGATAATCAACCCCACCAAAATGAATAATCACTTTTTTACCATTCCAAGCTTCAGGTATTTTAATGATTCGCTGATACCACAATGAATTAATAAAATCAGTGTATCCTACACCAGACAATTTACTCTCAGGGCAAAAGGGAACAATAATTTTATTGGAGAAACCTTTAGAATTCGCATACCCATTTTCAATTCCAGATTTACCAAAGTCAAATTGATAGGTCCATTCTCCATTTAAATTTATCCAATCCTTTCTTTCAAACTGGGGACGAGGATACTCAGGACGGGGTAAAGATTGTCCAAAAATTGGATTATAAACTATCCCTAATAAAAAAAATAACAAAAAGAAAAATTGAAAAGTGCATGTTTTTTTCATATCAATCGGTAATAATGTTGGATAAAAATTTAAAAAATAGCTAGTAAATTTTTTTTAGAATTTAGTAAAACAATCGAATTGGTTTCATTACCGAAAGTATTGATTAGGCCTCAAATTAAAAAATTTATTAACTAGGGTTAAATTTTGGAGAAATAATAAAATTCAACTCATTTTTATACTAGCCAAAGCAATCACCTTTATCAATAGAATATTAAGACTTTAAAAAAAATACCCCTGAAAAAACAGGGGCATTTGATAAATAAAAACTTTTACATTTAACCTTTAACGAGATCAAAAGCATTTTGAATATCATCTTTAATATCCTCGATATGTTCAATACCCAAAGATATCCTGAGCAATCCAGGTTCTACACCAGCAGAAATTTGCTCTGCCTCACTTAATTGTTCGTGGGTAGTGGTAGCAGGATGAATAATAAGTGTTTTAGCATCGCCTACATTGGCTAAATGACTAATTAGATTTAATTCATTCACAAAATTATCAGCTACTTTTTTTCCACCTTTTATTTTAAAAGACAATACTCCACCGAAACCGCGTTTTAAATATTTTTTAGCAAGTGTATAATATTTACTAGATTCTAATCCAGGGTAATTTACATACTCCACTTGAGGATGAGCCTCTAACCATTTAGCAAGGGCAAGGGCATTCTCAACAGTACGATCTACTCTTAATGACAAGGTTTCAACACCTTGCAAAAACAAGAATGAGTTAAAAGGACTCAATGCTGGACCCCAAGTACGAAGACCACTTACTCTTAGTCTAATGATATAGGCTATATTTCCAAATGGACTACCTGCGCCAAAAATTTCCCAGAATTTCATACCATGGTATCCCTCATCCGGCTCAGTAAATTGAGGGAATTTGCCATTTCCCCAATTAAAGTTTCCACCATCAACTACCACTCCACCGATACTATTACCATGACCACCAATCCATTTCGTAGCAGCTTCAACCACTACATTTGCACCGTAATCAAATGGTCTAAATAAATAACCGGCTGCACCAAAAGTATTATCTACTACTAATGGAATATCGTGTGCTTTTGCAACAGCTGCAATCGCTTCAAAATCAGGAATACTAAAACCAGGATTACCGATGGTTTCCAAATAAATTGCTTTCGTCTTTTCATCAATTTTAGAGGCGATGCTTTCAGCATTGTCACCATCTGCAAAACGAACCTCTACACCAATACGTTTAAATGAAACTTTAAATTGATTGTAAGTTCCACCATATAAAAAAGAAGAAGATACAAAGTTGTCACCTGGTAATAATAAATTGTGCAAAGCCAAAAACTGTGCACTCATTCCAGATCCTGTGGCAACAGCCGCTACTCCACCTTCCAATGCAGCAATTCTTTTTTCAAAGACATCTGTTGTAGGATTCATAATACGGGTGTAAATATTTCCAAACTCTTTTAAACCAAATAAATTGGCAGCATGTTCAGAACTATCAAAAACAAATGAAGTGGTTTGATAGATAGGCACCTGACTTGCATGAGTAGTTGCTTCGGGATCATATCCTGCATGAATCTGCAGGGTATCAAAATGTAAAGGCTTTGTAGACATAACGTTATTTTTTTGAGTTTTTTTAATACTCTATAAAAATAGTATACTTTTCTTAATTAGTACCATTAAAAAAGAAAAAGTTGATATTATTAACTAAAATGAATTTAGATAGTAATATTAATATTAAAATAAATTAGTATTTGTTTAAGAGTGATTACTGCAAATATTTGAACTTAATCTTTTGCCTTAGCCATTTCTAAGGCAGTAGTGGTAATAAAATATTTTGCGATAGTATTAGGTACTTCCCATTTTGGCAAGGAATGGTTTAAAAGGTAATCACTGAAAACCTTGAAAGTAATGTCTCGCTTTAATTCTAATTCGGCTGGTATATTAACTTGAACAAACTTACCTTCTTGTGACCAAGAAATACCAGGAAAATCCTTTTGAAGTAGAGCAAAAGATCTATCGAGTTGCTCTCTAAAATCTTTATCGCTTAGGTTACTTCTTTTTTCAACACAAAGCCTCGGTTTATTCCTTCCAAATACTTGATCGATAAATACAGTAGATCGATCTCCTTCTGCATAAGCACTACGAATATCATTTCCTCCCTTAGGCGTTGCGGCTCGCCATTCAACATTCACTTCGGTATAAACTCCCTTTACAGTAAATAAAATTTTACCATTCGCAAAAACAGAAAGAACGGAATCCTTCACATAAGGAGACAATGATGATGGTATTTCTGGAAGTGAGGTTGCAGCGGAAAATTCAGCATTTGAAAGTTTTACACTACTATGATCAGCGTCTAACACTTTGATGTCTTTGGTATATTCAATTGCCTGCTCAGGAAATAATTTCCAAAAAGCAAGATCAATTAAATGGGTGGTAACATCCACTACTCCTTCGCCTTGTTGAAGCACATCGAAATACCATGCTGGTCGAGTTCCTTTTCCTCCTCTGTAAAAATGATGAACACTTGATTCTAAAATAGCAGGGTGATTTTTAGTTCCCCTAGTCTGCTTTCCAAATAACATAGAGTCTTGCATTAGCTCTCTTTGCACTCTATTGATGAGACTATATCGTTCAGTCATCATATCAAACAATATAACTCCCTTTTGATCAGCCAACTCATAGGATGTTTTTAAACGCTCAAATCCCGCTTTATTAATAACGATTGGTTTGTCAGCAAACACATTCATTCCCGCTTTGATTGAACTTTCAATGTAGTCAATTTTCAATCGATTGTTACCCGATAATACAACTACATTTCCCTTCTTGTCTGCTGCCATTTTTTCTAAATAATCAGGACCAGAATAAATATCTTCATTCCAATTGGTTGGATCTAGTTGTCTACTATTTAAAGATTTGATTTGATTAAGGTAAGGTTCAATAGAATTCTTATCAGGAGTATAGACGTAAACAGTACTATCCAAAAAATCCAATCGATCATTTTGAGCAGCAGCAGCATGACTATGCGTTGGATCCAATTGTATCATTCGAATCGCTTTAGCCTTTTCGATACGATTATTGTTTTTCTTTAATCCGCAAGCGTATAATAAAGAAAATGTAAAGAGTAGGGTGATTTGCCTCGCTGTCATTTTAATGATACAATTTAAATTTTAAAAAATATTTTTTTTCTATACAATAATAAGCCAACCACAAAACATGAAAACACTGAGCACAATGACCAGATCAATGAGGCATTTAATTCAGTCATACCAAGATTGATCAAGCCCAAATAAACAAAATTATGTATTCCCGTATGTTTATAAATCGTTTCAAACAGATCAGCACTAATGTATATCAGAATGGCATTAGACCCGAATATAACTCCAATTTTAGACAATAGATTATTTTTATACCCTTTCAAATCTATTAAAAATAAAGAAAGAGAAAATATAACTACCGCCCATCCGGATGTAATTAAAACAAAGGAACTCGTCCATATTTTTTTATTTATTGGAAAAAACCAGCCCCAGATATACCCAACCAAAATACATCCAACACCTGCTACGAAAAGCCAGCTGACGGTATGTTCAGAAGTTTTTTGTTCAACAATCAATCGCCCAGCTAACATGCCCAATAGGCAAGATGAAATAGCAGGTAATGAACTATAAAATCCTTCTGCGTTCCAGCCATGATCACCAATTGTTTTTATTGGAAACAATAATAAATCTACCCATGCAGCAAAATTTACTCCTGGCTCCAATGTTCCTGCCAAAAAAGCATCGGTAGAAATAAAGGACATGGTAAGCCAATAGCCAACTAATATTACCAACACGATATAGATCTGTGTTCTCCATGAAGTGAAAATAAAAAGCAGCGCGCCTACTACAAATACTTCTGCAATACGTTGCAATACGCCAAAAAGATCAATTTTAGTAAAATCAAAGTTGGGTAAATAATGTAAGAAAAATCCAATGGTATAAATTTTAAGTCCTCTAATTAAAATTTTCTTTACCATCTCCTTTCTTGATTTCGATGCAGTAAGTTGCTTCGAATAAGAAAGTGCAATAGATACTCCTACAATAAATATAAAAAAAGGAAAGATGAAATCAGTTGAAGTTAATCCATTCCAATTTGAATGAACTAAAGGCGCATACATATATTTCCATGATCCAGGATAATTAACCAAGATCATCATAGCAATGATAAGGCCTCTAAATACGTCAACCGAAATTAATCTATCCGACTTCATTTATTTTCTTGCTGTAAATCTTTTCATAATCTGTTTCCAGTCTGTAATAATTATTCCTTCGTCCTTAAGAAATTTTATAACCACCGGATCTGCAAATAAATCACCCTCCCATCCGCGTTGTTGCCAGCTACCTGTGATAGATTTTAAATTTTCATTTGGCACAGAAGGATGAAAAATAATTTCAGTCAGTCCATTACTCAATGATTTCACCAATGCGAAAAAGTTTTTTCTCTTTATCTCGTAAGTAGCACCAGGACCAACACTAGTGAAATTATCAAGTTGAGGTAATTTATAATTGCGAACCGTATTAATTACTTCTTCAGTGATTGGATATCCTTGTTTTTTAAAATCAGCAGCAACCAAAGGATTGGTAACATCTATAATATTACCTGGAATATGGTATTCTTCAGCAACTTTTAAAAACACTTTTACATATTCAGGTGATCCATAAAGTGTACCCATGTGTGTATCAATATGATCAGGTCGATGACCTAGTGCAATAGATTTTTCAATCTGTGCACGAATTTCAGTCTCTACCTCTTTAGCCGATGCGTGCATCACTACATCAGGAACTTCATGCCACAATTTTCCTTCAGGATCAATTAGACCAGGTACTTTTTTAGGATCTGTAATAGGACCCCAACGGTGATTCTTCCATTCACTGGTAAGGGTAAGATGTAGACCGATATCAGCTTTAGGATGTTTATTTGACCACAGAATAACTTCTTCAGCATTTGGACAAGGCATCATCACAGCAGCAGAATTTAAAAACCCTTTCTCTATATAATTGTAAGTAGAGGTATTTGCCTCCTGACACATTCCTACATCATCAATATGTAATAACAAAACTTTTTTACCAGAAGGGAATCCCAATTTTTCTGCCCAACTCTGCATTTTCTGAGATGGCTTAGGGCTTAATGCTGACTTACCTTTATCGATTATTGAAAAGTTGTTTGCAAAAAGATTTGAAGGAGATACAAAAAAGATAACCAATAAAACAATTCCTACAATCGATATTAGCTGCCTTCCTAGTTGAAAATGGATTACTACTTCTTTAGTTACTGGATGGATTTTAGTGTTCATTTTGTTTGAGTTTAAATTTATTTTTTCGGATGATTCTATTTACAATGATTCAAATTAGTAAGCTTCCTTATGATACGAATTTAACATAATTATTCTTTACCCAATTGAATACATTTTAATAGCACTATTTTGCTATTATCGCTGATTGTTGTATATGAGCTCGCAGATTTTTATAAAATACTTTTGCGTTTGCAAGCCTCGTTAATATCCCTTGATCAGGATTGGGTAATGCTTTTTCTTCTTGCTCTGTTTTATTAATTGCATCTTCTTGTTTTAAAATAATAGCGGGCGCTTTTTTATCATTCCAGGTAGGTTGATTATCTACAATAAAATAAATAGGAGTAGTATGAGCAACGGCACTATTTTCACAAAACACAGCAGCTGCAAGCCATTGGCTATGTGTAAGCGTATGTTTTATCTTTATGTCTAAGGAGTCTTTTTTGCCTGTATTAATTTTTTCAGCTACCAGGCCATCACTATTATAAATAGCAATCTTACTAATTACTCCAATAGAAGGATTAGAGATACCCTTAACAGAAAGTACTGTGGAAGAACCTTTATGCTGAATGATTTCTGAGCCTGGAAATTTGCCATCTGCTTTTAGAAAAATTGCAGGGCCATTTGATACAAATGTATTTCCAGCTTTTAATCCCTCAAACCATTTATTAGCGGAGAAATTTTTTCCTGTATATACAAAAGTACGCACTTCCCCCATTGTAGAACCCCATGGAATATCACTTCCAGCTGCAGCAGTAAGCCTAAATCCAAGATCTAGGTAATCGTAATAATCAAGTGTATTTATTTTTGAAAACTGAAGTAATTCAACAAAATCAATTTCTCCTGAAGTAACATACCAAGGAAAACCACGAGGCAAACTACAACCATTCCAAGAAAAATGAGCGAAACCAACTATAGCGCCAGGCTGTTGATGAAGCTTTTTAAATACAAGATCATAATAATTATAACCAGGATCAGGCTCTCTTATAAATTGATTAATATTTAGTCCAATGATATGGCCAAAATCACTGCGTGGGCCTTCTTGACCAGAAGCAAGACAAATATTCCCTCTGCATATTCTAAACTTTTCATCAAACCCCTCTTGCTTAAAATCGGTGTTGGCATCAGAATGGTGCCCCATTTCAAGGATATTTACCATGTGAACATCTTCAGCAGTAGCATATTCTAGTAAAAAATCTTTGTGCTCCTTCTTTGTGGTCGGATGATGAACATGCACATCACCAGAATACCATCCTTTTTGAGGAAGATTAATCCAACGTTTAAGTGTAAAAGATTTTTTTGTAGTAGTCTCTTTACCTGTGATGATAAAATCTTCACCTATTGGAATATATTCATTGCCATGTTCTATACTAATATGATATTTACCCGGCATTAATTCGATATCAAAATTTCCTGATACTTGATAAATCACTGGGGCTTTCCAATAAGGAAGTGAAGGTAATGAGCCATAAACAAAACTTCGATCATTGTTGGTTCCAATACCATTCATTTTTCGAATGGGCCCTGTCCAATTTTTAAGTGAACTAAACTCAATGCCTTTATAAAAATCTGAAATTTTTGATAATGATCCGACAACAGATTTTTGTGAAGGGGTGTGGATTGAACTATCTTTTAAGTCCATCAAACAAATCATTGCTGGAGTTATCTTAGCAGTTGTAGCATCAATAATTTTAAAATTTACCAATGTAGGCGAATCAGCTTTTTGAGCTACTAAAACCAAACCTTTAAACAGAAGCAAAACAAAGGCAATCCAGTATCTATAATTCATTATTTTCTAATTTAGTTAGGATACAAACAATAGTACTGATCAAATATAGCAAATATTGTAGCTGAAAAATTCCAGTTGACAGATTGGGTAATTAGTAGCGGATTTTCCAACATAAATTTTTGAATAAGTTCTGTGATTAATGTCTAAAAAAGAAAGGGGCTCAGATTGCATCTGAGCCCCTTTTATTAATTGTTTTTTTTGAATTAAACAGGCATATCAGGCAATGTAAATCCATTGTGATAAGTATGTCTAATTAGTTCAGCAGCAAAATCTTTTGCTGAAGTAGTTTCATTTCTACTGATTCTTAATTTATCATCAGCAGTGATATTAGTAAAGTTCATATTAGGTCCATCCCAATGTAACACTTTGTTCAAAGACTGAAGACGAACTGCAAGTACTCCCATTACAACCATTTCATTGAATGGACCAGAAACGCTAAAATCTGATGCAGACAAGATGCGATTTTCTGGACTTTCTTTACATGCTCTGATCCAATCTGCTTCATGAGATACTTCAATTCGACGAAGTGTTTTCTCAACATTAGGAACTCTGCCAGAAAGAAGAATTGGATCGGTACCATATTCACCACAAATCAATGAGTCTTTAGTACCATGGAAAATAACTCCAGAATCTTGCTTTCTATCAGCAGGCCAGTTCATTGGGAACTCAGGCTTCAATCCGCCATCATACCAAGTCACCTTAACTTCTGGAAGATTAATTTTTACACCTTTTGGTCTTTTACGTTCTGGATAAGTAAGATGAACAATTTGCGCACTAGGAGCACTATCAGGCATCAATGGAGTAGAACTTCCAATTACATGAGTTGGATATTGTAATTTAAGAGCAGTAAAAATTGGATGCATTACGTGGCAAGCCATATCTCCTAAAGCACCAGTTCCAAAATCCCACCATCCACGCCATACCCAAGGATGATAAGCAGGATTATAAGCACGCTTCTTTGCTGGTCCGATAAATAGATCCCAATTCAAACTATCTGGAACTGCAACCGTTTCAGTTGGAACTTTTAAACCTTGAGGCCAAATTGGACGATTGGTATAAGCTTCTACACTTTTCACTTCACCTATTTCACCATTCCAAATCCACTCAGAAGCTAAACGAACACCTTCTGCTGAAGATCCTTGGTTACCCATTTGTGTAGCCACCTTATACTTTGCAGCAAGTTTAGTTAACAAACGAGATTCGTATACAGAATGTGTCATTGGCTTTTGACAATACACATGTTTACCCAATGTAATTCCATGAGCAGATGGACCAGCGTGGTTATGATCAGAAGTAGCTACCAAAATCGCATCGATATCTTTAGCTTTTTCATCAAACATTTTACGCCAATCTTGATACTTTGCCGCTTTAGGATAAGTTTCAAAAACTTTAGGAACATTGTTTCTACCAACTCCCCAATCAACGTCGCACAATGCAACAATATTTTCACCAGCCATGCGCTCTAGATTACCTCTTCCCATTCCCCCAATACCAATTCCAGCAATATTAAGTTTGTCGCTGGGTGCCTTGTGCCCTAATCCAGCAATCGCATTAGGCGGAACAATCATAAATCCAGCAGCAGCAGCAGACGAAGACTGAATAAAGCCTCGTCTGGTAATGTTTCTTTTTTTACTCATTTTTTAAATTTTAATTAGTGGTTTAACTGATCGTTTAATTAGTCGATGAATAGCATTGATTTTATTCATTTAATACAGATAACTGTAAGAATAGCTTCAGAAATCAAATATCAAGTGGAAAGTTATGAATAATTTACAAATTCTCACAAGTAGCATTTTTTTTTAGAAATTATTTAAAAAATAAGGTATAAATTAACAATGAGCGTATAAAACATTCAAATTTAATCGAATGTTTTATCTATCAACCTTTCATGGTTTCTGAAATAAATAGAAAGGTTAAATGACTTTATAAAAAAATGAAGGAATTATTAAAAAAAAGATTTAATAAAATAACCTTTTTATTTCTAGTTAGATAAATAATAAAAAAATATTAAATATGTTTTTAATTGATAAAGAAAATATATTAGTGAACAATATTAAATTGTTAAGTGTTGTTGTAAATAATAAAAAATGTTAAATTCGAAGATTATCTAATTCTAAAAAAAATAAAATGAAAAAAAGTATTCAACTATTAGCTTTGCTAGTATTCTGTTCTGTAGTGTTTTTTTCTTGTTCTAGCAGCGAAAAACCAGAGGATGTAGCAAAACAATTTTCTAAAGCAATACAAGAAAAAAAATGGGAAGAGGCAATGAAATTATCAGATGATAATACAAAAGGGATAATAAAATTGATGGAATCATTTACTAAAATGGGAGATCAAATGGGTGCAGATACAGCAACTAAAAAAGCAGAAGAAACATTAGAATTTGTAAAATCTGAAGTAAAGGATTCTGTTGCCATCGTTTATTTTAAAGATAAAGCAACGTCAAAAGAAGAACAAATTCCATTGAAAAAAATCAATGGTAAATGGTTGGTTGCTATGAAAAAAGAAGGAATGGGTGGTGAAAATCCAACCAATGTAACAGGAGATAGCACCGGACTACAAAATATTGCTGATACAACACTACTGCAAAGTACAGATACCAGCGTTAAAGCTCATTAATTTTTATAAATAAATCTTACTCCAATAATAAAATGAAACTTAAAATATTTTATTTTATTATTGGAGTACTTTTTTTTATAATTATTTGTATAAAATTATTTTTCTATCTCGATACCTTAGAAGAAAAAAAAGAGGTACAAAACAAATTTAATTACGCTAGAATTTCACCCACTGAAATTACTAAAATACAGGAAGGAGACTTGATTCTAAGAAGAGGCTTTGGCTATTTTAGTAACGTAATCGCAACTCGACTAAACCAAGCTCCCTTTGATGTAACCCATGCAGGAATAATAGTTATCGACAATGGGAAATGGGCGGTAGTCCATTCGCTTTCATCAGATGTTTCAAAAATTGATGGGATACAGATTCAATATTTAGATGAATTTTTGAAATATTCCCAACCAAACAAAATAGTAATCACTCGTTTTAAATCACCCTCCAATAATACCAATTCTCAATTAGCCGGTTTGGCTAAATACCATCTTAATAAAAAAATTCCCTTTGATGATTTCGGTGATTTCGAGGATTCCACCTCAATGTATTGTACTGAACTAATCTTACACATACTTAACAAGGACTTAAAAGTATTGGAGATAGATAAAACAAAACAAGAAAAACAGGACTTCCTTTTCACCATGAAAAAAATGTATGACACCAATTATTTTAAAATAGTAGTGAATACCTATCAACACATTAAATAATAGTAATCACTCATCTCGTATTCAACTTTACCTTTTGAATCATCAAACTCAACTGAGATAAAATTTACTCCTTCGTTAAATTTCCATTATTTAGTAAAACATTCCTTGGATCCAACTCCACTTTTTCTGGAACAGAGGCCACTGAGAAAGTAAATACTTCTTGCCTGCGACTGAGATTCATTTTTAAAAAAGTTGGAGTAGTGCTTCCTGTTTTATAATAACCAATCTCCACTGGAGTATTGAATAAAAAATCTCCAGATTGCGATTGAGTTAATTGAAGCTTTATTTTTTTTACAGCAGCATCATATTTCCAAACAGCATTAATAGCAGGATTAATAGGCTGATACAACCACTGCTTAAAAAATACCTTCAAATCTTTACCAGATGCTTTTTCCATTTCAATTCTAAACTCATCGGTGGTAGTATTTGAGTTGTAATATTTTCCATAATAATTACTGATGCCTTTTTGAAAACTTTTTTCACCTAATAAATCTCTAAGCATATGTAGTATCCAAGCACCTTTTTGATAAGTAAGTCCATTCGTCACTGCTTCCTTTTCCGCAGTCCTATTGCCAACAATACTAAAGTCAGGTATTTTTAACGACAGGTCAAATACGGTTTTCTTAGCTTTGATGATACCTTTTTTATATTCTTCTTTTCCATATTCATTTTCAATAAATAGCAAAGTAAAAAAGGTAGCAAAACCCTCACTCAACCAAGCATCGTCCCAAGTAGTTTCAGTGACTGCATTACCAAACCACTGATGAGCAATTTCATGAATGACTATATTTCTAATGCGTTCATCCCTTTTACCATTTACTAAATCTTCTCCATAGAAAATAGCAGAAGAAGTTTCCATACCCCCATTTACACTAGGCGTTTGGATATTGGCTAATTTCTCATAAGCATAAGGGCCAACATAAGAACTGTAAAATTCCAATACCTTTTTTGTAGGCTCGTCGAAATCATAAAAACCTGCTTCTCTATTTTTTGAGTACACCCAAGTTTGAATTGATTTTCCCTTAAACTCATCCACATATTTAACAGCGAAATCAGCTACTCCTAAGACAAATAACCAAGAAGAAACAGGAACTGATTGTTTCCAGTGTGTAAGCTTTGTATTATTACCTAAATCTGATTCTTCTAAAAGCAATCCGTTTGAAATTACTTTATAATGAGAAGGCGCTTTTACAATAAATTCAGAAGTGGCTTTGTCATAAGGATGATCAATAAGGGGTAACCAATGTCTACCTCTGTTGGGCCAGTTTTCATTAAAAAAACTACGATCGCCCAATTTAGTAGCTCCTATTCTTAAACCATCAGAAGGAATACCATGATAATTTATGGTAAAAATCAAGGTTTGGTTTATTAAAGAAGGGGAAGGTAAATTAATAATGAGTGCATCATTTTGATGAGAATAGCTAACTGGATTTTTATCCATAAATACTCCATCAACCATCATCCCTTTTCCTTTTCTCTCTATTGATTGATTGATAAGATCTAGGCGAAAATTTTGAACCCCTGCTTGCTTAAAGCTGATAGTAATATTCGAAGAACCAATGATTTCATCACTATTATCAGATAAAGTAAGTGCAAAGGAATAATGCTTAATATCAATTTTTTTATTAATCGGATAAGTGTCCGCCTTAGATAAAATTGGAAATAAAAAAAGAGAACAGGCTGTTATTAAATTAAAGAGTCTTTTCATTATTTAAGAGTTACTTTTTTTAAATAAAATCCCTTGGCATCAACTTGTGGAGGTAATGCACTGTTCACAGTAATACCTTCTTTAGAAATCACCATACGATTTGATTTTCCATTTGCAGTGATTTCCATAGGGATAGGCATAAAGAAATTATTAATTTTAATCTGATATTTTTGAAAACCCACTTCTTTGACACTCAAATCTAAAATATCAGTAGTTCTCAAATAGAAATCAAAAAATAGTTTTAAATCTTTTCCGGTTGCTGTACTAAATAATTTTTCAACATCTTGAGTAGTTACAAAATTATCGTAAGTGTACTGAGGATCGGTAGCTAATTTCTTTAATGTAGGGAAGAATATTTCGTCCCCTATCAAATAGCGCAAACTATGCATGAAAAAAGAGCCCTTGGTATAGATATCGCCACCCGAATAAACTTCCTTTTCTGAAATCCCTTCACCAGCTGGTACAACAGCATGAGCATTTTTTGAACCCCGTCTATGCCCTGCGATAATTTCATCATAAGCAGCTTCTCCCCCTAATTCAAGCATAGCCAATGCTTCAGCGTAGGTTGCTATACCTTCTTGAATCCACATATGACCCCAATCTTTGTTGGTTACTTTATTTGCCCACCATTCGTGTGCATATTCATGAAATAAATTAGCAGAATATTCATGACCACCCACTTGCCTGTAAGTAAATTTATTATCAAAAGTGATCATAGTCTGATGTTCCATTCCAGAATTTGGAACTTCAGCAACACCAATCTTTTCCTTTACCCATGGATATTCTCCAAAATATTTTTCTAGAATTTTAGTATCTCTTTTCTTAAGTTCGATTACTTTTTTGGCTTGTGCCGTATCTACTTCCAATACATAATATTCAATAGGAACGGTATTTCCCATTATAGTAGTATACAGATCTTTCGCTACTTTGTATTTTCCAATATTGAACAAAATACAATAGTTGCTAATGGTATAATTAGTTTTCCAAAAATAGGTGGATTTACTATTTTTAGTAGTCACCGATTGTAATAATCCAGGGCCAGCTACTACCAAATTTTTTGGAACAGTAATTTTCATATCTACTCCTTCGTTCGGTTCATCACTTGGATGATCTTTACAAGGAAAATACATTTTTCCACCTTCTGCCTGAATATTGATAGATATCCAATCATTCCCATTAGAATCTTTAGACCAAGTGAAACCTCCATCCCACGGGGGTTTAATAGCAACCGGCGGTATACCATTGTATTCTACTAATACCTTTTGATTGCCAATTTCAAAACCAGCAGCCGAGTTGATAAATATTTTATCATCCTTTTGATCAAAAGCAACCACTTTATTATTTACTTTTATTTGAGTGATAGTATAGAAATGAATTAGATCTAATAAAATGGTATTGGTTTTTTCAGAAAGATTCAAATTAACTTCAGTTGAACCCTTAAAAGATCGATTGGCAATATCAATATCTAAGGCAATTGTATAATGCCTGATGTCCATGATAGCCTGCAAGGGATGTAGCTTTCCTCCAGAGGTAAGGTAACTTAAATCCCGACTATTATTATTCGAGTTTTGAGCAAAAGGATTTTGCATTAAAAAAATACAAAAAATAGCAAGAACTATTTTTGAGATAAAACTATTTTTTGATTTAGTAAGACTTTTCATGATGAATTATTTATATAATCAGAAATAAATTAAATTTTAAATAAATGAGAGGAAATAATTAACTAACCAGTATTCAGTTCGAGTAAAACTTATACCCTTAATTAAATATAAAATTTTGAGCCAAATATATTCCTTAATTGGTTCATTTTATATAAATTTTTACTATTTAAAAAAGTAGTTGTAAATAAACTAACTGATGATGTTATCAAAACTATAAAAGAATTTCTTTTAAATATTGATTCTATAATTGGCAATTATTAATATGGGTAAATTATTTTTTCTTAATTACCACTAAAGTAATGTCATCAGGATTGTGTTTACCTTGAAGCCAACTATCAACAGATGCTATTAAGGAATCAATCATCCCCTGCGCTGATTTGCTGCCATTGATCTCAATCAACTTACATAACCTTTCATAATCATACATCTCCCCTACTAAATTGGGAGCTTCAGGAAGCCCATCAGATAATTGAACAATAATATCTCCTATATTAAAACTTCTTGTAAGGATATCAAAATGTTCATCGCTTAGTCCACCCAGTGGAAGACCTGCAATTAAAATCTCCTCCACTTCATTGGTAGCTGCTACATAATGGTATATTGGCGGCATTCCAGCTGAACTCAGCTCAAATTCATTTGACTTTATCTGAACTACATTCAAGCTCATTCTTAAAGTCCCCAAATCTATATTCTTGACTACATTGTTTAATTTATGTAAGATGGTATTGGCAGGTAAAGCATCAATACCATTTAAGCCAGCTTTGGTTACAGAAACCATCATACCAGATGCCACCCCATGACCAGTAGCATCGCCGCAAACAGAATATAGGGCACTGCCTTTGTGTTCA
This sequence comes from Chitinophaga pinensis, assembly GCA_945876095.1. Taxonomy (GTDB): domain Bacteria; phylum Bacteroidota; class Bacteroidia; order Chitinophagales; family Chitinophagaceae; genus Ferruginibacter; species Ferruginibacter pinensis_E. Next base: position 124,119 of record CAMCMP010000007.1, read on the forward strand.
AAAAAGTCGTAATAATCACCCCCTACTTCTGTTGAAGATCTAATATATGCCGCAATATCTAAGTCGGTATTTTGGGGTAATACTTTAGGCAACATACTCAATTGCAAATCTTGTGCTGCCTTTAATTCTTTATTCTTTCGTTCATCTTCAATAGCACGAACTTTTTCTTTTTGCTTATACCTGTTATAGAAGGCATAAACAGAAAAGCTAATGACAAAAAATAATGAAAAGCCAAAAACTAATCTATTTTTTTGTTTTTCTTGATCTACCTTTTCCAGTTCTCGGATTGATTCATTCAGGTTTAAATTGTCAATATCATTGACCCTATTTTGGATAGCCAACGTATCTTTTAATGCAGAAGAAATTTGTAAATATTTAAAAGAACTGTCAAATTTATTTTGCTCATTATAAATCTTAAATAATAGTTGGCTGGAATTTAAAACAACTTCATTGAAAGAACTTTTTCTACCCAAATTATAAGAAAGCCTGGCATAATAAATAGAACTATCCATAATTTTTAAACCAAAATAATCATTGGCAACACAGACATATGCTTGCTGAATATCTTTTTCATATTTAATAGCTAGTTTGTACTTTAAGCCTGAAAAAATAAAATTGAGTGATTTCCTATACTCCTTCTTCTTAAAATAAGCTTTTCCCAAAACTACGTAGGGGAATAACATTCGCTTAGCCTCTGTTCGGAGTTGCTCAAGATCCAATGCCAATAAACCATATTTTATTGCAGAATCACTTTCATTCATTTCATCATAACATTGAGCAACCATACCAACATAAGGGGAACCTTTTTTTTTGCTTACATCAAAAACTGTAGGTTTAATTTTTTCAAGCAGTTTTTCAGCTTTACTGTTGCTCCCCATGAATGCATAATCTTCCATTACATTTAAGTCAGGAAAATCTGAAATTATTCCTAAGTCCTCTCTCTCTTTTTTAGCTAAAGTATTATAGTATAATGAACTAGAATAGTTGCTTTTCATATATCTATAAACGGATCCCAGGCCATTGTGAATACGAGGATAAATTTCTTTGAAATTAAATTTAATGGCAATTTGCTCTGACAATTTTAAATAAAAAATCGCACTATCAGCATTCTTTAATGTGTAGGTACTTCCTAGTCTCATCAAATAAAATGACTTGTCCTTTGAATCTGGCATTGATAAGAAAGATCGGCTACTATCTCTTATGTTTTTAATAGGTCTATTAAAATCATATCCGCTTTTTTTATCCTGCGAAAATGCCTCTTGTTTTACAACTGTTACACACAACAAAATCAAAAAATACTTTTTCATATTCATTTTTTATTGGTAATAAACAATTTTAGCAAATTATTTTTTCTTAATGACTACTAAAGTAATGTCATCTGGATTGTGTTTACCTTGAAGCCAACTATCAACAGATGCAATCAAGGAATCAATCATCCCCTGCGCTGATTTGCTGCCATTGATTTCAATCAGTTGACCTAACCTTTCATAATCATACATCTCCCCTACTAAATTGGGAGCTTCAGGAAGCCCATCAGATAATTGCACAATAATATCTCCTGTATTAAAACTTCTTGTAAGGATATCAAAATGCTCCTCTCTTAGTCCACCTAATGGAAGGCCTTCAATTAAAATTTCCTCCACTTTATTGGTAGCTGCCACATAATGATATACAGGTGGCATGGCTGCAGAACTCAATTCAAATTCAGTAGGCTTTATTTGAACAATGTTTAAACTCATTCTTAAAGTCCCTAAATCAATATTCTTAACTACATTGTTTAATTTGTGCAAGATGGTATTAGCAGGTAATGCATCAATACCGTTTAAACCAGCTTTGGTAACTGAAACCATCATACCAGAAGCCACCCCATGACCAGTGGCATCGCCGCATACAGAATATAGGGCACTGCCTTTGTGTTCAAAAAAGTCGTAATAATCACCCCCTACTTCTGTTGAAGATCTAATAAAACTAGCAATATCTAAATCATCTCTTTGTGGTACTTTCTTGGGAAGCATGCTGATCTGTAAATCACGAGCAGCCGATAGTTCATTGCTCTTACGGTCTTCTTCAATTTTTTTAATTTTATTTTTTTGTCTTCGCTTGACATTAATGTAAACCACAATGGTAAGGATTAACAGCCAAACAAAAATGGCGAAGAGCTGCTTTTTTTGTTCGGCTTTTTGTTCAGCCAATTCCTTGGCTTTGGTTTCTTCTCCCAAAGCAATATTTTGTGCTTCGTTTATTTTGGAGCTATTGTACAATTGCTCACTTAATTGCTGCGACAATTCTAAATATTTAAAAGAACTATCTTGTCTATTTTTTACTTTATACATTTTGTACAAAACCTTGTAGGCATTTAACAGTCCCTCGGTAAAGGTGAATGTTTTAGAGTAAGTGACAACCTGACTTCCATAATAAATAGCTGAATCAACTTCATTCAAAGCTGAATAGGTACTGGTTAATCCAGAAGATGCTTCTAAATAATCCTTATAAAAAAATGCTCTTATTGCCAAAGGAAAAGAAAGTTTGTAATAAATGATGGCAGAATCATATTTTTTTAGAGAACGATAAATATCTCCCTGTACTACATATGCTCCACTCCACCTTTTTTCATAAACCATTTTTTCATTGACTTTTACAGTAGGAGTATTGTAAATAAGGGCGCTGTCATTGTTTTCTAATATATTATAAACCTTTGCAAGATTACTTTCACCACCACCTAATTTTGCTTTATTTCGCCTAGAAATTGGCCATCTTAGATCCAAGTATTTAAAAGCTAAATCTTTATTCTTTAAATATGCATAACTAAATGTTAAGTTATAATATGCATCACTAGCGTTGCGTTATAAATCAAAGATATTCAATTGATTATCTTTTTGTTCTTTGAAATATTGTAATTGAGTTTGCTGAAACAGCTGATTTATGGGCATTCTTTCGAATATGGATATACTTAAAATCTGTAGAATTTCATAGAGGC